>NZ_CAJSLV010000060.1 GCF_907177275.1 Actinacidiphila cocklensis
ACTCCGGCGAGTACTTGCTGGGTGGTGCCACGTCGTGCCTCTCGTTTCCTTACACAGGGATCCTATTGGATCCCTGTCCGGAGACCTCGGGGCACCTCACCCATTTGTTGGTGTACTGGTCAGGGTCTTGATCATTACGGCAGGCTTGTTGTGTGGCCGGTCCTCTCATCGTTCCCGGTCACGGTGGGAGGGGCTGGTGTCGATGGAGTCGCAGCCGTGGCCGGAGCCTGCGCCTGGCGTGGTGCGGGCGGTGCGGGCCAAGTACCGCGGCCGGCCGGTGCCGCTGCCGGTCGCGGTGCGTGACGGTCTCGGTGAGGTCTTCGCGGACGCCGAGTTCGCGTCCGCGTTCGCAGCGACCGGTCCGCGGGGCTGGTCACCGGGGCGGTTGGCGCTGGTCACGGTGCTGCAGATGGCGGAAAACCTGACCGACCGGCAGGCTGCCGAGGCGGTGCGTGACAAACTCTCCTGGGCCTATGCGCTCGGACTGGGGCTGGAAGATCCAGGGTTCGACTTCAGCGTTCTGTCGCAGTTCCGCACCCGGGTGGCCGCACACCACCTGGAGGAGAAGGTCCTGGACCTGCTGCTGGCCGCCTTGCTCGAGCGGGGCCTGCTGGCCGCGGGCGGCAAGCAGCGCACCGACTCCACCCACGTGGTCGCCGCGGTGCGGGATCTCAACCGACTGGAGTTGGCCGGCGAGGCAGTGCGGGCCGCTGTGGAGGCTTTGACCTGCGCGGCGCCGGACTGGGTGGCCCAGGTCGTGGACGTGGCCTCGTGGAGCAAGAGATACGGGGCACGAGTGGACGGCTGGCGACTGCCGACGTCGCAGGTCAAGCAGGAACAGCTGGCGGTGGATTTCGCCCGTGACGGCTTCGCCCTGCTCGGCGCGGTCTACCACCCAAACTCGCCGGTCTGGCTGCGGGAACTTCCCGCGGTGCAGGTCCTGCGAATCGTGCTGCTGCAGAACTACACCCGCACCATCAAAGGCGGGCGGGAGGTGGTCAAGCGGCGGCAGAAGGCCGAGGACGGTGGCGACGGGCGCCCGCCCGGCCACCTACGGCTGTCCTCGCCCTATGACACCGACTCCCGCTGGAGCGTCAAACGCGACACCCTGTGGAACGGCTACAAGCTCCACATCAGCGAGACCTGCACCTCCGCACCGGAATCCGGGCGCAAGCACCCGAACCTGATCACGAACGTGGCCACCACCAGCTCCACGCTGCCCGACAGTAAAGCCCTCGACGCCGTCCACCACACCCTTCAGCAGCGCCGGCTCCTCCCCGAAGAGCACTACCTCGACTCCGGCTACGCCACCGCCGAACTGATCCAAGGCTCCTTAAAAACCTACGGCGTCGCCCTGGTCACACCAGTTCTGCTGGACACCTCCCGGCAGGCCAAAGACCGCAACGGTTTCGCCGCCCACGATTTCACCATCGACTGGCACGCCGAGCAGGCCACCTGCCCCGCAGGCAAGACCAGCGTCACTTGGAACCCCGTCGTCCAAGCAGGCCTGCCCAAGACGGTGGCCACCTTCGCCGCCCTGGACTGCATCCCCTGCCCGCACCGGAGCCAGTGCACCAGCGCCAAGAGCAACCGACGCCAAATCACCCTGCACCCACGCGAGATGACCGAAGCACTACGCAACGCCCGCGCCCAACAGCAGACCAAGGACTGGAACAAGAACTACGCCCTACGGGCCGGCATCGAGGGAACCATCCGACAGGCCACTGCCGTCACCGGCGTCCGCCGAGCGCGCTACCGAGGCCTGGAAAAGACCCACCTCGAACACGTCTACTCCGCCGTCGCACTCAACCTGATCAGACTCCACGCCTGGTGGCACAACCAACCCCTCGACCGCACCCGCACCAGCCACCTCACCCGACTCGAACTCACCCTCACCGCATAAACCAATGGGCAACAGGATCGGGCGACCCCACAGGCCCAGCGGCTGCGAGCGCCGCCGGCGTACCCGGATTCAGCCCAGCTCGGTGGCGGTGAACTCCCTCAGCCACGCCCGGAACTCCGGGCCGAGGTCCTCGCGCTCGCAGGCCAGCCGGACGGTCGCGCGCAGGTAGGCGCCGCGGTCGCCGGTGTCGTAGCGGCGCCCGGAGAAGACCACGCCGTGGACTGGGCCGCCGTCGTTCCGCCGCTGGGCGAGTTCGCCGAGGGCGTCGGTGAGCTGGATCTCGCCCCGCTGGTCCGGCCGCGTCTTGGTGAGCACGGGAAAGATCTCCGGGCTGAGCACGTAGCGCCCGATCACCGCGTACGAGGAGGGTGCCCGTCCCGGCTCCGGCTTCTCGACCAGGCCGGTGACCCGGACGATGTCGCCGTCCTCGCCGGCCACCGGGGCGACGGCGGCGCATCCGTACAGGTGGATCAGGGCCGAGTCGACCTCCATCAGGGCCACGACGCTGCCGCCGTACCGCTGCTGGATCTCCGCCATCCTGGGCAGCAGCGGGTCGCGCGGGTCGATGAGGTCGTCGCCCAGGAGCACGGCGAACGGCTGATCGCCGACGTGCGGCTCCGCGCAGAGCACCGCGTGCCCGAGGCCCTTGGGGTCGCCCTGCCGGACGTAGTGCATCATCGCCAGCCGGCTGGAGGCGCGCACCTTCTCCAAGCGCTCGGTGTCGCCGCGCCGGCCGAGCAGTTCCTCGAGTTCGTGGTTGCGGTCGAAGTGGTCCTCAAGTGCCCGCTTGTTGCGTCCGGTCACCATCAGGACGTCCGTGAGCCCTGCGGCCACGGCTTCTTCGACGACGTATTCGATCGCCGGCTTGTCGACGACCGGCAGCATCTCCTTGGGGGTCGCCTTCGACGCCGGAAGAAATCGGGTCCCCAGGCCCGCGGCGGGTATGACGGCCCTGGAGATGCGCGGAATGTGCGGTGATCTTCGGTTGGTTGACATGCGCGATAAGCCGCCGAAATCCGGCGACAACTCCCCCCTGGGCGTGAGCGGTAAGCTCACATCATAAGCACATGTCCCAGGGGGTCTCGGGCGGAAGCGCACCTCAACGCGATAGCGGAAGGATGGCTCCCGCATTCAGCGGTCGAACGCCCTTTGGCGTCAGTGCATTTCGAGCAGCCTGGAGAGCGCGTAGCCCGCAATTCCCCGGCCGGCCGCAATGGCTTGTGCATCCGTGTCGCCGGCGGCTCCGGAGTTGGGCCCGGAGACCGTGGTGTACAGGTAGCGCCCGTGCACCGCGTGGGTCACTGCGCAGGCCACCTTGTCACTGCAGAAATCGGGGATGCCGTGCCCGGTCACGGGCATCAGGTTGCCCTTGAAGTCCGTGTTCACCGCCTCGGCGTCGGCAGCCGTCGGGAAGACCATCACGCCGACGGTCACCGCGTCCTTGCCGGAGACGTAGGTGGCCAGCACGATCTGGGAGCAGTGGTGCGGGTCCAGTTGCGGGCCGAGGCCCCCGCGGGTGCCCTGCCAACAGGGGGTCTTGTGCGAGGTGGCCTTGCGGGCGAACGACTGGCCGTCGACGGAGAGTTTCGTGGCGGTGAACAGGTCGCTGCCACGAAGCGTGGGCGTCGGCTGACCGGTGGACCCGGTGGCGGAGCCGCTCGGCGAGGGACTGGCGGACGTCTTCGTGGACGAGGACGAGGACGGGTGGTCCTTGGGGCCGTCGGCGACCTTGTCGTCGTTCTTGCCCATGGTCAGGGCGACGAGCGTGCCGGCCGCGGCCAGCACCAGGACGACGCCGGTGGCGATGCCGATCGTCATCCGGCGCCTGCCCTTGCGGTCCGCCTGCTGGCGGTCCGCCATCGCCGACCAGTCCGGTTGGTTGGGGTTGGGCACGTACGGTTGCGGGTAGCCGGGCCGTACCTCGTACGGGTAGCCGGTCTGCGCCGGGGGCTGGGCCTGCCACTGCGGCGGCCCCTGGGCGAACGGGACGTACGGGCCCTGCGGCTGGCCGTAACCGGACGGCTGCTGCTGCTGCGGGGGCACCGACTGCGGCTGCTGCGGCTCGGCCGGGGCTGTGGCGCCGTCCTGATGCGGGGTACGGGGGTCCTGTGGCCCCTGCGGTGTGCTCATAGCCTCGGGACTTCACCTTTCCGGTCACCCATTCGGGTGGATCTTAGCGTCAGTGGCGGGCCAGGGAACGAGGGACAGCGCATTGAGGCCCTGGCGGTAGGCCGCCTTGTTCTGCGGGTCTATGTCGAACCGGTAGTCGTAGCGGCCGCCCTCGTCCTGGCTGTGCTGGAACCACACGAAGCCGATGACGTTCGGCGTGCTCTTGAGCCAGCGGAAGAGGTCGGCGGTCCACTCGGCCTGCTGCGGCCCGGTCGAACTGCCGGTCTCGGCCAGTAGGATCGGCTTGCCGGAGAAGCTCTCGACGGCGTCGACCGTGGGTTGCAGCACGTCCCGGGCGGACTTCTCCCCGGTGCCGTAGCCGTCGATGCCAATCCAGTCCACGTACTGGTCGCCCGGATACAGCGGCTGCAGCTGCACCCCGTTGGTGCCGCGGAGGATGTTCGGGCTCCAGACCCAGATCACCTGGGTCGAGCCGACGGCGTCGAAGAGGTCGTGGACATGCCGCCACGCCTTGACGTAGTCACCGGGGGCGTTGCCGCTGTTCTGCTCCGACCAGGGATACCAGTCCCCGTTCATCTCGTGCGCGAAACGCAGCAGGATCGGCCGGCCGGCGGCCTTGACCTGCCGGGCGAAGGTGATGATGTACCGGTCGAAGGAACCCGACGCGATCTTCTTCAGCGCGTATTGCGGCTGGTCCGCGGCCCGCGACGTCCCGTACGGCTCCCAGGTGAGGAGCGGCAGCGCGCCCTGCTGGTAGCTGAGGTCGAAGTCGCCGAGGGAGAAGGGCTTGTTCCAGCTCTGGTAGTACTCGAGGATCCGCGGGTGCACGCCGGCGGCGACGGTCGCCGAGTCGGTGGTCGCCCGGGCCGGGGCATGGAAGGTGGCCACGCCGTAGTACTGGCCCTTCGGGTGCAGGTAGTCCGCCTTGGTCAGCCCCTTGGGGGCGGGGACCGGCGTCTCCCGCGACGAGGGGGTGCCGGTGGCGGCCGACTCGTGGAAGGGGTCGCCGCCGGAGGACGAGCAGGCGGCCAGCGTGACCGTCAGCAGGCTCACCAGCAGACCGACGAGGACGCGCCAGGGCCGCGCCGGCGGGTGGGAGCACGACACTCTGCGTGGAAAAGTGGGCATCGGACGGCGGCGGTCCTACTGTCGGCCCAGTGACCGGAAGGTCCAGCCGGCGGCGCGCCAGCCGTCGCGGTCCAGGACGTTGCGGCCGTCGACGATCTGGGGCCGGGCCACGACCTCGGCCACCGCCCGCGGGTCGAGCTCGCGGAAGTCCCGCCACTCGGTGAGGTGCAGGATCAGCTCCGCGCCCTGCGCCGACTCCAACGGGCCGGTGCCGTAGTCCAGTTCGGGCCGCAGCTTGCGAGCGTTGTCCATGGCGTGGGGGTCGTAGACGCTGACCGAGGCGCCAGCCTGGTGCAGCCGGCCCGCCAGGTCCAGCGCCGGCGAGTCGCGGATGTCGTCGGAGTCGGGCTTGAAAGCGCAGCCCCACACCGCGACCCGGCGCCCCGACAGCCCGCCCGGCAGCAGTTCCGCGGCCAGTTCCATGACCCGGTCCCGGCGGCGCAGGTTGATCGCGTCGACCTCGTCCAGGAAGGCGAGCGCCCGCCCGACGCCGAGTTCCTCCGCACGGGTGCGGAACGCGCGGATGTCCTTGGGTAGGCAGCCACCGCCGAAGCCGACGCCGGCGTGCAGGAACCGCCCGCCGATCCGTGTGTCGTACGACAGTGCGGCGCTGAGCTGCGCCACGTCCGCCCCGGCCGCCTCGCAGACCTCGGCCATGGCGTTGATGAAGGAGATCTTGGTGGCCAGGAAGGCGTTCGCGGACGTCTTGGCCAGTTCCGCCGTCGGGAAGTCGGTGACGACCAGCGGCACCCCGGCGTCCAGCAGCGGACGGTACACCTCGCGCAGCAGCGGCTCGGACGCGCTGTCGCCGTCGTCGAACCCGATGACCAGGCGGTCGGGCCGCAGGGTGTCCTCGATGGCGAAGCCCTCGCGCAGGAACTCCGGGTTCCATGCCAGGCGCACCCGCGCCCCGGCCGGGGCGAGTTCGGCGAGCCGGCCGGAGAGGCGCGCCGCGGTGCCCACCGGCACCGTGGACTTGCCGACCACCAGGGCGGGCCGGTCCAGATACGGGGCCAGCGACTCGATCACCGCGTCGACGTACCGGAGGTCCGCGCCCTGCCCGTCGGGCAGCTGCGGGGTGCCCACGCACGAGAAGTGCACCTCGGCGAACGCGGCGGCCTGGCGGTAGGAGGTCGTGAACCGCAGCCGGCCCGAGGCGACGTGCTCGGCGATGAGTTCGGCCAGCCCCGGCTCGTAGAACGGGACGCTGCCGGACTGCAGTGCGGCGATCTTGTCCGGGTCGACGTCGACGCCCAGCACCTCGTGGCCGAGTTCGGCCATGCACGCGGCATGGGTGGCGCCGAGGTAGCCGGTGCCGATGACAGTGAGCCGCATGTTTCGGCTGCCCTTCCGGTACGTGGGGACCAAGCGCGAATGAGGCAAGGCGAGCACCACGGCGCAGAGGCCGCTCCGCCGCTCCCCGAGCCGGATCCGATGTCGTTGCACACAGCAATGGCACAGGCCGAGCGGCCTTCCGAACCCCCTTCCGGAGACAGGGGCACGGGACGCGCGGTGATCGTACGGCAATCACCGGGCTGCGTGAGGATGCTGTGCAGATCATATGGTAAACATTCCCGACGAGACAGCTTCTCTGCGGCATACCGCGTCGTCAGGGGCCTGGGGGAAATCGGCGCGTTGGGGAAGGCATGCTGGCGTTCTTGCTGGAGATCCGCGAGCTGCGGATCAGCGGCGTGGTGTACCCGTTTGCGGCATTCATGGCGCTCATCTGGTTGCTGTGGGTGATCAAAATCGTGCTCGCGCGGCGCTACAAGCCATGGAAGCGGCCATTCCACGCGACCACTTCCGTGATCATTCCGGTGGTCGACGAACCCGAGGAGCTGTTCCGGGAGGTCGTCGGCCGCATCATCGCCCAGCAGCCGACCGAGATCATCGTGGTGATCAACGGCCGCCGCAACGTGGCCCTCGAAGCGATATGCGACGACCTCGGCGTGCTCTGGTACTGGACGGAGATCCCCGGCAAGCGCAACGCCCTGAAGGTCGGCCTTGAGGCGTCCACCGGCGAGATCGCCGTGCTGGTCGACTCCGACACCATCTGGACCACCAACACCCTCAGCGAGCTGATAAAGCCCTTCCGCGACCCCAAGATCGGCGGTGTGACGACCCGCCAGCGGATCCTGCAGCCGAGCCGCACCGTGCTCACCCGCTGGGCGGACTGGCTGGAGAGCGTGCGCTGCCAGTACTCCATGCCGGCCATGAGCGTGCTCGGCACCGTCGGCTGCCTGCCCGGCCGCACCATCGCCTTCCGCAGCTCGATCCTCTTCGACTGCATGGACGACTTCCTGGGCGAGAAGTTCCTCGGCGTCTTCCTGGAGGTCAGCGACGATCGCACGCTGACCAACTACACGCTGAAGGCCGGGTACCGCACGGTCTACCAGTCGACGTCGCTGGTCTACACCGACGCCCCGCTGCAGCTGAAGAAGCTCGCCAAGCAGCAGTACCGCTGGGCCCGCGGCTCGCAGTACAACACGCTGCGGATGATGCCGTGGATGCTCAAGCACGCGAAGATGCTGGCGCTGTTCTACTTCGCCGACGTCGCCGTGCCGTTCGTGCTCCTCGGCACCTTCGCGTCCTGGGTCGTCGCCGCGTTCCACAAGGGCCGCCCCGGCATCTACACCGACCTTCCACTGCCGTCCGACCCCACCAAGTCCCTGGTGCTGCTGGTGAGCCTGGCTGCGGTGATGTCGCTGTTCTCGCTCATGGTCCGGTTCGGCCGGCACTTCGCCTACCGGCCGCAGGACCTGCTGTTCCTGCCCACGTTCATGGTCATCAACACGCTGCTGCTCCTTCCGGTGCGGCTGCTCGGCTTCTTCCGGTGTGCGCACAACGCGAGCTGGGGGACCCGCGCGGACAGCTTCGCCGGCGAGAAGACCCACAGCCCGCTGGTGCTCGTGCCGTACCTCATCGGCGGGCTGATGCTGGGGGGATCGGTGATGATGAGTGTCTGAGTCGCGAAGCAGCCGCCGCCGCAGGCCGGTCCACTGGTGGAGCCGCGGTTCCGGCATCCGCCTGCGGGTGTGGATGGCCGTCAACGCGGTACTGCTGTCAGCGCTGTCCTACGCGGTCTACGCGGCGGTGACCTCCAACGCCCAGGGCGCCGGCTACTCCGGCCTGGGGAACGCCCCGAGCAGCCCCGGCGTGCTCGACCGGCTCAAGGGCAAGAACGAGCCGACCGTCCCGAGCAAGGAGCAGTTCCTGCGCCCGGACGGCATCTACTACGGTGCGGCCACCGTCAAGGCGCCCTACGACACGCAGGAACTCGACCAGCTCACCACCGACGCCGGCGGCGTCCGGACCACCATGACCTCGTTCTTCCTGTCGTGGAACCAGAAGTTCAAGCCGTACTCGATCACCGCGGCCTACGCACACGGCACCCTGCCGGTGCTGACCTGGGAGCCGTGGCAGGGCGGCACGCAGAACCCCAAGCCGGACGAGATCCTCACGTCCAACACCGACCAGCCCGACTACCAGCTCGCCGACATCATCGGCGGCCGCTACGACGCCTACATCACCGAGACCGCCAAGGCGATCGCCGATGCCAAGTGGCCGCTGGTGCTGCGCTTCGCGCACGAGATGAACGGCGTCTGGTACCCGTGGTCGGAGAACGTGAACGGCAACCACGCGGGCGAGTACGTCCAAATGTGGCGGCATGTGCACGACCTGTTCACCCGAGCCGGCGCCACCAACGTCATCTGGACCTGGTCGCCGAACATCGTCCGCCCGGTGCCCCGCACCAAGCTCAAGCCGCTCTACCCGGGTGACGCCTACGTCGACTGGGTGGGCATGACCGGCTACGGCGTGCACGAGAAGTCGCCAGCGATCACCTTCGGACCGACGATCGAGCAGATCCAGGCCATCACCGACAAGCCGATCATCATCATGGAGACCGGCGCGCAGATCGACACCAGCCAGTTGCAGTGGGTCAACAACTTCTTCCCGTGGCTGAAACGCCACCCCGAGATCATCGGCTTCGTCTGGATGGAGAAGGACCGCGACACCGGCGCCCGCGCCAACTGGCTGTTCACCTCCAGCCCGGCCGAGAAGGAGGCGTTCCAGGCCGGCCTGGCCACCCTGCACCTGACCACCGGCCAGCCGGCCACCACGACGAGCCCCACGCGGACGTCCGGCGGGAGCCCACCGGCGAGCCCGTCCGCCTCCAGTACAGGGAGCACGCCGTGAGCGACAGGGAAGTCCTCGACTCCCCGGAGACCATTCCGATCGCGATCATCCCGCAGCCCAGGACCGAGCGTGCGGAGGAACGGCCCACCCGACGGGAAGAGCGCGAGCATCGGGAGCGCGAGCGCAGGCGCGGCCTGAGCCGCACCAACACCATGCTGCCCCCGGCGCTGGTCACCCTCGCGCTCGGCGCCTACCAGATCGGCACCCCGCAGGTCCGCGAGGACGAGTCGGCCACCTGGTGGGCCGCCCACCTGTCGTGGAGCGACCTGGGGCGCCTGCTGGACAACACCGACGTGGTGCTGGCCCCCTACTACGTGCTGATGCACCTGTGGGTGGCGGTGGCCGGCTCCTCGCCGGTCGTGCTGCGGCTGCCCTCGCTGCTGGCAATGTCCGCGACCGCCGCCGCCCTCGCGCTGCTGGGCCGCCGGATGTTCGACGGCCCGACCGGCCTGATCGGCGGGCTGGTCTTCGCCGTGCTGCCGGCCACCGCCCGCTACGCCCAGGACGCCCGCCCCTACGCGATGTCGGCGCTCGCCGTGGTCGTCGGGGCGCTGCTGCTGTACCGGGCGCTGGACCACGACGGCGCCGACCGGTGGGGCGGCTACGCCCTCGGCATGCTGGGCACCGGGCTGTTCCATCCGGTGGCCGCCAGCGTCGTGGTCGCGTACCTGCTGATCGTGTTCGCCACCGACCGACAGCGCGCCGGCGCCTGGTTCTCGGTGACGGTGGTCCCGGTGGCCCCGCTGGTCGCGGTGCTCATGCTGGCCCGCGGCCAGAACCACCAGCACCCCAACGGGGGCACCGGCCTCGACGCGCTGCGGCACCTGCCGCAGGACCTGCTCGGCTCCACCCACGTGGTGCTGACGGTCGGCGTCCTGGCAGTGCTCGGAGTGCTGCTCGGCCGCAGGAACGGCATCACATTGCTGGTCTGGGCCGTACTGCCGCCGGTCGTGGTCTTCCTGCTGCGCTCCTACGGCAACCTGTTCACGCCGTCGTACTTCGTCTTCACCCTGCCCGCGATCGCCCTGCTCACCGGGGCGGGCGTGTGCGGGCTCGGCCGCGCGCTGCCGGGCGCGGCATCGTCGGTCGTGCCGCGCCAGCTGGGGGCCGGACTGGTCGCCCTCGCAGCGGTCGCCGCGGTCTCCGTGCCGGCCCTGTCCGCCTTGCGCGACGACCCGCGGTCCGGTGCGTACGACTTCCACGCGGCCGCCCGCTACATCGCTCTGCAGCAGAAGCCCGGCGACGGCATCGTCTACAGCGGCCAGCTCGACGTCGCCACCCGCGCCATGTCCTACCAGCTGCGCGACGCCCCGCGGCCGCTCGACGACGTGTACGTGATGGTCTCGCCGCAGCGCGACGGCACCTACACCGGCGAGCCCTGCTCGGCTCCGGTGGTGTGCACCAAGGGCATCGACCGGATCTGGCTGGTGTCGACCGCGCCGGCCGCCACCCCCTACGCGGGGATGACCACGGACGAGGGCACGTTCCTCCGGACCGAGTACAAGGCCTCCGCCGGGCGGAAGTTCAGCGGAGGGCTGCGCGTGACCCTGTTCCAGCGAGCCGCGAAGGCGGGCGGCCGTGGCTGACGGCGGAGACATGCCCGAGCCGCGGCGTGGGGCGCGCCGGCTGGTGCAGGCGGCGCTCGCGGTCACCGCCGCGGTGGCCGTCGGCCTGGGCGCGTTCGCGCTGGGCGGCGGCTCGTCCGGCGGCTCCGGAAAGGACCACGCCGGGCGCAGCGTCGCCCTGCCTTCGACGCGGACGACCGAGACCGTCCCCGACAAGTCGCGCTTCCTCCGTCCCCCCGGCGGCACCACCTACGTCGGCGTCGCCGCACCCGACGCCCCCTGGAAGTCCGCGGTGCTCTCCGGTATCGCCGAGGACGCCGGCGGCGTCCGGCCGGACATGGTCGAGTACTTCGTCAACTGGACCAAGGGCTTCGACGAGGGCGCCGTCCGGTCCGCCTACTCCCAGCACGCCCTCCCGGTGATCACCTGGGAGCCGTGGGCCGGCGCCGGCAAGGGCACGAAGCAGCCGTCGTACGCGCTGTCCACTATCATCGACGGCCGTCACGACGCCTACATCACCGCGTTCGCCGAGGCCGTCAAAGCGGGCCGCTGGCCCGTCGCGATCCGCTTCGGCCACGAGATGAACGGCCACTGGTACCCATGGGCCGAGCACAACGGCGTCAACAAGCCAGGGCAGTTCGCGGCCGCCTGGAAGCACGTGCACGCGATCTTCGACAAGGTCGGCGCGGACAACGTGATCTGGGTGTGGGCGCCGAACACGCTGCGCGGTGCGGACCCGGTCCGCCTCGCGTCCCTCTATCCCGGGGACGCCTACGTCGACTGGATCGGCATGTCCGCCTACGGCGTCTCCGAAGCGGCGGCGGGCGACACGCTGGACCCGACCCTGCGGGCCGTCCGGAAGTTCACCCAGCGTCCCCTGCTGATCACCGAGACCGGATCCCAGCCGGGTGCCCGGAAGGCCGGCTGGATCGCCTCGTTCTTCCCGTGGCTGCGCAAGCACCCCGACGTGATCGGCTTCGTCTGGTTCCAGTACACGCGCGAGCAAGGCGCCGGCGCCGACTGGACGTTCACCTCCAGCACGGCGGCGCGGAATGCTTTCCGCACGGGGGTCCGCACGCTGAAGCCCGCAGCGGTCCCGGCTCCCTCCTGACCTGCCGCGCGCGGGGCCGGTGGCGGCGGACCCGAGGGCAGGGCCGGCCGCACGGGCGGTCAGGTGCGTGTCACGGTCCAGTAGTCGAGGTTGAAGTCGCCGGTCGGGAACTCGACGCGGACGGTGCCCCTGCCGAAAGCCTCATCCGTGCAGCTCAGCACCACTATCACCTTATCCAGGGTGACGACCGAGCGCGGATCCGCTTGAACGCGTTCAATGGAGCGTCAGGCACGGTATGAGCGCGTTCAAAACAACCCTGTCCTCTGCAACCGGCACAGGCCGCTGAAACGCCTGCTGAACTGCGCGGATGGAATTCTCGGCACCCACAAGGCTCCTGCGGACCTCGTCGAGGAGTGCGAAATGCCGCGGGTCCATCCGGCCCTGCCGAGCCGCAACCGCAACGGGGCCGCCGCTGCGGTGACAGCTGAACGGGCAACGAGTCCGCTTCGCGAGCATCCTCGCAGCCCGCCGAAGCGGCTCACGGGCTGCCTTCCCTGCATCGGACGCCCAACTGCCACCGCGCACCGCCCACCCCGGACCCAGCGCTGCGACCAGCACGGATGCAATACCCGGCACCTCCAGGGCCCCTGCCATCGTTCGGTACGGTCGCAGACGGCCTGGACAACGCGATGACGGAGTCGTGCGCGGGTTCGGCCGGGCGACGGCTTCTTCGCTGCGCCCGGCGCCTTGGCGGCGAGCGTGCTCAGGAGGCGTCGGTGCGGGGGAAGACGTACTCGTCGAGCACGATGCCGAGGGCCACGGCGGCCGGGATGGCCACCAGGCCGCCGATGATGCCGAGCAGCGAGCCGCCGGCCAGGACCGCGACGACGGTCACCACCGGATGCACGTCCACGGCGAATTTCATGGCCCGCGGCATGATCAGGTAGTCCTCGGCGACCCGGAATCCGATGTAGAATGCCGCGGTGGCCAGGGCCACCGGAAACGAGACGGTCAGTGCCACCAGGCTGACCACGATGCCGCCGACCGTCGAGCCCACCACGGGGACCATGTCCATCAGCGCCACGAAAAAGCCCAGCGCGGCGCCGTAGGGTACGCCGACGACCTCGCACCACACGAAGGTGGCGAGACCCGCGATCGCGGAGGTCGCGATGTTGCCGAGCATGTACCGGCCGACGCGGCTGAGGATCTCTTCGGTGACGGCCTCCACCCGGGGGCGCCGGGTGCCGGGGACGAAGCGGTAGCAGAACTGCTTGATCGTGGGCAGCGCCGCCATCACGTAGAGGGTGACGGTGATCACGATGACGGCGGACGTGATGAGGCTGATCACCAGCTGGCCGGCCCCCAGCACCCCGCCGGCCACCTGGGACGCGCCCCCGGCGCTCAATCGCGACTGCGCCTTCTCGATGATGTGGTAACGGTCCTCCAGCCGCCCCAGGGTGGAGTGGTGGTCGTGCAACTGCTGGCGCCAGCGGGGTATCCCGTCGCTCAGCGCGTTCACCGCGTCGGTGACAGGCGGGATGACCAGCGCCAGGAATCCCGCCAGCACACCGGCGAACCCGGCGAGCACCGCGGCCACCGACCAGCTGCGGCGCAGGCCGAGCCGTCCCAGCAAGGCGACCACCGGCTCCAGGCTGACCGCGATGAAGACGGCCAGCAGCAGGAGGGTCAGCAGTTCGCTGAGCCTGAGCACGGTCTGCACCAGGAGCCATGCCAGACTCCCGCCGAGGGCCAGCCCGAAGCCGATCTGGAACCAGGAACGCCGCGCGGCGGGCACCCCGCCGAGCCTGCGCCGCCACGCTTCGGCAACCGGACTTGCGTCCTGTCCGCCGCCCGCCGGTGGCCGCCGGTCGGCCGCGGCGGCCGCGCTCTCGGGCGGGTCGCCCTTCCGCCGGGCCGTCTCGGGGCTTGCGTCTGCGGGACCGGCCGCCTCGGTGCCGCTCTGCTCCCTGGGAGCCTCGGCGCCGTCCCGCCGGTGCGGGTCGGAGACGGCGGATCCGGGCCGCGATGACGCCTGGGCAGGCATGTCTGGCACTGCGTCATCCCCTCTCGTGAGGACGGTCCTGGAGTCGGTTCCGCGATGCCGCAGCCCGGGACCCTCCACCGACAGCACAACCTGGCGTCCGTCTGCCCCCGCGCGAGCGGAAGATTCACGCCGGCCGGGGCCTCCTCCTTCCGACGTGACAGCAGTCGGAGCCACGGACCCAGCCGATTTCCGTTCCGTGGCAGCGCCGGCCGGCTGACGAGTGCTCCAGGGAGAACGCAGAGGACGCGGGAATGCCGGGTGTGGGGGTCACGGTGATCCGGAGGCCGTGTACTGACCGTCGGCGGAGACGGGGGCGGCAAGCCTGTCATCATCGAGGCCTCACGGCGGCGCACCCCGAGCCGGCACTGCTCAGCGGCCGCCCGGAAGGAAGAGCGGATGAGCTTGCGTTTCGAGGAACTCGACTGGGCCACCACCCCGATGGGCGACATCAGCCTGCGCAGGCGGCGCGACCCCTCCTCGGGCGACGACGTGTACGAGGTGAAGCTCGGGGACGAGTTCCTCATGTCCAGCCTCTTCATCGCGGGCGAGATCGCACTCGCCGAACTCGCCCTGGCCGCGCTGCCGAACGAGCAGGTGGATGTCGCCGTTGGGGGCCTCGGCTTGGGCTGTACGGCCGCGGCGGCACTCGACGACCCGCGTGTGGCGTCACTGATCGTCGTCGACGCGATCAGCAAGGTCATCGAGTGGCACCACGAGCACCTCGTACCGCTGGGCGCGCGGCTGACCACCGACGACCGGTGCCGCCTCGTCCACGGCGACTTCTTCGCCCTGGCAGCCGGAACCGACGGCTTCGACCCGGCTGTGCCCGGGCGCCGATTCCACGCCGTTCTGCTGGATGTCGACCACTCACCCGAGCACGTCCTCCATCCGCGGCATGCCGCGCTCTACCGGCCCGACGGACTGCGCGCTCTGGCAGAACACCTCCACCCCGGCGGTGTCTTCGCGCTGTGGTCCAACGACCCGCCCAGCGATGCCTTCACCTCCCTGCTCGGCACCACTTTCGCCCACGCCGAAGCCCGCACGGTCGCCTTCGCCAACCCCCTGCAGGACAGCACCGCCGCCAACACCGTCTACCTCGCGGTCAAAGCCGCAGGCGACCGGTAGCAACACCCGTTTCCTATCGGCGTCGACCAGGCCGGGGCCGACCTCGTCCTCGGCGTGGGACGGCCCGACGCCCAGGAGGGCGCAGGCCCTTGGCCGGGCAGGATGCCGTCCACGAGGTCGCGGCCCTCATCCGTGAGGTGGACATGAGGTCGAACTGGGCGCGGCTGAGCCCGGCCGACCGCAGCGGCGCGTCCTGCGCCTGCTGGGGGAGCGCGGCAGACCGGTTGAGCCGTCCGATGAGCTCCATCGGCGCGGTCCCGAGAGCGGGGTGCACGGCGTGCCACTGCCGGACCACCGTCATGACCCTGTCGTCGCCGACCGCGCGGCGCCCCTCCCCGGACCCGGCCTCCCGCCCCGGCCTCGACGACTCCGCCGACCTGCTCGCCGAACTCGTCCGGGAGACCGGACTCGACTGGCACCAGGAGCAGTGTGGGTGCCGATAAATCATCCGGCCTGGTCATGCGACATGTTGGTACTCGTGGAGTGTCCCGCCGAGTCGGTCTCGCCGACGGACCATAAGCCACCCGGCGCACGTGGGGCCGCTGATGCTCGTCGGTATGACCCGGGACCTGCCGGAGGACTACACGGACTGCGTACCGCACTGGATGCGGATGCTCGCCGAGGGCCGCGGCGACGAGATCGCCCGCGAGCTGGTGGACCGCTTCATGTCG
Source organism: Actinacidiphila cocklensis (assembly GCF_907177275.1). GTDB lineage: Bacteria > Actinomycetota > Actinomycetes > Streptomycetales > Streptomycetaceae > Actinacidiphila > Actinacidiphila cocklensis. The sequence goes on from NZ_CAJSLV010000060.1 coordinate 15,815, forward strand.
CCGCCCGGCACCGGCACCGTACGGCGCCATGCGCCCGTGTCCCGGCTGCTGTACCGGCAGTTCGCGGAGCGCTCCACGGAAGAGGTCAGGAGGGACGTGGAGCACAACCGCCAGCTGCTGACCCACGACTGGTGCGTGCCCGAGCCGGTGCCGGCGGTCCCGGCACTCGTCTGACGGGGGTGCACGCCACGTCGACCCGACCCGAGATGGGCCTGGCCGCCGCGCGCTGCCTGAAAGGCGCCTGGTTCACCACGGTCAGGGAGGCCGACCACCTCCTGCCGGTGGAGCGCAGCGAGGAACGCGGCGACCTGGTCGCCCGGTCCCGCGACGAGGCCCACGCGTCGAACTGACGGGCACTCACGTTCAAGAGTTGGTAAACGCGCAGCTCGGCCGGGTCCGAAACGGTGTAGGTGCCGAGAACCACGTCCGCGCTGGTCCTGCGGCATGTTGGTACTCGTGGAGTATGCCTGTGGGGCTCGGAAAGTCGTCGCTGCAGGTCAGGCTGTGTAGCGGTATTCGTTGATGGCGCCGGCGAGGATGCGCGTGCGGAGGAGTCGGCTTCCTCCGAGGTTGTGCACGGTGGCGGGCTGTTGGTCGGTAGCGGGTGGTAGTTGGCTGCGGGCTCGGTGGGGGCGGTGCTCGTTGTAATGGCGCTCGTAGGTGGCCAGGACTTGTCGGGCGTGGGCTTCGTTCAGGATGAGGACGTGATCGAGTACCTCGCGCCGGATGGTGCCGATCACTCGTTCGCAGTGGGCGTTCATCCGAGGTGCCTGCGGTGCGCTCTTGAGGATCCCCATCTCCTCGGCCTCGAAGACGGCGTCGAAGGACTGCCCGTATTTGCCGTCGCGGTCGCGGAGGAGGATGCGCAGGGGCTCCGTTCGCGTGCCGAGGTCAGCGGTGAGGTTTCGTGCCTGTTGTACCGCCCACTCTCGTGTGGGATTGGTGGTGACGCCGGTGATGTGCAGGCGCCGGGTGCCGTGTTCGAGGAACGCCAGTGCGTACAGCCTGCGGCCGAGAGCGGTGTCGAGTGGAAGAAGTCGGCGGCGATGATGCCCTGGGCCTGGTTGGTGAGGAACTCCTTCCAGGATGGGCCGGTGCGTCGCGGTGCCGGGTCGATGCCCGCCGTGTGCAGGATCTCCCAGACCGTGGACGCGGCGATCGGATGGCCGAGGCGGGCCAGCTCGCCCTGGATCCGTCGGTGGCCCCACTGTGCGTTCTCGCGGGCGAGTTGCAGGATGAGCTTCTTGAGCGCTGCCTTGGTCGGCGGCCGTCCTGTGCGGGTGCGCTGGGCGCTGTAGTCCCATTTGATCGCGATGAACCTGCGATGCCAGGCCAGGAGCGTGCCGGGCGTGACCGGGAAGATCTCGGGCCAGCGGCCGACGGGGTATCAGGCTGGAGAGGGTGGCCAGCCAGAACCGGTCCGCGGGCTCGTAGCGGACCGGGCCGGCGATCTGACGGCGTAGTACCGCGTTCTCATGCCGGAGGACAAGCAGCTCCGCGTCCTTGGCGATGTCTCGGCGCAGCAGCACCCCAGGGATGGTCAACAGCTTGCGAGTTGCCCTGTACAGCAGTGAGACGATCACGCGGACATGGTCCCAGCCCAGGCCACTCCAGAGCTGCCACCTGCAGCGATGACTTTACGAGCCCCACAGGTGGCGGTGGGGAGGTGGACGGTGAACTCGTCCTCCACCGGCGGGTCCAGCTCTTGGGCGACGGAGCCGACTGACCGCGCGACGACAGGTTCCACCGGGGTACGGCCGGCGCGCAGGCGGTAGCCGGACGGGGCCCAGTACGCGTCCGGTCGGCGGCGTTCGGCGGGCGGGTTGCGGGGCCGGCGCCGTGCGTCTCCGTCTCGCCGTGGGAGAAGTCCGCAGCGCCGGGTTCGTCGCCGGCGTCCGCGGTCACCGGGGATGGCGGGCGCGTGGCCGGTCCGCCTACGATGTGCGCTTGCTGGAAGTGACGGTTGATCACACTGTATGGAGGCGGTCACATGCGAGGGAACCTGCGGCGGGCCCTGGTCGCGACGGTGGCTGGTGCCGTCACCATCGGGTCGATGATGGTGGCTGCCGCACCGGCGCCGGCTGCCGGTTATCGTGCGCCGGTGGCCTCATACAAGATCGCTGACCCGGGCGTCATCTATGCCGGCGGTCAGTGGGTGACACTGGCGACCGGGGCGTGGGACACGGCCCGCACGATCTCGACCGCGCCAGAGGCTGATGGGCCGTGGAGTCTGTCCAGCCACACGCTGCTGACGCGGCGTCCGGGCTGGGCGTCAAGCACCGACCACAGCGTGTGGGCGCCGTCGGAGGTCAAGATCGACGGCACCGACGGGACGAAGTACGTGGTGTTCTATGCGGCGGTGATCGCCGGCGAGACATCCAAGCGCTGTATCGGTTCGGGCGTCTCGACCAGCCCGACCGGTCCGTTCGTGCCGCGGGACACGCCGATCTCCTGCATCGCGGGGCACGGCGCCGCCGATCCCGAGCCCGGCACCATCAACGCTGACAGCACGATCGACCCGACCGCCAGCTACGTCACCATCGACGGGGAGAACAGGCTCTACCTGCTGTACAAGACCCAGCACACCGCGTACGTCGACTCCAGCGGCAACAAGCACTACTACTCGACGATCCGGATGGCGCGGGTCAACATCGACAGCTACGCGACTGAGGTGCTCGGCGACAGTCACCAACTCACCGAGCGCACCGACAACCCGATCGAGGAAAATCCGGTACTGGTGCAGCGCGGCGGCACATTCACGCTGTTCACGTCGGTCGGTGGTTACACCCTGTGCAGCTACCATACCGAATGGCGCCAGTCGACGAGTATTTGGAGCTGGCCCGCTACCGGCACCCCGCTGTCGTTCCCGTCCGGCACGAACACCTGTGGGACCGGCGACGCCCAGGTCGTTCCCGGCCTGCCGACCGACTCGTGGCGCATCTTCTTCTCCGGCCGCTACCCGGACTCCTCGTCCGACTTCATGCTGTATGTCGGCACCGTCACGTGGTCCAACGGTACTCCGGCGGTGTACTCGATCCTTTGACGGTGCCGTTTGAAAGACCCTTGCGCATCCTGCGCATGCCGATAACCTCATCCACCCTGGTCAGAGCCTACTTGCCGTGGCCTCCGTGCTGTCGGATGCCGAGGCTGACGCAGCGCTCTGGCGGGGATGACGATCACCCCGGCATGATGATTACTTGTGCTCTTGAAACTCGCCTACCTGGGCGTGTCGAACATGTTCGCGATGCTGCGCCTGCTGCCGATGAGTGACCGGGACAAGGACGTCGAAATCCTGGCGCTACGCCATCAGATCTCTGTGCTGGAGCGGCAGCTGACCGGGCAGCGGGCGCGGTTCACAGCAATTGATCGGGCGTGCCTGGCCGCGCTGCTGCACCACCTCCCGAAGGACGCGTTGCGCCGTATGCGGCTGCTGGTGCGGCCGGACACGGTCCTGCGCTGGCACCGGGACCTGGTCGCCCGCCAGCACGCCGCGCGATCCCGGCCCCACCGCGGAGGCCGACCACGCACCGTCTGCTCCATCCGAGGCCTGGTACTGCGCCTGGCCCGTGAGAACCCCAACTGGGGCTACCGGCGCGTGCACGGCGAACTGCTGGTACTCGGAGTGAAGGTAGCCGCCTCCACGGTCTGGGAAATCCTGAAGGACGCCGGTATCCCACCGGCACCGGAACGGTGTGGGTGCCGATAATTCGTCCGCGCAGGTCAGCAGCCTGCGGGCTGGTGACCTGGGTGCTGAGCGGATGGCATTGTTGAACGTGTTCAGCTATCAAGTTATGGATTGCTGAACGCGTTCCATTCTTGCCCTCTTTGTGCACCCATGCAGGTCGTTCGTAGGCTGCTGATCTGCGCGGATGAGTTATTGGCACTCGCAGGGCCAAAGTCCAGGTCTGATCCCGCCATCCGTGCGCCACCGGGCCCTTGTCCAGCTCCTTCTCCAGCACAGCGAACAGCGCGTCGCTCAGCTTGGGCAGCGACACCGACCCTGTCGAACGCAGCCCAGGCCGGCCCGCCTCCTGGCAGGCCCGCGGCCACCGTTGAAGCGAGCGCACGCTGCCCCGTAACTCCCTGGCGACTTCTGCAGTGGAGGCTCCCGCGGCGAACCGCTCGGCGGCCTCCAACCGAATCCGCTCACGAAACGCCTGCCGCTCGGGCGTCAGCCCGCCACCTTGCGGATACCTCATACAGACGGCATACCGCGACAATCACACACTGTCAGCCTGCCCCCAACGACATCCCAGCTACAAGCTCAGTAGAGGGGGACGGCGCCGGGCTCTTCGGCGGCGGACTGTCACAGGCCGTTTTGCCTCGCTCCCTCGGCTATGACAGATATGACATGTATGGTGGGAGTGTGACGACACGCGAAGAGGTCTACCGGCAACTGCGCGAGTATGCAGCGCACCTCACGCCTCCGCCGCCGTTCTCCGACCGGTTCGAGATCAGCGGCAACGCCATCGTCATGATGATGAGCCCCGCGGGCCGGCATGAACGCGCCGCCTGGATGCTGGCTCACCAGCTCCAGCCGCAGCTCCCCGACGGCGTCATCGCCCACACCGGCGGAGATGTGGAGGACGCCGCCCTGGGTATCCTGCGGCGCCCGGATCTGGTCGTGCTGCCCTTTGCCGCGACGGACACCGACGACGCTTTCCCGGCCGAGGCGGTCGAGATCGCGGTGGAGATCGTCTCCCCGTCGAATCCTGAGAACGACTACGAGGGCAAGATCCGCGACTACCCTGCGATGGGCATCCCTCATTACCTGATCATCGACCCCCGCAACGGGACCGCGCACCACCACTGGAGTGTGGTCACCAAGCACGGGAACCCCGCCTACGACAATCACGTCGCTTACGTCTTCGGGGACACGATCCCCGTGGGGGGCTTGATCATCGAGACAGCCGAGCTTCCCCGTTACGGCGGCGCAGGCGCGTGACCCCGGGCGAACTGGTCCGCCGCCGTCGTGAAGAGCTGGGCTGGTCGCAGTCCCGACTCGCCCAGGCCGCGGGCACCGGGCAGGCATTGATCTCCCGCATCGAGCAGGGCCGGGTCAGCCCGACCGTCCAGATGCTGACCCGACTGGCCGATGCGATGCACGCGCAACTCAGCCTTTCCTTCTCTCCCCGCTGAACACCGCACATGCTGTCGTGTCGGTCGCGTTTCTGTACCGTGAGGCGGGCGATCTTCGCTGGGTCGGCGAAAGGCGGCGGCAACCGGTGCAGAGGCCTCGCGTCGGCGATGCTCGGGGGCGGGCGATGCCCGTCGCGGAACTGTTCAGACTCGCGCGGGACATTGAGCGGGGTGGCGGTAATTCCAGATGTGGTTCCGGTCTGGTGGCTGGTCGTTCCCCGTGCCTACTCGGTGCCGTCGAACGGATGTCGGGGTTGTGTATTCCTGCCAACGGCGCGATGCCGGAATAGCGGAGCTGAAAGAGGAGGATCCCGTGACCTGTCGGGGACCGTCTGGGGACCACGCGGCGTACGCGTTTGTGAGCGCTTTTCGCGTAAGTGGTAGTAGTGCCCGGAGAGTTCGTCCCGTTTGACGGGGAAATCCTGTGCCGTTCGGAAACTCATCGCTGCTGGTGGTAGGCGTCTGGCGCGGGCGTCTGGCGCGGCATCACGGTTTGCTGGAACCTTGTCCGGGTGATCGTCTCGCTGGTGTACCGGGTGGTACGCAAGCTCCTCGCGGTCCCGGCGGTGCTGATGCGCCGGGACATGGCCAAGGAGGCGGAATTGCTGGTGTTGCGCCACGAGAACTCGGTGCTGCGCAGGCAGCTCACCGGTCCTGTGCGGTACAAGCCGGCGGATCGGCTATGGCTCGCGGCACTGTCCTCGCTGATCCCGCGGCGTCGATGGGCGCAGGTGTTCCCGGTGACGCCCGCGACGCTGTTGGCGTGGCACCGCAGACTGATCACCCGGAAGTGGGACTACAGCAAGCGCCGGACCAGGTCCGGCAGACCCTCGACGGCGGGAGCGGTAAAGGCTCTGGTGGTGCGGCTGGCCAAGGAGAATCCGAGGTGGGGCTGCCGTCGGATCCAGGGCGAACTGGCTCGGCTCGGGCATCCGGTCGGCTCGACGACGGTCTGGGAGATCCTGACGGCCGCCGGCATCGATCCGGCCCCCAGACGCAGCGGGCCGACGTGGCGTGAGTTCCTGACCGCGCAGGCCGAAGGCATCGTCGCCTGCGACTTCCTACACATCGACCTGGTCGACCTGCGCCGGGTGTACGCGCTGGTGTTCCTCGAGCACGGGACACGCAGGCTGCACATCGCCGGCGTAACCGCTCACCCCACGGGGGCGTGGACGACACAGCAGGCGAGAAATCCTGCCGTCGAATCGGGTGTGCGGGTCGAGTCGCTGCGCTTCCTGCTCCGCGACCGGGACGCGAAATACACCAAGCCCTTTGACCGGTCTTCGCAGCCGACAGCATCGAGGTCATGCAGACCGCGCCTCGGGCTCCCCGGATGAACGCGCACTGCGAACGGGTCATCGGCACCCTGCGCCGCGAGGCCCTCGACCACCTGCTGATAGGGAACGAGGCCCACGCCCGGCAAGTCCTCAATACCTACGCCCGGCACTACAACGGTCATCGCCCACACCAGGCCAGGGGCCAGCTCCCTCCGCTCGCCCGAGAACACACAGCGCCCATGACCGCTCCAACCCCTCACCGGCTCCTACGCACCCGAGTGCTCGGCGGCGTGATCAACGAGTACAGATACGCGGCCTGACCAGCAGCGACGAGTTTCCGAACGGCACAGGTCCCGCCAACGGTTGACAGGTGGCGTCAGGTTCCGAGGTCGCGCCGACGCGTGCTTCACGCGTGCGTTGAGCCGGACCGAAATCCGACTCGTCGTGCCCCGTCGGACTCCTCCCGCATTGCTCGGGTGTCATCTCCCTCGTGAGGGCGGCCCGAGGTGGGGGAGTCGTGGAGGCGGTGGGTCGCCGGTGGGTGGAGCGGGGTTCGAGGTGGGCCCGGCGGGGGTGCTGGGGGAGTGGAGGTTGGCGGTGCTCGTGTGGGTGTCGGTCGCCTCGTTCCCCGGGGAAGGGGGCTGGGCCAGTTCGTGCTGCCAGGTGGCGAAAGTCTGGCGGATGGCGCCGGCTTCGGCGGGGGTGAGGCGGTATGCGGCGAATTGCTTGTCGGTGTAGCGCTGGACGCGGGCGAGGGAGTCGGCGAACATGCGCTGGTCGAAGCCTGCGTCATTCTCGGCGGCGAGTTCCATGAGGCGGGCCCGGGTGTAGCCGGCTTTGATCAGGCCGTCGACGTCGATGGCGTCGCGGACTTCCGTGCGGCTGAACAGTGCGCTGGTCTTGCCGGCGGCCAGGTCGTCGGGATGCAGGACCGGTCCGAGGTCGGAGTCGTGGAGGAACTCAGCGACCAGTTCGACTTTCGTCCGCGTGCCGGTGGCCGGGTCGGTGACGGTCAGGCGCGTATAGGTCTCGACCTGCTGCGCCACGTCGACGCTGTAACTGGCGGCCTCGTACGCGGTGGCGACGCGTGTGGTGGCTTCGGGCATCTCCTGGCGGGCGCGTGCGAAGGGGGCGAAAAGGTCCACGTCCTCGCTGACGCGCTGCACGATGTGGTGGGCCTGGATGGCATAGCCGCCGGCGAGGGCGTATCCGTAGTCGTCCGCGAGTGCGTCCAGGGCGATGCGGATGAGGCGGTGGTGCTGTTCGTCCATTACGCGGCTGCCGCCGCTGAGCCGAGTGCGGGGAAGCGGGCAAGCCAGGCGGTCCGCGCCTCTACGGGGAGGAACAGGTGGGGCCACAGGCGCCACAGTGTCGGGCCGTGGAGGTAGGCGCGGAGGTCTTCAGGTGTCGGGGCTTCCCGGATGACGCGCTCGTACATCAGTACGAGATCGGCGTGGTCGCCCAGGTCGTAGGTGTAGTGCGGTCCCCAGTCGATGGAGCGGGGCAGCGTGAGCGTGCCGGTGGTCGGCCCGTCCAGTTCTGCGAGCGACTCCGGCAGGGTGTACGGCTTGGCCATCGCGTACCTGCTCATACTCACCAGCATGCCCGACGCAGATCGGCTGCGGTACCCGACCGGCTGTGAGGACCAGGGGGCGGGACGGTCTGCAGGAGACTGCGGATAACGGGCCGCCAGCCGCGCGGAGGAGGTGGCGTTGCGGTACGCCACCACTGCGGCCAGCGCCAGCCAGAACAGCAGCCCGGACCCCGCCGCGCCGGCGCCGGCGCAGCGAAGACCTCCGCGCCGATCATCGACCCCAGACCGATCACCACAGCGTCGAACACGCCCCACGGTGCTTCCGAAACCGGTCCGCCGCGTTCCCGCTGTGGGACCGGAGGTGGCCGGCGCAGGGCGCGGGCGACTGCGACTCCCTTTGCTTCGATCGCCAGGAGGTGGGGGTGACGCACGTGTGCCCGGTCCGACGGCTGTGTCGACATCCGGCTGCGGCGGAGATGGTGGGTGAGAGAGCTGATCGGCGTAGGGGGGTCATCCGTTGGGCTCTGTTGTCCCGCGGTGCACCCGGGCGGGGCCGGGTTCCGGCGAACTCTGATGCCATCGTGGTGGTACTTCGGTGGGTTGGCGTGCCCATGGGGTAGGTGCATCGGCCGGGAGGGGTCTGTCGCCGGGGCCGTTGGTGCTGATGGCGGTAGCGCGGGGGCGGAGGGGCCGGCCCGGCTGCTTCGAGTCGAGGGAGTTGGACCCGTGGGACTGATCAATGGCGTTCCGGCACACGTCCTGCTGGTGCATGCGATGGTGGTTCTGGTGCCGCTCACGGCGTTGGCGTTGGTGGTCTGTGCCGTGTGGCCGCAGATCATGCGTCGGTTCGGCGTGTTCCTGCCGGTGCTGGCGCTGGTCACGTTGATCGCGGTGCCCCTGACAACAGACTCCGGCGAGTGGCTGCAGGAGCGTGTCCCGGAGACCTCCCTGGTGGAACGGCATACGGGAATCGGGGACGAGCTCCTGCCCTGGACCGTGGGGCAGCTCGTCCTGGCGGCCGCCGTGTGGTTCGTCTACCGCGGAGCGGAGGCGACCGCCGCCTCGGTGCGGCGGTTCACCCACCGCAGGGCGGAGGCGACCGCCTCACCCGTGACCAGCTCTGTGCGGGGGTCGGCGCCGGCGGTGGGGACAAGGGTGCGGGTCGTGGCGGTGGTGCTGTCCGTGGCTGTGGCGGCCGGAGCGATCGTGCAGGTGTACCGCGTCGGCGATTCCGGTGCCAAGGCCACCTGGCAGGGCAGGATCTCCTCCACGTCGGGGCAGGGCTGAGCTTGCCGGTTCCTCCCGGTCGACAGCACGGAGGACAGTCCGGTGCTGCCCGGACCTGCTTGGGACCGGCGCACGAGTTCAAGCAGCAGCTGCGGTCCAGGTCCATCCCGTTCGTGATCATCGATCCGGCCGGCGACCCCGAGCCGGACGCGGTCGACGGCCGGATCACTGCCGGTTCTGCGGTGCTGGACGAGTCCGTGCTGACCGGTGAGTCCGCCCAGGCGGAGCGCGGCATGGACGACGCTGTGCGCAGTGGCGTCTTCAATGCTGGCGGCGCCTTCGAGCTCCGGGCGACCTCGACCGCCCGTGACAGCACCTACGCGGAGATCGTCAGGCTGGCGCAGAACGCCGGGGCGCAGCGCGCGCCAACGGTGCGGCTCGCGGAACGCTACGCGGCCTGGTTTCTCCCCCTGTCGGTAGGGATGGCCGGTCTGGCCTGGCTGCTGAGCGGATCGGCGGTCCGGGCCGTGGCCGTCCTCGTGGTGGCGACGCCCTGTCCTTTGCTGCTCGCCGCCCCGGTTGCCATCGTCTCCGGGCTATCCAGGGCGGCCCGCTAGGGTGTCATCGTCCGGGACGGCGGCGCCCTGGAGAGCTTGGGCAGGGCGCGCACGCTGGTGATGGACAAGACCGGCACACTCACCGCCGGACGGCCGCGGGTCACCGAGGTCGCCGCCGCTCCCGGCTGGTCCTCCTCCGAGGTGCTGAGGCTGGCCGCCTCGCTCGACCAGGTCTCGGCACATGTGCTGGCCGAAGCGATCGTTCGCGAAGCGCGCGTCCGGAACCTGGACCTTTCGATGCCGGCGGACGCCACGGAGGAGCCCGGCAGCGGAGCCTTCGGCACGGTGGACGGCCACCGGCTCGGCGTCGGAAAGCGGGGACCGGTCTCAGGGACACTTCCCGCCTGGGCGCGCGCGGTGGACAACCGCGCACTGCTCGACGGAGCAGCGGTTGCCTGGCTCACCAGTGACGGCTTGCTCGCCGGTGCCGTCCTGCTGCAGGACCCGCTGCGCCGCGACGCTCCGCGCACCGTGCGGCGCCTTCGCGCAGCAGGGCTGACCCGCCTCATGATGCTCACCGGCGACCGCGCCGAAGCGGCCCTCGAAGTCGGAGCGGTCCTGGGACTGGACGAGGTGAGGGCCGGACAGCTCCCCGCCGACAAGGTCGCAGCCGTACGGGAGGAGAGCGCCCGCGCGGTCACCGTGATGGTGGGCGACGGGGTGAACGACGCCCCCGCCTTGGCCGCCGCGGACATCGGTGTGGCCGTGGGCGCCCGCGGCTCCACCGCGACATCGGAGGCCGCCGACATCGTCCTCACCACCGACCGGGTGGACCGTCTCGCCGATGCCATGGAGATCGCGGTACGGGCGCGCCGCATCGCCGTGCAGAGCGCCGGCGGAGGGATGGCGATGTCCCTAGTCGCGATGATCGCCGCACTGCTCGGATGGCTGCCGCCGGCGGCAGGCGCGCTCCTGCAGGAGGGGATCGACGTCGCCGTCATCCTCAACGCACTGCGCGTTCTGCTGCCCGCGCCTGGGACCGGCCACTCCCTCGAGCCGGGGCCCAGGCCCTCATCGACCGCTTCGCCGTCGAGCACAACGACCTCAGGGACACCCTCGACGCGATGCGTGAAGCCGCCGCGACGCTGTCCGCCGACCACGGCCCGCAGGACCTGGCGGCCGTACGCCGGGTGGACCGCATGCTCACCGAGCGGCTGCTTCCGCACGAGTTCGCGGAGGAGCACCAGCTCTACCCTGCGCTGGAGAAGCGGTTGGGCAGCCCCGAGGTCACGGAGACCATGAGCCGCGCCCACACCGAGATCGAGCGCCTCGCGCGCCGCATCACCACCCACCTTCGCCTGGCGGACGGCACGGGGGCGCTGCAGCCGGAGCAGCTCGACGACCTGCGCGCAACCCTGTACGGGCTCCACACTCTCCTGCGCCTGCACTTCGCACAGGAGGAGGAGAGCTACTTCTCCCTCACACCGTGAAAGTCGCGCGCATACGGCGCGCTCAGCGCCGGGGCGCGGACCGTCGCGCCCCGCGGGCGGCGGAGGTCAGGCGCAGGGCCAGCACCGGGCAGGCCGCAGCCGCGCGGCGGGCGTGGTCGACCAGTACGGAAGGAATAGCGACGTCCCGTAGTACGGGGTAGCCCCATTCGTCCAGACCGATGCGCTCGGGCAGCAGTTCGGCGCACAGACCGTGGCCGTCGCAGGCGGCGAAATCGATGCTCAGTTCTTGTTCTCGGTTCATCGCCACTCCTTCTCCGTGGGCGGGCGGGCATCCGGCACGGAAAGCACCAGGGGGTCGTGGGCGTGGGCGCACGGTCCGTACCGGACGTGCTGGTGGACGTCGTCGGCGAAGACCTGGAAGGCGGAGGTAGCCAGGCGGGCGGCGCCGTCGGGGTGGCGGCAGGCGCCGCGGCCGGGGAGGAGCCCGAGCCGCCGGTTGAGCCGCTCCAGCAGGGCCGTCCCCAGGCGAGTTCGGCGAAGTCCTCGGCCACCGAGGGCACACCGAACATGCACGGGCCGCACTGCCGGGCGCTCTGCGATCCCAGGTACGCCAGCGCCGCAGCAGTCTCGGCCAGACCGCAGGTGTCTTCGGGCAGTGCCACCAGCACTCCCGCGCCCCGGGCCGGTGCCGCCGGGTCCAGCGGCACCGGAAGCCAGCTTCCGAAGAAGCCACCAGCCAGCACCGCACCGAGCCGGCGGGTGGGCCCGCCGCCCGCTGCCAGCGCCTGGCCGACAGGGCTGCCCATGGGCACCTCGTACACGCCAGGCGACCGAATGGCGCCGGACAGCGTCACGAGAGTCGTTCCCGGTGCTTGACGGCTGCCGAGCTCCCGGAACCAGTCCGGCCTGTAGCGGGCGATCAGCGGGACATGGGCCAGGGTCTCCACGTTGGCGATGAAGGTGGGACGCTTGCCGACCCTGCTCGGGCAAGGCCGAGGTAGATGGTGAAACCGGCAATGGCACCGAGCAAGGCGATCTGGGACGACGACATGGAGGTGCTCCGAGCGAAGGACGACGAGGGAACGGCAAAGCGGACCAGACCCTAAATCAGTGCAGCCTTACCTAACAAGCCCGGGTGGCCTCTGCGTCGGGCGACGTCCCCCTGCGAACCGCACCAGCCCGGACCTGTTGTTCCGCCACGCCTACGGACACGGCCGCAGCGCCGGTCAGTTCGTCCCGGGCCGGCCCTACTCCTTCAGGTCGGTGACGTCCGCCTGTGCCCCTCCCCGGGCGAGCGCCGACCGCTCACAGCCGGCCCGTCAGCCGGGATGCCCCGTCGAGGGCGAAACGCAGGAGGCCGCCGTCGTCGGGGGTGATGCGGCGGGCGGCGCCGTGCAGATAGAGGCCGCCGACCACGTGCGCCGTCTCGTCGCGGATGGGTACGGCGAGGGCGGCGCGGCCGACAAGGGCCTCCTGGTCCTCGTAGGCGTAGCCGGTCTGCAGTACGTGGTCCAGTTCGCGGTCGAGGACGCCGTGGTCGCGGATGGTGTGCTCGGTGACGGCCGGCAGGGCCGATGCGGGCCGCAGCCTCGGATGGTGGGCGAGCAGGAGCTTGCCGAGCGCATTGGCGTGCAGGAAGTGCCGGAGCAGGGCGATGCCGACGGCGTCGTGGTCGGGGTCCTGGTCGACGAAACGGAGCCGGCCGTCCGCGAACGAGGCGATGTGCAGGCCGAAGCGGGTGTGGCGCCGCAGGTCCTCGGCGACCTTGTGGACGGAGGACGACGGAGCCGATCCGTTGGCGGCGTACGCCAGTTCGGCGGTGCGACGGCCGAGCGCGAAGCCGGACAGGTCGGGCATCCGCACGAGGTAGCCGTCGGCCACCAGCAGGTTGAGCATCCGGTACGCGGTCGCGCTGGGTACCCCCGCGAAGGCGGCGATGTCCCGGGCCGAGGTGCCGGGACCGAGGTGGGCCACGGCCTCCAGCATGCTCAGCGCCTTCTGCACCGCCCCGGGCTGCTGGCCGCTGAAGCTCGCGTCGTCGTTGCCGGCCCGCCGCCGTATCGGTGTCACCCGGCTCTCTCCTCGCGGCAGTCGCCGGCGGGGCCGGCGACGATCCGGCGGCGCCCCTGGGCGTCGAGGACGAGCACGCCGGCGCCAGGGAGGATGTCCGCCGTCTCCACCGAGTCGAACGCGCCGATCTGGGTGAGGCTCGCCGGGCGCACCCGTCGCAGTACCGCATGCCAGAGGGCCCCGGACGAGGCGAGGAGCACCAGCGCGACGGGTGCGGCCCACTCACCGTGCAGTGCGCCCTCGGCGGCGATGACCGCGAGCAGACCCGCGCCCAGAGCACTGACGACCCCGCCGGCGACCAGCGTGGGGACCGTGTGCTCGCCGATCCTGCGCAGGAACCGGAGCGAGGCGTACGCCACCAACGTGTAAGCGACCACCAGAGCGGTCTCCACCACGCTGTTGAACATCCCGACGTCGTGCCTGCCGGCCGGACCGTACACGCCGGCCCCCACGAGACCGGTGGCCATGAAGACCGCGACGGCGGCATACGGGGTGCGCAGCCGGGCGTGGACCCGGGAGAGGAGGCCGGGCACCACGTGCTCCACACCCATCGAGTACAGCAGCCGCGAACCCGCCTGGGCGCAGCCCAGCGTGCAGGCGAGCCACGAACAGGCCATGCCGACGTCGAGGGCGGGAACCATCCACGGCGGCCCCCCGGACCGGGTTCCGCCGTAGTAGGCGTCTACCACGACCGTGCCGTGCCCGGTCAGGGCGGCGCACGCGGCGAACACGAACAGCACCCCGACCACGACCGGCGACACCAGGACGGCTCTGGTCACCGTGGAGAGCGGGCGCTTGGCCTCCGGCCCGAAGAACGCCGCGCTCTCGAAGCCCGCCATGGACAGCACGGTGAGCATGGCGAGCACGGGCAGCGGGCCAAGCGAGGTCGGGGACACCGGGGCGGCGCCGCCCGGGGAGCCGGCCGGCGTCACGATCATCAGGCCGCTGATCAGCACGAGGGAGCAGGTCTCGGTCACCAGGATGGCGCGCGCGGCATAGCGCGCTCCCCGCAGCGAGATCACGGCGACCACGAGGGCGAGCACCGCGCAGGTGGCCGTCCGGGCAGGCAGGCCTCCGGTGTGCGGCAACCGCAGGAGCGCGGCGATGCGCAGGACGGTCTCGGCTCCCTCGGCGAGCCCCGAGAGGAAGATGCCGAGGTATCCGGTGAGCAGCGCCGCACCGGTGGCCAGCGCGGCGCGGGCGCCCAGGCCCTGGCACACGAAGCTGTAGAGTGATCCGGCCGCCGCCAGCCGCTTGGTGAACTGGCTGATGCAGAAGGCCAGGACCACCACGACCGAGGTGGTGGTGGCGATGGTGGCCACCCCGCCGCCCCCGGGATGGTGGGTCGCCATCCACAGGGCGATGTACATCATCCCGGTGACCGGGGCGATGGTCGACAGGGACTGGGCCAGCAGGTCGATCGCGGGCAGCTGACGCCGGCCCAGCGCGCGCAGTGGACTGTAGACAGTGGTGTTGGGCTGGCCGGCGCCGCGTGCGCGGTCGATGGCGGCCCGGAGAGCTGCTGTCACCTCGGTCTTTCCCTTCTTCCCGATGCTGTATCGGGAAGGGAGCTTAGAACCGCCCGATTACGCGGCCATGACGGCAGGAAACTCAAGGCCGATCCTCAAGTGGGACCGCATCCGCGCCCGCCGGGCGTCTCGTCGGCGGTAATCGGCCACCATGTCCGACATGCGCCCGCGGCGCGGCCCCCGCGCCCCTCCCGCTTGCCGGGCCGCCGATTGTTTCGCCGTTGTCTCCGGCCCGTCACGCCGGCTCACCACGATGAACTCGGCGCCGACGGACACGGCGCCGCGTGACGCCGCCCCGCACCGGGCGCGGCGGCCACGTCAACGCAGCTCAGCAGGACAGGACGGGTGGACCGCGTGTTCTCCATGGCATGTTCCCTACTCGCATCCGTCGTGGGCGGCACGCTGCTCGTCGCCGGGGTGCCCAAACTGCGGGACCGCGAGGGGTTGTTGCGCGTCGTACGCGCTTACCAGGTGCTGCCGGCCGGCGCCGAACGGGTCGTCGCCCTGCTCCTTCCGTACGCGGAGATCGCGGTCGGCGCCCTGCTCGTCCTGGGCGTCGCCGTCCGGCCGGCCGCCGCGCTCGGCGGCCTGCTGTTCCTCGGCTTCTGCGCCGGGCTGACGGTCAACCTCCTGCGCGGCCGCCGCGAACTCGACTGCGGCTGCTTCGCGTTCGGCGTCAAGGACGCGGTGCCGCACATCGGCTGGTTCCACGCGCTGCGCGCGCTCGCCCTCGCCCTGGTAGCGGGGCTGACGGTGGCGACGTACCGGGGACCCGGTCTCGCGGGGCACGCGGTGGCCGTGGCGCTGGCCGCCCTGCTGCTCGCCATGGTGACCGCCGCTGCCCAGGTACGGCAGGTCGTCCATCCGGGGCGCCGTCCGGTCGACACACATCTGTCCCGCGCGGCCGGGGCGCTCCGCCAGGCGCCGGCCGGCCCCTCGCGCCGCTGAGATCCCGCCCCACCTGTACGCCGAGCCCCGCCGAGCCCCGGCGGGCCGTGGCCCGCGCGTCGCCCGCGTGCGTCCGCCTCCTCCGACGACAAGGACACCATGAACACGCTCCTGCTCACCGCGGTCGCCGTACTCGGGGCGGCCACCGCACTGCTGTTCCTCATGCTGCTGGCGCTCGCCCGGGAGATCGGGCGGGTGCAGGTCCGCCTCGGCCCGCTCGGCGCCCGGATGATGGACACCGGGCCCAGAGTCGACCAGGCCGGTCCCTCCTTCCGCGGCCTCACCGACCAGCTCGACCGCACGGTGGACATCGGCGGCCACCGTGCCAGGCCGCAGCTCCTCGTGTTCACCGCACCGTCCTGCTCCACCTGCAAAAGCCTGCTGCCGGGCATCCGCAGCATGGCCAGGGCGGAGAAGGAACTCGACGTCGTGCTGGTGTCCGACGGCACACCCGAGGAGCACCGGGAGTTCCTCGCGGGCAGCGGCATCGGCGCGGAGCTCGCCTACGTCGACGCCCGGGACGTGGGCATCGCCTACCAGGTGGGCACCACGCCGTACGCGGTGGTGCTCGACGAACACGGCAAGATCCGCGGCAAGGGCCTGTGCAACCACATGGCGCAGGTCGAGAGCCTGCTCAACGCCCTGGAGACCGGCACTCCGTCGCTCCAGCACCTGCACGCACAGGCCAAGGCCCAGGCGGACGCCGCCGCCTGACGGTCCCGCGGACACCGCCGGGACGACCTCGCCGGACATCGCCGGCACCCGCGGGGCGACATACCCGGACCCCATCCCCACCCCCTTCCCTCAGATTGGAGCGCTTCGGTGGAGCACCAGCAGGAGAGTCATGAGAACCGGTATCCGGTCGACCAACACACCGTGCAGGAACAGGCCGAGTGGCTGGCAGGCCGCGGCGGCAGCCTCGTCGGGCGCGCGGGCCGCCGCATGTCCGAACGTGTCTCGCGCCGCTCGGTCATCGGGCGGCTCGGCCGCTGGACGGTCGGCGCCACCGGCGTCGCCGTGATCGGCGCGCTACCGGTCACCCGTAGCACCGAGGCCGTCGCCGCCACGCCGAAGGCCGGCGGGGACCACGAGCCGGCGGCCCTCACCTACAAGGGCAAGGACCCCGCCGAGTGCGAGTACTGGCGCTGGTGCAACATGGACGGCGCCGCCTGCGCCGCCTGCGACGGCGGAGGTGTGACGACCTGCGCCCCGGGCAGCAAGCCGGGCGCCGAGTTCTGGGTCGGCTGCTGCACCAACCCGAAGGACGGCAAGACCTACCTGATCGCGTACTACGACTGCTGCGGCGCCCCCGGCTGCACCAACGCCTTCTGCGGTGACCCCGACGTCCAGGCCCGGATGTACAACCCTGCGGCCGGCAGCTACGACCAGGAGATCATCTGGTGCGTCTCCGACGAGTCGCAGTCCTACACCTGCACGCTGGCGCCGATCATCGGCGAGGACTGCCAGGTACGTCCCGCGGACCGTCCGAAGGTGGGTGCCGGCTCGTGAACCCGACCTCACGCACCCGACTGCGCGCTCTCCGCGTCGCTGCCCCGCCGCTCGCGCTGGCCCTCGCGCTGACCGCCTGCACCTCCTCCTCCCACGACGGCGACGCGACGAAGAAGACCGCGCCGCCCGAAGGCGTCGTCAGCTACCAGCCCCAGGCCTGGTCGCCCGCCGACTCCACCACCGCTCTCGGCAGCAAGGACGAGACGATCCCGTCGGTCATCCCCGAGAAGCTCCACGTCGGCGCGATCACCCCGATCACCAAGAACGACCTGGTCACCCTGCCGGGCGGCTTCGGCAGCCTGGAGGACGGACTCCAGGTCCTCGACCCGACCACCGGCGCGACGCATTCCCGGATCGTTGTCGGCCCGGGCATCTGGGAACCGGTCGTGCACGCTTTCATCGGCGCCAAGCCCTCCGACCCCGCGGTGCTCGCCGGCGAGGTGTGGCGGCCCCGCGGCTCCCGCGGCAAGGCCGACTTCACGGTGAGCACCTACGCGGGCGACCTCCTCAAGCCGGACGAGATCAAGCTCCCCGACTACGCCCGCCTGCACTCCCGTACGGGCTCCCACGCCGTCACCTCCGACGGCCGGTACTTCGTCTCCTGGGACGACGGCCTCTACGGCCTGCGCGTGATCGACCTGAAGGAGCACAAGGAGAGCGGCGCCCTCGCCCTGCGCGGCTGCGGTCCCTTCACCTGGACCGTCGGACACGACGTGTACAGCGTGTGCCAGGACACCCGGGAACTCGTCAGGATCAGCATCGACGCGCAGGGCAGGCCCAAGGTGGCGGGCCGCGCGAAGGTGCTTCCCGCCGACTTCACCGGCGCCCGCACCGTCGGCTGGGCCGCGGACGCCAAGCAGGGCCTGCTGATCGACGCGGGCGGTGACGTCTACCTGCCGGACTTCTCGCACGGCCTGCCCTCCGCCCCGCTGAAACCGGTCGGCAACGCGGGCCGCGCCGAGGGACGCTTCGCCGACAGCGTGATCAACTCCACGGCCGGCAGCGTCGCCGTCGCCTACACCGACTCCGCCGCCAATCCCGACTCGGCGCAGGCCGGCGACAAGTCCGAGGTCGTCCTGTACGCTGCCGCCGCCTTCCGCTCCATCACCGTCCTGCCGCTGAAGAAGCTCGGTGTGACCGGCATCGCGGCGATCGCCTACGGCTATGACGGCAAGACGCTGTACGTCGTCGGCGCGGGCGCCGAGAAGGAGGGCCGGCCCACCCAGAAGGTCGTCGGGGTCGACGCCGCGACCGGCCGTGTCGTGTCGTCGAAGACGATCCAGGGGGCTCTCGGCGACATCGGCGGCCTGATCACCCCGGAGGCGATCGGATGAGCGGCCCGCTGCCCGGCGAACAGCCCTTCGGCCGCCGCGAGGTGCTGCGGCTGGGCGCTCTCGCGGCGGGCACGGCCGGGCTCGGCGGCCTGGGGCTGCTCGCCGCGTGCAGCGGCGGTACGCACCAGGCGGCCCGGCGGTTCATCCTGCCCACCGACCCCGAGGTGCGCCGGGCCGAGGCCGCCCGCCACCGCAGCGGCCGCACAGCGTCCTTCGCCCTCACCGCCGGCGCCGCCACCGTCGACCTGGGCGGCCGGCGCGCCCACACCTGGACGTACGGGGGCGAGGCGGTCGCCCCCGAACTCCGGGTCGGCAAGGGCGACCGGGTCCGCGCCGCCGTCACCAACCGTCTGACGGAGCAGACCACCCTGCACTGGCACGGCATCCGCATCCGCAACGACATGGACGGCAACGCCCCCGTCACTCAGGCGGCGATCGCGGCGGGGGACGGCCGGTTCACGTACGACTTCACCGTGCCGGACCCGGGCACCTACTGGTACCACTCGCACAGCGGACTCCAGGCCGACCGGGGCCTGTTCGGCGCCCTCGTCGTGGAGGACCCCGACGACCGCAGTGGCGCCGACGCCGACGCGGTCCTCGTCCTCGACGACTGGCTGGACGGGCTGGGCACCACTCCGGACGCGGTCCTCGCCGCCCTCAACCCGGCGCTCGGGGGAGGCGGCACGGCGGGGATGGGGGGCATGGCGGGCATGGACCACTCCGGTTCCCCGTCCGCCTCGACCACCGGCGCGGGCACGGGCGGCGGCACCCCGGAGCAGCGGACCGCCGCCCGCCTGGTCGGCCAGGGGGAAGGCCGTTCGAAGGTGCTGGGCGGCATGACCCAGCACATCGCCTACCCGCTGCACCTGATCAACGGCCGCCCGCCGAACGACCCCAGGCCCATCCGGTGCAAGCCGGGCACCCGGTTGCGGCTGCGGATTGTCAACGCCGGCGCCGAGACCCCGTACCGTTTCGCCGTCGCCGGCCACGAGCTGACCGTCGTCGCCGTCGACGGGTACGACACGCAGCCGCAGAAGGCCGACGCCGTCCTGCTCGGCATGGCACAGCGCGTGGACGTCCTCGTCACCGTCCGCTCCGGAGCGTGGCCCGTCGTCGCCCGCGCCGAGGGCCGCCCGGGACACGCCGCCACCGTCCTGCGCACCACCGACGCCGCCCCGCAGCGGAAGCTGCCGGCCGACGTCCCGGAGCTCGACGGCCGCCTCGTGCTGGAGAGCGCGCTGCGCCCCGCCGCCTCCGTACGCCTGGACAAGCGGGCCCCGGACCGCTCCTACGAGGTCGAACTCCTCCGGGCCGAGGGCCGCTACCAGTGGGGCATCGCCGGCCGGGACGCGGGCGGCCTCGTCATGAAGACCGGCGAGCGCGTCCGCATCACCATGCGCAACACCTCCGGCATGTGGCACCCCATGCACACCCACGGCCACACCTTCGCGGTGCCCGCCTACGGCGGACTGCGTCGCGACACCGTCAACGTCCTGCCCGGTACCTCGCTCGCCGTCGAGTTCGACGCCGACAACCCCGGCGAGTGGATGTTCCACTGCCACAACGCCTACCACTTCGAAGCCGGCATGGCCGCGGACCTGCACTACATCCGCTGAAAGGAAACACCGTGAAAAAGCTGGTCCCCCTCGTGCTCGCCGTCGCCCTGGCACCCGTCCTCACCGCGTGCGGCAGCGACGCCAAGGCCCAGCCGGTGAACAAGGCACCGGTGATCGTGACGATCAAGAACATGGCCTTCAACCCGTCCCGCATCACCGTCGCCAAGGGCCAGACGGTCGAGTGGCGCTGGGACGACGGCGGCATGCCGCACGACGTGTCCGGTGACGGCGCCAACGCGAGCGTGCTGAAGAGCGAACTGCGCACCGCCGGCACCTACCGCCACACCTTCGACAAGACCGGCACCTTCACCTACCACTGCACCCCGCACCCGGCCATGACCGGCAGCGTCGTCGTCGAGAACTGAGCCGGCCGCCCCCGGCCGCGGCGCCGCCGCCCGCCTCGTCCCACCACCACCGCCCGACCCCGGAGGAACCATGACACAGACACTCACCCGGCCCGCCCCGGCTGCCGGGACCCGCGTCCGCGACGCGCTCGCCCACCCGCCGCTCACCGCGGACGTCCCCGACATCCGCCCGACGCTGCGGCGGGCCGTATCCGGCCGGACCCGCGCCGCCCTGCTGGCCGGCGCCGTCGCCGCCGGCGCGGCCACCGCTGCGTCGGACCCGGCCGGCGGCACCGCCCTCACCGCCGCCGCGACGGGCGCCGCCGCCCTGACGGCGCTGGCGGCGAACTGGTCCACCTGCGGCATGTCGGTGGCCGGCGTGGTCGCCGCGCCCAAGCAGCCGGGCCGCAAGGGCGCTTCCACCCCGTGGCGGCGGCTGGGCTGGCACGCTGTGGGCTCGGTCGCCACCGCCGTCCCCACCGGAGCGCTGCTCGGCCTCCTCGGCGCCCCGGTCACCGCGGCCGTTCCCGTCACCGTCCTGCTCCTCGTCTGGGCCGCGGCGGCCATCGCCTACGGGCTGCACGAGCTGGGGATGGTGCGGATGCCGACCCCCATGCGGCGCCGCCAACTGCCGCGCCACCTGCGCAAGACCACCGAACCCTGGAAGGTCTCCCTGCTCTTCGGAACGATGATCGGCCCCGGCTTCCTGATCTTCATCCGGTCCAGCGCCTACTACCTGCTCGTCCTCGGTGTCCTGGCATCCGGCTCGCCCGACCTCGGCGCCGCGCTGTTCACGCTGGTGGCGTTGGGCCGCTGCCTGCCCAGCCTGCTGGCCATCCTGCACAGCCGGCGCGGCGGCTCGATGCCCGGCTTCCTCTCGATGATGTGCGTGATGGACCGCCGGGTCCAGACTGTCACGGGCGCGGGGCTGGCCGCCCTGGCCGCCTTCGCGAGCCTCGCAACACTCTGATCCCGCAGGCGCTCCGGTCCGGGACGGCTGCCGCACCCACGGCAGCCGTCCCATCCGGCGACGAACCCGCGCGCCCGCGGCACCTCCTCATCCACAGACCGGGTGCCCCGCCCGGCCCACTCCGCCCGGGCCGGACGGCCTCCCGCCCGCTCGGCTCCACGATGAACCGAAACGTTCAACGCACCTGCTCTGACCTGGGCCAACCCCCCTCCGAGATGGCCTCCGGCATGCAGAAACCACCCTCAGCGATTCTCGCGGGGACGCGGTGATTCTCGCCCCCATGCGCCCTGGACGCGCCCCCGGTGGCGCCTCGGCGACCTCTCCTGTGCCCACCCGTCATCGCGAGCGATCGGTCCAGCCATGGACAGACCGTCGCGTACGGACATCGTCGAGGAGGGTTGCTGCAGCAGTCGCACGGGGGACGTGTCTCGCCTCGCCACCCGGCGCGCTTCCGAGTGTCGACGAACTCCCGGTAGGAAGCGCCGGAAGGGTTGCGCACCGGTGAAAGCGAACCGCTTGCCGAGCACCGACGATGTCCTGGACATCGAACTGCAGGCCCTGGAAGGCGCCGCGCCCGCCCGGCGCGACGTTCCCCTACGTGGCGCTGCCCAGTACCGCCGCGGTCGACCAGGCCGCCTCCCTGGCCCTGTCTCACTTTCGGTGGTGACGGAGCGTGTTGAGGGTCGTTGACCTTCGTGTGAGGGAAGTCAACGAGCTTGTGCGGACGGTGTTTTCGGGGTTGTCCCCGCTGGTCATCGAGGGGGTGCTGGACGAGGGTGAGCGGATCGTGGTGCGGGCGCGGACTCCGCAGGATGCCGCGGTCTGTCCGGTGTGCGCGGTGTCGTCGAGGCAGGTGCACGGTTACCAGTTGCGGACGGTGGCCGATGTGCCGGTCGACGGGCGGCGTGTGGTGGTCCGTGTGCGGGTGCGGCGCCTGGTGTGTCCCACGCGCGGTTGCCGGCAGACCTTCCGCGAGCAACTGCCCGGGGTGCTGGAGCGATATCAGCGGCGCACGGCCCGTCTGACCTGGCAGGTCAAGGCCGTGGTCAGAGAGTTAGCGGGCCGGGCGGGGTCACGTTTGTTGGCGGGGCTTGCGGTGGGCCTGTCCCGTCACACGGCTCTGCGTGCCCTGCTGCGCATTCCGCTGCCCACCGGGCGGATGCCCCGTGTGATCGGCGTCGACGACTTCGCTCTGCGCCGGCGGCACCGCTACGCCACTGTGGTGATCGACGCTGAGACCCATGAGCGGATCGAGGTGCTGCCCGACCGCACCGCCGACACCCTCGAAGCGTGGCTGCGCGGGCATCCGAACGTCGAGGTCGTCTGCCGTGACGGATCGGCCACCTATGCGCAGGCGATCCGCCGCGCTCTGCCCGACGCGGTGCAGGTCGCTGACCGCTGGCATCTGTGGCACAACCTGCGCGAAGCAGCCCTGAGCGAGGTGAAGACACACAGCACGTGCTGGGCCACCGTCCTGGACGCACCGATCTACGATGGGCCCCGCGCACAGACCACCCTGGAACGCTGGCCCCAGGTCCACGGTCTCCTCGACCAGGGCGTGGGCCTGCTCGAATGCGCCCGCCGCCTCCAACTGGCCCTGAACACCGTCAAACGCTACGCCCGAGCCGACCGGCCCGAGCGGATGCTCCGCGTCCCCAAATACCGCGCCGGCCTCGTCAACCCCTACCGCGACCACCTGCGCAAACGCCGGGCCGAGGACCCCGCCGTCCCCGTCAGGCACCTCTTCGACGAGATCAAAGCCCTCGGCTTCACCGGCTGCCTCAACCTCCTGCACAAGTACATCAACCAGGGCCGCGCGGACGCCGAACGCAGCCACATCTCCCCGCGCCGTCTCGCCCGGATGCTCCTCACCAGGCCGGACAACCTCAAGGCCGAGCAACACGAATTCCTGGCCAAGCTCACCGCGGCCTGCTCCTCGGATAGCGGCACGCTCCGTCACCACCGAAAGTGAGGCAGGGCCAGTCACCGTACAGACCCGCCCTGGTCGCGGTGATGGTGCTGGTGTCGGTCGGCACCTTCGACTGGCACTCCGTCAAGCCCCCCACGTTGAAGCGGATGCCGATCGGCGAGACCGTGGTGATGGCCGTCACCACGGTCTCGCCGTTGCGACCAGCAACCTGTCCATCGGGGCCGTCGCCGGCACGATCACCGCCATGGTGATCTTCGCCCGCCGCGTCGCCCACCTGACCCACGTCACCGCCGTCACCGACCCCGACGGCAACAGCGTCGTCTACGCCGTCACCGGCGAGCTGTTCTTCGCCTCCTCCAACGACCTGGTCACCCGGTTCGACTACGCAGGCGACCCCGACAAGGTCGGCATCGACCTCACCGGCGCCCACGTCTGGGACGCCTCCTCCGTCGCCGCCCTGGACGCCATCACCACCAAATACGCCGTCCGCGGCAAGGCCGTCACCGTCATCGGCCTCAACGAGGAAAGCGCCAAGATGCACGGCAACCTCAGCGGAGAACTCACCGGCGCCCACTGACCCGCCCCCACCTTCGACAAGCGCCGTCCACTCACGGGCGGGGCGCGGCTACGGAGCGGTGACGAGTTCGGGGGCGTTTGCCGGACTGCTGGTGGGAGTCGACGGTTCTCCGGCCGGGCAGACGGCGGTCGCGTTCGCTTCGACGAGGCCGCTGTGCGCGGAACCGGCCTGGTGGCGCTGCACGCGTGGACGACCTGGACAGTCCCCGTGCCCCCACCGCCACAAGATCCCACGATGCCGTACGCCTACGAGCCCGGTCTGCTCGGGGAGGATGAGGGACGTCTTCTCGCTGAGACGCTCGTCGGCTGTGCGGAGCGGTATCCGCAGGTCCCGGTCGAGTTGCGGTCGGTCCGTGCGGCCACGCGGGAGACGCTTGTCGCCGAGAGCAGCAACGCCCAGCTCCTGGTCGTCGGAGCCCGCGGACGTGGCGGGTTCACGGGGCTGCTGCTCGGATCGGTGAGCCAGGCGGTGCTGCACCACGCGCGCTGCCCCGTGGCTGTCGTCGGCAGCCAAGCCCGCGTCGCCCACTGACCCGCGTGATCTGCGGCTTGGGCCAATGCGGCAGCATCGTCGCCGGTGGGCATCGAGAGGGTCTTCCGCCATGGCACGAAGAGCAGGCCCGTCGCTCCCCTTGAGTAGAAGGGGCAATGAGTCCAGGCTCCGCCCGGCAAGCAGTCGATGAGGTCGCGGGGACGTCACCTCTTCGGCGGTGTCTTCTCCCGCGCCGTTGGTTGCCGTGCCCGGCTCGGCGGTGGTGCTGGATCAGGCCAGGGTGAGGAAGAGCTTTTCGAGTTCGGCCTCGGTCATGGGCGGTTGGGTGCCATCGGCGGCGGTCATGCACTGGCGCATGCCGCTGGCTACGATCTTGAATCCGGCGCGGTCGAGGGCGCGGGACACGGCGGCGAGCTGGGTGACGACGTCCTTGCAGTCGCGGCCGGCCTCGATCATGGCGATCACGCCTGAGAGCTGGCCCTGCGCGCGGCGCAGGCGGTTGAGGACTGCCTGGACCGAGTCCTCGTCCACTGCCATTCCCATGACCGCACCTCCTTCAGTGGTTCCACTTGCTTTGATTGTACCCCAGGGGGTATAAGGACCGGTCTGCGGTGTCGCCCGGCCCGCGTCCGGCCGCGTGCTGCTCGGCCGGACGCGGATGCGCCCCGTAGGGAGCCGGCCGGTCAGTCGTGGGCGAAGCGGACGTTCGGCAGGATCCGGCGCAGCCAGGCGGGGCTCCACCAGGCGGCGTGGCCGGTGAGGCGGAGCAGTACGGGCAGCAGGACGAGTCGTACGAGGGCGGCGTCCAGCAGGACGGCCACGCCGAGGACGATGCCCATCTCCTTGGGTGGGAGGGGTCCGGAGATGGCGAAGGTGAAGAAGACGGCGACCATGACGGCTGCGGCGGCGAAGATGACGCGGCCGGAGTGGGCCATGGCGCCGACCATGGCGTCCTTGACGTCGCGGGAGCGTTCGTAGTGTTCCTTGGCCGAGGCGAGCAGGAAGACGGTGTAGTCCATGGCGATGGCGAAGATCATCGCGAAGAAGAACACCGGTGCCCAGCCGTCGAGGAAGCCTTGCGAGGCGAAGCCGAGCAGCCCGGCGCCGTGGCCGTCCTGGAAGACCAGGCGTGCGACGCCGAAGGCGGCGCCGGTGGAAAGCAGGCTGGCCGCGGTGCCCAGCGCTGCGACGAGGGGTGCCTGCAGCGCGATGAGCAGCAGGAGGAAGCCCAGGGCGAGGACGACGCCGATGACGAGCGGGGTCTTCTGCGTGAGCAGGTGCTGCAGGTCGAGGTTCTCCACGGATGCGCCGCCGACCAGGCTGCCGTGGGGGAGGCCGGCGCGCAGGGTGTGGATGGTCTGTGACAGGGCGGGGTCGGAGGGGTCGACCTTGGGGACGGCCTGGATCATCGACCAGCCGGAGTGGTCGGCGGCGGTCTGTGGCGGCATGACGGTCGCGATGCCCGGGGTGTGCTGGGCGACCTGCGCGGCCTGGTCGGCCGAGGCGGAGGGGACGGCGATCTGCAGGGTGCCGGGGGCGCCGGGGCCGAAGGCGTCCTGTACGGCGGTGTAGCCGGAGCGGGCGGAGGCGTCCTTGGGCAGGACGGTGATGGAGGGCATGGCGGTACGCAGGCCGATCACCGGCGCTGCCAGGGTCAGCAGCACGACGAGGGCGGCGGCGCCGTAGGCCACGGGGCGGCGCCACAGGCGCTCGCCCCAGGCGGCGAACCGCGGCGAGCGGTGCTCGCCGACCTTCGCCCAGGGCAGTGCCACCGCGTCGATGCGGTGTCCGAGTTTGGCCAGCACCGCGGGCAGCAGCGTCAGCGTCGCGGCCAGGACGAACGCGACGGCGAGCATGATGCCGCCGGCCATCGAGCGGAAGGCGGGCGAGGGTACGAGCATGACCGCTGACAGGCTGACCAGGACGGTGGCGCCTGACAGGGCGACGGCCTTGCCGGCGGTGTCCATTGTCTCGGCGACGGCCTGCACGGTGGTGCGGGCCCTTCCCATCCGGGCGCCGCGGAACCGCATGACCATGAAGAGGGCGTAGTCGATGCCCAGGGCGAGGGCGAACATCATCGCGAAGTTCATCGCCCAGATCGACACCGGTGTCAGGTGGGTGAGCAGGACCAGCGATCCGGCGGAGGCGCCGAGCCCGGCCATGGTCAGCAGCAGCGGCAGTCCGGCGGCCACCAGGGAGCCGAAGGCCAGTACCAGGATGATCAGGGTCACGGGCCAGGACAGGATCTCGGAGTGGATCATCGCGTTATGGTTGGCGGTGTTGAAGTCGCTCCACAGCACAGAGGCGCCGGTGGCGTTGACGGTGACGCCGTTCCCGGACAGTGCCCCGAGCGGCCCCTTGAGGTCGTCTGCGGCGCGGACCATTTCGTTGGGGTCGGCTTTGGCTCCGGCCAGGACGATCGCGGTGTGACGGTCGGGGCTGATCGTGGCGCCGGGCTGCGGCGGCACGACGGCCGCGATGCGGGAGTCCCCTTGCGCGATCGATTCGGCCTGGGTGATGACCTTCTGCACCGAGGGATCGGTCACTGGCCGGTCGGCGTGCACCACGACCTGGATCGCGGAGGAGGCGTTGCCGCCGAAGTGGTCCTGGGCGATCTGCCGCACGGCCACCGACTGCGAACCGTTGGCCTGCCAGCCGGCGCCCGACAGCGCGGACTCCACCTTCGGGGCGAATGCGCCGAGGACGGCCACGACTACCACCCACAGCAGGAAGACCTTCCTGGTGTGGGTGGCCGACCAGACACCCAGGCGGCCGAACGGCCCGGGGGAGCCGCCCGCCTCAGGGGCATGAGGCGGCCGGCAGGACGACCCGACTCCTCGTGATGGTGCGGACGTCATGGAACAAGCCTTCCTTGTCGTGCTCTACCAGAACGATGGAATACCCTATGGGGTATACCGACCACCGTAAAGGGGTACGCAGGGGTGACGCAAATACCCGCCCGGGTATCGAGGGAAGGCCGCCGTGAGGCGGCGGCCGTTGGCTGCTCCATTGGGCTGACGGATCGGCGGGGCTGGTTTGTCAAGCGGCGGTCTGACGAGAGCCTGGACCGGTGCTGATGCGACCGGGGGCACCAGCAGATGACAACGAGCGATACAGCGGAACCGGCCAGCTTGGACGATACTTACGAGGACGAAGTGTCGGCCAGGCTCAGGCGCCCGGGTGGCGTGGTGGTCTCGTGGCTGACCACGACCGACCACAAGATGATCGGCACGCTGTATTTGTGTACGTCGTTCGGCTTCTTCCTGGTCGGAGGGGTCATGGCGTTGCTGATGCGGGCAGAGCTGGCCAGGCCGGGGACCCAGTTCCTGTCGAACGAGCAGTTCAACCAGGCGTAGACGATGCACGGCACCGTGATGCTGCTGATGTTCGCGACGCCGCTGTTCGCGGGCTTCACGAACTGGATCATGCCGCTGCAGATCGGTGCGCCCGACGTGGCGTTCCCGCGGCTGAACATGCTCGCCTACTGGTTCTATCTGTTCGGGTCGCTGATCGCGATCGGCGGCTTCGTCACCCCGCAGGGCGCGGCGGACTTCGGCTGGTTCGCGTACTCGCCGCTGTCCAGCGCGGTCAACTCGCCGGGCGTGGGCGGGGACATGTGGGTGATGGGTCTGGCGCTGTCCGGCTTCGGCACCATCCTCGGTGCGGTCAACTTCATCACCACGATCATCTGCATGCGCGCACCCGGAATGACGATGTTCCGCATGCCGATCTTCGTCTGGAACGTGCTGCTCACCTCGCTTCTGGTTCTCTTCGCCTTTCCGGTGCTGGCCGGTGCGCTGCTGGCCTTGGAAGCCGACCGGAAGTTCGGGGCGCACGTCTTCGACGCGGCAAACGGTGGCGCGCTGCTGTGGCAGCACCTCTTCTGGTTCTTCGGGCATCCGGAGGTGTACATCATCGCGCTGCCGTTCTTCGGCATGATCTCCGAGGGTATTCCGGTCTTCGCACGGAAGCCGATGTTCGGTTACATCGGCCTGGTCGCGGCGACCATCTCCATCGCCGGGCTTTCCATCACGGTGTGGGCGCACCACATGTGCGTCACCGGCGGTGTGCTGCTGCCGTTCTTCTCGTTCATGACCTTCCTGATCGCGGTGCCGACGGGTGTGAAGTTCTTCAACTGGATCGGCACCATGTGGAAGGGGTCGCTGAGTTTCGAGACCCCGATGCTCTGGTCGGTCGGCTTCCTGGTCACCTTCCTGTTCGGTGGCCTGACCGGTGTCATCCTGGCCGCGCCGCCACTGGACTTCCACGTGTCCGACTCGTACTTCGTGGTGGCGCGCTTCCACTACACGGTCTTCGGCACCGTGGTGTTCTCGATGTTCGCCGGCTTCCACTTCTGGTGGCCGAAGATGACCGGCAAGATGCTCGACGAACGGCTCGGGAAGATCACCTTCTGGACGCTCTTCTTCGGCTTCCACGGCACCTTCCTCGTCCAGCACTGGCTGGGCGCCGAGGGCATGCCCCGCCGGTACGCCGACTACCTGGCCTCCGACGGCTTCACCACGCTGCCACCATCTCCACGATCAGCTCGTTCCTGCTCGGCCTTTCGATCCTTCCCTTCCTCTACAACGTGTGGAAGACGGGGTCTGAGGAACATCGGCGTCAGATCGTGCGCTTAGTCCCTGTTGTCGTTCCGAGCTTGAGGGCGGCGTTTTGCCTGGTCGGGCATAGGGACGGTGACTCGGTGGGAGTTGTGGTCTGTCGGGTTGTCGCTCGCCTGGGAGGCTTGGATGCCGTCAGTTGTCGGACTGCTGGAACAGCACGAGCTCGCTGCTCGCCGTCGTGTCGACGGGTTGCGGGAGGAAGCCGATCGGATCCAGGCCGAGCTGGCTGCGGCTGAGCTGGAATGGCAGGAATGGACGGTGCCCGCAGGCGGGTCGACGCTGTCCTGGCCCCCGGCGCCGGCACCACCGGGACGGAGGTCACCTCGATCCCGATGGACGCGGATGCGCCGTCGCCGCCCGGGGATGGGGTCAAGCCGAGGTCGCAGGTGCCGGTGTGGCGTGAAGGGCTTGCCTGGTCGGTGCTGTCGGTGGACTACCAACGGATCGTGCAGATCCTCGCGGACCGGTCCCGGCTGCATCAAGGGCACCTGATCTGCCAGGAGATGGCCGCAGTGTTCGGGATGGACGTGGTGCCGGCGCGAGTGGAGGGTTTGCGGTCGAAGGCGAAACGCCTGGTCGCGCGGGGCTGGCTGACCGAACTCTCGCCGGGCCAGTTCATGCTCGGGAAGGGTGTGGCCGGGCCAGGCGGCGGGTCATGAGCAGGCTCATCGACCAGTAGACGATCGCCTCGGCGCTTGTGGTGCGGCGTTCGTAGTCGCGTGCCAGGCGTCGGGTGCGCATCAGCCAGGCGTTGGTGCGCTCCACGATCCACCGCTTGGGCAGCACCACGAAGCCCTTCCGGTCGTCACTGCGTTTGACGATGGCCAGGACCAGCGCGAGTACGGCCAGGCAGTGCTCGACGAGGCTGCCGGTGTAGCCGCCGCCCAGACCAGTGCCAGCCGATGATGCGCGCCGGCCACCTGCTGGAGCAGGACCTTCGCGGCGGTGCGGTCCCCGACATCCGCAGCGGTGACCATCACGCCCAGCAGCAGGCCGAGCGTGTCGACCACCAGGTGCCGCTTGCGTCCGTTGATCAGCTTCCCGCCGTCGAAGCCGCGACTGTCCGCGCCCACCACGGCGTCGGCCTTGACCGACTGGGAGTCGATCACGGCGGCCGTCGGCTCGCTGTCCCGGCCCGCACGAGTGCGAACTGCCGCGCGCAGCCGGTCGTGGAACTCCCGGGCCAGGCCGTGGTCGCGCCAGCGGCGGAAGAACGCGTAGACGCGGTCCCAGGACGGGAAGTCGGCGGGCATGGCCCGCCACTTGATTCCGTTGTCGACCAGGTAGCGGATGGCGTCCAGTATGGCCCGGTGGCAGTATGCCTCCGGCTGCCCGCCCCGGCCCCGCATCCAGCCCGGCACCGGCAGCAGCGGCCGGACCACGACCCACTCCGCGTCCGTCATGTCCGACGGGTACCGGGGCCGGCGCGTGCCGTTGTCGGCGGCGTTTCCGAACTGGTGCGCCAGGCAGTCACACCCCGGGGTGACGGAACTGGACTGCCCTGCCATCGACACGGAACACTCCAACACCGGGGCCTCCTGACGTTGTTCGTTGATTCGACACCATCGAACTGTTCAGAAGGCCCCACCTTCATGCGCCGACCCCGCAACCACCACCTGAACGGGAACCCCGGTTCGAACCGCATCCCGCACGGTCGGAACGACAACAGCGACTTAAACAACAAGCTGAGCCGCCCACGGGCGCCCGGAGGTGGGGCGCCCACCCCAGCAAGGAGCACCGCCGCGACAAGGCGATGGGTAAGAATCTACTGCTCGGCAGCCGCAGACATGAGAAAGTGCGGCGCACCGCACCAAAGCACCATGGGGGGACCATGCACAGACGCACCGTCATCGCGACCACGGGCATCACCGGGCTCATCATCGGAGCCGTCGTCTGGGCCACCCTTGAGCCGACCGGAACCCAGACCGTGACGCCCTCAGCCGCACAAGGCGCCGCCAGAACGCCCGCGGCGAACGACGCCACCGGCCACTACACCACTGCGCGGGCCATTGCCGACACGCTCGAAGCCGCCGGATTCGCCGTAGCGAACCTCTACTGGAACGACCTCACCGATACCAACAAGGACATAACCAGTTCCTGGGACGTCCTCATCACCGAGACACCCGGGCCGGCGCCCGGCGACTCCGGGATCAACCTGTTCCGCAACCACGAAGCAGTGACCAAGTGGGCCGACCTCTCCAAGAGCGCAGAAAGGGTGGCCGTCATCGGCGACACCTGGGCCGTCAGCCTCGCCAGCGTCGGGGACGACGCCCTCGCCCTCAGCAGGAAAATGGCACCCCGCATTGCGCAGGTGCTGGGGGGGACCGTCGTCGAGTAGGTCAGCGACGGGTGGAGGCGTCCACATGATGTTGCACAAGAGGGTGGCCATTGCACCCGTCTCGTCCTGCTCTTGAATGAGCAGGACGGACCTCCCCGCCTGCCCAGGGAGAACGAGGAGCACGCCCCGAACTCGCGGAATCACCTTCCGCAACTCTGAGACGACGAAGGGCGCCCCTTGGCCTGGCAGCACACCGGGGCCGCGCCCGTATCGCGAGCAGCACGATCACCCGATGCCCCAGCCAGATAGCCTGACCTGCGACGAAGAATCCGCTGTCGGGGGTGTGAGCAGACACCTTGGTGACAGCGGGTGGGCGTCAGCGGTAGGAAGCGCTGTTCCGCCTGGCGGCGTGCAGTTGTGTGAGCCCGGTCTGCTGTCACGAGGCTGTCGTCGTCCGGCCACGGCCGGTTCTGCCGGTTGACACAGAGATGCCTGCTCACAGGCGGCACATCGCACCCAGAAGAGGTGCCGAGGCTAGAACGACCCGGAATCTCGGCCACCGTCCGGCCGAACCGCCGCCTGTCACACCCCTCATCTAGGGTGACGCCGATCTCGCTCAAGGAAAGGCGGCGCAATGGGAGCCAGCACGTGGGAGTACATCACCCCCTACGCAGGGAGCGTCGAGGCCTCCCTGGAGGCCCTGCACGCACAGATCTTCCACCAGAAGTACGGCGACGCCCGCACCTACCGAAGCCTCGCAGACCTGCATGCTGACGAGGACTTCATGGGCGAAGAAGGCACCCACTCGATCCTCGACATCCAACGCGTCGTCCACACGACCGACGTCCCGGACCCTGACAAGGACGAGGACTACAACAGCCTGCGTCCGCTGGCCCCGGGCCGCCTCGCTCACTACTTCGGGACCGACCGTCCCACGGTCCAGCAATATGAGGAGCAAATCGCCGCAGCCCACCGGGCCCACCGCTTCGAGGAGTCCCTGCTCGAAGAGTGCCGCATGCGATGGACCGGCATCTACGTCATCCTGCACACCGACGACCAGCCCACCCACGTGGGCATTTTCGGCTATTCAGGCGACTGACCCTGATCATCGCGGTCGTGGCCGGAGCCCTTTGGACTTCGGCCACGATTTCGTTTCCGCCCGGCCGAACGGTCGGAGTGGCGCCACACACCTGTCGGGGGTGCGCTCACGGCGACAACCTCTTCAAAATTACAGCCCCACACCCTGTAGGTGCCGGATATTGCATCCGCGCCGGTCACAGCCCTGGTTCGGGGTCAGCGGTGCGCGCTGGCAGTTGAGCGTCCGATGCAGGGAAGGCTGCTCGTGGAGCCGCCTCGGCCGGCTGCGAGGATGCTCGACTGTGCTGTTGCGACTTCCGTATCCCTCACCCTGTCGACCGCCGTCAGCTTCATACGACTGCTGCCGATGAGCAGCCACGAGAAAGACCTGGAGATCCTGGCCCTACGCCACCAACTGGTCGTCCTGCAGCGGCAGACAGGCAAACCGCAACTCACCTGGCCCGACCGGGCACTCCTCGCGGCGCTGCTCCACCACCTTCCCCACAAGCGGCTGCGTCAGCTCCACCTGATCGTCTCCCCCGACACCGTGCTGCGCTGGCATCGCAAGTTGCTCCGACGCCGCCACGCGAAAGCCTCCCGTCCCAAGCGCCCGGGCCGGCCCCGCACCGTCCGGTCCATCCGCGTCCTGGTCCTGCGCCTCGTACACGAGAACCCCAGCTGGGGGTACAGACGCGTACACGGCGAACTCGCCGCACTCGGAATCAAGGTCGCCGCCTCCACCGTGTGGACCATCCTCAAGGAACACGGCATCCCGCCCGCGCCCGACCGGCAACACACCACCTGGGCGACCTTCCTCCGCTCCCAGGCCGAAGCCATCCTCGCCGCCGACTTCTTCGAGACCAAGACCCTCACCGGCGCGACCCTGACCGTCCTGACGGTGATCGAGCACGCGACCCGACGCGTCCGCATCCTCGGCGCCACTACGCAACCCACCGCTGCCTGGGTCACCCAACTCGCCCGCAACCTGGCCATGGACATCCAAGACTCCGGAGCAAGGATCAAATACCTGATCCGCGACCGCGACGTACGCTACCCCAGCAGCTTCGACTCCGTACTCGCCGATCAGGGCGTCGAGGCCGTCAAGACCGGGGTGAAGATGCCCCGCATGAACGCGATCATGGAACGCTGGATCCGCTCCTGCCGAGCCGAACTACTCGACCGCACCCTCATCTGGGACCAAGCCCACCTCATGCACGCCCTACGCGAATACGAACAGTTCCACAACGAACACAGACCCCACCGAGCACTCACCGGCGCCGCACCCCTACGCCCTCTCCCGGAAACCCTCGAATCCAACCAACTCGCCCACCTCGACGTCCGCAGACACGATCGCCTCGGCGGCATACTCCACGAGTACCAACATGCCGCATGACCAGCGCGGACGTGGTTCTCGGCACCTACAACGTCCTATCCTGCATGAAGTGGTCCTGTTCTCGGGAACGCTGTGGTGAGGAGTCCGTTCGGCCGGGGCCGGCAAACCGTGGTCGGACAGGACTCCTTGCTGTTTTCTGCCGGAAGGGCTGGCGGGGTCTGCTGTGGGGTTCAGCGGCCCTTGGCGAAGTCCGCCAGCCGGTCGGCGAGTTGGCGGTCGGGGCGGCTGACGATGCCGCTGGGATGGCGGGAGGCCAGCCGGTCGACTTCGACCTCCAGACCATTGGCGAGCGGAGCGCCGGTGGCCGGGCTGTGGCGGCCGCGGTAGCCGGCGACCGTGCCCAGTCCGTCAATGAAGGCGGTATCAGCGAGGTCGACGCAGTCTTCGATGGTCCGAATGACCTGGTGGTACCAGTGCTGTGCTTCGCGGGTCTCGCCGAGGACGAGGTGGTGCAGGTGCAGGCAGTACGCGGCGACCCGGTTGCCGGCGCCCGCGGCCAGTTGCCACCAGAACTGCGCGCTCTCGGGCTGGTCGGTCAGGCTGAGCAGGCACGCGAAGACCGCTGCGCCCTGGATGTCGAGCTTGTCTTCGAAGGCGTGGCGCTCGGCGGTGGGCAGGTTCGCAGCGTCGGTGTCGGCGGCGCGGCGGTCTTCTGCCGGGTCCTGGACGAGCCGGCCGACGTGGGTGGCTGCGTCGGGGGCGTTCAGCGCCCACCGGCACATGATGCTCAGTCGCCGTGCGGCCTGGGAGGCGCGGACGACCTCAAGGGTGGGTGCGCCGGTCACGGCGTCCGCGGCCAGGCGCCGCAGGCCGGCCGCGACGTCGAAGGCGTGCGAGGATGTGGGGATCCGGGCGTCTGCAAGGAGGGTGTCGAGGCTGGGGGTCACGGGCGTGCTCCTCTCCGGGGTGCGGTCTCGGCGGGCAGGCCGAGTTGGACGCGGAGCCGTTCCCTGGCCCTGCGCAGCTGGTAGTCGACGGTGCGCTCGTTCTTCAGGCCCAGCAGCCAGGCGATCCGGGCGCTGTCGTAACCGATCACGTAGCGCAGGACGATGACGTCGCTCTGGCGGGCGGGCAGGTCGGCTATCGCGGCATACAGGCCGCGGCTGCTGTCCATCAACTGCAGTTGGTCGCGGGCCGCATCGAGGATCTGGGTGGTGCTCAGCGCCCGGTGTATGGGGCCGTTGATCACCAGGGCCGGTGGGCGGCCGTCGGCCTCCAGCTGTGTGGTGACCAGGCGCCGCATGATGGCCCAGGCTTGCTGTTCGAGGTTGCCGGCGCTCAGCAGGGTCTCCCAGCTGCCGAGGATCTCCAGGAAGCCGCGGTGCACGGTCTCCACTGCGTTCTCGTGGTGGCCGAGGTTGACCTCGGCGTAGTCGTGGAAGGCCGCCTGGTGGCCCAGGTAGAAGGCTTCGTACTCCAGCGGCAGGTGCGGCAGGGCACCGACGGTTTGGCTGTCGGGGGCCGCGGCGGCCTGGTTCGGCGCGTCGTTGTTCATGCCGGCCTCCGGCGGTGCATGGGCGTCATCGCTGTCCCGTTCCTTGAGGGTTGCCGCGCCCCGCCCCGCGTCGTTGCCGGGGGAGTGCGGCCTTGGCACCACCTAAGCGATTACGCGCAGGCGTCACGCATGGGACGCCCAGGAAAATCACGCAGAGATGATCACTGGATACAACGAGTTGAACGATCATCGAGGTTCGTGCTCCTGACCTGGCGCTACGTCAGATGCAATT
Organism: Actinacidiphila cocklensis; assembly: GCF_907177275.1. Classification (GTDB taxonomy): domain Bacteria; phylum Actinomycetota; class Actinomycetes; order Streptomycetales; family Streptomycetaceae; genus Actinacidiphila; species Actinacidiphila cocklensis. Next base: position 51,416 of record NZ_CAJSLV010000060.1, read on the forward strand.
GCACAATTGATCAGAACCGGGTCGTAGTGTGCTCTAGATCACGCGCGGGTCGATTCGCCTCAGAAAGGATCATGTACTCAGAGGGTCCACAAGAATCAAAAGGAGCGAACGCAATCATTGGTGGCTCATCGGCGGGCACCTGCACACCCGAGCCCTGGCAGGAGAGGCCACGGCGCCCGCTGGGACGTGCGAGCCCCAATGGACTCCTGCACCAGCAACTCCCGGCCCCGGTCGCCGAGATGCACAAGGCCGCTGTCCGCGCGGCAGCGACACAGGCCGGCAGCCGTAGGGGTGAACGCCAGGTGGCAGCTCGCATCTCACGGGCTGCCGGACAGGTCGGGACCGCCACCGGGCTCGCCGGGCGCTCGAGGTGAGCACAGACCCGGCATCGCCCACCGCGTCGTCATGGACGTGCCGCACACCGCGACAAGTACCCAACGAGGTGGGACCTGGCGGCGGCCTGACACCCCCTGAGGGCGGGGCAGGTATCTGCCGAGCCTCCCCGGCACTGCGACCGCGCTCTGTGCGGCATGGGCGTCCGAAGGGCGGACGCAGACGCGGAGTCGTGGTCGTTGCCGCCGGCCGGGCCTCCGCGCTTCTGACCCGAGCACGACGGCCTGGTATCCCGGCACGCGGAGCCCTCCGGGCGGGCGATCGGGCTTCTCCTGCCTGCTCCTATCATTCCAGTTGGGTACTGCATGTTCCCGCCCGACAATCCTGGAGATTGCGCACGTGAAGCACGTTTCCTCTTCTCGCGTTGCGGCTGCGGCCGCCGTGGTTCTGGCCGCGGGTACGGCTGTGAGCGCATCGTCATCGGCTGCGGCGGACACCCCGCCCCCTGCGGCGGGCATCTCCGTCGGTGACACCCACATCGACCTCTACGGCGACCCGGGAAATCTCGATCTCACCGTGGCAGAGCCGACGGCGACTGACGCGTACATACGCCTGGAGTTCTCGGGCGGCGGCAACCGCCTGCGGATCACCGACGACGCGGGCACGGTCCTGCCCATCGCCGTCAGTGCCGGCGAGAACCCGACCCTCACCCTCGGGAAGGAAGACAGCGACCACAACGGCATCCCCGGCGCACCGCTGCCGGCAGGAACGACGCACCTGCACGTCTCAGCCCAGGCCCCGATCCCGGGCCCCATCTACGTCAGTGCACGGGTGCTGAACGGGGCCGACGACACGATGATCGCGCACAGCGGCCCCTACGCCGGCGGCGAGATCCTCGTCAGCGAGCCGAAAGTGTCGACGACCTGGTACACCCCGGACGGGGCGCCCATGCCGGCCGCATCACCTCCTGCGATCGCGACGGGCAATACCCAGGCGGTGACGGTCATGGTGGCGACACAGGACGGCCTGTCGGTAGCGGGCGGAACAGCAACCCGCCTGACGCTCCACGCCAGCATGCTCGCCGCCGCCGGCTACACCGTGGAGGAACTGGCCACCGGCCTCCACGTCGGGTACTCACCCGACGGGACCTCCTACGCCTCCGAGCCCTGGACCTTGGACCCCGACGGGTCCTTGAGCGTGCAGGTCCCTCTCAGGCCGTGGACCGGTAACGGCATGAGCACAGAGTCCTTCCATCTCACAGCGGACTGGGGCCTGCCCGCGGGCAGACTGTGGATCCACTTCCAGACCATCGGCGGTGACGGCAGACCCTACGCCGAGTCCACGAGAGGAGTAGACCTGACCGCTGACTCGATCCCCGCCGGCGAACGCGCCACCCTCTATGGCCGCGACAGTGCGGGCGTCCTGTGGCAGCACCAGGCCACCCCGATCGCTTCCCGTCCCGGCACCTTCGCTCCGCGGACCCGCGTCGGCACCGGCTGGAACATCTACAACATGATCACTGCCCTCGGTCCGCTCAAGGCCGACGGCACCGGCGACCTCGTCGCCCGGGACAGCTCCGGCGCGCTCTGGTACTACCGCGGCACTGGCAACAGCCAGGCCCCGCTCGCCCGCCGCATCCGTGTCGGCACCGGCTGGACCATCTACGACCGGATCGTCGGCGCCGGAGACATCACGGGCGACGGCCACCCCGACCTGCTGGCCCGGGACGCCACCGGCGTCCTCTGGTACTACCGCGGCACTGGCAACAGCCAGGCCCCGTTCGCCAACCGCATCCGCGTGGGCACCGGTTGGACCATCTACGACCGGATCGTCGGCGCCGGAGACATCACGGGCGACGGCCACCCCGACCTGCTGGCCCGCGACAGCTCCGGCGTCCTCTGGTACTACCCCGGCACCGGCAACCCCGCCGCCCCCTACGCGGGCCGCGTCCGCATCAGCGGCGGCTGGCACGGCTACACCAGCATCGTCGGCATCGGCGACATGACCGGCAACGGCCACCCCGACCTCGTCGCCCGCGACTCCGCCGGCACGTTCTGGTACTACCGCGGCACCGGCAACCCCGCCGCCCCCTACGCCGGCCGCACCCTCGCCGGCGGCGGCATGAACATCTACAACACGCTCCTCTGACCAATCCGGCACCGCTGTGACGAAGGCGCTGAGCATGCGGCACGGTCTCAGCGCCCTCGTTCGCGCAGGTCGCTTGCGCGCCGTGACGAACGACAGCGGTCGACTGCCCCCCCGTCACACGCCCCTTCGGACGCCGGGTCCGCTGCCGTCTTCGGAGGATCAGGTTGTAGCCCCGCCGTCCGCCGCCGATCCAGGTGCGGTTCGCGAGGCGCGGCTTGGCCGGTTCCTGCGCAGAGCCACAGGTCGGCGATGCCGTCGCGGGTGAGGTCGCCGCCGCCGGTGAGGGTGGGATAGCCCCAGAACGCGCAGGACAGACCATCTCGGCCCTCTCACGACAGGCGTTCCTGCGCGAGCGGCCCCTGACCAGTCCCGGTGCCCGTGTGACTCGGCACGCTCCGAGGTATCGCCGCCGGAGGCCCGTGCGCCTGGCACGAACCTGCCCCGGGGCGCCATCCGATGCGGCTGTTGGCCCTCGTAGAATCGATAGCTCGCCCTGCCTGGGCGACACGGGGAGGAAACGACATGTCGGACAGCAAGCACGACTCACCGATCTACGACGAGCTCGTAGAGGAGCGAGGCGACGCCGTAGCCGATTCCCGCACCGCCGAGCACGAAGCGCGATTCCAAGTCGAGGAGGCCCTGCGCGACCTGCGCACGGTCGGCAAGCCAGGCAACAGCGGGTGGTTCACCTGACGCTGAGTCGTGGCCTGTGCCGGGGACTCCACCCGATCGAGTGATCTGATGCCCCGGCTGCGAGGGGAAGAACGCCCGACACCGGCCGGCGCCGAACGGACGTCGACCGGTCACCACGAGAGCCCAGCCGCACGCCCTGCGAAAAGACGAAGGGCGTGTCCTTCCGTATCGAGCGGGCCGCCCACGTGCTGGCTGTACCCGTCGACCAGTTGGTGCCAGCGTTGTGCCACTTCACCGGACACCCGCAGCCGCGGACCCCGGTCGCGCATGGCCGAGGATGTCCTAGCGCCGCTCGATGCGCCGCTGGGCACCCTGTTCGTGGGGACCTGCGACACACCGCGGACGACTGGCCGGCGCTGCCCGTGACCGCCCCGGTGAGCCCCTGGCAGGCCCTATCGCTCGCGCTGTGCCGTGGGCGCCCGTGGTCGGCAGATGGCACGGACCTGCGGGCCTCAACCCCAACTGCAGCCCTGGAGTGCGGAACTCGGGCAGCACACTTATGCCGTGACAGGCTCGGGCGCATCGGCCGGCTTGTCCTTCGCGGGGGTGTAGAAGACGGAGGAACCCTGCCGGGTGCGGCCCGCCTGCCCCTTAGCAACAAGCCCCTCCACAGCGTTGCGGACCGCCGTGGCCTTGATGTCCCGGTCAGGATGGCCCTGGGCGAGAGCGGCGGTGATCTCGGCGGCCGAGTGTGGCCCCGAGTTCTGACCGAGGAAACCGCCGACCAAGGAGACGAGCGTCGGCCCGCCGCTCCTACCTCGCACCTTCGGGCTTGTCCCTGCGGCACTGCCCTTGCCGGGCCTGGAGGCAACTGCCTTCCTACGCGGGGATCGAGCGGACCGGGAGGTGCCAGACCGCTGCTCAGGAACCTGCGCAACCTCACCTTCAGCCGTGGTGTCGGCCGCCTCATCATCCAGGGCACGCTGCACACTCAGCAGGAGAACCTGATCCTGCCGAAGCACCTGCAACTGCGCATCGAGCGAGGCAACTTCGGCAGCTACCCGTTCCTGTGCCTCGGCGTTGCGCTGAAGGTCTGCAGCCACTTGGGCGGCGTACTGCGCCTTGACACTGGGTGCTTGGTCTTCAGACATGAGTCGTTCCTTCACGGTGGTGGATCGCGGGGCTGGAAGCGGATCGTACCCGCATACTGCCGCCACCAGCCGATATACGGCGCGCAGGAACTCGCTTATGCTACAAGCCGTACCAGCATGAGAACTCACGGGGGCACACAGGTGAGGACGGGGTACGGGACCATGCCGTCTTCCCCGTGAATTCCGCCAGCTGCCAGCCGCGTGGCTCTGTTCACGAGAACAGGTTCTGGCTCAACTTCTGGGGTCTGCTGCAGCCGGTGCCGGTGGTGGATAACGGCTCGCCGTACGCAGGACGATCCTCTACCGTGAGCCGGAGCGGGATGGCGCGCATTCTCGCAGGCTGCGGTGCCGTGGCAGAGCGGCCCATTGCGATCGCCGTGAGCGAGGTCCCTCTCACGGCGACTGATGGAGGCGGGGCGGGCCTGCCCCTATCCGTCCGCGGGTTCAAATCCCGTCGGCACCGCAGCCGACCTGGAACTTAGTCCAGTGCAAGCATGGCGACGTCGGTTGCCGGTCCACAGTAGTTGAGCCAGACACGGAACTCGTGAACAGAAACCCGCCGCGGCTCGCGCCTCAACCGCCCCGGTCTGCGGGTGGCGGCGCATCAGATCCTGCCGCAGCGCCGGTGGACGTCGACGTTGCAGATCAGCACCGGCAGCCGGTGAGCGTGGGCCGCTGCCGAGGTCTGCTTCCTCCACAACGCCCCCGACCGCAGCGACCGATGACGAGTGCTGTGACCGGGAGCCTTTGCCGGGTTGAGTAGGCTGAATTGCTGTGGTGAAGGAGGCGGGATGGCGCGGAGGCCGCCGATAGATGACGCTGTGGCGCTGCTTGAAGGCGAGCTTGGAGCGGGGCATCAGGAGCTTGCTGGTCTCGGCTCTGAGGGCGTCTGGCGGGCCTTCCTCCGTTTCAGCCGACTGCGGTTCGACGTCTCGGACGCTCCTGATACTGATGGCCTCCTTTTCCAGTACGGGACCTACTCTTTCGACGGTCCGGCGAGGTTCATGGTGGACCTCACACGGCAGTTCGAGGTCGTCGACGACGATGGTGATCACGACCACTACGTGCAGGTCCACTGCGAGATCCGATACGGATCCGAACGTGCCCTGGAAGCCCTGGGAAGCTTCGACTCCTGGTTCTTCCACGGTGATGGAGCTGATCTCGAAGAATGGGCCCGAGAGCTGACCGAGCGCTCGGCTTGGACGACGGTCAGAGCATTCACGCCGGCCGAGATCAGGGTGTTTCAGGAGCAGGTGTAGTTGCTCAGGCAGTCATCGTGGCGGGCCGGCCGCCCCAGCGGATGTGCCTCTCGCTTCGGATGCGCGCGCGTTCGCGTCGCTGCGGTGCGAGGACGTCGGGGTGGCGGCGGATGTGGTCGCGCCACCGCACGCTGGTGTGCAGGGCGCGGGTCTGGACCGTGTGGTTGGGGTGGTTCGAGTTGGCCACGGTGAACTGCCGCAAGGGTCCGAAGCGGGCCTCGATCGGGTTGGCCCAGGAGGCATAGGTGGGGGTGAAGCACAGATCGACCTTGTTCTGGGCAGCCCACGTGCGGATTGTCCATTTCAGGTGGGAGAGGTTGTCGAGGATCACGTAGATCGGGGCGCCGTCCGGATGGGCGGCGCGGATCGATCGAATGGCGGCCCAGGTGTGGTCGATCTTCGACCGTCTCACGCGGTTGGGGCTGGAGATCGACGTCGGCTCTTGATCGCGGACGGCCCTCGCGGAGAGACTGCCTGGCATGGGAACAGTGGCTGTGGATACGAGGGTGTGGAGGGGCAGGCTGCGGTGAAGGTCGACCTGCCGTTTTTCCGCTATCACCCGGATCCCGTCGCCAGTGGGTCGATCCGCGCTGCCGCCGAGGCATGTGCGTGCTGCGAGCGCGACAGGGGCTGGATCTACACGGCGACCTTCTACACCGCCCGCGAGGTCGACGGGCACTTCTGCCCGTGGTGTATCGCCGACGGAAGCGCGGCCGAGAGATTCGCGGGCGAGTTCGTCGACTCCATTGGGCTCGACGGTGTCAGCGACGAGGTCCTTCATGAGGTCACCCGCCGCACCCCTGGGTTCCACGCCTGGCAGGATCCCCACTGGCTCGTCCACTGCCAGGCCGCGGCCGCCTACGTAGGCGAAGTCGGGTACGCCGTACTGGCGGCGCGACCTGATGCTCTCGCCCAGTTGCGGGCCGACATGCGCCTCGACGGCTGGCGGGACGAAGCCCAGCTTGAGCAGTTCCTGAACCACCTGGGTGAATCGGCGACTGCCATGCTCTTCCGCTGCACGGTCTGCACGGCCCATCTCGCCTACGTCGACGCATCGTAGGGCCGTTACGGTCTGCGGTACCTCCAGATCCCAGGGGGGCGGGCCTTCGCCCTGATGGGTGGACACGGCCGTCGGTGTGCCGACGAGATCGGCCACCGGCGAGGGTGACGCCGATCGGCGCCATCTTCCCCGTCAGTCCAGCGGTGCGGCTCCCAGCGGGTCCGCCGCAGTTCGGTCGCCGTCTATGCGGTCGAGCAGCGCCCGGGCTTCAGCGGTGTAGTAATGGTCCGGGCCGAAGCAGACCAGGCAAGCCTCGTGGGCGGCTGCAGCCCAGGTACGAGCCTCGTTCCTGCGGCCCAGGCCCAGGACTGCAGTAGCCATGGCCAGTTCGACGGCGCCGGTCTCTGAGCGGCGCTCCTCCTCGGACAGGCTGCGGAACAGATCATCGGCGCGCTCCGCCTCGGCGAGAGCAGCCTCGTGGCGGGCCTGTCCGTTGAGGCTGCGAGCCAGACCGAGCCGCAGGAGCAAGGTGAACCGGTCCGCTTCGTGACGGGCGCCGAGCGCCTCGCGGGCCAACTCCTCGGCCTGGACGTGTCGCCCCTGCGCGTTGAGGGCGAAGATCAGCCCAATGCGAGCGGCAACCGCCACGAGCAGCATTTCCGGACCTGCGCCGGTCGCCGCCCCCCGGCCGACGGCCGCGCACTCCGCCTCGGATTCCGCGTGACGGCCCAGCATCGCTATCACCCGGGCGCGGTCCGAGCGCAGTTTCAGGGTCTGCGGGTCTTCGGCGCCGAAGACCCTGCCGAAGTCCGGCAGCAGAACGTCGTACGCGGCGGCGGCCTCGGCCTGGCGGCCTTGGGCGCTCATCGCGAGCGCGGCGATGCTCGACGCCACCAGCGCGTACTGATCGTCAGGCCGCCAGGACCGGGCCGCGGCTACGGCGCGGGCCTCGGCCTCCGCCGCGACATAGCGCCCAGCCATATACAGGGCTGTCGCCTGGGACACGGGGGATCTCGTCACCTGGCTGGCGTCGGCTCGACCCCGCGATCGAAAGAGCCTCATGCGGGGAGCATACGGATGCCGCGTACGCCCGCTCGGCAAAGTACAAGAAGGGGTCCGCCCCATGCCACGATGGCGCACACGCAGGCGGGCGTGCGTCCGTACAGCACTGAGCCACGGCCCGCGGCCCGGCCAACGGGGTGGGCCTGGCAAACGCCTACGGCCCGGCTGTGGCCAACGCTGCCAGGACGAATGCGTCGAAGGTGCGCCGTCAACGAGACGGTCCCTGCCAGCGTGGGCGCGGAGCATGAGCTTGGTGGTGGCGACCGCCTGCTGCGGCCACCGAGACAGCGGCCTGGCCCAGGCCTCCACCTCGGCGTCCAGATCCTCCTCGCCGCAGACCTTGTGCACCAGCGACATCCGCCCGGCCGCCGCGGCGTCCACCGGTGCACCGGTCAGCAGGAGCTCCCGAATGCGCGCCGCCCCGGCCTCGGAGATGAGCCGGCCCAGTGCCCCGCCCCACGCCGGCGCCATCCCCAGTCCGATCTCCGGCAGCCGCAGTTGGCAGGTGGTGGCGGCGATGCGCAGGTCGGTGAAGGCGGCAAGCGCGAGGCCGGCGCCGACGACCCTGCCGTGGAGCCGGGCGATCGTCACCGCGGGCAAGGCTTCCAGCACCTCGCATAGTTCTCGCGCACCCTGGGTTGATGCTCGCAGTGCCGCGCCGCTGGGGTCCGCTTGCAGGGACGCCGTGATCCCCCGGCGGTCGCCGCCGAGGCAGAAGTCGTCGCCCGCGCCTGCCAGGATGACTACCCGGACCTCGGACTCGTCACGCACCGCACTGAGCAGGGTGGTCAGTTCCCGGATGCACTCCGCAGTGAGGACGTTCCCCGGGCCGCTGCACAACTGCACATGCAAAACCGCGCCGTCGCGGCGGACGTCCAGCGCGGTGAACGCCGGGGCGTCGGGGGCGGTCAGCGTCATCGGCTTGCTCCGCCCAGGCTCAGGGGCAGGTCGATGATCCGGCGAAACACCAGGCCCGGCGCCCACCGCGGCTCCCCGGCCGAGATGAGTGCGGGGCGGCGGAGCAGGCCGGCCAGGAGCGTCTGCGCTTCCAGCCGCGCCAGCGGCGCCCCGAAGCAGTAATGGACGCCGGCGCTGAACGCCAAGTGCCCCTGGTCGGTGCGGCGGACGTCGAAGTCGTCGGCGTCGCGATGCCGCCGGGGGTCGCGGTGCGCGGCCCCGACGATCGCGTGGACGAGCTGCCCCTCTGCGATGTCACAGCCGGCCGGCGTTGTAGGTGCCGAGAACCACGTCCGCGCTGGTCATGCGGCATGTTGGTACTCGTGGAGTATGCCGCCGAGGCGATCGTGTCTGCGGACGTCGAGGTGGGCGAGTTGGTTGGATTCGAGGGTTTCCGGGAGAGGGCGTAGGGGTGCGGCGCCGGTGAGTGCTCGGTGGGGTCTGTGTTCGTTGTGGAACTGTTCGTATTCGCGTAGGGCGTGCAGGTGGGCTTGGTCCCAGATGAGGGTGCGGTCGAGTAGTTCGGCTCGGCAGGAGCGGATCCAGCGTTCCATGATCGCGTTCATGCGGGGCATCTTCACCCCGGTCTTGACGGCCTCGACGCCCTGATCGGCGAGTACGGAGTCGAAGCTGCTGGGGTAGCGTACGTCGCGGTCGCGGATCAGGTATTTGATCCTTGCTCCGGAGTCTTGGATGTCCATGGCCAGGTTGCGGGCGAGTTGGGTGACCCAGGCAGCGGTGGGTTGCGTAGTGACGCCGAGGATGCGGACGCGTCGGGTCGCGTGCTCGATCACCGTCAGGACGGTCAGGGACGCGCCGGTGAGGGTCTTGGTCTCGAAGAAGTCGGCGGCGAGGATGGCTTCGGCCTGGGAGCGAAGGAAGGTCGCCCAGGTGGTGTGTTGCCGGTCGGGCGCGGGCGGGATGCCGTGTTCCTTGAGGATGCTCCACACGGTGGAGGCGGCGACCTTGATTCCGAGTGCGGCGAGTTCGCCGTGTACGCGTCTGTACCCCCAGCTGGGGTTCTCGTGCACGAGGCGCAGGACCAGGACGCGGATGGACCGGACGGTGCGGGGCCGGCCCGGGCGCTTGGGACGGGAGGCTTTCGCGTGGCGGCGTCGGAGCAACTTGCGATGCCAGCGCAGCACGGTGTCGGGGGAGACGATCAGGTGGAGCTGACGCAGCCGCTCCCGGGGAAGGTGGTGGAGCAGCGCCGCGAGGAGTGCCCGGTCGGGCCAGGTGAGTTGCGGCTTGCCTGTCTGCCGCTGCAGGACGACCAGTTGGTGGCGTAGGGCCAGGATCTCCAGGTCTTTCTCGTGGCTGCTCATCGGCAGCAGTCGTATGAAGCTGACGGCGGTCGACAGGGTGAGGGATACGGAAGTCGCAACAGCACAGTCGAGCATCCTCGCAGCCGGCCGAGGCGGCTCCACGAGCAGCCTTCCCTGCATCGGACGCTCAACTGCCACCGCGCACCGCGGACCCCGAACCAGGGCTGTGACCGGCGCGGATGCAATATCCGGCACCTACAGGGTCAATGGGGACCGGCCTGGCGCAGGTACCTCGGTACCTGCGCCAGGTTGGTCCGCACCCGGACTACCGGCTCACACGCGCTGGAGGGCGAAGCGCTGGTTGGCACCGCCGCCCGGGGTCCACTGCGAGATGCGGGCGCCGTCGGCGGTCGACGCGTTGAACACGTCCATCGCCAGGCCGCTCTGGCGGTTGACCAGGTTCACCGTGCCGCCGCCCTGGTCCACCACGCGCCACTGCTGGCTCGCGGCGTTGGAATCGGGTTGCTGGCTGATGTCGGCGCCGGTGCTCGAACTCGCGACCTGCAACACCAGGCCGCTGTGCCGCGCCCGAATCCGGTAGTAGCCGCTACCCGAGTCGACGAAGTCGAACTGCTGGTTGAGCCCGCTGGACACCGGCCACTGGATCAGCAGCGCGCCGGCCGCGGTGGACGCGCCGTTGATGTCCGCGGCTTTGCCGCTGTGCTGGGCCACCAGCCGGTAGTACACGCCGGTCTGCGGACCGCTGCCGCCGCCCGCCGTCTCCACCGGTCGCCGGGACAGCGCCAGGGCCTGGCCGACGTCCGGCAGGGGCCGCAGCCGGTAGGTGTAGGAGTAGTCCCGGTCGGCGAACAGCTTGTACTGGTCCAGAGTCTGCGCGCCCCAGCTGTCGTTGCCGCCGACACCCATCTGGCGGTGGTTGAGCCGCAGCACGACCTCCGACCGCGGCGTCAACTGGTAGTCGTGCCGGGCACCGGTCGACAGGTCCTCCGGGGTGTAGTGCGACGCGTTCACCTCCAGCAGCGGTTCGCCGAACGCGAGCAGGCCGCGGCCGCTGCCGTTGACCAGCGCTACCCAACGCACGTCGGTCTTGTTGCCGTTCTCCTGCGGCCGGATGTAATCGGTCCACTGCCCGGAGACGGTCGAGGAGTACACGCCGACGTCGGACCCGCTGTTGCGGTCCCAGTGGTTCTCCTCCGGCCCACGGCCGTAGTAGTGCACCTGCTCCAGGTCCGCGGGCAGGAACAGGATCGTGCCCACCTCCGGGATGTACGGCAGGCTGGTCGCCCCGGGGTGCAGGGTGTTGTCCACTTTGATCTCCCCGTTGCCGTACACCGTGTACGTCGTGGTGTACGTCGACGTGGTGCTGGTCGGCAGGGTGCCGGTGACCGCGATCCGGACGGCGCGGTCCGACGGCTTGCTGACGGAGAACCCGGTCACGGTCCGGTCCAGGCCGGCACGCCGCCAGGTGCCGTTGCGGCTGGGCTGGCTGTTGCCCCGGTCGTTGTCCGTGGGCGCGCGCCAGAAGTTCGGCACCGGGCCGGAGTTGGCCAGCCGCACGCCCATCGCGTCGAACGAGCTGATCGTGCCGGTCGCCTTGGCGAAGACGACGGTGAAGTCCGTGCCCGCCACGGTGACGCGGTCACTGGCCTCGGTGACCGTCAACGCCGGCACGTCCGCCACCGGCGTCGGCACGACGGGCGGGCTGGAGAAGTTCACCGGGAGCTGTTGCCGCGCCACCTCGTACCCCGCGTCGGCCCAGGCCGTGGTGGTCGTAAGGGTGAACGACAGTTCGAGGAAGTGCTCCTCCCCCGGCGCCGGGGCGGTCGGCCGCTGCACGGGCAGCTGCACGGTCTTGCTCGTCAACGGCGCGATGTCGAGCTGCGCGGCGGTGAGCGCTCCACTTTGGACGGCTGTGCCGTCGGCGACCAGCGCCCACCGGCCGGTGAACTCGTTGACGTTGGTGAATAGGTTCTCGTTGGTGATCTTGACGACCCCGCTGGTGACGTCCGCGCCCGCCGAGACGGTGATCGCCTGGTAGACCCGCTTGACCTCGGCCGCCTTGCCGGCCGGCCGCCGGTCCGCGGTGAGGATGCCGTTGGCACAGAAGTTGCCGTCGTTGGGGTTGTCGCCCCAGTCGCCGCCGTACGCGAGGTAGGTCCCGCTGCTGCCCGACGGGATCGGCCGGTGCAGGCCCTGGTCGACGAAGTCCCAGATGTACCCGCCTTGCAGGACCGGATAGCGCCGGACGATGTCCCAGTACTCCTTGAAGTTGCCGTTGGAGTTGCCCATCGAGTGCGAGTACTCGATCATCACGTACGGGCGGGTGTCGGAGGTGTCCCTGGCGCGGCCCTCGACCGTGGACGGGCTCTCGTACATCCGGGACCGGATGTCGCTGACCTCGGGCCGGTTGTCGCCCTCGTAGTGGACGATCCGGGTCGGGTCGGCCGAGCGGATCGCGTTGCGCATCGTCACGAAGTTGCTGCCGCCGCCAGCCTCGTTGCCGAGCGACCAGATGACGACCGACGGGTGGTTCTTGTCGCGGTGCACCATCTGGACGGCCCGGTCCACGACGGCCGCGGTCCAGGCGGGGTTGGAGTCGGGGTAGTTGTCCCGCACGCCGTGGGTCTCCAGGTTGGCCTCGTCCATGACGTAGATGCCGTACTCGTCGGCGAGGTCGTACCACACCGCGTTGTTGGGGTAGTGCGAGGTCCGGACGGCGTTGATGTTGAGCCGCTTCATCAGCTTGATGTCGGTGACCATGTCCTCGCGGGTCAACGCCTGCCCGCGGTCGGGGTTCGTCTCGTGCCGGTTGGTGCCGCGCAACGACACGGGCTGACCGTTGATCCGCATCAGGCCGCCCGAGAGCGTGAACTCGCGGAAGCCGACCCGTGCCGACGCGGTCTGGGTGACCGCGCCGGACGGGTCGCGCAGTTGCAGCACGGCGGTGTAGAGGTTCGGGTGCTCGGCCGACCAGAGCTTCGGGCCCTGGACGGCCTGGGAACCCTGCGCCGTCGCGTCCTGCCCGACCGGCACCGCGCCCACGTTCACCGGTACCCGCAGGGGCGACGGCCAGACGGCCTGCCGGTTGGCGTCGTAGAGCTGGACCTCCACCGAGTACGTCCCCGACTGCTGCGCGCCGCGGTTGCGCACCGAGACCTTCACCGCCAGGTCGGCGTTGGTGTAGTTGTCCCGCAACGGGGTGGTGAGCGTGAAGTCGCGCAGGTGCACCGCGGGCACCGAGTACAGGAAGACCGGCCGGAAGATCCCGGACAGCCGGATCATGTCCTGGTCCTCCATCCAGTCCCCGTCCGGGAACCGGTAGACCTCGACCGCGACCAGGTTGGAGCCGGCCTGGACGTAGTCGGTGACGTCGAACTCGGCCGGCGTGTACGAGCCCTCGCGGTACCCGACCTTCGTTCCGTTGACCCACAGGTAGAACCCGGACTTGACGCCCTCGAAGTGCAGGTGGACCCGCCGCCCCTGCCAGGCGGTCGGAAGGTCGAACCGCCGGCGGTACTGGCCGACCGGGTTGAACCGCGTCGGCGCGAACGGCGGCTGGGCGTTCTCGTTCTGCCCGTTGGCGCCCCACCAGGGGTAGGTGTAGTTGGTGTAGATCGGGAAGTCGTAGCCGTGCTGCTGCCAGTTGGCGGGCACCGGGATGGTCGGCCAGGCGGTGTCGTCGACGTCGGTGCGGTGGAAGTTCAGGTCACGGTCGGCGGGCTTGGCGACGTGCTTGAACCGCCACGTCCCGGTGAGGTCGAGCCGGTACGGCGACGTGGTGCGGTCGGCGTCCAGCGCCTGCTGGAGGTCGGCGTACGGCATGGAGGTCGCGTGCGGCGGCTCCGAGTTGACCTCGAAGATCCCGATGTTGTTGTTCCACTCGGGGTAACCGTTGGGCGGGTCCACCCACGCGGCCGCGACTTCGGGTGCCGCGCCGGGCGCGCCCGACGCGATCCCGCCCGGCAGGGCCACGACCCCCAAAGCGGCGAGCCCCCCGCCGAGAACCGTGCGCCGACGGATGGATCGTCCTTGGTCCTGCGGGTCGGTCATCATCGTCTCCCGTGAATGCGTGGAACCGTGATGGCAGCGTCAGGTCCGCAGCTTCCGCTGCCGGTTCAGTCCGGGCTGTGCTTCGACATCGCCCAACGCGGGCACCACCAGCGGCACCGGGATCGTCGGTGCGGGGTGGGTGCGAGGTGGCCGACCGCGCGACATCCGGCTGGGGCGCGAGCTCTTCAACGGTCGGGAACCGAGGCACCGCACACCAGATCGCCTCCCTCGTCGCAGGCCACGGCTGAGGCCCGTAGCGGGACCACCCCAGCGCCAGGAGTGTGGCACAATCGCGGTCGAGCTGGCCAGACTGCATCGCACTTATCTTCACGGACACAAACGCGTCTGCCGAATGAGTCGGACTCATCGCGGCTGGAGTAATTGTCGAGATCTGTGATCAGTTGAGGTGGATCACGCTGCGAGGGTCTCGTCTCGTTCAACGAGGAGGCCGTTTTCGAAGCGGGCGCCGGCTCGGACGAGGGCGACGAGGTGCGGTGCGGTGACCGCTCGCCAGCGGGCCTGGGCGGACTCAACGAGTTTGAAGACCATCGCGAGGGGCCGCGGCCGGGCCTGCCGGCGCCACGGGTGACCTTGGTCCGAAGCTTCACGGTGGAGAAGGTCGACTCAATCGGATTCGTCGTCCTCAGATGGACCCAGTGCTCGGCGGGGAAGTCGTAGAACACCAGCAACTCGTCGACTCGCCGGTGATCTTCGCCGTGGCCTTGGGGAACTTCGCCCCGTACGCCTTCTCGAACGCGGTGACCGCCTTCTCGGCGTGCCCACGGTCCTCGGCGTTGTACATCTCCTGCAGAGCCTTCTTCGCGCCGGGCTGCACGGACTTCGGCAGCGCGTTCGAGGCGTTCCTTGTTTTGTGAACCCAACGCCTCTGGTGCCTGGCCTGCGGAAACACCTCGGCCAGCGCCCTCCACAGGCCCATCGCACCGTCGCCGACCACGAGCATCGGGTCGCGCATCCCGCGCCGCCGACAGTCGCGCAGCAGATCCGCCCAGGACTCGGTGGACTCCCGCAGACCCTCGGCGATCGCGATGAGTTCCTTGGTGCCGTCGACGCGGACGCCCATCAGGACCAGGAGACAGGAGTGCGTCTGGGACAAGCGGATCTTGGGATGGACGCCGTCGGCCCAGACGTAGACGTAGTCGGATCCGGCCACGTCACGGCGCTGGAAGGCGGCGCGGTGTCGGCGGTTCACTGCTGCGTCAGCCGGGTCACCGGGGCCGGCGACAGCACGGCCGGGGAGCCCAGGAACTGTTCCATCGCGGGCGCGAAGTCGCCCGATGGCAAGCCGTGGAGGTAGAGCAGCGGCAGCACCTCGCTGATCTTCGGGGACTTCCGGCACCACGGCGCCAGGATCTTCGAGGAGAACCGCTGACGTTCACCGGTCGTCTCGTCGACCCGCTTGTCGTTCACGCGCGGGGCGGCCACCTCGACCGGCCCGGCAGCCGTGGTCACGGTCCGCGGCCGGTGCCGGCCGTTGCGGACCACCAGTCGGCGACCTGCCTCGTCACGCTGCCCGGCGAGCTCGCCTATGTACTGGTCCACCTCCGCCTTCAGTACGGCGGCCAGCATCCGCCGAGCACCCTCACGGACGATCTCATCAATCAGGGAACCGGCCTCGGTAGTGCCATCTTCGTTTACTACGCTGAGCACGGGTATGCCTTCCCTGACCCGCGTTCGCAGCGCGGGCCTACTCGGTGACTTGGTGGTCACTCACTCGGGAAGGTACGCCCTTCGCGCGTCCTCCAGAGGAGTTGATCCACAAGT
Organism: Actinacidiphila cocklensis; assembly: GCF_907177275.1. GTDB lineage: Bacteria > Actinomycetota > Actinomycetes > Streptomycetales > Streptomycetaceae > Actinacidiphila > Actinacidiphila cocklensis. The sequence goes on from NZ_CAJSLV010000060.1 coordinate 67,077, forward strand.
CCTGAGCCTTGCTCCTGCCTTGTGACGGTGCCCGATCCGCGCCTTCTCCTTCGTTCTCGCGCTCGCCGCGTGCGCGGTGCTGGCAGGCGCGAAATCGCCGACGGCGATCGCTGAATGGGCGGCCGACGCACCGGCCTGCGTGCTCAGCACGCACGGCGCTCCGAACCGCGAGCCCACCGGCCCCAGTGCTCCGGCAGAAGCCCGTACCGCTTCAAAACGGCTTCACCATCTGTGAGCTGGGGGTTCGTCCGGGGTCAGCTGGCCTGGCGGTACTCGTTGATGAGGCCTGTGACAGCTTGCCGGCGTTTGATCCGAGCTGCTGGCAGCAGTAGGACCTTGGGGTTGTCCAGGGGTGCAAGCTGCTGGCGGCCTTGGTGGGGGCGATGCTCGTTGAAGTGGTGGGCGTATTCGTGGAGGATCTTCTGGGCGTGACCGCGGTCGTAGATCAGCAGGCGGTTGGTGCATTCCTCGCGTACCGAACGTATGAAGCGCTCGGCGTGCGGGTTGCAGTTGGGGCTGCGCGGAGGGGTCTTGGCCACGGTGATGCCTTCGCTGGTGAAGGCGGCGGTGAACTTTGCGTCCCGGTCGCGGATGAGGTGGGTGAAGTCGGCGACGTGTTCTCCGAGGTGCCAGAGAAGCTGTCGTGCCTGTTGTGTGGCCCAGGCTGCGGTGGGGTGGGCGGTGACGCCGAGGATGTGCACCGTGCGGGTGTGTACCTCCATCACGAACAGGGCGTACAGCCTCTGGAGTCCGATTGTGTCGACGTGGAAGAGGTCGGTGGCGAGTAGGCCGTTGGCTTGGGCCTTGAGGAATGTGGTCCACTCGCCCCGTGCGGGATGTCGTCGCGGAGCGGGGCACAGGCCTCCGGCGCGCAGGACGCGGCGGACGATGGCGGGGCTGACCTTGTGTCCGAGGCGGCGCAGTTCGCCGTGTGCACTCTTCGGAAGCCCCAGTGGGGGTTCTCGGTGCCGAGCCGCGTGATTAGCTGGCGCAGTTCCTGTGGGACTGGAGGGCGTCCCGCGGACGGCGGCTGCGTCCATTTCTTCTTGATGAGCCGTTGGTGCCAGGCGAGGAGGGTGCGTGGGGAGATGATCCGGTGTCTGCGCAGCACCCGGGGGGTAGTCGGGCGAGGGCGGCGAGTAGGGCGCGGTCTGGCCAGCTGGGCCTTGGCGCGGTGATCTGGCGCCGCAGCACCGTTACTTCCTGCCGCAAGATCAATATTTCTGCGTCTTTGGCCGCCGAAGAGCGAGACAGCAGGACCAGCCAGGCGAAGATCCGTGTGGAGATCAGGTAGAGCAGTCGCACGAACATGAGGACTCATGGTGTCGTATCGGTGCATGGGAGCGTCGTCCCAGGTCAGGGGCTACGCAGCCATTCTGGAGCGGTACGGGTTTTCAGCCCGCTCCTGCCGACAACCTCTTCCGTGCAGGTCATGCGGCATGTTGGTACTCGTGGAGGACGCCGCCGAGTCGGTCGCGTTTTCGGATGTCGAGGCGGGAAATCTGCCCCGGATCAGTGGTTGGCGCGGGCAACGGGTGCAGCGGACGGGTGTTCGCGATGCCTTGGTGCGGTCGGTGCGCGTTGTAGAACTGTTCGAACTCCCGGAGGGCATGCAGCAGGTGGCGGTGGTTCCATATGAGGGTGCGGTCCAGTAGCTCGCGCCGGCAGGTTTGCATCCACCGTTCCATGATCGATTTCATGCGTGGGCATACGTACGCTGCTGAGGGTTACTTCCACGCCCGCCTCGGTGAGGATGGTGTCGAACAGGGCGGGGAACTTCCCGTCCCGGTCCCGTATCAGGAACCGTGCGTGGCAGTCGGCGTCTTGAAGGTCCATGACGAGGTTCCTTGCGGTCTGGGTCACCCAGGACGTGGTGGGATGTGCGGTGGCGCCAAGGATGCGGATCCGCCGGCTGGCGTGCTCGATCACTGCGAAGATATATAACCGCGCCCCGGACAGGGTGACGGTCTCCAGGAAGTCGCAGGCAGCAGGACGTCGGCCTGGGAGCGCAGGAAGTCCGCCCAGGTAGTGGAGGCCCGTTCGGTGCCGGGTCGATGCCGGTGTCCTTGAGAATCTCCCAGACGGTGGAGGCGGCACCTTCACGCCCAGGACGAGGAGCTCACCGTGGATGCGGCGGTAGCCCCAGCTGGGGTTGTCCCGCGCGAGCCGCAGCACCAGCAGCCGGATGGAGCGTGCGGTCCGTGGTTGTCCCGATCGCTTCGGGCGGGAACGAGCTGCGTGGTGGCGCGCGACCAGATCCCGGTGCCAGCGTAATACCGTGTCCGGGCGTACCAGCAGTCGTACCCGGCGCAGCACGTCCCGCGGCAGCCGGTGCAGCAGGGCCGCCAGGAACGCGCGATTACCCGGGGTGAACCGCACCCTTTCTTGGCCGAGTTGGCGTTCCAGGACCATGATCTGATGGCGCAGCGCGAGGATCTCCGTGTCCCTGTCCCGATCGCTCATCGGCAGCAGACGCAGCATCGCGAACGCGTTCGTCACGGTCAGGTAGGCCAGTCGCAGCAACACAATTGATCAGCATGCCGGGGGCTTACCAACCGCGCGAGAGTGCCATCCGAATGCCTACGGGCTCCGACCCTGGCTACCTCCTTCCACCGGCTCTCACCAGGCAGGATGAGGTTTTCGGCAGGGGCAGCGTTTCCGCACACCCCCCAAGGGCTGAGCCAGGGGGAGTTCCAGCGGGCCGGCAGCCGCCGTGGTCCGAGCCGGGTGCCTTCGACGCGGTGCGCCGTCCGTCCGGGGCGGGGCGGGGCGGGGCGGGGCGTGAAGGGTCCATGTCCGCGAAGGCGTCGTTGACACACGAGGGCCGCCGTTCGGAGCATGTGGGGTCGGTCCGCGTCTCCAGCGGGTCCTTCTCGCGAACGGACCGACCTGGCGTTACCGAGGAGGAGCCCCGGCCGGGGTGCGGCCGGGGCGCCTCGGCGGATCGGGGCGCGTGCGGGTCAGCGCTGGAGGGTGAGCAGACCTGGCCGCCAGGGCAGCAGGTTGTAGGAGGTGCCGTCCGAGGAGGGGTTCCTGCCCTGGTAGAGGAACTGGAGGTTACAGGGGTCGATGGTCATGGTCTCGTCGGGGTTGTTGCGGATCAGGTCGCCGTGGCTGATGTCATTGGTCCAAGTGGCGCCGCTGTTGGCCTTGCCCGCGAAGGGGCTGGACTCGCTGGTGGCCTGCGGGGTCCAGGATCCGCTGAGGCTGGTGGCGGTGAACGAGCGGAAGTAGCGCCCGTGCGCGCCCATCGCCTCGACGATCATCAGGTACTGGTTCTGACCCTGGACCTTGTAGACCTGCACCGCCTCGAAGAGGTTGGCCTGCGAGTCGCTCATGACGGTGGTGTAGGAGGAGCCGAAGTTACCGGGGAAGTTCCCGTACGGCATGCTCGACCGGTAGATCTTGCCGTTGTCGCCGGCGAAGAACAGGTACATGTTCTGTCCGTCACCGATCAGGGTCTGGTCGATCGGGTTGGACGGGGAGATGCTGCCGGTGAACAGCGGCTGCTGCGAGGACCAGCTGTTGGGGTTGGTGGGGTCGCTCGTCGTCCGGTAGAAGAAGGGCCACTGGCTCCACTGGGACGCCAGCACCCAGATGTTCTTGGGCGCGAAGTAGAACAGCGTGGGCGCCACCGTGCCCGAGTTCATCCCGATCTGCTGGGCCGACGCCATGTCCGACCAGTTCGTGAAGGGCGCGAACGCCATCGAGCCGTACGACCCGGACTGGTTGACGGTCGAGCCGTAGACCAGATGCTTGCCGTTGTAGACCACGGTGTCGAAGTCCTTCAGCGAGACCCATCCGTTCGCCGGCTGCGCCAGCGGGCCCGTCGACGACCAGTGATACGACGACGGAAGGGTGCACGGGCCGCCAGTGCCACCCGTAGTGCCGCCGGTGGTACCGCCTGTCGTGGTGCCGCCGGTGGTCGTGCCACCCGTGGTCGAGCCACCTGTGGTGGTGCCGCCGGTGGTCGTGCCTCCGGTCGTGGCTCCGCCGGATGTGGTGCTGCCGGTGCAGGTGGTGCCGTTGAGGGTGAAGGTGCTGGGTACGGAGTTGCTGGTGGTGAAGGCGCCGTTGAAGCCGAAGCTGGTGGAGGTGCCGGTGGCCAGGCTGCCGTTGTAAGAGGCATTGGTCACGGTGACCTGGGAGCCGCTCTGGGTGTAGGTGCCGTTCCACAGCTGGGTGACGGTCTGTCCCGAGGGGAAGGTCCAACCGACCTGCCAACTGGCGACCGGGTCACCGAGGTTGGTAACGCTCACGCTGGCGCCGAATCCGCCTGACCACTGGCTGGTGATGCTGTAGTCGACCTTGCAGCCGGTGGCTGCCTGCGCCGATGTCGTCGCGAACGAGATCCCCGCGGCGGCCAGCACCATGGAAAGCAGGGCGATCAGCATCGGCTTGTAGTGTTTGAACGTACACCTGAGTTTCACAGAAACACTCTCCTTGAGTGGGGGGCATGGAGGCCATCGGCCGCGCCGCTGCGCGTCGGCGGCCGTCAGGCGGTCGTGCGGGTGCCGCCGTTGAGCTGGAAGGTGTTCAGGATGCGGTGCCCTGACCGGCGAGGAAGCCGGCCCGCACGACGTGTTACCGGGCAGGCGCGCTGGGCCGACGGCTTCCGTGAGTACGCCAGGGACGTAGCGGCCCCGACCCGGCCGGCCGGAGGCGGCGAGGGAGGCGTGCCGGGCCGACCGGGCACGAGGCGGCGAGCGAGGCGGTTGTCGGCGGCTGCTCTCAACCGCGCACCGGCGGGCCGGGCTCGCGCGGTGACACCGCCCGAGGGGGCTTCAGCGCCGCACGCGGGCCGAATGGTGTCGCGTGTCGAGGTGGTCGGACAGGCGCGAGTCACGAGTGTTCACGCGGGGATCTCCTTGCAGCGTGGGGGTGTGGGCAAGGGGGCGCGAGGGTAATTGTTAGCGCTAACATGAACCGGGAGGCGGTCTGTGGGAGGAGCATCAGCTCTAACGACGGCACTGTGCGGGACCGGGGTGTGCGGTGTCAACCCTTGGCGCAGTGCTCCCCGGCCGCTCGACGATCCCCACACCGGGAGCCTGCCGAACACCACCCCGCCAAGGCCGTCGGCACCGCAGGTCGGCCCTGCGACGCCGCACCGGCATCGCAGGCGAGGTGACCAACTGCCAGGCCGGAGTCTCGCTCCACCTGGCTTCCCAACAGCCGGTAAGAGCTGGACCGATTCCGGTGAGTTCCATGACGACCGGGGCTTGAAGAACCGGGCTGCGGAAGACTGAACCGTTCCGGGTTCGGTGGAGGCTCGATTCTTTGAGTGGCCGCGGTCGAGCTGCGGGTGTGGAAGAAGTCCGCGGAGGGCCGGCTGTGCCCTTCGAGTACCTCGAGGTGATCCGCGTCGAGGTGGGCATGCCGACCGCGAGGTTCTGCAGGCTGGTCGGCGTTCCGAACCAGCAGGCCAGCACGTCGTGGGTGACCCCGAGGCGAAGATGGACAAGCGTGGCCAGCAGCCGGTCGATGAACACCAGCCGGTGCTTCGCGCCGGCGCCCAAGGCCCGTTTCCGTGGCCTGGACGCGAGCCTGGCCTGGTGCCGTTCGTGCCACAACGGGCTTACCTCAAGGCCCAGTTCAGCGATCCGGGCGGCCGACAGACCAGTGATTCGCCGGTTGCTGACGATCACTGCACGAGACGCGTTCTCCACCACCCGACCATGATCAACGATCAAGAGCTCGACGCCTCACCGCCAACCATGTACGAGCTCGTTAGCCCTACCGCCCGGTGTGCCAGCGCCTCCACCTGGACAGTGGTCGTAGCCGGCCCGGGCCCCGCCTCGGATACCGTGTTCCTCTACGGGGTGCCATGACGGATGTGACGCCCCCCACCGGAGGTAGTCAGCGTATGAGTTCAAAGCGCAGCAAGAATCCAGCCCTGCCCGTACTTGACGACGCATTCCGACTCGCGTCGGTCAAGGACGCCGACGAGTCTACCCGTGACTTGGCCGCGCGGCTGGCCACCACCGAGCTGCGCCGCGTTTCCCACCCGGGCCGGGTCACCTGGGAGCCCACCGATCAGGCCGAGCCCGTACCGGTCCCGCCGACTGTGGTCGACGGTGACGGGGACCTGTGGCTGCGGGACCGGGGCACTGGCACCTGGACCATGCCCGAGTTCGACCCGAAGGAGTTCCCGGCCCGCTGTGGCGAGGTTCTGACGTGGAACCAGCTTGCCCGCGAGTTCGGCCCGCTGACCGCACTGGCCGACGACCGCCGCATCGGCGGCGGCCGGCGCTGACCGCGCAGCGTTCTGGGATGACCGCGCCCCCCTGAAGCGCCCGTTACGGATAGCTGGGAGCTCCAGCTCACCGCCGAGCTCGACGATGGCGGCGAGCAGGTGAGCGTGGTGGTGGCGTGCGACGGCCTCGAGCAGCGTGGTGCGGGCCTGGCGCCACCCGATGTCCTCGGTGCGGCCGGCGTCGGTGGACCAGCCAGGTAGCTCGGCCTTCAGTTGCCGTGGTAAGCACGCGGCCCAGCTCGCCGATCGACTGCTGCTAGTCGGCCAACTGCCCGAGCAGGCCGCGCGCCAGCTCGTCGAGGGCGGCCACCGGGCCGGCGCCGAAGGCCCGCGCTTCGGATGCGGCCTCGGCGAGGACGTCTTCGTCCGGGATGCAGAGCGGGCTTGTGAGCGGCTGGTCGTCGAGTTCGTCCACCGGCTCAAACTCGGGGACCCGGGCTCGGTGGCGGTGCCCTTGCCGACAACCTCATCCACCCTGGCCAGAGCGGTGCGCCGGTTTCTGGGTGTTCTCGGATGTAGTGGCTGCTGTAGTGCTCTGGCGGCCACGACGATCACATCGGCATGATGATCACTCGTGCTGTTGAGAACTTGCATAGGTGAGCGTGACGAACGTGTTCGCAGCTCTGCGTCTCCTGCCTGTAGGGAGTCAAAAGTCCTTCATGCGTTCTGACCTGGTCTTCTCTGGCAGCGGCGATCCTCGTCAAGTGGCCTGACGGTACTCGTGGATGAGTCCCTCGAGGACGTTGTGGCTCTGGATGCGCTGGATGCGCTGTTCCGGGAAGGGGATGACGTTGCGGTCGTCAGCGGGAGCGCGGAGTTGCAGGGCACGGTGCGGCCTGCTGCCGTTGTAGTGCTCGGCGTACTCGGCCAGGACGTGCCGCAGGTGTTGTTTGTTGTAGATCAGGAGCCGGTCGGTGCACTCGGCCCGGATGGTGCGTATGACTCTTTCGGCATGGGCGTTCATTCGTGGGGCTTGTGGTGCGCTCTTCAGGATCTTGGTGCCGTCCGAGGTGAAGACGGCATCGAAGGCCTGGGTGTCTTGCTGTCGCGGTCGCGCAGCAGGTAGCGGAAGCCGGCGCCGCGTTGGCCGAGGTCGGTGAGCAGGTTGCGGGCGAGTTGCGTTGTCCAGGCTGCGGTGGGGTGGGCCGTGACGCCGAGGATGTGCACGGTGCGGGTGCCGACCTCCATCACGTAAAAGACGTACAGGCGCCGCAGGGTCACGGTGTCGATGTGGAAGAAGTCTGCAGCCAGCAGTCCGGATGCCTGGGCTTGAAGGAACTCCCGCCACGTCGGACTACCGCGGCTTCGTCGGGGTGCGGGGCCGAGGCCGGCGCTGCGGAGGATACGTCGGATGGTGGACGCTGCGACGCGGTGGCCGAGGCGACGCAGTTCGCCCTGGATGCGGGTGTAGCCCCAGGTCGGGTTCTCCTCGGCGAGGCGCAGGATCAGGGCGGTGAGTTCCTCGGAGATCGGTGGGCGTCCAGTCCGGGAGGGCTTCTGCTTCCACTTCCAGCGCAGCAGACGGCGGTGCCAGGACAGTAGTGTGCCCGGGGTGACGAGGCGGTGGCGACGCAGCCTGTTCGGCAGGTGCCGGGCAAGGGCGGCGAGGATGGCGCGGTCCGGCCACATCAGGCGCGGCCGGCTGCCGAGTTGTCGACGAAGCACCGCGACCTCGTGGCGCAGCACGAGGAGCTCAACGTTCTTGGCGTCGTGCGACCGCGACAGCAGCAGAAGAAGCCCGAGCAGCCGGACGAAGATCAGGTAGAGCACGCGCAACGCCATGCGATCCGAGCATGCCATGATCGCCTGGAACTGCAAAGAGCCTGATCAGGGGCCATGCGCCAGTTTTGGCACCCCACAGGCACACCATCCTGGCGCTGGCCGGAACTGGCCGATAACTACCGAGTGGGGCACTACCGGTACCACCGACTGACAAGGAGCCCATAACAGCACCGTATGGCCCCCGATCAGCGTGGATGAAGAGTCTGGCACCTACAGGGTCAGGCGGCGTCGTGAGCGGTGAGGGAGAGTTGCACGTCCTCGGCTTCGATGGCGATGTTCAGCGAGGCGGGGTCTGTCAAACGAGCGGTGTAATAGGGTTGTTGGGGTTACTGGCGGGCTGCTGAGAGTCGGCCGTCGAAGGTGATGTCGAAGGCGTTCAGGGCGGTCTTCCAGCGCATGGTCCAGCGGGCCTGGCCTTTGCCGGTGGGATCGAGCGACATGATGGCCATGTAGACGCATTTCAAGGCCGCGGTCTCGTTCGGGAAGTGGCCGCGGGCCTTGACCGCCCGCCGGATCCTGGCGTTCACCGACTCGATGGCGTTCGTGGTGCAGACAATGCGACGGATCTCGGTGTCGAACCGGAGGAACGGTGTGAACTCCTCCCACGCGTTCTCCCAGAGCCGGACAATCGCCGGATACTTCCTGCCCCATGCGTCGACGAACTCCGCGAACCGATCGAGTGCGGCTTCCTCGGTCGGGGCGGTGTAGACGGGCTTGAGGAGCTTGGCGATCTTGTCCCAGTCCTGGCGGGCGGCATGGCGGAAGGAGTTCCGCAGCAGGTGGACCACGCAGGTCTGGACGGTGGTGCGGGGCCAGACGGCCTCCACCGCGTCGGGCAGGCCCTTCAGCCCGTCGCAGACGAGCATGAGGACGTCGTTCACGCCGCGGTTCTTGATCTCGGTGAGGATGTGCATCCAGTGCTTGGCGCCCTCTCCGCCGTCGCCGGCCCACAGTCCGAGAATGTCCCGCCGGCCCTCGACGGTGACGGCCAGGGCCACGTAGATCGGCCGGTTCGCCACGGCGCCGTCGCGGATCTTCACGTGGATCGCGTCGATGAAGATCACCGGATAGACCGGGTCGAGGGGCCGGTTCTGCCACTCGGCCATGCCGTCGATGACCTTGTCGGTGAGCGTGGAGATGGTCTGGCGGGAGACCTCGGCGCCATAGACCTCGGCCAGATGGGCCTGGACCTCACCGGTCGTCAGGCCCTTCGCGGACAGTGAGATCACCATCTCGTCCACGCCGGACAGGCGCTTCTGCCGCTTCTTGGCGATCTTCGGCTCGAAGCTGCCCTCGCGGTCGCGGGGCACGGCTATCTCGACCGGTCCGACGTCTGTCAGCACGGTCTTGGCCCGGGTCCCGTTGCGGCTGTTGCCGCCGTTCTTCCCGGCAGGGTCGTGCTTGTCATAGCCGAGGTGGTCGGTGATCTCGCCTTCAAGGGCGGACTCCAGGAGCCGCTTGGTCAGCTGCTGGAGCAGGCCGCCCTCGCCGGTCAGCTGCAGGCCCTCGGCCTGCGCCCGGCCGACCAACTCGTCGATGAGCTGGTCGTCCACCGCCTTCGCCGGCTGCGGCTCAACGGCCTTGACAGGCTCGGCCTCGGTCACGTTGTCGCTGGTCATCGATGCATCTTCCTTGATCAGGAGTTACACCGATCGTTTTACAGACCCGGATACCTCGGCGCGCCTGGGATGATCGCCGACATGTTCGAAGAGAAGTTGGATGCGCTCTCACGGATGATGGCCGAGCACATGGCCCGGCCGTTCCCGCCTGGCTTCCGCGGCCTGGACATCGAAGATCAGGACATGGTGATGCTCGATGCGGACGCCTGCGGCTACGCCACGAGCGTCCTCAAAGGGCCTCTCACCGAACGGCACCGCGCAGGCCTCATGCGCCTGACGGCGATGTTCGGCAAGGTCCTCCGGGCGATCGAAGGTGAGTACGCAATTCGGTACTACACGCACGTGCGTGACATGGCCGTGCTGGCCGCTGAGGTCGAGGACCTGCGTGAGAAGTAGTGCCCCTGACCGGGACAGTCGGCGCGGCAGTCCCCGCGGCGGTTGGATGTGCGGTGACGTCCGTCCGACCGCTGGAGGTGTGGTGGCAGAGCCCGTCCGTGTCCGCAGGTTGACAGATCAGGAAGGGCAGAAGCTGCAGCAGATCGTTCGCCGGGGCAGCAGCAGTTCGGTGCGCCACCGGCGCGCGACAATGCTGCTGGCCTCGGCCGGCGGGAACCGGGTCCCGGTGATCGCGAAGTTGGTGCAGGCCGACGAGGACACCGTCCGTGACGTGATCCACCGGTTCAACGAGATCCGTCTGGCCTGCCTGGACCCTCAGTGAGTGGTGTGCATCGTGAAGTCGCAGGTCACGGGTCTGGTGTGCGCGGAGCGCGGGATGCTCGTGCTGGTCGTGGGTTGGTGACTTCAGCGAAGATCATCGGCGCCGAACTGCTGATGGCCCAGTGCGAGGACCGCGAATGGCGCCGGGCCAAACGCCGCGTCCGGGCCGCACGCTTTCCCGCTCACGCGTCGGTGACGGGCTGGGCAAGTGCGAATTGGAGGCCAGGCGGAAACCTCGTGGCTGCGCGGGATAGAGCCTGCGTGGATCGCTGTATGAGCAACGAAAACGTGCGGCAGATCGTGTGGGGCTCAAATAGAGGATTCGGCCGCTGATCTGCGGGTTCGTCGTATCGTCAGCTGGCGATCTGGTACTCGTTGATGAGTCCGCCGAGGACTGCCGTGCGGTGGACTCGGTGCTCGGTGAGGTCGATGGGGCGTGGTGGTCCGGTTTCGGCTTGTGATGGGCAGAGCTGGCTCAGGGCGCGGTGGGGCCGGTGTTCGTTGTGGTGCTTCAGGTAGCCGGTGAGGGTTCGGCGTAGGTGCTGTTCGTTGATGATGAGCGTTTGGTCGAGGAGTTCGCGGCAGAGGGTGCCGATGAACCGCTCGCAGTGTGCGTTCGCTTTCGGGGCCTGGGGCGGGCTTTTCAGGACGCGCAGGCCGGCGTCGGTGAACTGGCTGCCGCGGTCGCGGATCAGGAACTTCCGGTTCGGGGTGTCCATGGCGTCCATGAGAAATTTGCGGGCAGCCTGGGTTGTCCATGGGCCGGTGGGGTTGGCGGTGACGCCGAGCAGGTGGGCACGGCGGTTGCGGTGTTCGAGCAGGACCAGGGCGTAGATGCGTGTGAGGTTGATGGTGTCGACGTGCAGGAAGTCGACGGAGACGATGTGCTCGGCCTGGGCTGTGAGGAACTGTTTCCAGGTCGGTCCGGTGCGACGCGGGGCGGGATCGATGCCGGCCTGGTTCAGGATATTCCACACAGTGGAGGCCGCTATCCGGTGGCCGAGGCGGGTGAGTTCGCCGTGGATGCGCCGGTGGCCCCATTCCGGGTTGTCGGCAGCCATGCGCAGGATCAGGGCTTTGACGGCGGTGGCTGTGGGTGGGCGTCCGGGTCGGCGTCGCCGGCTGTAGTCCCATTTCTTCGCTACGAGTTTGCGGTGCCAGGCCAGTAGCGTGGCGGGGGTGATCGGGAAGACCTGGGCCCAGCGGCGGCGCGGTATCAGGTGCGAGAGCGCGGCGAACCACAGGCGGTCGGCTGGTTCGTAGCGCACGCGCGGGACCTGTCGGCGCAGGACCGCGTTCTCATGCCGCAGCACCAGCAACTCCGCGTCCTTGGCAACGTCACGCCGCAGCAGCAACGCCGGCAGCGACAGCAGGCGGCGGGTGACGGCGTACACCGTGGACAAGATCACGAAACATGGGTCCCAGACGAGGAAGAGCCGCTGCTCAGGGACCTTGGCCGGGTTCCTCACAGCGACGGACTACAGAACCAGGCGACGATTCGTGTTTTTGAGCCCCGCAGGATAGTCCTCCCCGGCACTGCTCACACCCCATCAGCGATCGCCCATCGCCACCGGCACGCCAGATCTCCAACGCGGTCTTGGAGGCGCGGCGCTGGAGCATGCGTTCTGCACGCTGTCCGGGACGGTGTCCGCAGGCGACGGCTGGACGACTCAGTACACAGCGACAGTGACGGTCGACCTCCACAAGGAGACCGATCCCCGGGCCGAGTTCAAGGACGAGGGCCGCGTCCAGGACGCCACCCTCGCGGTCCCTGGCCAGGGCACCTTCGCCGTGGCTTCCACCTCTGGCGTCACTGAACCTGTCACGGGCCTGGGAGACCTCTCGCCAGGCCATCCGAGTCCTGGACGGCGGGGCGGTAGGCTCCCTCGTGATCGACGGCACCAACCAATGGCAAGGCTCCGGCTTCCGGCCGAGCGGCGATCAGGCCGACCTGCGCCCGGTCGTGGCCGACACGAAGTCCCTCCGCCCCGCTCTCGTTCCGACAATGCGTCGACTGATGAAAGTCCTGACGGCTGCGCCCGCACAGTGAGACTGCCCACCGCCGGCGGGCCCCCTCGGGACGGCCTCAGCCGAGGTGCCACTTCTGGTTGGACGTACCTTCGCACTCCCACAACTGCAGGGGAGTACCGGCGGCGGTGCCCATGTCCTTGGCGTCGACGCACATGCCGAGCCGGGTGTTGGCCAGGTCGAGGGAGCTGTTGAGGTTGAACTGCTGCGCCCATCCGCCGTTGCAGCGTGCCAGTTGGATGGTGGCGCCGTCGTCGGTCGAAGCGTTGGCTATGTCCATGCACAGCCCCATGGACCGGACGCTGCCGTCCGACGCGAACACCCACTTCTGCCACGCCTTGCCAGCGCATCCCTGAAGCGCCAGCGGCGAGCCGTCAGCGCCCTTGCGGGCGGACACGCCCACGCACAGCGAGGATGCGTAGCTGACGATCGTGTCGCCGGGTACTGCGGTCGGTGCGGTGGCCGGTGCGTGCACCGGTGCGGTGGTCGGGGCCTTGGAACCCGTCGCGCCGGAGGCCGTGCCGGCAGGGGCCTTCCCGCCGCTGAGAGCGGTGGACTGTCCGGAGGCGGGGCGCGCGACCCGGGACGACGGGCTGCTGCCGGGCTGTGAGGGACTGCCCTGATGCGGGTGGCCACGGGTGACGTGCGGCGTCACCTCCGGTGCACCGCCCTGGTGGGGGGCAGCCGCGGAGGACGAGGGGGACGGGAGCGGCAACCCGTCGGAGCCGGCCGTCGGAGCGGCAGCGGCATCGATGTGCTGCGTGCGCGGTCCGGGGGCGTCACCTTTACCGCCGCTCGGAACGAACGCGAGAGCGCCCAGTCCCAGGGCCGCCAGCACGGAGGCGGCGATCACGGCCCCGACGAGCCGCGCGTTGCGCTCCGGATGGTCCTGGCCGGGCTCCGTGCCCTCGGGTACGGCCGCCTCGGCGGTGGCTCCGGCCGGCAGCGGCAGGGAAGTCCCCGCCGCGGGCGAGACCGCACCCATGGCCGTCCCCTCGACGGCAGCACTGCCGCCGACATCCGCGGACGCCGGTGCAGGCGTCGACGCCGGGAGTTCGGGTGCCGCCGCGGAAACGGTGGCGGAAACGGTGGAGGTATCGGTCTCCGGCTCGGGCGTGGTCCCGGACTCCGCCTCCCCGAGCCAGGGCACCGGCTGCTCCCAGACGGCCGCCTCCTCGTTCGGTTCCGCCGGTCCGGTCCTGTTTTCCATGTCTGACTGTCCGCCTTCGCGTGTGATGGTCACCGGTTCAAGACCGGCAGGGAAAGCGGGGTGTCGGCCCCGCCGGTCGGAAGAACGGTCAATTGCCGTCCGGGAGTCCGAGGAGGTGGGCGACGAAGCTCCTGTAGGCCGCGGGGTCCCGGGGGTTTGCTGCAAGGGCTTGTTCCCATTGGAGAAGGGTGGGGCGGAGCCCGGTCTCCATGAGGAGGTCGCGCAGGTGCTGTCCGCCGATCCAGCGGCCGAGGTCCCTGGTGGCGGCGGCCTGGTCGCTGAAGGCCCCCATCAGGTTCTCCTGCTGCAACCTCTTCAGAACTGCCGCGGCGGCCTTGAACTCGGGCTGGCCGGGACGGGCACCCGTCTTGTCGTAGTCCCTGCTGACGGCGGCGAGGCTGTCGATATCCGGCTGCTTTACCCCGGCGCTGCTGTACAGCGACTCCCGGAAGGCGATGCTCTGCCGCATCCCGATGCTCTCGTACATGATGGTCTTGCCGGCCGACAGCGCCTCGGATGTGCTCTGGTTGCCGGTCGTCATCACGATCGGCTCGCTCGCCTTGAGCAGCGTCAGCATGTCGTCGTGCGGGACACGGTCGGTCGTGATCCAGTGCATCGTCTTGCCGGTGCCGCCGGTGGTCTGCTCCGTGACCGTGACCGTGACCTGCGGGCTCGATTTGGAGGAGATACTCACCAGCCGGACCCTGGCCACCCCGAGCCCCGCGAGGGTGCCCTTCACCGCGTTGTCGAGGTCCGTCGGCATCGGGCCGGGCGAGGACTGGACGACGTGCACGTCGTTGCTCTCCCCGTTCTCGACCTCGGCCACGGTGAGCGCGAACCGCAGCGCGCTCTTGTTGGAGTAGGCGAAGTACAACCGGGAACCAGGGGCGGCGGCGTACTCGTCCACCGTCCGTCCCTGCTCCGGCGGGAACAGCGCGGTGCGCAACTCGCCGGACTCCAGCGCCCGGAGATTCTCCAGCCGGGCGACCCGCCTCCCCCCGGCGTCCGCGATGCGGCTCTGCCGCTGCCGGTATTCCCGCAGGCCGGCGTCGAAGGTGATGCCGACCTCGTCCGCTCCGAGACCGGTGGTGTAGCCGGTTCCGGCGGCTTCCGGTGGCAGCGGATCCTTCTTGGAGTACTCGGTCATCGCGGAGATCGTGCTGCCCCAGGCGCCGACGCTCTGCTGGAAGTCCTTGGTGACGGCCAACTGCGGGGCCACGATCACGTGGGTGGGGGCCACGCGTGTACCGAGTGGGGGGGCGACGGGCTTCACTCCGTCGAGCGCCACGAACGGGTGGCCGGAGTTCCTGAAGAGATCCGGCTCCTTCACGCGTGCCGGTTCGGCGGTCAGAAGAACGATGTCGTTCCTGTTCGCCTCGTTCCGCGGGAAGTGCTCACGCAGCGCGTCGGCGGTCTTGACGCCGAGCATCAAATCGCCCTTGCCCTGGGCCTCGTGGGTGAAGACCGCGATGGGTGCCCGGCCGGTCCACTCCAGGCAGCTGTAGAGCTGGCGGATGAGGCGCGGCACGAGCTGGCTCCTGTTGCGGATGTTCACAGAACCGGCAATCCGGGTGAACGCCCCGTCCTCCAGGGCGCCGTTCGCGCGCGGGCGCAGGTATCTGCCGGGTGCTTGCCCCTGCTCCGCCAACTCGACCCGGGCCTGGGCGGAATTCGCAGCGAAGTCCTCCCACCGGATGCGCTCGGCGACTTCCCTCTGCCGCACCTCGACGGGTGGAGGGGGTGCGACGGGGTGGTCCCGCGGGGCCGGGGCCGAGGAGGCCTGCTGTCTGTCGGCCGCGGGGTCGGACTGCCTTGCGGGGCTGATGAAATGGCGCGGCTTGGGCGGCACTTGCGGGCGGCCGGTCGAGGGGCCTGGCTGGTGGCCGGACGAGGGACCGGACTGCTGACCGGCCGTGGTGAGTCCGGTCGAACGGGCAGGTACCGGTGGGCGGACGCGAGCCGACGTGGTTGCGGCCGGGACGGTGGACGCAGCACCTCCGGGTGCCGACGTCCCCACGGACTGCTGCGCCCGCGGGAAGCCCAGCTCCGCCGCGAGGCTGTCGAGGCTGGTGTAGACCGTACTGCGGGTACGTGCCCCGTCGACCACGGTCCACTTCGGCGCCCACCCCCGGTCTTTCAGTGCCGTCATCACCTGAGCCGTGTCGAGAATCCGCTGGGCATCCTGGGAATCACGTTGCGCCGAGGCGGAGTCCGCGCCGCCCTTCACGCCGCTGAACTCGATCTTCGCGAGGTGGCGTGCGACCGCTTCTGCCCGTGCCCTGAAGTCCAGTCGTGTGAAGGCGGGGCCGCCGGTGCGTTCCAGTTCGCGGTAGGCCTCGATGGCCTGTTCGCCGGTGACCGGGTCGGTGGACAGGTGGTTGGTCAGGTGTCTGTTCACGCGCTCCGGGAGGTCGTTCTCGACGCTCAGTGGTGTGCTGTGCGGGAGTGTGGGGGGTTCGTGGGTTGTGTGGGTGAGGGTGATGACGGTGGTGCGGCGGGCTTGTGGGGTGTCGTGGGCGGGGTCGGTGCCGTGGGGGAGCGCCGGGCCGAGGGACCGCTGGTGGATCCTGAGGTCGCGGGCTCGTACGGCTGATCCGAGTCCGGTCAGGTGTTCGTCGAGGTGTCGGGCGAAGACTTCGTAGGTCTGCCGTGCCCGCTCGGCTCCCAGTCGCAGTGCGCGGCCGAAGTGCGGTTGCCCTGCGACCGATGCGGTGCCATGTCCGGTGATGACGATCTCGGGCAGTCGTGCTCCTGCGCGGGCGCGCAGGTCCGCGGCACGTGCCACGTCGGCTGCCAGTTCCCTGAGACCGTCTGCCTCACGGGTGTCGAGGCCGGTGGCGTCCTGCGAGCCGAACGAGACCACATGCGAGACGGCCTCGGAGCCGGAGCCACCTGCGGAGCCGGAGTCGGACCGGCCAGTGACGAGGACGTCGCCCTGTCGCGGGACCGCGGCCAGATAGACGTCGCCTCGCCGGTAGACGAACGCCCGCGTGCGGATCGCGCCGGAATCGGGGTCGGCCGGGCCGTGGACCCGGTAGGAGCCGTCCTCGTCGACGACGGTCAGCTCGATGCCACCGCTGCGTGCGGCCAGGGCGGCCGCCACGTCCGCGGTCCTGTCGTCCCAGCGGCGGGCTGCCCGCAGATTCGCCCTGAGGAGAGCATGACGCTGCTGCGGGGTGAGGCTCTCGCGCACGTCCGCAGGCAGATGGCCGCCGTCCCGGACGACCCGCTCCGGGAGCCCCGGAGTCCCCCGCAGGAGCTCGGGAACCGCCGTCGCCAGCTCCTGGACGCGGAAGACCGCTCGTGGGTCGAGACGCATGTCCGCCGGCAGATCCGAGGCGGAGGCCCCTCGCGCCAGTGCGGCCGCCTCGTCCGGGCGGCCGCCCGCCACCGCGACCGCGTCCCAGAAGCCGTTGCCGGCGACCGGCTGCGTGCCCACGACACCGTCCCCCTCGGCCCCGGGCATGCGCAGGGCGCCCCCGTTGCCGACCTCGGGCCGGTGCAGGTCGAACACGTGGCTGCGCCCGGCGTCATCGGTCATGGTCATGAGCCGGTGGTCGGAGGCCGCGTCGAAGGACCACCCGTTCCCGGCAGGCTCGCCCTGCCGCTCCCAAGGCGCGGTCGCGTGAGCCCGGTTCACATCGTCGAGCCGTACGTCCGGCCGCGGGGCCGGCGCCGCCGGGGCCTTCTTGGGCGCGGGCGCCGCGGTGATGTTCAGCTCCGGTGCCCTCGGCGGTACGAACCTGACCGCGTCCGGCTCTCCGGTGCCACTCGCCCGCAGATCCGCCCGCTCTTCCGGGGACAGCTGGTACCAGGCGGTGAGCCGGTCGGCGCCCCGCCGGACCCGGCCGAGCTCGGCGGCGAGAGCAACGGCGCGTCGCCTGAGCGTGTCCAGGTCCGTGGCGACCTCGTCCATCCGCGCCTGTGCGGCGGCCAGCGCCCGGCGGGCGGCGGTGACCTCGTCGGCGGCCGCCTGACGCGCCGCGGCCAGCCTTTCTCTGGCCTGCGGCACCCGGTCGCGACGCAGCTCCTCCCACTCGTCGTGGGCGGCTTCTGCGTCGTCCGCGTCCCTGTCCGCCAGGGCGGCGTCGAGCGTGTCCCGGGCGTCGCGAACGGCCTGCACCGTGTCGGTGTCGCGCTGCTCCAGCGTCGCCGCGAGATCCCCGGCCTCCGTCAGCCGGGTTCGCCGGTCCGCGGCCCGGCCACCGCGGCGCAGATCCCAGTAGGCCTTGTCCGCGCCGGTGAAGGCGTCGTTGGCCTGCTTGACCGCGTCCCACGCCGCCCTCGCCGGCTCGGGGTGGTTGGCGTGGGTGAGCAGTCCGAGCCTGGTGGCCACGTCATGCCGCACCCACACGAGCGCGAGGGTGTCGGTCTCCATGGCCTGGGGCACCCGCCGCGCGTTGCCGAAGACACTGTGGACGAGGCCCACCATGGCGCTGTCCTGCACATGGTGGTGGGCCTGCGCGACGCTCAGCCACCTCATGGGGACCGCGAACACATACGCCCGAACCACGTTGTCAGGCTTGATGTTCACCGAGCTCAGCCGGTCGAGCGTCAGGGTCGACGTCGCCGAGTCGGTCACCTGGCCAGCGAGAACACCACCCGGTTGGGTCGTGCCGATGTCCGTGGCGACGGTCGGGCCGGCGTCCAGCGTGCGCGCGAAGGAATCGGTGTGCGCGACAGCCGAACCGCTGCCGTGCGCCTGCCGCTTGGGCGTCTCGAACTTGACGCCGTCCGCGACTGCCAGGAGCCGGGCACCGGAGAAGTCCGGTCGGGAATACAGGGTGAGGCTGCCGTCGACGCCTCCGAAGAAGCCGCGGTGTGTCAGCCCGGCGACCCGATAGCCCTGCGGCGTCAGGGTCTGCTGGTAGAAGGCCGTCAACGCCGTGTCGGACGTACCGTCCGTCAGGCTCTGCGCCGGCCCGGTGCCGGCCCGGGTGAGCGGCGTGTCCTTCGCGCGCGCCAGCAGGTCCTCGCCGATCTCACCACCGTCCGGCAGTACGAGCGACAAGTCCTGCGCAGCCGCCAGGACGAGGGTGTTCGCCGTGTCCAGCGCCCCGAGGCCGACGGCGATGCCACGGACCGCGAAGCCCTCTTCCGGCATCTCGAACGGCCTGTCCGCACCGTCGGGGTGGGGAACGGCCTGCCATCCGCGCGCACCGGTCTCGGGCAGCCGCGCCAACCGGCGGGGACCGCTGCCCGGCGGCAGCGCCAGCTGCCGGGGGCTCAGCGGGTCGTCACCGGGCGCCGCAGGATCCTGGCCCGCCCACATCAGGCTCAGCGGGGCGTGCCACGTGAGCGTACCGGCGTTGCGCCCGACCACGACGCTGTGCCGCGTCCTGACGACCCAGGACCGCCACCACTCGTCGCGCCCCCGCGCACCGCCCGCGTCAGCCGGACGGCTCGGCCCGGCATCCGTGATCTCCAGTTCCAGGCGCAGGTCGTACCGGGTCTCGTACACCGCGTGCACCTCCGTACTCGTCACGGTCGAGCCGAAGACGGTGCTGTCGCTCTGCGTCACGGAGGTCGTCGTCATCGAGGCACCCGTGTGGGAAACGGCCGGCCCCGCGGTCCTGGCGAGCGCGTCACCGGTGCTCGCGCCCTCCACCAGAGTGAGGGTGGCCATCGTCCCCGAGGCGCGGCTGCGGCCCTGCAGAACCGTCTCCGTCGCGTGCCGATGCTCCTCCAACTCCACGCTGTGGCCCAGGCCTTCCAGGCGGACGACCTCTGCGGGGACCAGTTCGGCTCGCAGCCGGACCTGCCGCGAACCGAGCCGGAGATGTTCCCAGCGACTGATCCTGGCCGGCGCGGACATCCCCCTCCCCACCAGCTCGTTGCTCAGAGCGCGGACCGCACGGCCCGACACGAGCCGGCGCAGCTGCTCCAGGTCCGTGTCCGACAGCCCCAGCCCGTGCAGTCGCGTCCCGAACTCGTGCAGCGCGAGGGCCGGGTTGAGCGCGGTGGCGGGCCAGCCGCCGAACGGCCGCTGGTTCAGCCACGGGTAAGGCGTCCACGGCACCACGTCGTTGTACCTGGGGACGTCCCCGAAGCCGTCTGTGATCGCTCCGAGCTGGTGGGCGCTCTTCTCGGGGATGACGCCGACCCAGCCGGCCGGTTGCACCAGCGTCCTGCCCGACACCCCCGCCAGCGACCGCGGAACGAGACCCCCTTCGTAGGCCCCCGCACCGACCCGGCTGGAAGCCACCGCGATCTCGTGCCGGACCGGGGCGGTCACCACGACCTGGTGGCCGCCGACGTCCTTGCGGTTGATCTCCGCACTGGCGGACCGCAGGACGGCCCCGACCGCCGTCCGGTCGAGACGGAACGGAGTCAGGGCCAGCCCGTCGGTGCTGACGACGCCGGTTCCCGCCGCCACGGACTGCATCCCGTTGACCTGCCCGCCGAAGGTCACCGTTGTGGTCCTGGCATTGCGGCCGGATATCTGCATGGCCCCGCCGACGGTGTCCTCGACCTCCATTCTCAGTACCGGGGTGAGGGCCGTCAGGCCGGGCATCAGCGCGCTGCGCTGCGCCACCCGCGTGGTACGGGGAAGGTACGGCGCCGGGGTGAACAGCTTCGTACGCGACCCCAGCGGTGCGGCGTTCGCCTCGAAGTTGGCGATCCTGCCCTGGTACCCCACCGACCGCAGGACCGCTTCGTGCCCCGGCGCTCCCGGCTGGGTCACCAGCCACGAGCCTCCCGAAGCCTCGGCCACCACCTCCTGCGTGACGCGGGCCAACGTCTCACCGTCGGTGACCGCGACTGTCGCATGGGGATGCGCCAGGACCGAGTCCGCGAGCCCGGCAGCGGGGCCGTCGAGCCCGGCGGCGGATCTCTCCAGCCACCGCGGCGTCAGCAGTGCCATGTCGCGGGCGTCCTCGGCCCGCATCGCCTCCACCCGCGGCTGCTCCAGGACGTGATCGGCGACGGCGGTGCGGGTGAGACCGACCGGCACGCTCACGACCACCCGGCCCTGAGCCGGCTCATCGGGTCCGCCGGCACCGGCAGCCCGGGTCACGGCCAGCTCGCTGCGCCGCTCGGTGAAGACGAACGGCTGCGCGCCCAGCAACTGCGCGGACAGCGCACCGCGCAGCCACCCCCGCAGCCGCCAGTAGCCGTCACGCCGGACCCTGAAAGAGACGTCGTAACTGAAGATGTGCGAGCCTCCCGTACCGATCGAGGTCGCCTCGGAGCCGACCGACGATCCGTACCCGCTCTCGGACTCGACGCCGGTGCCGTACCGACCGCCCACGGACACCGTCCCCGCGTCCAGCGGATTGCCGGCGACACCCGGGGTCTTGTCGCGTACGGACGCCACGCCTTCGAGGCCGACCTGCACGGACCGGGCACTGCTCTGCTGCCCGCTCAGATTCTCGCTTCCAGGAGCGCTGAAACGGATCCGCAGATCCTGCTGCAGGCCCTCGTACCGCGGCTGCGTCAGCGTCGCGTCGACCCACACCTGGCGATGACCGCGCGTCAGCCGATGCGACTCGATCAGGTCGATCCGCAGTCCTCCGTCCGCCATCGCGCCCAGGTTCGCCGCCATGTTCTGATACGACAGCGCCTTGTGCACTTCCAGCGTGTTGTGCAGCACCGTCTCGAAATGGCCACTGTTGCGCCATCGTGGATTTCCCGGATACAGCTCCTCCAGGGGCGCGACGAGATCCGGATAGGCGCTGCGGATCTCCCTCAGCACGGCATCGGAGAAATACTCGGGATAGCTCACCGGCCGGCCGTCGACCAGTCTGGAGGCGGAACCGTCGCGAAAAGTCAGCTCCTGCACCCGGCTGAGGGTCAGCATCTGCTGCGTGACGGCGAGTGGCGCGGGCTCCGGTCCTTCCGGCCTCGGCAGCGGCTGCCCCGCCAGACGGTCCGCCTCGCTGCGGGTCAGCCGCACCACCGCCCACGTCTCGTACGTTTCGGTGCGCGGCAGTTCACGGGGCGCGGAAGGCGACAGCAGCGGCAGTCCGCGGTGCTCCGGCCCGCGGGCCGGTCCCGTCACGGTCACCCTCTGCCGCACGAGATACAGGCCGGTCGGGGTGCCCTTGGCCTGCGCGCCCACCTTGACCGAACCCGAGCCTCCGAAAACCGCGCTGCGTGTATGCGACACCCCGTACCGCATATTCACTCCTGCCAGCACGCGCAGGTTGAACGCCGCGGCCAGATGGGCCAGGTTGAAGCCGGGGCCGGCCGAGCCACCGACCTCCGTACCGCGGGACTTTCCCAGCGTCTGCTCGTTGCGCAGCATCGATGTCACGATGTCCCGCATTTCCGCGGCAGTTGTGTCACTGAGCCGGACCAACTCCGTCGGCTCGGCGTGCACCCAGAGGACCCCGCGCGGT
Source organism: Actinacidiphila cocklensis (assembly GCF_907177275.1). Taxonomy (GTDB): domain Bacteria; phylum Actinomycetota; class Actinomycetes; order Streptomycetales; family Streptomycetaceae; genus Actinacidiphila; species Actinacidiphila cocklensis. The sequence continues at coordinate 89,028 of NZ_CAJSLV010000060.1, forward strand.
TCGGCGCGGTTGCGGCCGCCGTACGGCACGGGGGTCGGTCCCTGGTACAGCGAACGCATGACCGACTGGAGATTCGGAACCGAGAAGAAGTCGGTGATCGGTCCTGCTCCCTTCGAACCCGCGGGGATCCCGGCCAGTTCGAGCGCCCCGTCCCTGATGTGCCGCACAGGGCCGATCGCCTCGACGACCGCCTCACGGAAACGGGTTCGCCCGCTCATGGCGATCGTCCCCGGGAAGCCGGACCCGGTCTCCGGCGCCGCGGAGGTGAGGGAGGCGGCAAGCCGCGCCATGAGGCCGTCGCGCACGGCGAACCTCAAACGCTCGGGTTCCCGGTCCGTGCTCCCCTCGGCGATCGGCGTCCCGTCCGCACCGAGAGGGCGGCCGAGGCGGTCCACGACATGGAACTCGTAGCCGAGATCGTCCAGATGGACATGCGCGCCGTCCGTGCTGCGGGTCTCGGTCTGGTTCGTCAGCTGGTTCTGCAGATTGAAGCGGGCCTGCTTGCTGAACGAGAACTGGAGGTAGGCCCGGCCCCACCCGCCGGCGGGGAGGCCGGCGAGCGCCAGGGGCAGGGTCGGTGCGATGCCCCAGGAAGTGCCGTTGACCGCGACCCTGCCGCTGCCGGCGCTGGACCGCTGCATCACGTCGAGCTTTGTGGGACTGCCCAGTCCGAAGGTGAAACGCTCCCAATTGCCGTACGAGCGCGCGGTCAACCGCAGGTGCACGGGCAGCCCATCCGCGGTCCGGTAGGGGAACGACTTCACCTCGCCGAGGAACTCCCGCAGATCACCTCGCAGGCCACGCCCCACCAGATCCAGCAGAACCTCCGGATGCGCGGGCCGGACGCCCGCAACGCGGCCGAACCAGTCCGCGAGTTCCGCCACGGCCAGATCGGCACCGCGTACTTCGTGCTGCCCCGCCCCCAGGGCGGTCGCATCTGCCCCGATCTGCTCCGACAGTTCACCCGTCATGTACGCGGGTATCCGCGCGCCGTCGCTGAACCGCACGGCCCCGGTCACGACCGGCGGCGGAGGCGCCCCGTGATCGACCTCCGGCGGCCGCCGCCGATCCAACTGCTCCCCGACCGGCAGCAGATGCGACGCGGGTGGGGCAGCGGCGGGACGACGTGACCCGGACGCTCCGGCCGATCCCGACGGTCCTTCCTCCGCGACACGGCCGAGGGCCTCCGGGCGTGCGCCGCCTTTCGTGCCGCTGAACTCGATCTTCGCGAGGTGGCGTGCGACGGCTTCTGCGCGGGCGGTGAAGTCCATACGTGTGAAGGCGGGGCCGGCTGTGCGGTGCAGTTCGCGGTAGGCCTCGATGGCCCGCTCGTCCGGGACGGGTTCGGCGGACAGGTGGTCGGTCAGGTGTCTGTTCACCCGCTCCGGGAGGTCGTTCTCGATGCTCAGTGGTGTGGTGCGCGGGGGCGGGGGGTTGTCGTCGGCTGTGTGGGTGAGGGTGATGACGGTGCGGCGGCGGGCTTGGGGGGTGTCGTGGGCGGGGTCGGTGCCGTGGGGGAGTGCCGGGCCGAGGGATCGCTGGTGGATCGACAGGTTGTCGGCCCGCAACGGTGATCCGAGTGCGGCCAGGTGGTGGTCGAGGTGCTGTGCGAGGACGTCGTAGGTCTGCCGAGCGCGTTCGGCACCCAGTTGCAGTGCTTGGCCGAAGTGCGGTTGTCCTGCGACTGATGAGGTGCCGTGGCCGGTGATGGTGATCTCCGGCAGCGGCGCTCCTGTGCGGGCTCGCAGGTCCGCGGTACGTGCCACGTGGGCGGCCAGCTCCCTGAGCCCGTCGGCCGCACCGGCGTCGAGGCCGGTGGCGTCCTGCGAACCGAACGAGACCACATGCGAGACGACCGGCCCGGGGACGGCAGCGGACGCCGGCAACGGTACGAAGGCCCCGCCATCGCTCTGGGGCACGGGCTCGGCCTCGGGAACGGGACGGGGGACGGGGTCCACGCCCGCTGCTGCGGCCGGCGGCTGCAGGGCTCGTGCGGTGGCGCCCGTCTCGGTCCCACCGGTGCGCGGCTGCGCGGCCGCGGCCTCGCGGCTCGTCGCTGTCGCTGTCGATCCGGCGGAGGTCGCGACGGCAGCGGCCGGACCCGACGCCGTGCGCATGGCCGATCCCGCTCGGGTGGTGCCGGTGGTGTGGCCCTGCTCTGCCGCGGCAGCTGCGTCACCGGAGGTGGTGGCGGGACGGTTCGCGCCCGTGGCAGCCGACCCGGGGCCGGTACCTGCTCCGCCACCGGTTCCGGTTCCACCTCCGGTACCGGAGGTGGTGCGGACGGATGCGACCGCACCGGAATCAGCCGCCCCCCGGACCCCGACGGCGCCGAAGGAGGACGCGGTGCCCGACGTCGTGGCAGTGGCAGTGATCCCGCTGACCGCCTCGCGGGCTCCGGTGGCGCCGCCCTCCCTGCCGGCGCCAGGGGTGGTGCCGCGGGATGCGGACGTGCGGACCTGCCCCGTGCCCTGCGTCTCCGTGCCCTGCGCCCCCGCGCCGACCGTCCTGCCCGCACCGGCCCCCGCACCCGCACCACGACCCGCACCGGCGCGGGCCGTGGTGCCGGCGGTCGCGGTGTGACTCGCCGTGAGCGCGGACTTCATGCCGAACATGTCCTGCTTGCCCGCGAACCCGGCCGGATCCATCGTGGCCGCCCCCGACGCGGCCAGGCCCAGTCCCGCAGCGGCGAGCCCCGCCAGACTCGGCACATCCGTGTTCACCCGGCCTGAGCCACTGCCGCCCTTGCCGAAACGGAACTTCTTCCCGCCTTCCAACCCGCCGGCGAGACCTGACGTGAACGAACCGATCCAGGTCGCCACGTCGCCGAAATCCCCGTCGATCGCGGACATCGCCACCGACGACACCACACCCGAGATGGCACTGTGGACCACGTTCCCCGCCAGCGAGCCCGCGAATTTCGGCGCCGCCAGCCGGCCCGCACCGAACACCGCACCACTCGTGCCGCCGCTCACCGCACCCGACTCCGCCGCGGACGCCGTCGCCTGCGCGTCCCACTGCTTGCGGTGACCGGAGATGAACTGCATCAGCTGGACCAGCACGTCACTGGCCACACCCAGCGCGGTGCCCACCGCCACACCCTCGACCAGCGACTTCAGCAGCATGAGCACGACCGCCCGCGCCCCTGTCACCGCCGCCGGGATCGCCTCGGGAGCGAAGAACAGGTAGTGCAGGATCTGCAGCGCCAGCAGCACCAGCTGCACGATGATCATGAGCTTCGTGTACTCGACCTGCACCGCGGTCTGATCGCTCAGATCGCCCAGCTGGTTCGCCGCCTGTACCAGCCCCGGGGCCAACGACTCCAACTGCGTGACGAAGTCGCGGAAACCCTCCGCGATCCGGCCGTCGACGCTCTCCAGAACGCCCGCGCCCACCGAGCCCAACGACCCGCACAGCCCGGCCAGTTGACGCGACGCCTCGCCGTACGCCCCGGCCAGCTGGAACAGGTGGGACTCGCTGCTCTGCGGCCACTCCTGACCGACCGCCAGCGTTCCCACCCATGCCAGCTCCGGAGGCATCTCGATGTCGCCGTCAGCCACTCACGATCACCCTCTCAGACCTCACACCTCAGACCGCACACTGCACAGAACCCGCCCTAACGCACCGTCCCCTTCGGAGCCCCACCGCCGGAGCCGGAGCCACCGCCTGAACCGGAACCGGAACCGGAGCCGGGAGCGAGGGCGTGGGACTGCTCGACGGCCTGCTCCTCGACCCTGCCGAGGCCGCTGCTGGTGATCTGGAGTCTGTCCTTGACCTCTTCCCAGGCGTTGCCGATGCCCTCGACGGCCTTCAGCAGGGCATGCGAGTCCGGGTCGTGCGACGCCCTGAACGCCTCCGCCGCCGCGTCGTGACCCACGGCGTCGCTATTGGCGGAGACGCTGGCCTGCAAACTCCTGCCGATGTCCTTGAAAGCTCCGGCAACCATCAGGAACTCCGGGGCGACCCTGTCCAGACCCTCGGTGTCGACAGAGATGTCAGCCATGGGAGTTCCCTCGGAATCCGCGGTCGATGGCGTCGTGTGCGTTCTGCGGCATCACCGGTTCTTCGGGCAGGACGGTCGCCGGATCGGCCTTGCCCTGGAGGAGGCCGAGCACGTCCCATCCGGCCGGGAGCTCGTCGGCGAGGATCGAGGCAGTGCTCTGCAGCACCTCGGACCTGGCCTGCTCGATGGTGGCCAGCAGCACGTCGGCGAGCTCCTTCGGGGGCATCCGCCGGTAGGCGCCGGTAGGGAACTCAATCGCGGTGACCTCGCCTTGGGCGCCGACGGTGACCTTGACCGCCTGGCGGGGGCCGGTGACGGTCGCCGTGGTCGCGTTGATCCGGCGCCGTATCCCGGCAGCGGACTCACGCTGCCGGTTGTACTGCGCCAGCAAGTCCTCGATCTGCTGGTCGTATTGGCCGGGCACGTGCACCTGCTTTCTTCTGGGGAGCTGCGGACTGCGGGTGAGGGCGGAGCTACAACGCCGTGGTCGGCCTGCCTGGGACGGCGCCCCAGGCGCTCTCCTCCTGGACGAGGAGGTCCGCGATTCCCCGCCCGGTCTCCCCTCCTTCCGCCGGCTCCTGCGCCGGAGGCTCCTCCGCCTCTTCCTCGGGCTCCTCCTCGCTGAAGGTGAGCGGCTGGACGGCGCTGACGGAGGACGACGCCCCAGGGGCACGGCGTTCGGGCTGCCAGGTACTCAAGGGCTCGCCCGCTTCACCTCCTTCTTCCGCCTCGGAGCCCGACGCCGCCCCCTGCTCCGCGGGTAGCGCCCACAGCAGCGGTACGAAGGCGCCCGCGCCCGCTGCTCCGACTTCCCAGGCGGAGATGTCCTCCTCGCCGCCGCCGCCGCCGCCGGCGGACCCGGGCCGGGGAAGCGCGGCGCTGCTCTCGTCGCCGGGCAGCGGCTGCCCGGCGGGTCCGGCCGCCACGGGTGCGGCAGCCGTCCGTGTCCGCTCCCCGCCGCCCTCGCGGTCCTCGCCGGCCCTGCGGACCCCGGCGGTGCGGGCGGCGGTGTCCGGGGCGCCGAATCCGGCCAGGTAGGGAACACCGGGCAGGGAGCCCTCCGGTGAGCCGGCCTCGTCGCTGCCGGTGGTCTCCTCGCCCTCCCACGGCTCGGCGCTCGGGTCGAGCAGCCCCGAGGCGTCCGTACGCTCCCCGGCCGCGTCCCTTCCGCCGCCGGGGGCGCCCATGCCACCGCCCATGCCCGGCATGTAGGGCATCCCTGCCGACGTCGCCAGCCCCGACGGCATCCCGGACTCGGTCGCCAGTTCGCCGGCGAGTCCGTCGCCGAGCGCGTTCGCGCGTTCTTCCGCGAGTCCGTCGGCGAGTGCGGCGGCGCGGTCTTCGCCGAGACCGGTGCCCCCGAAGGCGGCGGGGTCGGCCGTCGACATCCCGTCGAGTGCCTCGTCGGCGGCGGCGAAGCGGCGGGTGCCGAGTCCGCCGAGTCCGCCGAGTCCGGCGAGTCCGCCGAGTCCGCCGAGTCCGCCGAGTCCTGCGAGTCCTGCGAGTCCGCGGTAGGCGGACGGGTTGATCGCGTTGTCGAGGGCCGACGGGTCGAAGCCGCCGTTACCGGCGCCATCGAAGCCCGTACCGTCGAATCCGCTCCCGCCGGTGACGTCCAGGCCGGCAGGGAACGCGGCTGCACCGCCGAGGGGGCCGGGGCCACCGCCGAGATCGCCGATGCCGCCCCCCGCGCCGACTCCGGTGTCTATTCCGGTGTCGGGCATGGCCGACAAGCCCGCAAGACTCTGGGGGTCGGGTCCACCCGGCATGCCCGCGAGGCCGCCACTGCCCGGATCTCCGCCGCCCAGGTCCAGGCCGCTCGGATCCACGCCGCCCGGATCAATGCCGCTCGGATCCACGCCGCCTGGGTCGATGCCGCTGGGATTTCCACCGCCCGGATCCCCGCCGCCGGACGTCGGGGGCTTCACCGGGACGGGCGTGATGATCTTGTCCACCGTGACCTGGTATGCGGAGGCCAGGCTCTTGAGCACGCTCCGCATGTCCTGGTTCATCATCGGGACGACCCCCTGCGCCTGGCTCACCGAGACCGTGGTGCCACTCGACGAGACGCCCATGTTGATGGCCTGCTGGACGTACCAGGACTCGATCTCGACGATCTTGTTCTGCGCGCTCTGGAGGGCGGCGGCGTTGTCGGCCAGCTGCTGGGGAACCGAGTCGTAGCCGGTCGAACCACCCGACAGAACGGCGGCGTTCGCCTTCACCTGGTTCGAGAAGTTGGTCGTCATGACGACGAAGGAGTCGGCTGCGCCGCCCTTCCAGGGGCCGTCGTCGCCCGCCAGCGCGGCCGTCTGGTCGACCAGGCTCTTCGCCACGCCCTCCAGAACCCGCTGGACGTGGTGGAATATGACGGCGGCGTCCTGCAGCGACTGGGGATTGGCGACGTCCCGCGCGTGGGTCATGTTCTCTGGCGTGACGGGTCCTGACGCCATGCCGCAGATGGCCGCCTTGATCTGCTTCCAGTCCCAGGTGTCGTAATCGGCGACGCTGCCGTTGGAAGTCCCGTCGGGGTTACCGAAGATGACTCCGTTGCCGTCCTCGACGAAACCGCCGCTGTTGTAATCCACCATCGTCGTTCTCCTCTGTGCGCCCACCGGCCCGCCGGTGTCCCGGCGGGCGCCCGGCGGAACGGCGGATCCACGTCAGGCCGTTGGCGGCTGCGGGTCGCTGCTGCTGTTCGGCGCGGAGCCGCCGGCGGCGGTCATCATGGTGTTGAAGTCGACCGGCGTGTTGCCGAGCGCCTTGGCCAGGTCCTCTGCCTTCATGCCGTTGGCGTCCTCCGTCGTCGTGTAGTCGTGGCTCAGCTTCCGTACCCCGTCCCGCATGTCGGTGAGGCCGGTGGACAGGGCCTTCAGGGAATCGCCGAGGCTCTTCATGAGGCCCGCGTCGTCGTTGGGACCGTTGACCTTCTGCCGCATGGTGTTGGCGTGGTAGAAGGCACCCGGGGCGATGTTGACGGTGGCGAGACGAAGGATGGCCTCGCGCACCGGCGCGATCAGCATGTCGATGTTCTGGGCGAGCAGGTCGAGCGACGGGGTGCTGACCGACGTCCCGCCCGATGCGCCTTTGGCACCGGGCACGGGCGGCGGCACGAACGACCGCGGATCCGGGACGTAGCCGTGGTGCAGGACGTCCGGGGTGGTCGGGGCGGCATGGGGCGTGTTCTGGGTGAGCCCGGGTGAGGAGGCGGGTGGGCTGGGGGGCGGAGCGGAGGGGGCGGGGTTGGGGTTGGAGCTCACTCCCGCGAAGGGATCGGGAGCACTCATGTCACTGCTCCCACAGGCTCATGCCCTGGCGCTCACCCGAGTGGTAGGCGTCGTTGATGTCGCCGAGCGCGCTCGTGGCGTTCTGGGACTGGACGACCATGTCGGCGGCAGCGGCGTCCCACTTGGCCTTGACCACGTCGTACGTGCCGCGCGCGTCGCTGGTCCATTCGCTGAGGTTCATCCTGGATGCGTCGTCCAGGTTGGTCAGGGTCTCCTGCAGCTTCTTGCTGATCGCGGCCATCTCGCCGACGACGTACTCGACCTGGTCCATCTGCACGGTGTAAGTGGGCATGGTGACGTTCCTCGGGGTGTCGGGGTGTCGGGGGACGGGTTGCAGAGGTGCGGGGGTGCAAGCGGTTCTAGAAGCCGGGCAGCCGCTGGGACATGCCGCTCTGCAGTGTTCCGGCCGCGGTGACGGTGGTCTCGTGGGTGTTGGCGTAGCTGCCCGTGTTGGCCTGCAGCTTCTCGAGCATCAGGCCGAGCTGGCTGCGGACCGCGGAGAAGTCCTGGAGCCAGCTGTCCATGGCGCTCTGGAAGGTGCTGGACGCGTCGCCGGTCCAACTGGCTCGCAGGGCCTCGATCTGGCTCGCCATCTGGGTGTACGAGCTGTTGGCCTCGTCCAGGGCGGTCTGGAAACTGCTCTGCGCGGACTTCATACCCGCGAGGTTCACCGAGGTCTCGGCATTGCCGGCCATGGCCACTCCTCTTCTGATCAGTGTGGTTCGTGCTTGTCATGACAATGGTCCGTGAGATCGGCCGGGCAACCCGGCCCGATGGTGGGCCGGCTGCCCTGCCGAGCCGTCTGTCTGCCTCTTCTTCCGGTCAGCGGACCGCCTGGCGGTCCGCCACCGAGGGGAGTTCGGCGATCAGGTCGTCGAGGACCAGCTCGCCGGCTCGGGCCCGTCCGGCGATACGGTCCGCGAGCCGGTGCGCTCCGCGGGCTCCGTGGTCAGGGTCCTGTGCCGCCAGTGCCTCCACGATCTCGTCGCTCATGGTGAACCCGAGTGCGGCAAGCCGCCGGCGGGTCAGTTCGGCGAGACCGTCACCGGTCCAGGCCGGCAGGCGCAGGTACTCGGCGAACGCCGCTGCCAGGTCTGCGCGTTCGTGCATCAGCTCCATCAGGCCCGCCCCGCTCCCGGACAGGATGAGCACGGCGCTTCCGGAGTCGCGGGCGGCGGCTTCCTCTGCCAGCGCGTCGATGACCGTGTCGCGTTCGCCGGGCGGGCGGTCCTCGAAGGCGGGGTCGAGTTCGGCCACCAGGACGCCGCCCGACGCCTGCCTGAAGGTATGAGCCAGATAGCGGCGTGGCTGAACAGGCCAACGGGCGGGGACGGTTGACAGCGGCAGGTGTGCGATCGCCCCCGACGGGACCACACCGCACTCGGCGAGGTCCCGGCCGTAGGCCGCGGCCACCGCCCTGCGTCCGCTGCCCGGTGGGCCTTCCAGGACGACATCCGCCAGACCGGCGGCTCCCTGGCCGAGCTTGGACAGGAGGTCGGCACGGGCGGTCAGCGCCTCGGACACCGGTCCGACACCGGTCAGCGCGGCGAGGTGGCGGGGAGCCGCAGCGGCCGGGACGGGCGTGGTGACCGCGGGAGCGGGGTCCGCTGTCGGGGATGCGACCGGGGCAGCCGCCTGGGGCGCCCGAGGAACGTCGGCGGCGACCAGGCGGCTCAACTCACCGTCGTGATCGCCGGCTTGCGTGGCCAGCCGGGACGCCTGGGTACTGATCATCGTCTCGAACACCTGCCGGGCGACACGGCCGTTACCGAAGGTCGAGCCCTTGGGGACATCCTCGAAGTAGCGGTGCACGGCGCCCACCGCGTCGTCGGCCAGCTCGTAGCAGTGCTTGGCGCACAGATTGCGGACGATGGTGACCAGCTCGTCCGAGGAGTAGTTGGGGAATTCGACCGTGCGGGCGAAACGCGAGGCCATGCCCGGGTTGGAGGCCAGGAAGCGGTCCATGTGCTCGGAGTAGCCCGCCGCGATCACCACGATCTCGTCGCGGTGGTCCTCCATCAGCTTCATCAGCGACTCGACCGCTTCCTGGCCGAAGTCCGGGCCGGTCCCGCGCGACTGGTTGGTGAGCGTGTAGGCCTCGTCGATGAAGAGCACCCCGCCCAGGGCACGGTGGAAGACCTCGGTGGTCTTGATGGCGGTGCCGCCGATGATCTGGGCGACCAGGTCGGCGCGGGCCACCTCGACGATGTGCCCCTCGCTGAGGATGCCGAGTTCGGCGAGGACCGCCCCGTACAGTCTGGCCACGGTGGTCTTGCCGGTGCCGGGCGGGCCGGCGAAGACCAGGTGCCGGCTCATCGGCGGCATGGGCAGGCCCATCTCGGTACGCCGCTGGGTCATCTTGTTGAGGTTGATCAGCCCGGTGACCTCGTGTTTCACGCTCTCCAGGCCGACCAGGGACTCCAGTTCGGCCAGTGGCCCGGTGTCGGAACCGCCGGCTGGCCCCTGCCGGGTGACGGGAGCCTCCGGCATGACGTCGCCCTGCTCGTGCCGGCCCGCGGCGGCCGGCCGGTCCCGGGCGTTGTCCGCGACAAGGCAGTTGCTCAGGTCGGCGCGCGCGTCGGCGTGGGCGTTGACCCCGTGCCCGCGCGCGCCCGTCATCCGGCAGCCGAACGCGGTGAGCGTTCCGTTGCCGAGTACCCGGATCGCATCGGTGGCTGAGTCGGTGAACTCGCTGTCGTGGGCGACCATTTCGGTGCCCTCGCCGACGACAGCACCGCAGCCGTGCAGTGTGCAGCCGGCCAGGAAGGCACTGGCGGCCTCGGTCAGCGCGACGCCCGGGCCGTCCCCGCTCAGGTCGATCGCGCTGTCCCGCAGGGTCACTTGCGCGCGGCCCTGTGCCCGCATACCGGCGCCATGGGTGCCGGTGACGGTGAGCCGCTCGAATTCCGCGGCGGCGGAGTCGGCGACCTGGACGGCAACGGTCGCGGCGTCCCGGACGGCAAGTCCCTGGGCACTGGCGGTGGTTCCGGCACCGGTGATGTGGAGCCCCACAGGGGAGCCGGTGATCTCGCAGTCCTCGAAGCGCGGGCGGGCGCCCGCTGTGACCTGGATGCCGCCGCGTGCCGCTCCGGCCACCGTGCAGCGGCGCAGGTGGGGCGTGGCGCCGTCGGCGATGTGCACGGACTGCCCCGCCGATCCGGAGAAGTCGCAGTCGGTGAGGGTGGTTTCCCCCCGCCCGGTCAGGTACGCGTCCGCCACCGCGCTGCCGGAGACGGTCACCCGCAGCAGTGCGGCTCGTGCCTCCTGCTCGACGGCGACGGCGGGCTTGGCACTGCCGGTGATCCGGGTGGACTCCACGGTCGCGCTCGCCTGGCCGTTGACACAGATGCCGTTGCCGCCGGGGCGGTCCAGACGGCATTCCCGTACGTCCAGCCGGCCCTGCTCGGCGACCACGACCGCCGACGATCCGGTCCCGGTCATCTCCGTGTCCTCGATGACGTTGCCGCCGCGCGAGGTGACGACGACGCCCGCGCCGTTCGGGTTGGCCACCCGGCAGCCGCGGGCCGCCAGGACGCCCTCGTTCCACGCCAGCACCGCGGTCCATGCCGCGCCCTCGATCACACAGCCGTCCAGCTCGGACTGTCCGCGCCGCAGGTCGAGGACGGGGGCCTCGGCGTCGGCGCAGGACAGGACCAGGCCGGTGAGCCGGACCGCCTCCGCGTCCACGACGACGGTGCTCCCGGCCGCCGAGTGCACCCGTACGGTCCCCGCGCCGGACTCGGTGGCCAGGGTGACCGCACGGGTGATGTCCAGGGCCTCCTCGTACCGTCCGGGGGCGATCGTGATCAGCGCTCCGTCGGCCGCCTCGGCCAGCGCCCCGGCGATCGAACGGTGGGCTCCCGGGCGGTCAGGGGACACCAACAGCAGCTGCCTGCTCACGGCTTGGCTCCTTCTGTGCCGCCTGTGCGGCCCGGATCGGGGTCGAGGACCAGTCCGGGCGGATCCGCGCTCTGCGCCGTCGCGTCGGTGGCTGCCTTCTCCAGAGCGTCCAGGATGTTCCCCAGACCCTTGAGGGCGATCTCGTCGTAACTCGTGGGCCGGCCGCCGTCGCCGCGGGTCTCCGACGGCGAGAGCTCCCGCATCAGAACGGTGCTGCCTTCCGTGCGCAGCACCTTGAAGGTGGTTCCCGGCAGGAACAGCACCCGGTCGGCCGGATCCGGGTCCAGCGAACCGGTCCGCCGGGCGGTCATGGACCAGATCAGGATGTCGGTGGCGCCCTTGCCGCGCGGCCCCGTGTGCAGCGACGTACGGGCGTGGCAGAACCCCCATTCGGTGACCGGCCGGCCCTCCCGGTACCAGGAGCGCTCCGCGTCGGTGAGCCGGGTCCGCAGCAGGGCGGGTCCCCGGTAGGAGGGCAGCCTGCGCAGTCCGGCCGTCACCAGGCGGGCCAGCGGCACGTGGGGTCCCGCGGCGGCCGTGCGTACGGCGGCGTCGACGCGGCGGCTGTCGCCGGACAAGTACAGTCGCACGGCGACCAGTTCGGTCAGCGCCTCCGCGGCCTCCGTCCTGGAGCCGCCGCGCAGTCCCGGCGATTCGGACATCACCCGCTGCACGGAGCCGGCGATGGCGTTGTACTGATCGCTGAACGTCCTGCGCATCCAGTCCCGTTCCCTGGCGATCCCCCGCTCGGGGGGTATCGCGCACGCGGCGGTGTCGGGAACGGGCTGCACCGTGACGCCTCCGGCCTCAGCCGGCCGGGCGGCCACCGGGTCGGGGGACGGAACAGCGGCGGGCGACGGGTGCGGACCGGCCTGCGGCTCGCGGACCGCTTCCGACTCCGCCGCGGGTATGCCGGACTCCAGCCGGAAGCGGGGGGCTGCCGGCCGTACGGTCCGCTGGGGCGGTGCGGGCCGCGGCCCGGCTTCGGACGCAGCGGCCGGATGCCGACCTGCGGCCTGCGGCTCGGGGCTTCCGGCCGCAGCCGTGACAGCTTCGAGGAGCGGTGGGGTGAGGTCCGGAGCCAGGCCGGAGCCGGACTCGGTGCCCGGAGCCTGCGGTGCCGGTATCTCGCGTGCGGCGGCGGCCTGGGTTGTCGCGCGTCCGGACTCCGTCTGCACGCGCGGCAGGGCCTGTTCGGCGGGCGGCGGCTCGGCTGCGGGCACTGCCGCACCCGCCGCCGGGGGCGGGGAAACGGCGGCGGCCGTGATCTCCTCCCCGCCGGCCACCCCGGCGGGAGCCGTACCCGCACCGATGCCGCCCTCGCCGGGCAGAGTGTCCGGCTGGCCGTCGGGGGCGTACGGTGCCTCTCCGGCCGGCGGCATCCGCGTGTCCCCGGCCGCCTCGTCCGGCCCGAGGGGTGAGGCGCCGCCCCCGGCCGGGACGTAGGCCGGCGATTCCTCGTCCGCAGCCCGTCCAGGCGCGCCGGACGGCAGCTCGGCGCAGAGAATCACCTCGTGGTCGAGAGCGTCCGCGAGGCACTGGCCGGGAGCGAGGGACTCGGGGATGTCGAGCGTGCCGTACAGATGGAACCTGACCGCGGACCGGGCGTCGGGCAGGACGCTTTCCCAGTAGCGGGCCACGTCGTCGAGAGGCAGGGGCGGCGCGTCGGGGCTGCCGAGGACGACCAGGAGCCGGCGCGGGTCGGTGGGGACGGTCACCACCGCGCGCCGGTGGTGTTCGGCGAGCCGGCCGCGGTCGGTGTGGCGCAGCCACACGCCGGACGCGACGGGCTGGGCGGTCGTGTGGCGGCCGACCGCCCGGGCACGGCCCGGCAGGGAGAACTCCCAATCCGGCGTGGGGAACCGGTGGGAGTCGGTCTCGGCGGCCAGGCCCGGCCGGAACCGGAGCCAGGCGGCGTCGTCACCGGGTACGAACAGGCCGCCCCCGGCGGTCGGGAGGACGGCACCGTCGGGGGCGACCACCTCGCGGCCGAGCCGGTCGGCGATCTTCCCCGCGGCCCGGCGTACGTCCTCGCCCGTGTCCCGGCCGAAGACCATCCGCAACCCGCCGTACCGGGAGGACGACAGCATCCTGGCCACCGCGGGCCACTCCTCGGCGAGGGCGCCCGCGGGCAGGTCCACGACGACGAGGGTGTGCTGCGGGTCGCGTGCGAGCCCGCCCGCGAAACCGGCCGCTCGCGCGTCGATGCGCTCCCGGGGATGGATCAGTACGGCGTCGCCGACCGGTGTCGCCCGCAATCGGAGCCTGCCCACCCGGCTCACCCCTTCCCCGCCGCGGACCGGCTCAGCACAGGACCGTCGGGCAGGAGGGCGAGGACGCCCGGCGGCAGGGAGATGCGCCTGCTGGTCCCGCCGATGCCGAGGGCGCGGGCCGCGTCGTCGTCGGCGATCAGGTACTTCAGCCCCTGTTCGGTGATGAGGTACAGGCTGCGGCCGCCGGCCGGTACGGCCAGGACGCCCCCGCCCGCGGGCAGGAGGACCCGCAAGGGACCGGTGCGGCCGACGGTCAGCGTCCGCCGTCCGCCGGGGAGTTGCTCCACGCAGACGGTCTCGTCCCGCAGGGGGCGGACGCCCAGGACGTCCGGGATCCGGTCGGTGGCAGCACGGTTCGCCGAGACCGGGGCGAGTGCGATGTCCGTCTGCTCGACCTGCCTGGGCTCGGGCGCTCCGGGGCGGGCGGCGAGCAGCGCGTACGCGGTCGGGCTGACCGGGACGAGCCCGTCGGGGCGGAGGAGGTAGTGGCGCTCGGTGCCGCCCGTGCTGGTGCGGAAGAGCTGCCCGACCCGGGCGGCACGGCCGGCGACCTCGCCCGCTGCCGTCCCGGCCCCCGGCAGCGGGGGTGCCGCGAGAGGGGCGCCGGTAGGGAGGGATCCGAGCCAGTCGGCGGTGGCCGTGAAGGCGGCCTGGTCGTCGAGGCCGAGGGCGATGAGGGCGGCGCGGTCGGGAACCGGGTACTTGACCGAGCGCAGGACCAGGTAACGGGTACCGCCGGGGTCGCTGACGAGGATCTGCCGGTCGGCAGGCAGGGGGCGCAGAGCGGTGGTGGAAGGGCCGAAGGCAAGGCTCTGCCCGGCTCCGCCGGACCCGGGGCCGGGCAGGCAGCGCGCCCAGGGACCGGCCGCCAGCGCGGACGCCTCGGGCACGGTGTCGGGCGCGCCGGGGATACCCACCGGCGCGCCGTGCGCGATCCCGGCCAGCGCGTTCGCGGAGAGCGTCTCAGGGGCGGTCCGCTCGCCCGTGATGAGCAGCGCGGAGGCGTAGTTGCGCAGGGGGCGCAGGACACCGCCCACGTACACGTAGCGGTTGCCGGTGTCCTCCTCCAGGACGACGGTGCCGTCCTTGCGCCAGTCGCTCTTCGGGGCGGGCCGGATCAGGCCGTACACGCCGAACCCCGCGCACAGCAGGACCACCAGGGCCGCCCCGAAGACCGAGCCCAGCGCGGACCGCCGGGTAGGGCTCTCCCCCCGGCCCGCGTCGCCGCTGACGAGCGCGGAGGCCAGGCGGCCCATCGCGAACTGGTAGGCCTGCACGTGATCACGTCGTGTCTGCACGTCCGCCCGCCTATCCCGCGAGACCGCGGAAGTACGCGTACACGTGGAGTACCTGCAGCAGCAGCGGCAGCAGGGCGATCACCGCGACGATCTCCACCAGGTCGCCGAGGTGGCCCCAGACCGGAAGCAGCCGGGCACGCGGCAGCCGCCAGGCACCGACCAGCAGCAGGACAGCGGCGGCCAGCAGGACCGCCAGGGCGGCCGCCCGCCCCGCCGCTCCGGCGTGCGCGGCCCGCACGACGACGATCCCCAGCCCGTACGTTCCGGCCAGGACGGCGGGCACCCGCTGGAGGGTGCCGTTGGTGCCACGCGCGCGCAGCAGTACCGCCAGGCTGAGTACGAGAGGCAGCAGCCATCCCGCCCACTCGTGCTCGTGCACCGCGAGCAGCCACAGCGAGACCGCCCAGACCAGCGCCGACGCGATGCTGATCGCGTCGAGGCAGGCGGTGGCGACGCGGACCCGGTCGGAGACCTGAGTGCCCGTCTCCGGCTCGATGTCCTGCTGGAGTTCCTCGGCGTCGTGCGGCAGCCGGGGCACGCGCAGCCGGGCCGTACGCAGGGCCAGCCGCGGTGCGGCGTGGCCGAGCAGGAACAGGGCGACGGCGACCACTGCGGCCGCCCGGTCACCACGCAGCGGGACGCCTTCGGCCAGTCCGGCCCCCGCCGCCGCGGCGGCCGCGGTCAGCAGGAAGGCGCCGGGTACCACCAGCGGCAGTGCACGCAGCGCGAACAGCACGCCGGACAGCGCGATCACGCATCCTGCGCCGAGCAGCACACCTGTCGGTCCCGGGGTGTGGCCGCCGGCCGGACTCTCGCGCAGCGTCGTCCCGGCGAGGCCCGCGAAGCCGAACGCGCCGAGCCCGGCGACCAGGACGCTGTTGCGGTCGGCGCGCAGCCAGGCCGTCGTCGCGCAGGTGATGCCGAGCACCACGGCGACGACACCGGCGACGGGAGCCGTGCGGTGGTCGACGCCCCGGCCGAGCAGCGCCGCGGCGAGGCCGGCCAGAGCCAGGCACGCCAGGACGAGGGCGAGGTTCCGGGTGAGTTCGGGGCGCCATCTTCCCAGCCCGTCGCCGACAGTGCGTGCGACGCCGTCGGCGAGGTCGTCGAAGTGGACGGCGGGCAGCGGCGAGTCGGCCGGGCGCAGGTGCAGGATGTCGCCATGGCGCAGGCCGGCGCTCTCCGGGGTGGTGTCCGGCGCGAGGGGTTCCTCGCCGAGCCGCTGCAGGACCCACGCGGTGCCGTTCGCGGCGGCCGCGTCGGGAAGGCGCTTGAGCAGTAGCGGGATCAGGGCGGACACCGAGGTGGTGACCGGCACGGACAGGTCGGCCCGGCCATCAGGAGTCTCGACGGTGACGCGGCAGACCTCGGTCGGCCTGCCCGTCAGCGGTGCGGCCGTGGTCATCGTGCTCCTGTGGGGACGGGGCCCGCCGGCACGAGGCCGGTCTGGACGAGCCTGACGGTGCGCCGGGTGACGAGCTGTGCCCGCCCGGGCGGCAGGGTGCGGGGTCTGGCCTCACCGATGAACTTGCCCTCCTCCTTGGGGTAGGAGAACAGCAGCGCCGGGTTGCCCAGCTCCCACATGCGGCGGATCAGCGGGTCCATCACGGAGCGCATCGCGCCCGAGGTGCTGCGCGCGACGATCAGGTGCAGCCCGATGTGGAGGCCCTGTGCGAGCAGCGGCACCAGGGGGCTCATCGGCGACGGCGAACCGGGCGCGCCGACGAGGAGGTCGTAGTCGTCGACGAGGACGAACAGCTGCGGACCGGCCCACCAATCACGCTTGTCCAGCTGCTCGGGGGTCACGTCGGCGCCGGGCAGCCGCCCGTCCACGGAGGCCGCCGCGCTCTCGGAGAGCCTGCCGAGCCCGTCGCTGTCGACAACGTAGCCGACGCGGTAGCTCTCGGGCACCTCCTTGAGCAGTCCGCGTCCGGGGTCGGCCAGCAGGATCCGGGCCTCCTCGGGGCCGTAGCGGCTGGTGACGGCACGGATCGCCAGCCGCAGGGCGTTGGTCTTGCCGGTCTCGCCATCGCCGTAGACGAGCAGGTGGGGGGTGGCGCCGAAGTCGTGCCAGAGGGGGGCGAGCCGCTGCTCGTCCCAACCGAGGCAGAACTTCAGGTCGCGCGTGTCCGCGGGCGCCGGAAGCCGGCGGGCGTCCAGGGCGGTCGGGAGCAGGCGTACGCCCGGGGCGTTGCCGCCGTTCCAGAACGTGCCGATCTCGGCCACCGCGGCCTTGGTCGCGGCCGTCAGGTCGTCGGTGCCCGAGGAACTGTCCAGGCGGGGCAGCGCGGACAGGAAGTGGTGCCCGGCCTCCGTCAGGCCCCGGCCGGGCTGATGGGGCACGCCGGCCGCGGCCCGGGTGCCGACCTCGGACTCCATCGCGTCGCCCAGGCGCAGTTCCAGCTTGGTGCCGAGCAGATCCCGCACCCGGGGCCGCACTTCGGACCACCGCACCGCCGACACCACGATGTGCAGGCCGAACGACAGCCCGCGGGCCGCGAGTTCCATCACCCGCTGCTCCAGGTCCTCGAAGTCCTGACGGAGCGTGGCCCAGCCGTCGACCACCAGGAAGACGTCTCCGTAGGGGTCTTCGACCACGCCGTCGGCGCACAGCGCCCGGAAGGCGGCCATCGACTCCAGCCCCCTGGAGGTGAACAGCTGCTCCCGCTGCTCGACGAGCTGGGAGAGCTCCTCGACAGTGCGCAGGACCCGGTCGCGCTCCAGGCGGGTGGCCACCGAGCCGACGTGCGGGAGGCCGGCGGTGGACACCAGGCCGCCGCCGCCGAAGTCCAGGCAGTAGAACTGGACTTCCGCGGGCGTGTGGGTCAGCGCGAGCGACAGGATCAGGGTCCGCAGCAGCGTCGACTTGCCGGTCTGCGGCGCACCGACGAGACCGATGTGCCCGTCGGCCCCTGAAAGGTCGGCAACCAGGAGTTCGCGCAGCTGCTCGAAGGGCCGGTCCACCAGCCCCAGCGGTACCCGCAGGGCGCCTTGGACACGGGGGTCGGCCGCGCCCATGCCGCGCTCGGGGTCAGGGACGATGCCGGGAAGCAGCTGGTCCAGGGCGGGTGACTCGGACAGCGGGGACAGCCACACCTGCCGGGCCGGGGGTCCGCTCTCCTCCAGCCGTCCGACGAGGATGTCGAGCAGGCTGTCGTCCCTGCTGTCGCCGCCGTCGGCGGCCGTACCGGCCTCGGTGCCCTGGTCGCGCCGTGCTCCCTCGGCGAGGAGGAGCAGGGCCGCCTGCTCCTCCTCCGCGCGGGCCGAGGCGAGCCGGCCCTGCTGCTCCAGGCCGAACGCCGTCACTTCGAGGACGGCTCCCTCCCGTCGCACGGCTTCCTCGGGGCCGGGGGGTGCGGGAGCGGCGCCGGAGACGTACGCGGCCTTGAACCGTACGAGGTTGGTGGTGTCGACCTTGAGGTAGCCGTTGCCGGGGGCGGAGGGCAGCTCGTAGGCGCTGGAGGCGCCGATCACGCTGCGGGACTCCATGGAGGAGAAGGTGCGCAGCGCGATCCGGTACGACAGATGGCCCTCGACCCGGTGGATGCGCGACTCGTCCAAGCGCTGGGAGGCAAGCAGCAGGTGGACGCCGAGGCTGCGTCCGAGACGGCCGATCGACACGAACAGCTCGACGAACTCCGGTTTGCCGGCGAGCAGTTCGGAGAACTCGTCCACGATGATCAGCAAGGACGGAAGCGGGGCCAGCGTGGCGCCCGCACCACGCGCCTTCTCGTACTCGTAGAGCGAGGCGAAACCGGCTTCGCGCAGCAGCTCCTGGCGGCGGATCATCTCGCCGTTGATCGAGTCCCGCATGCGGTCGACGAGGGGCAGCTCGTCGGCGAGGTTGGTGATGACAGCCGAAGTGTGCGGCAGCCGATCCAGGTGGAGGAAGGTGGCGCCGCCCTTGAAGTCCACCAGGACCAGGTTGAGGATCTCCGAGGAGTGGGTTGCGGCCAGTCCCATCACGAGCGTGCGCAGCAGCTCGCTCTTGCCGGAGCCGGTCGCACCGATCAGCAGCCCGTGCGGGCCCATGCCGCCCTGCGCGGACTCCTTGAGGTCGAGTTCGACGACCTCCCCGTCCTCGGTGACGCCGATCGGCACCTTGAGCCGGGCGTGCTGGGCCAGCCGCGGGCGCCATGTGCTGTGGACGTCGAAACGGCGCACGTCACGGATGTTGAGCATGGTGGTCAGGTCGAAGTCGGACTCCAGCGGACGGTCCACGAGATCGACGCCACCGCTGGTGCGCATGGGGGCCAGGACACGGCCCAGGGTCTCCGCCTCCGTGGAGCCGAGCCGGTCGGCAAGGCCGGAGGCGATCTCGGTGTCGACGGGGAAGTCGACCCGGTCGCCGTGGACGGCGAGCCGGAGGACCTTCGGGCCTCCGGGTACCGCGCCGGTGAGATCGAGCAGCACCACCCCGCGTATGCCGGCGCCCAGCAGCCGGGAGGCGGCGGGAATCTGCACGCCTTGGGCGACGACCACCGTTAACGGCTCGGCGACGCTCGGCGAGGACTCGGGGTCGTGGTCAGGGCGGTCGCGCACGTCGGGTCCGAGCAGGCCGAGCAGCGAGTCGTGGTCGCCGGCCGCCAGTCGGACAGGTCCCGCACCGTCCTCCTCGTGCGGATGGGCGTTGTGCGGAAGCCATTTGAGCCAGTCCCACTCGCGGTGCGCGCCGGCATCGCCGAGCACGGCGATCCGCAGTTCGTCGGGGGAGTGCAGAACCGCGAGCTGGCCGAGCATCGCGCGGGCCAGGGCGAGTGCACCGTCGGTCTCACCGGTGAACTCCACGCTGGTGAAACGCTGCAGCGACACGGGCACGGGCAGCAGGGGCACCGTCTGGTGCGCCTTGGTGAACCGGCGCAGCGAGATCGCGCACAGCGGCTCCAGGTCCTCCACCGGCCTGGTCTGCGGCGGCACGAACTCCAAGGCCGCGCGGCGGGTGCCGAGTCCGATCCGGACGCGGGCGAAGTCCTCATGGCCCGGACGGCGTTCCCACAGACGAGGTCCCCTGGCGAACGCCCACAGATCGCCGGGTGCCGGGTTGTCCCACATCAGCGCCGCACGCTGCCGCTCGGCCTCCTGGCGGGCCTGCTTGCGTTTCTGGCCGAGGTAGCGCAGGTAGTCCCGTCGTTCCGCCCGCATGCGGCGGCGCCGGTCCGAGCCCTGGCGGCCGACCTGTGTGAAGGTCATGCCGACCATGGCGATGCCCATCATTCCGGACATCAGGTAGGTGGACGGCCCTGCGTTGCCGACCGAGAACATCATCACCATGGCCCCGGTTCCCAGGCCCATGGGGAGGTACATCATCACCGAGCCGAAGTCGGCGCCGGCCGGCTCTCCGAGCACGGGAGGCTCGGCGAGTTCGACCTGCCCCTCCGGCATGGGCGGGCCTTCGGCGCGCGGAGCGCGCTTGGCAACTGCGGTGCTCACCCTGCTCTCCCGCTTCCTGCTCTCTCTACGGCCTACGGCCTGCTGACCTCGTCTGGAGCCTAGGCAGAGCACCTTCGGCCACCCCGCCCCCGCGGGCGTTTTCCGCCCCGGGAGGCAGGCAAGTTGGCCGAACGGGCAGACCCGGCACACGCACGCCGCACGGGTGCGGCCGCGAGGATCGAGCTGCCGGGCCGGAGGCCGCGCGGACAGCAGCGCGCGCAAGGCTCCGCGGCGGTCCTGACGTCGGAAGGAGACCCGGCCCCGAGCCCGGCTGGGGAACGGTCATGACCGGCCCATGAAGCCAGGAGGCCAGGAAGGATCCCGCTCATCTCGGCCAAGTGCTCCCCGTACGACCGGCGGCCGGAGCTCGGGACGACCACCGCGGTGACACCGGTCGCGGCCGGCATGACCTCCCGCCAGGTCCGCGGGTAGCCGTGCAGCCGCACGAGGGCCGGGTCGTGGCCGCCGGCCGCGAGGCCGAGCGCCTCCGCGGTCCCCAGAGACAAGGAAGTTGTGCTGACTGGCAACAGCAAGGGCGCGACTCACAGGGACTCCTCCTGACCACGGCGAGGTCGACGGCCGCGACCGGCGCCGGAGGCGGCCTGTTCGGTGTCGTCATGGCCGTCTTCGATCACGCGCCGGTCGATCGTGCTGTGCCCCAGAACATCACCCGGGCCGTCCCGTTCGCACCGGGGTCACCCCCCAGCCCTCGGCGAACACCGGCACCCCAGGGCGCGGTGGGATGCCGGCGTCCTTCAGGATTTTTTACCGCGGTCGGCCTCCGCGGTGGGGTCGGGATCGGGCGGCGTGCCGGCGGGTGACCTGGTCACGGTGCCGGCGCAGGACCGTGTCCCGGGCGCACCAGTAGCCGCAAGCGCCGAAGAACACCCTTCGGGAGGCCGTGCAGGAGCGCTGCCAGAAATGCTCGATCGCCCGCTGTGAATCCGCCCCGTCGCCCGTTCAGCTGCCGCGCCAGTACTGCTTCACGGCATCGGGACTTGAGCCCGTCCAGTTCTGCCTTCATCTGAACGGGCTGTTCGCACGGACCAGAAGTCGGTCCGTGCGAACAGCCCGTTCAATCAGGAACGATGGTCACGACTCGGTTCGTCAGGCCACCTTGACGCCGGACCCGAGGGTCCACTTCTGGTTGGCGCCTCCGTTGCAGTTCCACAACTCCAGGCCGGAGCCGTTGGGGTTGGTGGCCCCGGTGACGTCGAGGCAGAGCCCGGACTGAACGCCGGTGATCGTGCCGTCGGAGTTGACGTTCCACTGCTGGTTGGTGCCGCCGTTGCAGTCGTAGATCTCAACGTGCGTACCGGCGGTGGTAGCGCCGCCGTGGGCGTCGAAGCACTTGCCCAGCACCTTCAGCGTCTTGGCCGAGGAGCTGTAGGTGATCTTCTGGTTGGCGCCGCCGTTGCAGTCCCACACGGCCATCTGAGTGCCGTTCACCAGGGTGCTGTTCGGGTCGTCGGCACAGCGGCCGGAGAGGCCACTGGTCAGGTTGCCGCCGACCGGAGTCGAGGAGCCGGACGGGGTGACCTTGAACAACGCGGACTCGTGCGGGGCCAGACTCCGGCTGACGGAGTTGGTGAGGGTCTCGTTCGACTTGCCCCAAAGGTTGCGCACCGTGGCGGAACCGCTGAACCCGAGGTCGGAGAAGTTAGCCGTCACCGTCGCGTTGCCGGCCCGGTCGGAACGGTTGAACAACGCCACCGTGTAGCTGCCGTCCGGGTTCTTCTGCCTCGTGGCCCACACCTGCAGGTCGTTGTTGTTCGAGATCTGGCTCGCCACCACGGAGTCGGTCTGGTTGACGTTGGTGACCTCGGCGTTCTTCAGCATGTTGAGGTCACCGGCGTCCAGGTTGGTCAGGTCGCTCCCCAGCATCATCACCGACCGCGTGATCGCCCACAGAGTGATCTGGCTCTGCCGCTCGTTCACGGTCAGACCATTGTGGTCACCGTTGCCGACTTCGATCGAGTCCGGGTCGTTCCAGCCACCCGGACCGGCGTACTGCCCCCACTGAGCCAGGTTCGCCCAACGGGGCCCGACGTTGCTCCAGGTGGTGAGGGTCGAGCAGTAGCACTCGATGTCCCCACCCGTCCGCCAGCTGTTGGAGTACTGCTGCCAGGTCTTGATGTTGTTGATGTCCAGGGTGTTCGACAGGCCCAGGTGGATGGTGCGGCCGGTCTGGTTCAGCGCCTTCGACCAGGCGATGACGTCGTTCTGGTCGCTGGTGTGCACGCCGTCGATCTTGATGTAGTCGACCCCGTAGGAGGCGAACAGGTTCGCCCACGAGTTCACGAACGCCTGTGCCGCGGTGGGGTTCTTGTTGTAGTCGATGAAGTACATGACATCGCCGAACCCGCCGTAGTTCGACTCGAAGGTCGACGTACTCGAGACGATGTCCCGTGCGTGGTACGACGTGCCCTCGATCGGGGTGTTCTGGTCGTACGCCGCCTTCGGGATGCCCGGCGTCACGTACATGCCGAACTTCTCACCCAGGCCATGGATGAAGTCGCCCAGGTTCTTCATGCCGTCCGGGAACTTGCCGGTGTCGACGACCCAGCGACCGTACTGATCGACGGTGGTGCCGGGGTTCTTGATGTAGTAGTCGTCCAGGTTGATGTACTTGTAACCCGCAGACATCAGGCCCGAGTCGTGCATCGCCTGAGCCTGGGCCTTGATCTTGGCCTCGGTCGGGTTGTTTCTGATGGAGCTCCAACTGCTCCAGCCCATCGGCGGCGTCCGCGACGCACCGTTGTCCTGGGCTTGCGCGGGCGGCGAGCCCGCCAGGGTGGACATGAAGAGCGACGACACCAGGGCAACCGTCGCGACGAGCGCGCGCTTGGACATGACTCTCCTTCGAGTCGGTTCACTTCCCGTCAGGTGTTTTATACGGTTCCGTATTGAGCCCTAGTGTTCGATCAGGTGTCAATACATCCACCCAAGTGAACGTGATCGGACAGATTAATTCAGTTGCGGACGGCCACGGCAGCTGTAGTTCGTTGATCGGTGGGTCTGGCCAAGTGGTTGCTGCGGCGGTGATGTTGCAGCGGCGGTGCGCTTGGGCGGCCTGGCCCAGACTCTTGCTTCCGAGCGGGACAGGCCGGGAGTTTCCCGGCACGGCTGTGAGCTCCTCGTCGTCGCGGGGCACGGAGGAGTACGCGGTCCAGGTGCCCGCGGGGGCCAAGGTGCGGTTGGCGCTCCATGGTCCGCTCGGCGAGCTGGCGCCGGCGTACATGGTGTCGTCGGTGATCCAGCCGGTCGGGCTGGAGCCGAGGACGAAGCACCGGCGGCCGGATTTCACATCGCCGGCGCCTCGTGGCCGGCCACGGTGGCCACGTTGGCGGCCACCGAGAGGTAGTCGGCGGCGTTCGTCGGAGAAGCTGGTGCGTAGCGTGCTGTCGTGCTTGTTTCTCGGTCAGGGGCTCTCGGAAAAAGAGCACAGAAGCAAACAGCCCACGGCGGGAGAGTGCGCAGCTGCGCGACGCGTCGACAGTGACCTACGGCGAGCAGTGGCCGCTCCCGGGGCGTCCAGGCGGCGACGGTCCCAAAAATCTCATATATGAGCGGGGATGACAGTAGGACTCCCGCATGCGCTGGTCAAGGCATCCGCCGATTCTCCAGCTCGACAGGGAAGACGGACGTACGCGTTCTCTTCGCCGGGTCCCTGGTGGCCGAGGCTCATGTCGGGGGCGCGGGGGAGGGGCGTTCGGCCCTGCGGGTGCCTATAAATCATCCGGCCTGGTCACGCGGCATGGTGGTACTGGTGGAGTGTCCCGCCGAGTCGGTCTCGTCGATGGACTTCGAGACGTCTGATCTGTGCTGGTTCGTTGAGTGGGTGGGAGAGTGGTCGGAGTGGAGCGGCTTGGTCCAGGGCCCGGTGGGGTCTGTGCCCGTTGTAGAAGGTCTCGAACTCCTCGAGTGCGTGGAGGAGGTGGCTCTGGCGCCAGATCAGGGTTCTGTCGAGGAGTTCGTGCCGGCAGGTCTGTATCCAGCGCTCCATGATGGAGTTCATGCGCGGCATCCGGACACCGCTCTTGACGATCTCGATTCCGGCGTCGGCGAGCAGGGCGTCGAAGGCGGCGGTGAACTTGGAGTCGCGGTCGCGGATGAGGAACTTGGCTGTGCTGCTTGCGTCTTGGAGGTCCATGAGGAGGTTGCGGCCGAGCTGTACCACCCACCCTGCGGTGGGGTGTGCGGTGGCGCCCAGGATCCGGATGCGGCGGGTGGAGTGCTCGATGACGGCGAAGACGTACAGGCGCGCCCCGGTCAGGGTGCAGCTCTCGAAGAAGTCGCAGGCGAGCAGGGCGCTGGCCTGGCCGCGCAGGAAGGCGGCCCAGGTGGTGTTCTGGCGTTCCGGAGCCGGTGGGATGCCGTGGTCCTTGAGGATCTCCCAGACGGTGGACGCGGCGACCTTGATGCCCAGGGCGGCGAGCTCGCCGTGGATGCGCCGATACCCCCACGAGGAGTTCTCGCGAACCAGACGGAGGATGAGGGCG
Organism: Actinacidiphila cocklensis; assembly: GCF_907177275.1. GTDB lineage: Bacteria > Actinomycetota > Actinomycetes > Streptomycetales > Streptomycetaceae > Actinacidiphila > Actinacidiphila cocklensis. Next base: position 113,718 of record NZ_CAJSLV010000060.1, read on the forward strand.
CGGATGGAGCGGACAGTGGGTGGTCGTCCGCGCCGCTTGGGTGCACAGGTCGCGGCGTGGCGCCGTTTGAGTAGGTCGCGGTGCCATCGCATGATCGTGTCGGGACGTAGCAGCAGCAGGAAGTTCCGGAGCTTGTCCGTCGGGAGGTGATGGAGCAGGCCGGAGAGGATCACCCGGTCGGTGTCGGTGAAGGTGGGCTTGCCGACCTGGCTTTGGAGAACCAGCAGTTGATGCCGGAGGGCAAGGATCTCGATGTCATTGTCGCGATCGCACACCGGTAGCAGGCGAAGGACGGCGAAGGCGTTGGTCGCGGCGAGATAGGCCAGGCGCGGGAGCACGATAGATCATGATGCCTCGATGCCGTGCGCAGGTGCAGACATCGAGGGCCAGCAGCAGACCAGCGATCAAGGCCGTGACCTGGGCGGATGATTTATCGGCACCCACAGTGCCGCAGCGGGGAGCAGAGGACGCTGAGTTGCTCGTGCTCGGGCATTAGCTTGATCTTTATCGTCGGCGGCCGTAGTGCACTTCGAGTGATTCGGCGCGTTTGGCGGTTTTCCCCGGTGTGTGGCGGGGTGCTCTCGTAGGGTTGCTCGATCCGCGGGGGCGTCCTGGGCCGGGGCGGGAGGGTTTTGGCGCTGCCGCGGGGCGGGCGGTCTTCGCGTGGATGTTGCGAAACCCTCGCCGGACCCGGGCGGGTGTCAACTTGCGGGAGGGAAGCGGGCGTTCCCATGGGCGGCGCAGGTCCGTCGCGGCTGGTCGGGCGAGCCACAGTTGGGTGTGTGCGGCGATGATGAGCCTCGTCCACAGGTCCGCGCTGGTCGGGTCGCGGAGCTTGGGCACGGTCCAGCCCAGTGTCTGCTTCATCAGGCGGAAGGTGTGTTCCAGGTCGAATCTGCGCAGGTAGGCCTGCCACAGTTGGTCGACGTGGGAGGGGTCGGCTCCGGTTCGGGAGGACCACAGCCACACCGGGTCGGGATTGCGTCCGCCGGGCAGGTGCTCGACAGTGAGGCGGATCACGAGGCCGTGCAGGAGGGGGAGTTCGACGTTCTGGTCGGTGATCCAGGCCGAGCGGCGGGTGAGCCGGGGGTGGAGCCGGTCCCATGCCTGGGCGGTCGCGGTGCCGTTGCGGGTGGTGTCGGTTCGGGTCTCGGTCTGCGGGTCCCCCCAGGTGGTGGGCCTGGCCAGGGCGAACGGGGCGCCGTGCATGCGGGGGCGGCCCGGCCGGGGTGCCGCGTTGTGCGGGGCGGGGGTCACGGGCCAGGACGCGGTCCGAGCGGAGCCTGCCGCATACCTCCACGGGCAGGTCGGCGAGCAGGAAGGCCAGACGGGCCAGGTCGTAGCCGTGCCCTTGCCGATAACCTCATCCACCCTGGTCAGAACCGGTGTGCCGGGATCTCCGTCCCGTCGGATACGGAGGCTGCCGTAGTGCTCTGGCGGGGATGACGATCGCCTCGACATGATGATCACTCGTGCTGTTGAAACTCGCCTACCTCAGCGTGTCGAGCGTGTTCGCGATGCTGCGCCTGCTGCCGATGAGCGACCGGGACAAGGACGTCGAGATCCTGGCACTACGCCATCAGATCGCCGTACTGGAACGGCAACTGGGCGGGCAGCGAATCCAGTTCGATCCGGGGGACCGGGTTTTTCTGGCGGCGTTGCTGCACCACCTCCCGAATCAGGCGCTGCGCCGCATGCGGCTGCTGGTGCGGCCGGACACGGTCCTGCGCTGGCACCGCGGAGGCTGTCAAGTTGTGTGTGTGCGTTGGGGTATGACCTCGTATGGTCGGGCTCCGGCAGGGGTTACTTTTGGTGATCTTGCTTGATGTGGGTCAGAGGGGCAGTCGGTCGGGGA
>NZ_CAJSLV010000061.1 GCF_907177275.1 Actinacidiphila cocklensis
CGCCCGTACCGGCGCCGGCGGCAGCGGGCCGCGGCGGGCGCTCGTAGCGCACGCCGGAGGCGCCGGCGGCCGCGCCGGGGAGGTCGATGGAGCGGGCCTGCTCGCGGTCCACCGCCGTGTGGATGGACTCCGCGGCCCCCGACGGGTCGGGCACCCCCTGGTCGAGGAAGAGTGCGGGCAGGCCGCCGCCGTAGCCCTGGCCGACCGCGCGGACCTTCCAGGCGGTCTGGCGGCGGTACAGCTCGACGGCTAGCAGGGCGGTCTCCGCGCCGAGCCCGGTGATCGTGAAGCCGGCTATCGCGGTGCCGTCCGGAGCGGTGACGGCGAGCCGGGGGGCAGGGGCGGCGCCGAAGTCGGCGGGTGCCCCCGGGCGGGCCGCGGCGCCGGGCAGCGCGAGCAGCACGTGCACCCGGTGCACGGCCGGCGGCATCGCGCCCAGGTCCACCGCGAGCCGGTGGTCCGCGGCGGCCTGCCGCGGCACTTCGACCCCCGCGAGCTGCGGCACACCGGGGTGCGCGAGCCACTCGCCGTCGCCGACGACCCGGCCCGCCTCGTCGCCCAGCGTGACCGCGGCCACCACCGGTGTGCCCGCCGACACCCGGATCTCCAGCCGGTTGCCCGGCAGCGGATGGTTCTGCCCACGGACCAGTTCGGCCGTCATCTCCGCCGCCCCCGTCTTCTTCCTGTGTGTGGTGAACTGCTACGGCCCTGCGGCCGGACCCGCCGTCAGAGGGCGGGGAGGATGGCCGGGATCAGGTCCTGGAACGTCCGGCCGTTGGCCGGGGTGCCGATCGCCGTCATCGACCAGCCGGCCGCACCGCGCTGCACCTTGGCCATGATCTGCGCGGTGTAGGAGCCGCCGCCGGTGAGCGTGTAGCGGGCCAGCTCCTGGCCGTTGGTCTCGTCCACCAGCCGGCAGAACGCGTTCTCCACCTCGGCGAAGGTCTGGCCGGTGAAGGAGTTGACGGTGAAGATGATCTGGTCGACGTGCACCGGGACCCGGGACAGGTCGACGATGATCGACTCGTCGTCGCCGCCCTGGCCGACGCCGCCGACCAGGTTGTCGCCGGTGTGCCGGACGGAGCCGTCGTCGCTGGTGAGGTGGCGGAAGAACACCACGTCCACCGGCTGCTTGTCGGCGAAGAGCACCGCGGAGGCGTCCAGGTCGATCTCCCTGGTGCGGCTGCCGAACAGGCCGCGACGCGGCGCCGCCTTCCAGCCGAGCCCCATCCTGACCGCCGTCAACGAGCCTCCGTCGGCCTTGCTCAGGCTGATCTTCTGGCCCTTGGTCATGTTGACCGTCACGCGCTTGCCCCTCTCACCCGTCACCTGATGTGTGCGGTTGTTGCCCCGCACCCTAACAAGACGCGGACCGACCGTATCCCGGTTCGTCCGGTGCCGATTTCCGCCGGAGTCACGCCATTCCCGCATCCCTCATCTGGCGCAACTCCTTCTTCAGGTCCCCCAGTTCGTCCCGGATTCTGGCGGCCACCTCGAACTGCAGCTCCGCCGCCGCCGAGTGCATCTGGTCGGTCAGCTGGCCGATGAGGTCGGCCAGTTCCTCGGCGGGCAGCGCGCCGCCCGTGCGCTTGCCGGCCTTCGCCGACAGGCCGGGCACCGGGGCCTTGCCACGCGAGCGCTGCCGCCCGGAGCCGAGCAGCTCCTCGGTGTCGGCGTCCTCGCGCGCGAAGGAGTCCAGGATGCCGGCGATCTTCTTGCGCAGCGGCTGCGGGTCGACTCCGCGCTCGGTGTTGTACGCGATCTGCTTCTCGCGGCGGCGGTTGGTCTCCTCGATCGCCCGCTCCATGCCGGGGGTGATCCGGTCGGCGTACATGTGGACCTGGCCGGACACGTTACGGGCCGCGCGGCCGATGGTCTGGATCAGCGAGGTGCCGGACCGCAGGAAGCCCTCCTTGTCGGCGTCCAGGATCGCCACCAGCGACACCTCGGGCAGGTCGAGGCCCTCACGCAGCAGGTTGATGCCGACCAGCACGTCGTACTCGCCGGCCCGCAGCTCCTGCAGCAGCTCCACCCGGCGCAGGGTGTCGATGTCGCTGTGCAGGTAGCGGACCTGGATGCCCAGCTCCAGCAGGTAGTCGGTCAGGTCCTCGGCCATCTTCTTGGTCAGCGTGGTGACCAGGACGCGCTCGTCCTTCTCGGTGCGCAGCCTGATCTCGTGCACCAGGTCATCGATCTGGCCCTCGGTGGGCTTGACCACCACCTCGGGGTCGATCAGGCCGGTCGGGCGGATGATCTGCTCGACCACGCCGTCGCCGCGGGACAGCTCGTACGGCCCGGGCGTCGCCGACAGGTAGACGCTCTGGCCGACCCTGGTCAGGAACTCCTCCCACTTCAGCGGCCGGTTGTCCAGTGCGGACGGCAGCCGGAAGCCGTGGTCGACCAGGGTGCGCTTGCGGGACGCGTCGCCCTCGTACATCGCGCCGATCTGCGGCACGGTGACATGCGACTCGTCGATGACCAGCAGGAAGTCCTCGGGGAAGTAGTCGATGAGGGTGTCGGGCGCGCTGCCCTGCTCGCGACCGTCGATGTGCCGCGAGTAGTTCTCGATGCCGGAGCAGCTGCCGATCTGCCGCATCATCTCGATGTCGTACGTGGTGCGCATCCGCAGCCGCTGGGCCTCCAGCAGCTTGCCCTGCTTCTCCATCAGCGCGAGCTGGCCCTCCAGCTCCTTCTCGATCCCGGCGATGGCCCGTTCCATCCGCTCGGGACCTGCCACGTAGTGGGTGGCGGGGAAGACGTAGATCTGCTCGTCCTCGGTGATGACCTCGCCGGTCAGCGGGTGCAGCGTGTACAGCGCCTCGATCTCGTCGCCGAACATCTCGATCCGGACGGCCAGCTGCTCGTACACCGGGAAGATCTCCACGGTGTCGCCGCGCACCCGGAAGGTGCCGCGGGTGAACGCCATGTCGTTGCGCGTGTACTGGATGTCGACGAAGCGGCGCAGCAGCTGGTCGCGGTCGATGACGTCGCCGACCTTGAGCCGCACCATCCGGTCGATGTACTCCTGCGGGGTGCCCAGGCCGTAGATGCAGGACACCGAGGCGACCACGACGACGTCGCGCCTGGTCAGCAGGGAATTGGTGGCGGAGTGCCGGAGCCGCTCCACCTCCTCGTTGATCGAGGAGTCCTTCTCGATGTAGGTGTCCGTCTGCGGGACGTACGCCTCGGGCTGGTAGTAGTCGTAGTACGAGACGAAGTACTCGACCGCGTTGTTGGGCAGCAGCTCGCGGAACTCGTTGGCCAGCTGTGCCGCGAGGGTCTTGTTGGGCGCCATCACCAGGGTGGGGCGCTGCAGCCGCTCGATCATCCACGCCGTCGTGGCGGACTTGCCGGTGCCGGTCGCGCCGAGCAGCACCACGTCCTGCTCGCCCGCGCGGATGCGCCGCTCCAGGTCGTCGATGGCCGCGGGCTGGTCGCCACTGGGCTGGAAGGGACTGACGACCTCGAAGGGCGCCACGGTGCGTTCGATGTCTGATACGGGCCGCATGCCACCACGGTACGACCACCCACCGACAATCGGCCGGGGCCGCCGCGGTGCGGGACCCCGGCCCGCGGGTCAGCCGCCGCCGGGGAAGACCGCGATGCGGTCCCACAGGCCGTGCGGCCCGGTGTCGAGGGCGGTCCGCAGCGCCGCGGCGACCTGCCCGGGGCGGCGGGTGAGCGCGTCCTGCGGGACGCCGATCACCCGAAGGCCCAGCCTGGCCAGCCGCTCGTGGCGGCCCCCGGCGGGCGGCCGGCCGGCGCCGGCCGCTGCCAGGGCGACGCCGTCCCGCGGCCAGTACGCGTCGGGCGATCCGAGGAAGGCCCCGTCCAGCCGCAGCACGGGGCGCCACAGCGGGGTGCGGACGCCGCAGCCGCGCACCAGCGCCCGCAGCTGGTCGGGGACCGGCCCCCGGGACCCGGCACGCAGCTCGCGCAGGGTCTCCGCGACGCCCGCCTTCCCGGCCAGGCCCTCGGCCCGCAGCTCCTCGGCCAGCACTTCGAGGCCCACGCCGCGCTCGGCGACCACCTCGGTGAGCACCGAGCGCACCCACAGCGGATCGCAGGAGGCCCGCACGGCGTCCACCGCGGCCCGCGCCACCGGCACCACGGGCAGGCCCTCGGCCGACTGCGCCCGGGGCAGCGCGGGCACGGTGTGCACCCGCACCCAGGTGTGGGTGCGGACCCCGCGGTCACGGGGCACCAGAACGTCCACGACCGCGCTGCCCGCCGCGTTCGTGAAGGGGGCCGCGGACAGGCCGTGCAGGGCGAGCGCGGCGGCGCCGGTGAGCAGCGCGCCGCCCGCGGGGTGCCGCGGCTCGCCGGGACCGGCCTGCGGGTGGCCCGCGTAGGCCAGGGCGGCCCTGCACCGCTGCTCCGCGGTCAGCCCGCCGGTCCCCAGCACGATCACCCGGGGCAGCACGCGCTGCCAGCGCCCGCCGGGGCGGCACAGGTTGCGCACCGCGTTGGCCGGTACGCCGATCACGGCGAGCTGGCCGGTGGTGACGACCTGGTGCTGCTCCCGGGCGAGGCGGCCCAGGGCGTCGGCGTATACGGTTCTGGTCATGGCCGCACCTTCCCCGCTGGTGAGCCGCCGGCTACCTGCTGTGACGGACTTGGTACGGCTTCCCGACGGTATGGGGACAGAGCCGCCGCGCGGCCCCCGGCCCGCGCTCCCCCACGGTGTCCGACGCGCTGTCAGACCCTGCGCCTAGGCTTGCCGGCATGACCAGTGCTGCCTGGACCCGCTACGACGCGCCCATCGGACCGCTGCTGCTCGCGGCCACCGACGAGGGCCTGGTCCTCGTCGTCTTCAGGGCCGACGAGGTCACCGCCGCGCGGGCCGTGGAGGCGGTGGGCCGCCGGCTGGGGTGCACACCGGTGGAGGACGCGGCGCGGCTGGCACCGGTGACCGCCCAGCTCGACGAGTACTTCGCGGGCAGCCGCAAGGACTTCGACCTGCCGCTCGACTGGTCGCTGATCACCGGCTTCCAGCGGCGGGTGCTGCGCGAACTGGCCGAGGGCGTGCCGTACGGCACGGTCGTCGGCTACCAGGACCTGGCCGACCGGGTCGGCGAGCCGGACGCGGCCCGGGCGGTGGGCGGGGCGATGGGGGCCAACCCGCTGCCGGTGGTGGTGCCCTGCCACCGGGTGATCGAGAGCGGCGGCGGCATAGGTGGCTTCGGCGGCGGCCTGGAGATCAAGCGGCATCTGCTAGCGCTCGAAGGAGTGCTGCCCGCACCGCTGTTCTGACGTCCGCGCCGGCGGGACCCCGGAGCCGTACGGCCGCGGGGCCCGGCGGGCCGCGGTGGGCTACTCCTCCGAGGTCCGCGGGTCGGGGATCTGCAACGGGGAGGCGGTTCCCGGCAGTTCGCCGCGCCCGGCCTGCTCGACCTCGGCCGGCTCGTCCGCCGCCGCCACCTCGGGTTCCGCGGCCGGCTTCCCGCCGGCCTCGGGTCCGCCCGGCGCCGCGGAGCCCTGGGCGGCGCGGTCGAAGAAGCGCAGCAGCTCCACGGGGAAGGGCAGCACCAGCGTCGAGTTCTTCTCCGCGGCGACCTCCACCACCGTCTGCAGCATGCGCAGTTGCAGCGCCGCCGGGTTGGCGTCCATCGTCCTGGCCGCCTCGGAGAGCTTGTGCGACGCCTGGAGTTCACCGTCGGCGGTGATGATCCTGGCCCGCCGCTCGCGGTCCGCCTCGGCCTGCCGCGCCATGGAGCGCTTCATCGACTCCGGCAGCGCCACATCCTTGATCTCGACCCGGTCGATGTGCACGCCCCAGCCGGTGGCGGGGGTGGACAGCATCAGCTCAAGGCCCTCGTGCAACTTCTCCCGCCCCGACAGCAGGTCGTCGAGATCGCTCTTGCCGATGATCGACCGCAGCGAGGTCTGGGCGACCTGGAGCATCGCGAACTGGTAGTTCTGCACGTCCACGGTCGCCCGGACCGGGTCGACGACCCGGAAGTAGAGCACCGCGTCCACCCGGACGGACACGTTGTCCCGGGTGATGCCCTCCTGCGAGGGCACCGGCATGGTGACCACCTGCATGTTGACCTTGGTCATCCGGTCCACGAAGGGCACCAGGATCCGCGGCCCGGGATTCTTGGGCAAGGAGGTCACCCGGCCGAAGCGGTAGACGACACCGCGCTCGTACTGCTTGACGACCCGGACACTGCTCATCAGCCCTATCAGGCCGATCACCGCTGCCACGACCAGCAGCACCACGACGGCTTCCATGTCCCCCGCTCCCCTCGGTCAAGGGTGTGAAGATAACGGCAGCGCCCGCCGGCCGTACCGGCAGGGGCGCTTTCTTGACAGGAGCTTGACGAGCCGTCGGCGGTTCCCTGCCCGCCGCACCGGCGGCAGTCCGGCGACCTACGCCTCGAAGCGTGCCGCGGCGAGGTAGTCGGGGCGCGGGTCGAGAGCCGCGGCCAGCCGGAAGTGCCGCTGCGCCTCGTCGGCCCGGTCGGCGCGCTGCAGCGTGCGGCCGAGCGCGAAGTGGGCGAACGCGTTGTCCGGCTCGCGCTCCAGTACGATCTGGAACTCCAGCTCGGCGGGACGCAGTTGCGCGGCGAGGAAGAAGGCGCGGGCGCGCAGCAGCCGGGCCGCGGTGTTCTCCGGGTGGGCGGCGACGACCCGGTCGAGCAGCTTGACCGCGCCGCGCGGGTCGCGCGCGGCGAGCAGCTGCTCGGCGGCGCGGAAGTCGATCACATCGGTCTCTGGGGTGCGCTCGGGCAAGTCCGCCTCCCTGACATCGGGCACGGCGACGAATGATCGTCTGGACAGACATACCCAACGCAGCGGTCGGCAACCGCATTCCCCGGGTGCCGCCCGCCCAGGGCCGCCACGACTGCTCCGGTCAGGCGGACCCTCCGGGCCCGTCCGCACGCTCCCGCAGCCGCTCCCACACCGCCCGAACCTGCCCTTCCAGCGCGTCGAGCGGGCCGTCGTTGTCGATGACCAGGTCGGCGACCGCCAGCCGTTCGGCCCTGCTCGCCTGGGCGGCCATCCGGGAGCGGGCCTCGTCCTCGGTCATGCCGCGCAGCCGCACCAGCCGGTCGAGCTGGGTCGCGGGGTCGGCGTCCACCACGACGACCAAGTCGTAGGCGGGGGCCAGGCCGTTCTCGGTGAGCAGCGGCACATCGTGCAGCACGATGTCCTCGGGTCCCGCGGCCTTCTGGAGTTCGGCGGAGCGGGCGCCGACCAGGGGGTGGACGATCGCATTGAGCGCCTTGCGGCGGTCCTCGTCGGCGAAGACGATCGCGCCGAGCTTCGGCCGGTCGAGCGAGCCGTCGGGGGCCAGCACCCCGGTGCCGAACTCGGCGACCACCGCGGCCAGCCCCTCCGTGCCGGGCTCCACGACCTCGCGGGCGATCCGGTCGGCGTCGACCAGGATCGCCCCGTACGAGGTCAGCAGTCGCGCCACCTCGCTCTTGCCGGCCCCGATTCCGCCGGTCAGGCCAACTGTCAGCATGCCGGCCAGCCTAATCGACGGCCGGCAGCCGTCCGGCGGGGCGCCGGTCAGCGCCCGCCGTCGTCCTCACGGTCGGCGAGGAAGCGCTCGAACTCCGCGGCGAGGTCGTCGGCGGAGGGCAGGTCGACGGGCTCGGCGATCAGGCTCTCGCGCGACTGGGACCCGGCGACCGCGTCGTACTGGCTCTCCAGGCCGCGCACCACCGACACCAGCTCGCCGTCGCCCTCGGCGACCTGCCGGTCGATCTCGACCCGCACGGTGTGCGCCTCGTTGCGCAGGGCGTGGGCGATCTCGGGCAGCACCAGGCCGGTTGCGGCCGTGATCGCCTCCAGGACGGCCAGGGCGGCGTCCGGATACGGGGAGCGGGCCAGGTAGTGCGGCACGTGGGCGGCGACACCGAGCACGTCGCGGCCGGCCTCCGCGAGCCGCAGCTCGACCAGCGCCGAGGCGCTGCCGGGCACCTGGGCCTCGTCGAACCAGGCGCGGTGACCCGGCATCAGGTCGACCCGGTTGCCGTGCGGGGTCAGCCCGACCGGGCGGGTGTGCGGCACGCCCATCGGGATGCCGTGGAAGTTGATGGCGAGCCGGACGCCGAGGCGCTCGATGACCTGGAGCACGGCGGTGGCGAAGCGCTCCCACTCCACGTCCGGCTCGGAGCCGGTGAGCAGCAGGAACGGGGTGCCGGTCGTGTCACGCACCAGATAGAGGTCGATCTCCGGTGCTTCGTAGGAAGTCCAGTGGTCGCGTTCGAAGGTCATCAGCGGGCGGCGGGCGCGGTAGTCCACCAGCCGGTCGGCGTCGAAACGGGCGATGAGCTGGTTGTCGAGCCGGTCGAGCAGCTGCTCGCTGATCTGCTGGCCGGTCTCACCGGCGTCCATGAACCCCTCGAAGTAGTACAGCAGCACGGGTCCTGCGTCCCCGACCGCTTCGTCCACGGCCTCGGCCCCGCCCGGCACGTACTCGTACAGCCCTTGCGGATCCAGCACGATGATCGTCCTCCTCGTTCTCTGTCACCACAACGAACAACCGCGGCCCGCCATTCCCACCTCCGCCCGGCGGGTCCGTACCACGCAACGCGGCCCCGCCCCCCGAAAGTGGGGGACGGGGCCGCGACGGCTGCGGTCTGCGGTCAGCTCTGGCCGCCGGCCAGCTTCTCGCGCAGGGCCGCCAGTGCCTCGTCGGAGGCCAGGGCGCCGGAGGTGTCGTCGGACTCCGAGGAGTACGAACCGCCGCCGCCACCACCCGAGCCGCCGGCTGCCGGAGCCGCGGTGCCGGCCTCGGCCGCCGCCTGCTCGTCGGCCTCGCGGGACTTGATGACCTGGGCCTGGTGCTGCTCGAAGCGGGTCTGGGCCGTGGCGTACTGGCCCTCCCACTCCTCGCGCTGCTTGTCGTAGCCCTCGAGCCAGTCGTTGGTCTCGGGGTCGAAGCCCTCGGGGTAGATGTAGTTCCCCTGGTCGTCGTACGACGCGGCCATGCCGTAGAGCGTCGGGTCGAACTCGACCGAGGCCGGGTCGGCACCGAAGGACTCGTTGGCCTGCTTGAGGGACAGCGAGATCCGGCGACGCTCCAGGTCGATGTCGATGACCTTGACGAAGATCTCGTCGTTGACCTGGACGACCTGCTCCGGGATCTCCACGTGGCGCTCGGCCAGCTCGGAGATGTGGACCAGGCCCTCGATGCCCTCGTCGACGCGCACGAACGCACCGAACGGAACGAGCTTGGTGACCTTGCCGGGCACGACCTGCCCGATCTGGTGCGTCCTGGCGAACTGCTGCCACGGGTCTTCCTGGGTCGCCTTCAGCGACAGGGAGACGCGCTCGCGGTCCATGTCGACGTCCAGGACCTCGACCGTGACCTCCTGGCCGACCTCGACGACCTCGGAGGGGTGGTCGATGTGCTTCCAGGACAGCTCCGAGACGTGCACCAGACCGTCGACACCGCCGAGGTCCACGAACGCACCGAAGTTGACGATGGAGGAGACGACGCCGGAGCGCACCTGGCCCTTCTGCAGGGTGGTGAGGAAGGTCTGGCGGACCTCGCTCTGGGTCTGCTCCAGCCAGGCACGGCGGGACAGGACCACGTTGTTGCGGTTCTTGTCCAGCTCGATGATCTTGGCCTCGAGCTCCTTGCCCACGTAGGGCTGCAGGTCGCGCACGCGGCGCATCTCGACCAGCGACGCGGGCAGGAAGCCGCGCAGGCCGATGTCGAGGATGAGACCGCCCTTGACGACCTCGATGACGGTACCGGTGACGATGCCGTCCTCTTCCTTGATCTTCTCGATGGTGCCCCACGCGCGCTCGTACTGCGCACGCTTCTTCGAGAGGATCAGGCGGCCTTCCTTGTCCTCCTTCTGGAGAACCAGGGCCTCGATCTCATCGCCCACGGCGACGACCTCGTTGGGGTCGACGTCGTGCTTGATGGACAGCTCGCGGGAGGGGATGACACCTTCGGTCTTGTAACCGATGTCGAGCAGGACCTCGTCCCGGTCGACCTTCACGATGACGCCGTCGACGATGTCGCCGTCGTTGAAGTACTTGATCGTCTCGTCGATCGCGGCGAGGAAGGCTTCCTCGTTGCCGATGTCGTTGACCGCCACCTGCGGGGTGGTACGAGGGGCCTCGGTGCTGCTCGTCATTAGGGAAAGGACTCCGGTACGGACAGTAAGTCGTAGGTACTGCTACGCTTCGAGCCTTTTTCAATCCTGCCCCGATACCGACGGCCTGTGGCCGTGGGGACTCGCAGCAGATTCGAGCGTGGCCTGCTCCGTCTGAGGCGCGCAGGCTCGCAGCGCAACTTGTAGCATACGGGGGCAGCCGGGCACGGTCAATGCACGAAGAGCGCACCGGGCGCGTATCGGACCAAACCGACCCAAGTCTCCAGACCGCAGGTCTTTCCAGAGAGTACGACGACTGCCGCGATGATCCAAGGACCCGAACCTGAAGCTACCCGGCGCAGCGCCGGGATCACCGAGAGCAGCCGGGCCAGCCGTGGCTGGTGGGACCGCAACGCGGACGACTACCAGATCGAGCACGGCGACTTCCTCGGCGACGACCGGTTCGTCTGGGGTCCCGAGGGGCTGGACGAGGCCGAGGCCGCGCTGCTCGGCCCCGCGGCAGGGCTCAAGGGCCGCTCGGTGCTGGAGATCGGCGCGGGCGCCGCGCAGTGCTCGCGCTGGCTGGCAGCGCAGGGCGCGCTGCCGGTGGCCCTCGACCTGTCGCGGCGCCAGCTGCAGCACGCCAGGCGCATCGACCAGGAGCCGGGCCGGCCTGCGCCGCTGCCGCTGGTGCAGGCCGACGCCGCGTTCCTGCCCTTCGCCGACGCCTCCTTCGACCTGGCCTGCTCTGCCTACGGGGCGCTGCCCTTCGTCGCCGACACCGGCAGGGTGCAGCGCGAGGTGCGCCGGGTGCTGCGGCCCGGCGGACGCTGGGTGTTCTCGGTGACCCACCCGGTGCGCTGGGCCTTCCCCGACGAGCCAGGACCCGAGGGCCTGACCGCCGCGTCCTCCTACTTCGACCGCACCCCTTACGTCGAGCAGGACGACCGCGGCCTGGCCGTCTACGTCGAGCACCACCGCACCCTGGGCGACCGCGTCCGCGAGATCGCCGCGGCGGGCCTGCGCCTGGTCGACCTGGTCGAACCGGAGTGGCCGCGGTGGAACGAGCAGGAATGGGGAGGCTGGTCCCCGCTGCGCGGCCGCCTGCTGCCGGGCACGGCGATCTTCGTGTGCGTGGCGGAATGAGGCCACCCGGCGGTGTGCACGGCGTGCCGGCCCGGGCGGTGCCGTGGCCGGGGCGGTAGGCGGCGGGACAGGGCCTGGCGGGGCTGCGGTCAGGGCCGAGGGGCTCGCGCTGCCGGTGGCCTCGGTCGTGCCCGCGCTGCTCGACGCGCTCGCCGACCGCGGCTGCGCGGTGCTCGCCGCGCCGCCCGGCACCGGGAAGACCACCCTGGTGCCGCTGCTGCTGGCCGGCGCGCAGGGCCGTCCGGGCGGCCGGGTGCTGGTCGCCGAGCCGCGGCGGATGGCCGCGCGGGCCGCGGCCCGGCGGATGGCGTGGCTGCTGGGCGGGCAGGTCGGCGGGACGGTCGGCTTCACCGTGCGCGGCGAGCGGCGGGTGTCGGCGGCCACCGCGGTGGAGGTGGTGACCACCGGTGTGCTGCTGCAGCGGCTGCAGCGCGACCCGGAACTGGCCGGCGTCGGCACCGTCGTGCTCGACGAGTGCCACGAGCGGCACCTCGACGCGGACACCGCGATGGCCTTCCTACTGGACGTGCGCGCCACCCTGCGGCCCGAGCTGCGGCTGGTCGCGGCGTCCGCGACGACCGACACGGCGGCATGGGCCGCGCTGCTCGACGCGCCGGTGGTGGAGGCCGCCGGGGTGCTGCACCCGGTGGCCGTACGGTGGGCGCCGCCGCCGCGGCAGGTCCGCCCGCCGCACGGCATGCGCGTGGACCCCGCACTGCTCGACCACGTCGCGGCGGTCGTCCGCACAGCGCTGGCCGACGGCGGCGGCGACGTGCTGTGCTTCCTGCCCGGCGTCGGCGAGATCGCCCGGGTGGCCGGAATGCTGACCGGGCTCGGCGTCGACGTCCTGCAACTGCACGGCCGCGCACCGGCCGCCGTCCAGGACGCGGCACTGGCCCCCGGGCAGCGCCGCCGGGTGCTGCTGGCGACGTCGGTCGCCGAGTCCAGCCTGACCGTGCCGGGCGTGCGGGCGGTCGTCGACAGCGGGCTCGCGCGCGAACCGCGGATGGATCACGCCAGGGGCCTCGGGGCGCTGACCACGGTCCGGGTGTCGCGGGCGGCGGCCGAGCAGCGGGCCGGCCGTGCCGGGCGCGAGGCGCCGGGCACCGTGTACCGCTGCTGGACGCAGGGCGAGCACGACCGGCTGCCCCGGCAGCCCGCACCGGAGATCGCGCTGGCCGACCTCACCGGCTTCGCCCTGCAGGCCGCGTGCTGGGGCGAGCCCGAGACCACCGGGCTCGCCCTGCTCGACCCGCCCCCGCAGGGCGCGCTGGCCGCCGCCCGTACGACGCTGCGCACGCTGGGCGCCGTCGACGCGGCAGGCCGCGCCACCCCTCGCGGGCACCGCCTCGGCCGCCTCGGCCTGCACCCCCGGCTGGCCCGCGCCCTGCTGGACGCCGCGCCCGCGCTGGGCGCCGCCCGCGCCGCCGAGGTGACCGCGCTGCTCTCGGAGGAGGTCCCCGGCTCCTACGGCACCGACCTGACCGGCGCCTGGCACACCGCCCGCCGCACCTCCGACGCCTACACCAGCCGCTGGCGCGCCGAATCCCGCCGCCTCGAATCCGCCCTCCGCACGGCGTCCCCCGAACACACCCCCGCGGACGGCCCGGCCGGGCCGTCCGCGGAACGACGTCCCGGACAGCCGCCGCTCAGCGACGACGCCGCCGCCGGGCTCGTCGTCGCGCTGGCGTTCCCCGAGCGGGTGGCGCGGCGGCGCGGGGAGGGCGGCTACCTGATGGTGTCCGGGACCGGAGCCGAGGTCGCGGGCGGCCTCGGGGAGGCCGAATGGGTCGCCGTGGCGGTGGCCGACCGCGGGGTGGGCCGCGCCGCGGCACGGGTGCGGCTCGCCGCGGTGGTCGACGAGGAGACGGCACGCGAGGCGGCGGCCTGGGCGCTGGAGCGCTACGAGGAGGTCCGCTGGGCGCAGGGCGACGTCGTGGCCAGGCGGGTGGAGCGGCTGGGCGCGGTGGAGTTGGCCGCGGCGCCGCTGCGCTCGCCCGACCCGGCCGCGGTGCTGGCCGCGCTGCTCGACGGGCTCGCAGCCGAGGGCACCGGCCTGCTGCGGTGGAGCAGGGAGGCCGACGAGCTGCGGCAGCGCATGGCGTTCGTGCACCGCGTGCTCGGCCCGCCGTGGCCCGACGTCGCGGAGGAGGCGCTGCTGGCCCGAGCCGGCGAGTGGCTGGGGTCCGAACTGGCCCGCGCCCGCCGCCGCGCCGACCTGGCGCGGATCGACGCGGGCGCCGCGCTGCCGCGGCTGCTGCCGTGGGCCACCGGCGACGCGGCCCGCTTCGCCGCGCTGGCGCCCGAGCGCATCGAGGTGCCCAGCGGCTCGCGCATCCGGGTCGACTACGGCGGCGAGCAGCCCGTACTGGCCGTGAAACTCCAGGAGTTGTTCGGCCTGGCGGACACCCCGCGGGTCGCGGGGGTGCCCGTCCTGGTCCATCTGCTGTCGCCCGCGGGGCGCCCGGCCGCGGTGACCGCGGACCTGGCGTCCTTCTGGCGCGAGGGCTACCGGGCGGTCCGCGCCGAACTGCGCGGCCGCTACCCCCGGCACCCGTGGCCGGAGGACCCGTCGACGGCGGCGCCGACCCGGCGGACCAACGCCCGCCGCGGCTGAGCCCGCCCGGTCAGGGCGACGGGGTGAGCGCCGCCTCCGTGGTCGCCGCGCCGCTGTCGGCCGGCGTGGGCGTCGCCGAGCCCGAGGGGGTCGGGGTGGCGCACGGGTCGTCGGTGGGCGTCTCCGTCGGCGTGGGCGTGGCGGATTCGCTCGGCGTCGGCGTCGGGGTCGGCGTGGGGCACCCGGGCGTCGTCGGCGGGTCCGTGGGGTCCCCGGTGGGCGGCGTCGTCGTCGGCGGGGTGGTCGGCGGCGTGGTCGGCGGCGTCGTCGGGGGCGTCGTCGGCTGGCCGGTCGACGGGGGCGGGGTGGTCGGCCTCGACGGGGTGCCCGGCCTGACCGGCGGGAGGCTCACCGACGGCTGCGGGCTGCTGCCCGGATTGGTGCCGGGCGCCGCGGGCGGCGCCGACGGCGCGCCGGTCGGCGACAGCGGGTTGCCGCTGCTGGTACCCGGGGTGCCCGGGTTGTCCGGCACCGCCTGCGCGCCGCCCCGCACGAAGTGGTCGTACCAGGCCCTGACCAGGTTCAGGTAGGCCTGCGAGTGGTTGTAGCCGAGGATCGCCCGGTCCATGTCCTGCGGCACGGCCAGGTCGCGCCCGTCGGCGCACAGGTAGTGGGCGGCGGCGAGCGCGGCGTCGTAGACGTTGTTCGGGTCGTCGACCCCGTCGCCGTTGCCGTCCACCCCCCAGTGCTCCCACGTCGAGGGGATGAACTGCATGGGGCCGACCGCCCGGTCGTGGACCGCGTCGCCGTCGTAGCGGCCCCCGTCGGTGTCGCTGATGTTCGCGAACCCGTCGCCGTTGAGCACCGGGCCGAGGATCGGGGAGTACGTGGTGCCGCCTGCGTCGACCGAGCCGTGGCGGGCCTGCCCGGACTCCACCTGCCCGATGGCGGCGAGCAGTTGCCACGGCAGGTGGCAGCCGGGGTCGGACTCGGCGACGGACGCCTCGGCGCGCTGGTACGCGGCCAGCACGGTGGCGGGCAGTCCCGCACCGCTGCCCGGCACGTTCACCGTGGAGCTGCCCGGCGTGGTCGTCGGCGAGACGAGCGGCGGGCCGGTCGGGGTGTTCAGCGGGGGCATGTCCGTGATGTACGGCGAACCGCCGTCAATCGCGGGGCCGGGCGGCGGCGTCACCACGGGCGGCGCCTCCTTGTGCCCGGCGGCGGCGTGCGCCACCGGGAGGAAACCCGGCGCCTGCGACGCGCTGAGCGCCGCCATCGCCGCCGCGGCGACCGCGGTACCCGCCGCTCCCCTGCGTAGCCTCCGGCCATAACGCCGCGCTGCCATAGAGCGGTCCCCTCCCACGTACCCGAGCGCGCCGTCTCCGGCGCCACAACTCGACCGACCCTACGGCAACTTGCACCACGTGACCACCGCGCCGGCATGCTCAAAATGTGCGCAAACGGGCGCCGCCCGCTTGTCACCGCACAGCGTTTCCCCCCAGGTCACCCGCACGTCGACGGGCCGTACGGGCACTCCCCGCACGGCCGAGCCGCGGCTCAGTGCGCGGCCGACTCCCAGTCGGGACCGTCGCCCACCGACACGTCGAGCGGTGCCCGCAGCGGATACGCCCCGGCCATCTCGCGGCGCACCAGCTCCTCGACCCTCTCTCGCTCGCCCGGGGCGACTTCCAGCACGATCTCGTCGTGCACCTGGAGCAGCATCCGGGACGCCAGACCCTCCTTGGCGATCGCCTCGTCCACCCGCAGCATCGCGATCTTCACGATGTCGGCCGCCGAGCCCTGGATCGGCGCGTTCAGCGCCATCCGCTCGGCCATCTCGCGACGCTGCCGGTTGTCGCTGTTGAGGTCGGGCAGGTAGCGGCGGCGGCCCAGCAGCGTCTCGGTGTAACCGGTGATACGGGCCTCCTCGACCACCCGGTGCAGATAGTCCCGCACCCCGCCGAACCGCTCGAAGTACGTCTCCATCAGCCCCCGCGCCTCGGCCGCCTCGATCCCCAGCTGCTGCGACAGGCCGAACGCCGACAGGCCGTACGCCAGGCCGTACGACATCGCCTTGATCTTGCGGCGCATCTCCGCGTCGACCGCGTCCCTGCCGACCCCGAAGACCTGCGAGCCGACCGTGGTGTGCAGGTCCTCACCGGTGGTGAACGCCGCGATCAGGCCCTCGTCCTCGGACAGATGGGCCATCACCCGCAGCTCGATCTGGCTGTAGTCGGCCGTCAGCAGCGATTCGTACCCCTCGCCGACGACGAAGCCGCGCCGGATGGCCCGGCCCTCGTCGGTGCGGACCGGCACGTTCTGCAGGTTCGGGTCGGTGGACGACAGGCGGCCGGTCGCGGCCACGATCTGGCTGAAGGTGGTGTGGATACGCCCGTCGGGGGCGACCGTCTTGACCAGGCCCTCGACCGTGACGCGCAGCTTGGCCTGCTCCCGGTGCCGCAGCATGATCACCGGCAGCTCGTGGTCGGTCTGCGCGGCCAGCCACGCCAGCGCGTCGGCGTCGGTCGTGTAACCGGTCTTGGTCTTCTTGGTCTTGGGCAGCGCCAGCTCCCCGAACAGCACCTCCTGGAGCTGCTTGGGCGAGCCGAGGTTGAACTCGTGCCCCACCGAGGCGTGCGCCTCGGCCACCGCATGCTGCACCGCCGCGGCGAACTGCTGCTCCAGGCCCTCCAGATGGGCGCGGTCCGCGGCGATACCGGCCCGCTCCATCCGCGCCAGCAGCGCGGACGTCGGCAGCTCCACGTCGTGCAGCAGCTCCGCCGCGCCGACCTCGGGCAGCCGCTCGGTGAAGACCTCGCCGAGATCGAGGACCGTACGCGCCTGGACCATCAGCGCACCGGCCGCCGCAGCCCCCTCGTCCTCGCTCTCCTCGCCGAAGGCCAACTGCCCGCTGCCGGAGTCCACCGGGGCCAGCTCGCGCCCCAGGTACTCCACCGACAGCACGTCGAGCGCGAAGGAGCGGCGGCCCGGCTTGATCAGATACGCCGCCAGCGCGGTGTCCATCGACACCCCCGCCACCGACCAGCCGTGCTCGGCGAAGACCCGCGCGGTGTTCTTCGCGTTGTGCAGCACCTTGGGGGTCTTCGGGTCCGCGAGCCAGCCCGCGAAGGCCCGCTCGTCGGCCTCGTCCAGCTGCGCCGGGTCGAACCAGGCCGCGTCCTCCGCGGAGGCCAGCGCGATCTGCGTGACACTGCCCGCGCCCAGCGCCCAGGTGTCCACGCTGGCCAGACCCAGCGGCGAACCGCTGTGCGCCGCCAGCCAGTCCGGCAGGTCACCGGCCGCCAGCACCGTCCCCTCGACGGCGACGCCCTCGGCGATCTCCGCCTCCTCCTGCTCCGCGCCCGGATCGGCGGCGAACAGCCGCTCCCGGAAGTTCGCGTTACGGAACTCCAGCACGTCGAGCACACCGACGACGGTCTGCCGGTCGTAGGGGACCCGCTCCAGACCCTCGGGCGTCAGCGGCAGCTTCACGTCCCGCACCATCTCGGTGAGCCGCCGGTTGAGCTTGACCGCGTCCAGATGTGCCCGCAGGTTCTCGCCCGCCTTGCCCTTGACCTCGTCGACCCGGTCGACCAGCCCGGCGAACGACCCGAACTGCGTGATCCACTTGGCCGCGGTCTTCTCCCCCACACCCGGGATGCCCGGCAGGTTGTCCGACGGGTCCCCGCGCAGCGCAGCGAAGTCCGGATACTGCTGCGGGGTCAGGCCGTACTTCTCCTCGACCTTCGCCGGCGTGTAACGCGTCAGCTCCGAGACGCCCTTGGTCGGGTAGAGCACCGTGACGTGATCGCTGACCAGCTGGAACGAGTCCCGGTCGCCGGTGACGATCAGCACCTCGTACCCCAGCTCCTCGGCCTGGGTGGCGAGCGTGGCGATGATGTCGTCCGCCTCGTACCCGTCGACGGCGAAGCGGTTGACGCCCATCGCGTCCAGCAACTCCCCGATCAGCTCCACCTGGCTACGGAACTCGTCGGGCGTCTTGGACCGGGTCGCCTTGTACTCCGGATACTCGTCGAAGCGCCACGTCTTGCGGGACACGTCGAAGGCGACCGCCAGATGCGTCGGCTGCTCGTCACGCAACGTGTTCGACAGCATGGACGTGAAGCCGTAGATCGCGTTCGTCGGCTGCCCCGTGGCGGTGCTGAAGTTCTCCACGGGCAGCGCGTAGAACGCCCGGTACGCCAGCGAGTGCCCGTCGAGCAGCATCAGGCGGGGGCGGTCGGTCGTCGTCTTCGATGCGTTCTTTGCCACGGACGGATCCTCCCACGCCCCTGTGACATTCCCGCCCCACCTCGGGGTCAGGCCGTCACCGCAGGCGCAGCCGGGCGCAGCATGCAGGTCAGCCGGGCGGTGCAGACCCGCTTGCCGGACGCGTCGTCGGTGATCACGACCTCGTAGGTGGCCGACGACCGGCCGCGGTGCACCGGGGTCGCGGTGCCGGTGACCAGGCCCGAGCGCATACCGCGGTGGTGCGTGGCGTTGAGGTCGACACCGACCGCGATCTTGCTGGGGCCGCCGTGCAGCATCGCGCCGACCGAGCCCAGCGTCTCCGCCAGGACAGCCGAGGCGCCGCCGTGCAGCAGCCCGTAAGGCTGGGTGTTGCCCTCGACGGGCATCGTGCCGACCACCTTCTCGGGGGACGCCTCCAGGATGCGGATACCCATCCGCTCACCCAGGTGCCCCGCGGAGAACAGCGCCTGCAGGTCGATACCGAGCCCGGCGTACTGCTCCAGGATCTCCTGCGGGAATCGGGTGACGGTCTGCTCGCCCATGCGGTCGGCTCCGATCGGCCTCGGTCGCTGCGGTTTTCGGTGTACCGGACAGCTTTCTACCCGGCTTTCTACCGCACCGCCCCGTTCAGCGGTGCGCGGGGTCGGACTGTTCCAGCCGGATGACGACGGACTTCGAGGCGGGCGTGTTGCTGGTGTCCGCGGTGTGGTCCAGCGGTATGAGGACGTTGGTCTCCGGGAAGTAGGCCGCCGCGCAGCCCTTCGGGGTCGGGTAGTGCACCACCCGGAAGCCGTCGGCACGGCGTTCGCTGCCGTCGGTCCACTCGCTGACCAGGTCGGCGTAGTCCCCGTCCCGCAGACCCGCGGCGGCCGCGTCGTCCGGGTGCACCAGGACCACCCGGCGACCGCCCTTGATCCCGCGGTAGCGGTCGTCCAGCCCGTAGATCGTGGTGTTGTACTGGTCGTGCGACCGCAGCGTCTGCAGCAGCAGCCGGCCCTCCGGCACCCGGGGGTACTCCAGCGGCGCCGCGGTGAAGTTGGCCTTGCCGGTGGCCGTGGGGAAGGTCCGCGAGTCACGCGGGGCGTGCGGCAGGGTGAAACCGCCGGGCCTGCGAACCTTCGCGTTGAAGTCGCCGAAGCCCGGCACGACCCGGGATATACGGTCCCTGATCAGGTCGTAGTCGGACTCGAAGTCCGCCCACGGCACGCTGCTGCGGTCGCCGAAGACCGCCCGCGCGAGCCGGGAGACTATCGCCGGCTCCGACAGCAACTGCCGGGACGCCGGCGGCAGACCGCCGTGCGAGGCGTGCACCATGCCCATCGAGTCCTCGACGGTGACGAACTGGTCGCCGCCGCCCTGCCGGTCCCGCTCCGTACGCCCCAGCGTCGGCAGGATCAGCGCACGGGCGCCGGTCACCGCGTGCGAGCGGTTCAGCTTGGTCGACACATGGACCGTCAACCGGGCACGGCGCATCGCCGCCTCGGTCACCGCCGTGTCGGGCGACGCGGCGACGAAGTTGCCGCCCATCGCGAAGAAGACCTTCGCGTCACCGTCGCGCAGCGCCCGGATCGCCCGAACGACGTCGAAACCGTGCTTGCGGGGCGGCTCGAAGCCGAACTCCCGCTGCAGGGAGTCGAGGAAGGCCGGGAGGGGCCGCTCGAAGATGCCCATGGTTCGGTCGCCCTGCACATTGCTGTGCCCGCGCACCGGGCACACCCCGGCACCGGGACGGCCCACGTTGCCGCGCAGCAGCAGGAAGTTGACGACCTCGCGGATGGTGGGCACCGCGTGCTTGTGCTGCGTCAGGCCCATCGCCCAGCACACCACGATGCTCTTCGCCCCGCTCACCAGGGCGTACAGCCTGTCGATGGCCGCCCGGTCCAGGCCGGTGGCGCGCAGCACCTCGTCCCAGTCGGTGGCCAGGGCCGCGGCCTCGTAGTCCGCGAAGCCGTGGGTGTGCTCGGCGATGAAGTCCCGGTCCAGGGCGCCGGCCTCGATGAGCAGCCGGCCCAGCGCACGGAACAGCGCCTGGTCCCCGCCGAGCCTGACCGGCAGGAACAGGTCGGTCAGCACGGTGCCGGCACCCACCAGCCCGGACGCGTTCTGCGGGTTGCGGAAGCGTTCGAGGCCCGCCTCCGGCAGCGGGTTGACGGTGACGATCGTCGCGCCGCCGCGCTTGGCCTTCTCCAGCGCCGACAGCATCCGCGGGTGGTTGGTACCCGGGTTCTGCCCCGCGACGATGATCAACTCGGCCTGGTGCAGGTCGTCGAGCAGCACGCTGCCCTTGCCGACGCCCAGCGTCTCGGTCAGCGCCGAGCCCGACGACTCGTGGCACATGTTGGAGCAGTCCGGCAGGTTGTTGGTGCCGAACTCCCGGGCGAAGAGCTGGAAGAGGAAAGCAGCCTCGTTGCTCGTACGCCCCGAGGTGTAGAAGACGGCCTCGTCAGGAGACTCCAGGGCGTGCAACTCGTCGGCGACCAGCTCGAAGGCCCGCTCCCACGGCACCGCCTCGTAAGCCTCGGCGCCCTCGGCCAGATACATCGGCTGGGTGATCCGGCCCTGCTGGCCCAGCCAGTAGCCGCTGCGCCGCGCCAGGTCCGCGACCGGGTGCTCGGCGAAGAAGTCCGGGGTGACCCGGCGGACCGTCGCCTCCTCGGCGACCGCCTTGGCGCCGTTCTCGCAGAACTCGAAGGTGTGCCGGTGCTCGGGCTCGGGCCACGCGCACCCGGGGCAGTCGAACCCGTTCTTCTGGTTGACCTTGAGCAGCGTCAACGCCGCCCGTCTGGCCCCCATCTGCGCCCCGGCCACCGCCACGCTGTGCCCGACCGCCGGCAGCCCGGCGGCCGCCCTCTTCGGCGCGCTGACACGCGGTGCGTCCTGTACGGGGTCCCCTGCGGGCGGCTTCTTGGGCATACACCGATCCTGCCACTGCCTCTCCCCGCCGGACCGCTCCGGGTCCCGGCATTCCGCGGGCGCGACCGGCCGCCTCAGTGCTTCGGGCCGACATGCAGGTCCATCAGCGCCACGGACGCCCGCCGGGCGACCGAGATGTTGTACGGCCGCCCGCCGCGCCGGGTGACCTTCCACTCGACGCCGACGAGGTCGAGGGTGGCGGAGAACAGGCCGAGGATGTCCTCGGACTTGTTCGTGAAGAAATACCGCGGGTACTCGTAGCGCCGCAGCTCGCCGCCGCGCCGCTGCTCCGTCCAGTTCGTGAACCGGCACCCGTCGGAGTGGACCAGCCCTCTGATGAACTCCCACGGGTACACGTCGACGATCTTCTGCTGCCAGGGCTCCAGCGCGATGCGGCGCTCGTGCTTGCGGCCGGGGCCGTGCTGGGGGAACAGGCACCACAGATGCTTCGAGTAGACCTTCACGTTGTGGCACCCCGCCGACCGGACACGGCACGTGCTGTGGCCGGGGAAGACCGCACGCATCGCGTCATCGGCCGCATCCATGAGGCCGGGCCAGCCATCGTCGCAGGTGATCATCAGGCTCGGCACACGGTGCCCGGCGTACTGGACTATGTGGCCGTCACCGAGGTAAAGGCCCAGGAGATAGCTGTAGGCGGGTCGGTCGAGTTCGCCGCCGCCGCACACAGGGCAGACCATCGCGGGTCTGCCCGGGCACTCGCCGCGCTGCGCTCTGTCACGATGCACCCAGTAGCTGACGGTGCCCGGCGGGACGCAGAGCCGACGGCCCACCTCGGCGTTGGTGACACCGGAGCGAACGAGAGTGATGGCCTGGTGACGGATCTTGGGATCGTGCATGATCCCAATGTGCCGGGCGTTCCGCGGGAAGACCTGGAATCGCGCAGATGTTCACCCGGTGCAGTGATCTGTAGCAAGACATCTTTCGTCGGGTTGCTGAGCTTGGGTGCCGGGTGTGGGATTCGAACCCACATGTCCTTTCGGACAGATGTGTTTGAGACATCAGCGTATGCCGTTCCGCCAACCCGGCCAGGTCACAGTGGTCAGCGTACCGCGTAGCTGCTTGAGCTCGCAGCTAGGTAGGCTCTAGGAGCAGCACCCCGCCTGAAACGAGGAGCACCGTGAGCGCCCCCGACGAGTCCGCCGATCAGTCCGGCGACAGGTCCGACGAGCAGTCCGAGCAGTCGCACGTACCTCCGCTGACCACCCGGGTCGTCATCGCCGAGGACGAGGCGCTGATCCGGCTGGACCTGAAAGAGATGCTGGAGGAGGAGGGGTACTCCGTCGTCGGTGAGGCCGGGGACGGGGAGACGGCGGTGAAGCTCGCCGAGGAGCACCGTCCCGACCTGGTGATCCTGGACGTGAAGATGCCGGTGCTGGACGGGATCTCGGCGGCCGAGCGCATCGCGGGCGAGAAGCTGGCGCCGGTGCTGATGCTGACCGCGTTCTCGCAGCGGGAGCTGGTGGAGCGGGCCAGGGACGCGGGCGCGATGGCGTATCTGGTGAAGCCGTTCAGCAAGAGCGACCTGGTGCCGGCGATCGAGATGGCGGTGAGCCGCTTCCAGGAGCTGCGGGCGCTGGAGGCGGAGATCGCCGACCTGTCGCTGCGGCTGGAGACCCGCAAGCTGGTGGACCGGGCGAAGAGCGTGCTGCAGACCAAGTACGGGCTGACCGAGCCGGCGGCCTTCCGGTGGATCCAGAAGACGTCGATGGACCGGCGGATGTCGATGCAGGCGGTCGCGCAGGCCGTGATCGAAGAGGTCACCGACAAGTAGTCCCGGTGGTCCCGGCATGGACGAGGGGCCGCACCCGGTGCCGGGTGCGGCCCCTCGTCCATGGGGCCGGGGGCTCAGTCCTCGCCGAGGTAGGTCTTGCGGACGCCCTCGTCGTGCAGGAGGTCCTGGCCGGTGCCGGAGAGCTTGATGGAGCCGATCTCCATCACGTGGGCATGGTCGGCGAGCGACAGCGCGGCCTGGGCGTTCTGCTCGACGAGCAGGATCGTGGTGCCCTGCGCCTTGAGTTCGACGATGGTCGCCATGATCTTCTGCATCATGATCGGCGAGAGGCCCATCGAGGGCTCGTCGAGCATGAGCAGCTTGGGCCGGCACATCAGGGCGCGGCCCATGGCGAGCATCTGCTGCTCGCCGCCCGACAGGGTGCCGGAGGCCTGCTTGCGGCGTTCGCCGAGGATCGGGAACAGCTCGTAGGCCCGCTCGATGTCCTGGGTGATGCCGGCGGTGTCCTTGCGCAGGTACGCCCCGAGCTGCAGGTTCTGCTCGATGGTGAGCCGCGGGAAGATGTGCCGGCCTTCGGGCGAGTGGGCCAGGCCCAGGGCGACGATCTTGTGCGGCGGGACCCGGGTCAGGGGCCGGCCGTCGAAGACGATCCGGCCGCCGGTGGGCTTGAGCAGCCCGCTGAGGGTGCGCAGGGTGGTGGTCTTGCCGGCGCCGTTGGTGCCGATCAGGGTGACCACCTGGCCGGCCTCGACGGAGAAGGAGATGCCCTTGACGGCTTCGATCTTGCCGTACGCGACGCGCAGGTTCTCCACTTCGAGCAGTGCGGTCATCGGTCGTTCTCCTGCTCGCCGGTCGTCTGCTCCCCGTCCCCGGGTGTGCCTTCGAAGGGTTCGCCGAGGTAGGCGGCGATGACCCGCTCGTCCTGCTGTACGACCTCGGAGGTGCCTTCGACCAGCTTCTCGCCCTGGACGAGGACGGCGACCCGGTCGCACAGGTTGAAGATGAACCGCATGTCGTGCTCGATGACCAGGACGGCGATGCCCTGGTCCCGTACCGCGAAGACGAGTTCCTCGGTCGCCCGGGTCTCCTGCGGGTTCATGCCCGCGGTGGGCTCGTCGAGCAGCAGCAGGCCGGGCTCGCTGGCCAGTGCCCTGGCGATCTCCAGCTTGCGCTGCTCGCCGTAGGGCAGGTTGCGGGCCAGGTGGTCGGCCTTGGCGGCCAGGCCGGTGAACTCCAGCAGTTCCATGGCCCGGGCGCGGGAGGCGGCTTCGGCCCGGTGGTAGCCGGGGCCGCGGATGAGCGCGGACAGCAGTCCTTCGCGAGTGCGGGTGTGCCGCCCGACCAGGACGTTCTCCAGCACGGTCATGTTGGCGAACAGCCGGATGTTCTGGAAGGTGCGGGCGATGCCGGCCTTGGTGACCAGGTGCGGCTTGGGCGGCAGGACGCTGCCGCGGAAGCTGACGGTGCCCTCGGTGGGGACGTACAGGCCGGTGAGGCAGTTGAAGAAGGTGGTCTTGCCCGCGCCGTTGGGGCCGATCAGGCCGACGATCTCGCCGTTGTTGACGGTGAGGTCGACGTCGCGGACGGCGGTGAGGCCGCCGAACCGCATGATGACGCCGCTGGCCTGGAGCAGCGGGCCGCTGTCGGGGACCTGTTCCGGGGTGGGCTGGTGCGGAATGGTGGTGGTCATGGTGTCCTTCACGCCCCTGCCGTGCCGGCGGAGACGGTGTCGTCGCCGAGGGTGCGTTTGTCCGGCGCGGTGGCGTCGTCCTCGTGGAATTCCAGCTGCCGGCGGCGGTTGGCGATGATGCCCTCGGGCCGGAAGCGCATGATCAGGACCAGTGCGATGCCGAACGCGAACAGCTCGTACTTGGCGAGGAAGTCGAGCTTCTCCGGGATGACGTAGAGCAGTGCCGCACCGAGGATCGGGCCGCTGACCGTGCCCATGCCGCCGAGGACGACGGCTGCGAGCAGGAAGGCGGAGTTCGGCGGGACGGAGCCGGAGAAGACGTACGGGTCGGGCACGACGCTGTTGGTGACGTGGGCGCTGACCGTGCCG
Source organism: Actinacidiphila cocklensis (assembly GCF_907177275.1). Taxonomy (GTDB): domain Bacteria; phylum Actinomycetota; class Actinomycetes; order Streptomycetales; family Streptomycetaceae; genus Actinacidiphila; species Actinacidiphila cocklensis. Next base: position 24,744 of record NZ_CAJSLV010000061.1, read on the forward strand.
GCGAGGCCGGCCAGCGAGGCGCCGAGGGCGAAGGCGACCAGCTTGACGCGGAAGCCGTTGATGCCCATGGCGGTGGCCGCCGTCTCGTCCTCCCGGATGGCGATCCAGGAGCGGCCGATCCGGGAGTCGGACGCGCGGGTGAAGACGAGCACCACGATCACGGTGATGACGAGCATCAGCAGGTAGTAGTTGGCGAACCGGCCGAGCGTGAACGAGCCGATGTCGTGCTGGTCGCCGAGGTTGTACCCGAAGATCGACAGGTCGGGGATCTGCGCGATGCCGTTGGGGCCGTTGGTGACCTGGGGGCCGCTGACGCCGTCGAGGTTCTTGACGACGATGCGGAAGATCTCACCGAAGCCGAGGGTGACGATGGCCAGGTAGTCGCCGCGCAGCCGCAGGGTCGGGGCGCCGATCAGGACGCCGAAGACCAGGGCGGCGGCGGCTCCGGTCAGGGCCGCGGCCCAGAACGGGAACTGCACGCCGGACCAGATGGAGTACTGGGAGCCGGAGACCAGGGCCGCGGTGTAGGCGCCGACGCCGAGGAAGGCGACGTAGCCGAGGTCGAGCAGGCCGGTCAGGCCGACGACGATGTTCAGGCCGAGTGCGACGGTGCCGACGATCAGGACGCTGACGCCGAGGTTGGCCCAGTGCTCGTTGTTCTGCGCGAAGGGGTAGGCGACGGCCGCCACGATGCCGACGCTGGAGGAGAAGACCCGGTTCTCCCGGGTGAGCTGCTGGAACTGCCGCAGCAGGCCGGATGCGCCGAGGCCCCAGAAGGTGAAGGACACGACGATCATGTAGCCGATGAAGATGTCGCTGTAGGTGGTCGCCAGGCCGTAGGTGAGGACCTTCAGGCCCGCGGCGAAGACCGCGACGATGGCCAGCCGCTGCAGCCACACGTTGAGCCGGCGGGGGTCGGGGACGTTGATGTCGCCGTGCGTGATGCGCAGTTCGCGCAGCCAGCGGTAGACGGCGACGACCAGGGAGACGGCGGCGAGGGAGCCGAGTTCGATGTACTCGGCGTCGTCCTCGTCGTGCGGGTGCCGGTCGATCGGCAGGGCGAGGGTGCCGGCGAAGAGCGCCAGGGTGCCGACCGCGGCGACGAACCCGCCGGGGTCGAGGTTGGCCAGGCCGCCGAGCTTGGCGGCGATGTCGATCACCGTGTACCAGGTGGTGGCGAGGGTGCCGAGGGCCAGCAGCAGCACCGAGTTGTTCGAGCGGCTGGGATTGAGCCAGGCCAGGCCCTTGATCCGGAAGGCGCCGAGCGCGATGACGCCGGTGAGGATGGCGCCGATCAGCGTCATGATCTGGAGGCCGCCGGGGTACCCGCTGACGGTGAGGTCACCGGGGAAGTCGGTGGTGTAGGTCCAGGACATGAAGGTCGAGGCGATCGAGGCGACCACGCCGGCCAGGGTGAGCAGCCGGGCCGCGTTGAGCGGGAGCGGGATGTACTGCTCGGTCCTGCGGGCGCCGGGGGTGGTGGCGGTCATGGCCGCCGCGTTCGTGGAGAGGTCGGTCATCGAGATCACGCCCTGTCCGCTACGCGCTCGCCCAGCAGGCCCTGCGGCCTGACCAGCAGGACGATGATGAGCAGCACGAAGGCCCAGACGGTGTTCCAGCTGCCGCCGCCGAGCTGTTCCATGCCGGGGATGTTGGAGATGTACGCCGAGGCGCACGATTCGGCGATGCCGAGGACGAGCCCGCCGAGCATGGCGCCGTAGATGTTGCCGATGCCGCCGAGCACGGCGGCGGTGAAGGCCTTCAGGCCTGCCTGGAAGCCGATGTCGTACTTGATCTGGCCGTATTTCAGGCCGGAGGCGAGGCCTGCGACGGCGGCGAAGAAGCCGCCGATGGCGAAGGCGATCACGATGATGCGGTTGGTGTCGATGCCCATGAGCTGTGCGGTGTCCGGGTCCTGCGCGGTGGCCTGCATGGCGCGGCCGGTGCGCGAGGTGCGGACGAAGGCGGCCAGGGCGGACATGCAGACCACGGCGGCGACGACCAGGAAGATGTCACCGCTCTGGATGTCGACGGATCCGATGTGGAAGGGGCCGCCGGGCAGCTGCGGGAAGGGCTTGCCGCTGGTGGCGTTGGGATACCACAGGAAGACTGCCTGCTGCAGTGCGAGCGAGAGGCCGATGGCGGTGATCAGCGGTGCCAGCCGTGGGGCGTTCCGCAGCGGCCGGTACGCGAGTCTCTCCGCGCCCACCGCGATCAGCACGGAGACCAGTGCGCCGCCGGCCAGCATGAGGGGCAGCGCGGCCCATATGGACATGCCGTCCGGGAGGTTCGTGTAGACCGCGAGGGCGCCGAAGGCGCCGGTCATGTAGATCTCGCCGTGGGCGAAGTTGATGAGCTGGACGATGCCGTACACCATCGTGTAGCCGATGGCGATGAGCCCGTACATCGAGCCGATGAACAGCCCGTTGGCCAGCTGTTGCGGCAGGGTGTGCACCGCATGGCCTCCATGTCGCTGGGAGCAGGTGGGGAGCGGGGACGGTGGTGCGGCGCCCCTGGCGGGAGACGCGGGGGGTGCGCGGGCCGCGCGGCCGGAGGTCGTCCGGCCGCGCGGCCCCGGGTGCTGCGGGTGGGTCAGCCGGTGTAGACGCCGGACTTGACGGCGACCCACTTGCCGGCCTTGACCTGGTAGACGGTCAGCTGCTTGTTGGTGGTGTCACCGAACTCGTCGAAGGAGACGTGGCCGGCGACGCCGTCGAGGTCGGTCTTCTGGACGGCGTCGATGAGGGCCTTGCGGGCGTCGGGCATCGCGGGCAGCTTGCCGCCGTTGGCGTCCATGACGACCTTGACCGCCTTGATGATCGCGGTGGTGGCGTCGTAGGTGTAGCCGCCGTAGGTGCCGTAGTCGCCGGGGTAGCCCTTGGACTTGTAGGCGTTGATGAAGTCGGTGGCCGTCTGCAGGGTGCTGACGGGGACGCCGACCGAGGTGACCAGGTCGCCTTCCGCGGCGGCGCCCGCGGTCTTGATGTACGTGTCGGAGTACATGCCGTCGCCGCCCATGAGCGGGATCTTGACGCCGGCTGCCTTGAGCTGCTTGGTGATCAGCTCGGACTCGTCGTACTGGCCGCCGTAGTAGACCAGGTCGGCGTGCGAGTTCTTGATCTTGGTGACCAGGGTGGAGTAGTCGTTGTCACCGGTGTTGACGTGGTCGGTGCCGGCGATCTTGCCGCCGAGGCTGCTGAACTTCTGGTTGAAGATGGCCGCGAGGCCGGCGCCGTAGGTCTGCTTGTCGTCGACGACGAAGGCGCTCTTCTTCTTGAGGGTGTTGTACGCGTAGTCGCCCGCGAAGCCGCCCTGGTTGGCGTCGGTGGTGGCGGTACGGAAGTAGGTGGGGAAGGGCCGGGTCTTCTTGCCGGTGGCCCAGTCCTTGCCCTGGGTCAGGGCCGGGTTGGTGTTGGCCGGCGAGATCTCCACCATGTTGGCGGTCGCGAAGACCTGCTGCATCGACACGGCGACGCTGGAGTTCAGCGGGCCGATCGCGGCGATGACGCTGTCGTCGGAGGTGAAGGCGGTGGCGTTCTGCTGGCCGGTGGCCGGCTGCGCCTTGTCGTCCTTCGCGGAGATCTTGAAAGTGACGCCGGGAACCAGGTTCTTGGCGTTGGCGTCGTCGGCCGCGATCTGCGCGCCGTACTGGAGCCCGAGGCCGGTGGCCGAGTTCGGGCCGGTCAGGGGGGCGTCGACGCCGATCACCACGGTGACGTTCTTCGTGGCACTGGTGGAGCTGCCGCCTGAGCCCCCGCTGCTGCCGCCCTTGTCATCGTCGCTACGCGAGCCGCAAGCAGTGAGAGTAAGGGCTCCTGTGGTGAGTACGGAGGTCAGAATCAGCAAGGAACGGTGTCGCACGGTCAGTCCTTTCCCCTGGCGCGGCCGTCTCTGATGAGAGGCCGAGTCGCGCGCTGGAACCCGAACTGACAAATCCGGAGGCGCGGTGACTGGGCGTGACTCTAGGCCCGGTTCGGGGAGTGAGGCAGAGGTGCGGGGAAGAGTGTGACTGTCTTGTTATGCCAATCGGAAACTCTTGAGCTTCCCTTGAGATTAGCTGCGGCTTTTGGGTGCATTGCTCCCCCGTCCGGATGCTGAGAACCCGCACTTCCGGTGGCGCGTACGCGACTTGTCGCCGGTCACGGGTCCGATCCGGCCCGAACCCGGCAGATCGGGTCGGCAGGAATATCCCCCGGCGCCGCGGGTAGGGACCCGCGGGGCTGCCAGCGGGTTTCCCTATTGCGTCCGTGTTACGCAGCGTTAATTGCCGTCGAAAGGCATTTCCCGCCGTGGCCGAAAGGCGGCGCCCCCGGCGGCCGTTGCTGTCGGGGGCGCGCTGAAGTCAGGACCAATATCGCGGTGACGCATTACGCGTTCGGCGCGTCGTCCTCGCCGATGTGGTGGACCCGGACCATATTGGTGGTGCCCGCCATTCCGGGCGGCGAGCCGGCCGTGATGATGACGACGTCGCCCTTCTTGCAGCGGCCGATCCGCAGCAGCTCCTCGTCCACCTGCTGCACCATCTCGTCGGTGGTCTGCACCGTCGGGCCGAGGAAGGTCTCCACGCCCCAGGTCAGGTTCAGCTGCGAGCGGGTGGCCTGCTCGGGGGTGAAGGCCAGCACCGGGATCGGCGAGCGGTAGCGGGACAGCCGGCGGACGGTGTCGCCGGACTGGGTGAAGGCGACCAGGAAGCGGGCGCCGAGGAAGTCGCCCATCTCGGCGGCGGCCCTGGCCACCGCACCGCCCTGGGTACGCGGCTTGTTCTGGTCGGTGAGCGGCGGCAGCCCCGCGGTGAGCATGTCCTCCTCGGCGGCGGCCACGATCCGCGACATCGTCTTGACCGTCTCGATCGGGTACTTGCCGACGCTGGTCTCGCCGGACAGCATCACCGCGTCGGTGCCGTCCATCACCGCGTTGGCCACGTCGCTGGCCTCGGCGCGGGTCGGGCGGGAGTTGTCGATCATCGAGTCCAGCATCTGGGTGGCGACGATGACCGGCTTGGCGTTGCGCCGGGCGAGCGCCACGGCCCGCTTCTGCACCAGCGGCACCGCTTCGAGGGGCATCTCGACGCCGAGGTCGCCGCGGGCGACCATGATGCCGTCGAAGGCGTCGACGATCTCCTCCAGGTTGTCGACCGCCTGCGGCTTCTCGATCTTGGCGATCACCGGGACCCTGCGGTCCTCCTCGGCCATGATCCGCAGCACGTCCGCGACGTCCCGCCCCGAGCGGACGAAGGACAGCGCGATCACGTCGGCGCCGGTGCGCAGGCCCCAGCGCAGGTCGCGGATGTCCTTCTCGGACAGCGCGGGCACCGAGACCGCGACACCCGGCAGGTTGAGGCCCTTGTTGTCGGAGATCATGCCGCCCTCGATGCACATGGTGTGCACCCGCGGCCCCTCCACGTCGGTGACCTCCAGGGTGACCCGGCCGTCGTCGACCAGGATGCGCTCGCCGCGCGCCACGTCCGCGGGCAGGCCCTTGTACGTGGTGCCGCAGATCTGCTGGTCACCCTCGATGTCGTCGGCGGTGATGGTGAACTCGTCGCCGCGTTCAAGCAGTACCGGACCCTCTGCGAAACGTCCGAGCCTGATCTTCGGGCCCTGAAGGTCCACCAGGATGCCCACGCTGCGCCCGGTCTCGTCGGACGCCTTGCGCACCCGTCGGTAGCGGTCCTCGTGCTCGGCGTAGCTTCCGTGGCTCAGGTTCAGGCGTGCCACGTCCATCCCGGCCTCGACCAACGCCTTGATCTGGTCGTAGGAGTCGGTGGCGGGACCCAGGGTGCAGACAATTTTCGCTCGGCGCATGTGTCGAGCGTATGACTTACTCGTTGGTAGCCAGGACCACTGGAGGCAACTGACCAACGACGTCTGGATTAAAGGTTGTTGACAACTCTCGAAGTGTGCGGGCCATCGCTCGGATGAGCGTCGGGGCGGCGGTGCGGGCCGGTCGGGGGAGGGCCGCGCCGGCGGTCGTCAGCAGCCGTTAACCTGCGGGGTCTGTTGCCGGGGCACTCCCCTGGTCCAGAATCTACGCGCGTTGTGTCCTCAGCACGGCCGTGAACGTCAAGGAGACGAGATGCCGCTCAACCGCAGGGACTTCATCAACCGGTCGGCCGCCACCGGCGCCGGCGTGGCGCTGGCCGGCACCGCGGGCGCGGTCGCCGCGGCGGGCCCCGCGCAGGCCGCGGAGCAGGGCCAGGGCCACCAGCCGAAGACGTTCAGCCTGCGCGTGCTCGGCACCACCGACCTGCACGGGCACGCCCTGAACTGGGACTACTTCACCAACGCCGAGTACGACGACGCCGCCCACAACGACGTCGGCCTGGCCAAGGTCGCCACCCTGGTCGAGCAGGCCCGTACCGAGAAGGGCCACGACCGCACCCTGCTGATCGACGCGGGCGACATCATCCAGGGCACCCAGCTGTCGTACTACTACGCCCGGGTGGAGCCGATCACCGGCGCCCGGAGCGGCCCGCAGCACCCGATGGCGCTGGCCATGAACCACATGAAGTACGACGCGGCCGCGCTCGGCAACCACGAGTTCAACTACGGCATCCCGCTGCTGCGCGCCTTCCAGGACCAGTGCGACTTCCCGCTGCTGGCCGCCAACGCGGTGGACGCCACCACCCTCAAGCCCGCCTTCCCGCCCTACCTGGTCAAGGAGATCAAAGTGCACGGCGGCAAGCCGGTCAAGGTCGGCATCCTGGGCCTGACCAACCCCGGCATCGCGGTGTGGGACAAGGCCAACGTGCAGGGCAAGATGGCCTTCCCCGGCCTGGTCGAGCAGGCCAAGGTGTACGTCCCCAAGCTGCGCGCGCTCGGCTGCGACGTGGTGATCTGCACCGACCACTCGGGCCTGGACGGCAGCACCTCCTACGGCGACGCGGTGCCCTACCCGGAGAACGCCTCGTCGATGGTCGCCGCCCAGGTGCCCGGCATCGACGCGATCCTGGTCGGCCACACCCACGTCGAGCGCCCGCAGACCCTGGTCGTCAACGAGCAGACCGGCAAGACCGTGGTGCTCTCCGAACCGCTGTACTGGGGCATGCGGCTGTCGGTCTTCGACATCGACCTGACCTTCGACCGCGGCCGCTGGAACGTCTCCTCGGTCACCGCCGAGGTGCGCAACGCCAACACCGTCGCCGAGGACCCGCAGGTGGCCAAGCTGGTGCGGGACGAGCACCAGAAGGTCGTGGACTACGTCAACCAGATCGTCGGCACCTGCACGGCCGCCATGTCGGCGGCGCAGTCCACGTACAAGGACACGCCGATCATCGACTTCCTCAACCTGGTGCAGTCCGACACCGTCAAGGCGGCGCTGGCCGGCACCTCGTACGCCTCGCTGCCGGTGCTCTCCGAGGCGTCGCCCTTCTCGCGGACCGCCGCGATCCCCGCCGGGCAGGTCTCGCTGCGCGACGTGGCCGGCCTGTACGTCTACGAGAACACCCTGGACGCCAAGATCCTCACCGGCGCCCAGGTCAAGGACTACCTGGAGTGGTCGGCGCGGTACTTCGTGCAGACCGCCCCCGACGCCCCGGTCGACGTCACCAAGCTCACCAACGCCGGCAACACCCCCGACTACAGCTACGACGTCCTCAGCGGGGTGTCGTACGACATCGACATCGCGCAGCCGGCCGGCTCGCGGATCGTGAACCTCACCTACGGCGGGGCGCCGATCGACCCGGCCGCGCAGTTCGTGCTCGCGGTGAACAACTACCGCTCCAGCGGCGGCAGCAACTACCCGCACGTGGCGGCGGCGCAGTCGGTGTGGTCCAACTCCGGCGAGATCCGCAACACGATCATCGCGTGGGTGCAGGCGCACGGCACGATCGACCCGGCGACGTTCGGCACCGACCAGTGGCGGCTCACCCGCGCCGGAGTGCCGCTGTTCTCGTAGGCACGTCGCAGGCGGCCGCGCCGTCGAGTCCGAAGGTGGTGAAGGCGGTCCTGGCCGGCAGCGGGTAGTGCTCCGCGCCGGTCAGCAGCCCCGTCAGGTCGTTGAGGATCACCGCGGACCGCCAGGCGGCCAGTCCCAGGTCCGGGGCGCCGACGCCGTGCGTGTGGCGTTCGGCGTTCTGGACGTAGACCCGGCCGGTGACCCGCCGGTCCAGCTCCAGGCGGTGCCGCGCGTCGATCCGCGGCCGGCCCGCGGCATCCCGCAGCACGTGGGGGTGCAGCGGGCCGAGGAGCTGGTCGAGCGGGCGCTCGCGGTACCCGGTGGCGAGCACCACCGCGCTGGTCACCAGGCGGGTGCGGGTGCCCTGGTCGGCGTGCTCCAGGTGCAGTTCGATGCCGGTGGTGCCGATCCGGCCGGCGGTGCGCACGGCCACCCCTGGCGTCAGCACCGCGTCCGGCCAGCCGCCGTCCAGGGTGCGGCGGTACAGCTCGTCGTGGATCGCGGTGATGGTCTCGGTGTCGATGCCCTTGTGCAGCTGCCACTGCTGCGGCACCAGCCGGTCGCGCACCGGCTCCGGCAGCCCGTGGAAGTAGCGGGTGTAGTCGGGCGTGAAGTGCTCCAGGCCGAGCCGGCTGTACTCCATCGGCGCGAAGGCCGGGGTCCGCGCCAGCCAGGTGATCGCCTCCCGGCCCGCGGGCCTGGACCGCAGCAGGTCGAGGAAGACCTCGGCGCCCGACTGCCCCGAGCCGATCACCGTGATGTGCTCGGCGGCCAGCAGCCGCTCCCGCTGCGGCAGGTAGTCCGCGGAGTGCACCACGGGTACGGTCGGCGTCTCGGCGAGCGGCCGCAGCGGCTCGGGTACGTAGGGCGCCGTGCCGATGCCCAGTACCAGGTGCCTGGCGTACGTACGGCCCAGGGCCTCGGCCTCGCCGTGCACGTCGAGCTGGGTGTGGTCGACCTCGAAGTGGCCGCGCCCGGCGTCCCAGCGGACGGTGTCGACCTGCCGGCCGAAGTGCGTGGACGGCAGCGCGTCCGCGACCCACCGGCAGTAGGCGTCGTACTCGGCCCGGTGCACGTGGAAGCGCTCGGCGAAGTAGAACGGGAACAGCCGATCGCGGGCCTTGAGGAAGTTCAGGAACGACCAGCGGCTCGCCGGGTCGGCGAGGGTCACCAGGTCGGCGAGGAAGGGCACCTGCAAGGTGGCGCCGTCGACCAGCAGCCCGGGGTGCCAGTGGAAGTCCTGCCGCTGGTCGTAGAAGGCCGTGGTCAGGCCGGGTACGGCGTCGGCGAGTGCGGCGAGCGACAGGTTGAACGGGCCGACGCCGACGCCCAGCAGGTCGAACGGCTCCTGCTGCTGGTCCTGCTGCGGTGCGGCTTCCGGTTCCTCCGCCGGCGGGTCCTCCGGTGCGGTCGAGGCGTTCATCGGTGCTGAACCTTCCTTCTCTGGTACGGCGCCGGTCCGGTCACGGCGCCCCCTGGGTCTGCCTGGCCTGCGCGTCGGCCACCAGCCTGAGCAGGGCGTCGAGGTCCTGCGGGCGGATGTGCGGGTTGAGCAGGGTCGCCTTCAGCCACAGCCGGCCGTCCGCCGCCGCGCGGCCGAGCACCGCCCGCCCCTCGTACATCAGCTCCCGCCGCAGCGCCGCCACCTGCTCGTCGTCGGCGCCCGCGGGGCGGAAGAGCACCGTGCTGATCACCGGCGGCGCGTGCAGGTCGAGCGCAGGGTGCCGGTCGACCGCGGCGGCCAGCTGCCGCGCGTGCCCGCACACCGCGTCCACCAGGGCGCCGAGGCCCTCGCGGCCCAGCGCCCGCAAGGTGACGGCGATCTTCAGCACGTCGGGGCGGCGGGTCGTGCGCAGCGAGCGGCCCAGCAGGTCGGGCAGCCCGGCCTCGGTGTCGTCGGTGGCGTTGAGGTAGTCCGCCTGGTGGCCGAGCGGGCGCAGCGCGGTGCCGTCGGGTACGGCCAGCAGGCCGGCCGCGACCGGCTGCCAGCCGAGCTTGTGCAGGTCGAGGGTGACCGACACGGCCGACTGCAGCCCGTCGAGCTTGCCGGCCTCGTGCCGGCTGAACAGCAGCGGGCCGCCGTAGGCCGCGTCCACGTGCAGCTCGGCGCCGTGTTTCGCGGTGACCTGCGCGAGCTGCGGCAGCGGGTCGATCGCGCCGGTGTCCGTGGTGCCCGCGGTCGCCACGAGCAGGGCGCGGCCCGGGAGTTCGTCCAGGGCGGCGTCCACGTCGGCTGGGGCGAGCACGCCGGTGGGGGTGTCCACGACGACCGGCCGCGGCAGGCCGAGCAGCCAGGCGGCGCGCTGCACGCTGTGGTGGGCGTTCGCGCCGCACACCACCTGCACGCGCGGCCCGCCTGCCGCCCTCTCCCTGGCCAGCAGCAGGGCCAGCTGGTTGGACTCCGTCCCGCCGGTCGTCATCAGCGCGTCGGGCGCCGGCAGGTCCGGGTAGACCACCGCGGCCAGGGCGGCCGCGGTCCGCGTCTCGATCTCGGTCGCGGCGGGTGCCTGGTCCCACGAGTCCAGCGAGGGGTTGAGCGAGGCCGCGGCCAACTCCGCTGCCGCGGACAGGGCCAGCGGCGGGCAGTGCAGGTGGGCGGCGCAGTACGGGTCCGCCGGGTCGGCGGCCCCCCGCGCCATCTCCCGCACCAGCGTGTGCAGCGCCTCCTGGGCGCCGGTGCCGTGCGCCGGCAGGGGCCTGCCCAGGGCGCCGGCGACGCGTCTGGCGGTCTCCTTGGGACCGCCCGCCGGCAGCGGGCCGCCGCGGGCGGCCGTGCCCTCCTCCAGTGCGGTCAGCACCGTCTCGACCAGGGGCCGCAGTTCCGCCGGCCCTTGCCGGCCACCCGCCAGCCCGGGCATCTCCTTCAACGGTCCTCCCCGTATCGCTCCTCCCCCAGCACAACGACCCACTCCCCACGCCGGGCACGCACTTTCCCTGCGGGGTGCTCCGACGTTCCCGCCTGCGGCCCGGTGGGGGCTTGTCGCGCAGTTCCCCGCGCCCCTGGAAAAACGCCCGCCCTTCGCGGACGACGCGAGCCGCCCGCCAGGGGCAGGCGCAGCGCGCAGGGGGACGCGGGCCAGAAAGGGGCGCGGGGAACTGCGCGCTCAGCCCGGACGGCGGGAAAGAAGGCAACGCCACAGCAAGTGGCACCCCCAGGCGGCGCTGGGGGCGGAACTGCGCGCCCAGCCCCCACCCGGGGGGGGAGGTCCCGGGAAGGGAGGGCGGGGCAACCCCCGGGGGGAAAGCTCAGGTCGCGCGGATGCGGAGGGTGCGGGTCAGGTCGTCGAGGCAGTCGGCGAGGGTGCGGCGGAGAGCCGGGGTGACCGCCGGGTCGTCGAGGCATGCGCGCCCGACCCGCAGGGTGTCCGCCGAGACGGCCGTGTGCGGGAAGGCCCGGCGTCCGGCGAGCTTCGCGATGGCGGTGCCGCGCCGCGCGGCGAGCGGCACGACGTCGGCGAAGTACCGCGCCACGTACTCGGCGGTGAGCGCCTCGTGCTCGGGGTGCCAGAAACCCTCCGCGTTGGCCGAGACGAGGTAGTTCGACTGCGAGTCGTCGTGGAACATCGCCGCCCACGCCGCGGCCTTGGCCGCCGCGTCCGGCAGAGCCGCCCGGCACCTGGCCGCGCCCTCGCGGCCGACCGCGCTGGGATCGCGTTCCAGCTCCGCGTCGACGTCCGCGGCGGTCGCCGCGCCGAGCACCGCGAGCCGCAGCAGCATCCGCCAGCGCAGCTCGGGGTCCAGGGGCGAGCCCCCGGGGATCTCCCCCCGGTCGTACCAGTCGCGCAGCGCCACCGTGTCGTCGGCGTCGTACACCGCGCCGACCAGCGCCCGGGTGGCGCTGAGCCTGGTGCCGTCGAGGCCGGCGGCGAGCAGCCGGCGTGCGGTGTCCGCGAGGGTGCGCAGCGCCTGGGGGCGGAGCTCCGGGCCGAGGTACTGGTCGGCGACCTGCGTACGGCAGAAGGTGAGGACTGCGTCCACGATGCCGGGCTCGCTCTCGCCCGGCAGGTGCGCCGCCATCAGCGCCACGTACTCCTCGGGTGCGATGCCGCCGTCGCGTACCAGGTCGCGTGCCGCGTTCCAGACGACCGCGCGGCCCAGCGGGTCGGGCAGCCCGCCGAGGGCGTCGCGCACGGTGGCCCAGGACTGCGGGTCGAAGTGGACCTTGGCGAAGGTCAGGTCGCCGTCGTTGAGCAGGATCAGGTCGGGCCGCGGCCCGACCAGTTCGTGCTGCCCGACGACCGTGCCGGGGGCGAGGTCGACGGTGAGCCGGTCGCGCAGCACGAGGGTGCCCGGGTCGGCGGCGCCCCGGTCGTAGAGGCCGACCTCGATGCGGTGCGGGCGGTGCCCGCGGTGCCGGATCTCCAGCCGCCACCGGCCCTCGGGGGCGCCCGGCGCCACCTCGGGGGTGAGCGTGTCGAGGCCGGGGGTGCGCAGCCAGGCCGCGGCCCAGGCGGGGACGTCGCGGTCGGTGGCGGAGCCGAGGGAGTCCAGGAAGTCGGCGAGTGCGGCGTTGCCGAAGCGGTGCCGGGCGAAGTGCGTGTTGAGGCCTGCGGTGAAGGCCTTGGGGCCGAGCCAGGCGACGAGTTGGCGCAGCGCGGAGGCGCCCTTGGCGTAGGAGATGCCGTCGAAGTTGTTCATCGCGGACGCGGTGTCCGGCACGGCCTCCGGGTCGGGGGCGACGGGGTGGGTGGAGGGCCGCTGGTCGGCGTCGTAGCCCCACGCCTTGCGGGCGACCGCGAAGTCCGTCCACGTGCCGGTGAACTCGGTGGCCTCGCTGAGCACCTGGAAGCCCATGTACTCGGCGAAGGACTCGTTCAGCCAGATGTCGTCCCACCAGCGCAGGGTGACGAGGTTGCCGAACCACATGTGGGCCATCTCGTGCGCGATGACGACCGCGCGGAACTGCGCCTCGGCCGGTGTGACGGCCGACCGGTACACGAAGTCGTCCCGGAAGGTGACCAGGCCGGGGTTCTCCATCGCGCCGGCGTTGAACTCGGGGACGAAGCACTGGTCGTAGGAGTCGTACGGGTACGGCTCGTCGAACAGCTCGTGGTAGCGGTCGAAGCAGCGCCGGGTGATGTCGAGGAGGGCTGCGGCGTCGCGGTCGAGGTGTTCGGCCAGCGAGCGGCGGCAGTGCAGGCCGAAGGGCAGCCCGGCGTGCTCGGTGCGCACCGAGTGCCAGGGTCCCGCGGCGACGGCGACGAAGTAGGTGGCCAGCGGCGGGGTGGTGGCGAGCCGCCAGCGGCCCGGCGCGGTCCTGGTGGCGATGCCGTTGCCGAACACGGTCCACGCCTCGGGTGCGCTGACGGTGACGTCGAAGACGGCCTTGAGGTCGGGCTGGTCGAAGGACGCGATGACGCGCTGGGCGTCGTTCATGAACTTCTGCGTGTAGAGGTAGGTCTCACCGTCCTCGGGGTCGGTGAAGCGGTGCATGCCCTCACCGGTGTGCGAGTACGGCATGTCGGCCTCGACCCGCAGCTCGTGCTCGCCCGCGGCCAGGCCGGCCAGCGGCAGCCGGTTGTCCAGTAGCAGGCCGGGGTCGAGGTCGCGGCCGTCGAGGACGGCGCGGTGCAGGGTGGCCGGGCGGATCTCGGCGAACGTGTCGCAGTCGCGTTCGGCGCGGAACCGGATCACGGTCGCCGAGCCGAACACCTCGTCGCCTCCGGTGAGGTCGAGGTCGATCGCGTAGTGGTGGACGGTCAGGTCGCGGGCACGGGTCTCAGCCTCGGCATGGGTCAGAACAGGCATGCGGCACATGCTGCCGTAAGCCGTGCTGCCCGGGACAGGCGTGTACGGCGACGCGTACGCTCGTGGAGTACGGGGAGGTGGTCATGACCGGGTACGCGGAGCCGGGGGCGTCGACCGCGGGAGGCGGGGCCATCGTGCACGGCTTTCCGCACCTGGACACCGTACGGGCGGCGCTGACCGCGCTGTACCGGCGGATCTCCGCTGACGGGGTGCAGCGCTTCCCCAGCAGCGTGCTCCCTGATCTGGTGGACTTCCCCGCCGACGAGGACCTGTATCTGGGTGCGCAGCGGGTGGCCCGGGTGATGGTGCAGCACTTCCGGCTGCCGGACGCCCGGATGGTGGTCGGCTTCCGCGACATGGTCCACGCGGGGAACGTCGAACTGGCCGCGGGTCCCGAGTACTTCATCGAGCTGCACTCGCGTTTCAGGTCCGACCGGCGTGACGTCGGGGCGGCGCTGGCGCACGAGGTGATGCACGTCTACCTGCATCGGCTCGGCCTGGAGTTCCCCGGCACCCGCGACAACGAGATCCTCACCGACACGGTGACGACGTACCTGGGTGCGGGCTGGCTGCTGCTGGACGCGTACCGCGAGGAGGCCGCGATCCGCGGCGAGCGGCTGATGATGTCGGCGTACAAGCTGGGCTATCTCACGCCCGAGGAGTTCGGCTACGTCCTGGCCAAGCGGGCGGCCGCCTTCGGTGAGGACATCGAGCCGTGGTTCCACTCCGCGCAGGCCCGCGACGCGTACCGTGCGGGCCTCGCCCGCGCCCAGCAGGACCTGCGGCGGGCGCCGCTGGCCGGTGCGGGCTGGGCGGCCCGCCGCCGCTACGCCAAGGACCGCAGGGCGCTGGCGGCGGGACCGGACTACTCCTTCGAGGGCGGCGCCCCGACGGTGCGGGTCGCCTTCCCCTGCCCCACCTGCTTCCAGCGCATCCGGCTCCCCTGCCGCGGGCGGCTGCGGGCGCGTTGCGCGCTGTGCCACACGGAGCTGGACGTCGACACGTGAGGTCCGCGCCCGGCGTGCCGTCGCAAGGGAGAAGAGGCGCGAGGGGAAAGGCGCGAGGGAAAGGAACAGCGCCCGCCTTCTTGGTCGGGGAGGCGGGCGCTGCAGGCGTTCCGCACACCGTTGTGCGGGACATTCGGGGGCCGTCAGACGGTCAGCGGCCTGTCGGTGGGGCGGATGGGCGCCGGCAGGGCGGACGGCAGGCCCGTCAGGTACGCGTCGACGGCCTTGGCCGCCGAGCGGCCCTCGGCGATGGCCCACACGATGAGCGACTGGCCGCGGCCCGCGTCGCCGGCGACGAAGACGCCGTCGACGTTGGTGGCGTAGGAGCCGTCCCTGGCGATGTTGCCGCGGGCGTCCAGCTCCAGGCCGAGCTGCTCGACCATGCCGTTGGACTGGTCGGTGCCGGTGAAGCCCATGGCGAGGGTGACCAGGTCGGCCGGGATGACCTTCTCGGTGCCCTCCTGCGGGACGAACCGGCCGTCCTGGAAGACGACCTCGACCAGGTGCAGCTCGCGCACGTGCCCGTCCGCGTCGCCGGTGAACTTCACGGTGTTGACGGCGTAGACCCGCTCGCCGCCCTCCTCGTGGGCCGAGGTGACCTTGTAGACCGCCGGCATCGTCGGCCAGGGCTGGCCGGCCGGGCGCTCGTCCGCGGGCCGCGGCATGATCTCCAGCTGCGTCACCGACAGTGCGCCCTGGCGGTGGGCGGTGCCCACGCAGTCCGCGCCGGTGTCGCCGCCGCCGATGACGACGACGTGCTTGCCCTCCGCGGTGATGGGGGGCGCCACGTAGTCGCCCTCCTGCACCTTGTTGGCCAGCGGCAGGTACTCCATCGCGAAGTGGATGCCGGTCAGCTCCCGGCCGGGGGCCGGCAGGTCGCGGGAGACGGTCGCACCGGCGGCGATGACGACGGCGTCGTAGCGCTTGGCGAGCTTGCCGGCGTCCAGGTCGGTGCCGATCTGCACACCGGTGCGGAACTTGGTGCCCTCCGCGCGCATCTGCTCGATGCGCCGGTTGATGTGCCGCTTCTCCATCTTGAACTCGGGGATGCCGTAGCGCAGCAGCCCGCCGATCCGGTCGGCGCGCTCGTAGACCGCGACGGTGTGGCCGGCCCGGGTGAGCTGCTGGGCGGCGGCCAGGCCCGCGGGGCCCGAGCCGATGACGGCGACGGTCTTGCCGGACAGCCGGTCGGGCGGCTGCGGGGTCACGTCACCGGAGTCCCACGCCTTGTCGATGATGGTGACCTCGACGTTCTTGATGGTCACCGCCGGCTGGTTGATGCCCAGCACGCACGCGGTCTCGCAGGGCGCCGGGCACAGCCGCCCGGTGAACTCCGGGAAGTTGTTGGTGGCGTGCAGCCGCTCGGAGGCGGCCTGCCAGTCCTCGCGGTAGGCGTAGTCGTTCCACTCGGGGATCAGGTTCCCCAGCGGACAGCCGTTGTGGCAGAACGGGATCCCGCAGTCCATGCAGCGGCCGGCCTGCTTGCTGATGATGGGCAGCAGCCCGCCGGGGACGTAGACCTCGTTCCAGTCCTGCTTGCGCTCCTCGACCGGGCGCGTCGGAGCGGTCTCGCGGCCGGTGGTGAGGAAGCCCTTGGGGTCAGCCATTTGCCGCCTCCATCATCTTCGCGGTGGTCTCGGACTCGGAGAGTCCGGCCTGCTCGGCGGCGTTCTTGGCGGCGAGCACTGCCTTGTAGTCCCTCGGCATGACCTTGCCGAAGCGGGTGAGGGCGGCGCCCCAGTCGGCGAGCAGCCGCTCGGCGACGGTGGAGCCGGTCTCCTCGGCGTGGCGGCGCACCACATCGTGCAGCCACGTGATGTCGTCGGCGTCCAGCGCCTCGACCTCGACCATGCCGGGGTTGACGGCGGCCGGGTCCAGGTCGAGGACGTAGGCGATGCCGCCGGACATGCCGGCCGCGAAGTTGCGCCCGGTGGTGCCGAGGACGACGGCCCGGCCGCCGGTCATGTACTCGCAGCCGTGGTCGCCGACGCCTTCGGAGACGACGGTGGCGCCGGAGTTGCGGACGCAGAAGCGCTCGCCGGTCCTGCCGCGCAGGAACAGCTCGCCGCCGGTGGCGCCGTAGGCGATGGTGTTGCCGGCGATGGTGGACTCCTCGGCGAGGTGGTCCGCGCCGCGGTCCGGGCGGACGATCACCCGGCCGCCGGACAGGCCCTTGCCGACGTAGTCGTTGGCGTCGCCTTCGAGCCGCAGGGTGACGCCCCTGGGCAGGAACGCGCCGAAGGACTGGCCCGCGGAGCCGGTGAAGGTGATGTCGATGGTGCCCTCGGGCAGGCCCGCGCCACCGTACTTCTTGGTCACCTCGTGGCCGAGCATGGTGCCGACCGTGCGGTTGACGTTGCGGATCGGCACCTGGGCGCGGACCGGGGCGCCGGTGTCCAGGGCGTCGGCGGCGAGCCTGATCAGCTCGTTGTCCAGCGCCTTGGCCAGGCCGTGGTCCTGCTCGGTGGTGCGGTGCAGTGCGGCGCCCTCGGGCAGCGCGGGGACGTGCAGCAGCGGGGCCAGGTCAAGGCCCTGCGCCTTCCAGTGGTCCACGGCGCGGCCGGCGTCGATCAGCTCGGCGTGGCCGACGGCCTCCTCGATGCTGCGGAAGCCCAGCTCGGCCAGGATCTCCCTGACCTCCTCGGCGATGAACTCGAAGAAGTTCACCACGAACTCGGGCTTGCCGGAGAAGCGCTCGCGCAGCACCGGGTTCTGGGTGGCGACGCCGACCGGACAGGTGTCCAGGTGGCAGACCCGCATCATGACGCAGCCGGAGACCACCAGCGGTGCGGTGGCGAAGCCGAACTCCTCGGCGCCGAGCAGCGCGGCGATGACCACGTCGCGGCCGGTCTTGAGCTGGCCGTCGGTCTGCACGACGATACGGTCGCGCAGCCCGTTGAGCAGCAGCGTCTGCTGCGTCTCGGCCAGGCCCAGCTCCCAGGGGCCGCCGGCGTGCTTGAGCGAGGTCAGCGGGGAGGCGCCGGTGCCGCCGTCGTGTCCCGAGATCAGGACGACGTCGGCGTGCGCCTTGCTGACGCCCGCGGCGACCGTGCCGACACCGACCTCGGAGACCAGCTTGACGTGGACCCGCGCCTTGGGGTTGGCGTTCTTCAGGTCGTGGATCAGCTGGGCGAGGTCCTCGATGGAGTAGATGTCGTGGTGCGGCGGCGGGGAGATCAGGCCGACGCCCGCGGTGGAGTGCCGGGTGCCGGCGATCCACGGGTAGACCTTGTGGCCGGGCAGCTGGCCGCCCTCGCCGGGCTTGGCGCCCTGGGCCATCTTGATCTGGATGTCGTCGGCGTTGACCAGGTACTCCGAGGTCACGCCGAAGCGGCCGGAGGCGACCTGCTTGATGGCGCTGCGCCGGGCGGGGTCGTAGAGCCGCTCGGGGTCCTCGCCGCCCTCGCCGGTGTTGGACTTGCCGCCGAGCTGGTTCATGGCGATGGCGAGCGTCTCGTGCGCCTCGCGGGAGATCGAGCCGTACGACATGGCGCCGGTGGAGAACCGCCGGACGATCTCGGAGACCGGCTCGACCTCGTCGATCGCGATGGGCTCGCGCTCGGACTTCAGGCCGAACAGGCCGCGCAGCGTCATCAGCCGCTCGGACTGCTCGTTCACCCGCTCGGTGTACTGCTTGAAGATGTCGTAGCGGCGGGTCCTGGTGGCGTGCTGGAGCCGGAAGACGGTGTCCGGGTCGAACAGGTGCGGTTCGCCCTCGCGGCGCCACTGGTACTCGCCGCCGATCTCCAGCCGGCGGTGCGCGGCCTGGATGCCGGAGACCGGGTAGGCCTTGGCGTGCCGGGCGGCGACCTCGGCGGCGATGACGTCGATGCCCGCCCCGCCGATCTTGGTGTCGGTGAGGTGGAAGTAGGTGTCCACGAAGTCGGCGTCCAGGCCGATGGCCTCGAAGACCTGGGCACCGCGGTAGGAGGCCACGGTGGAGATGCCCATCTTGGACATGACCTTGAGCACGCCCTTGCCGAGCGCCTTGATCAGGTTGCGCAGCGCCGCCTCGGGCTCGATGCCGCCCAGGAAGGTGCCGGCCGCGACCAGGTCCTCGACGGACTCCATGGCCAGGTAGGGGTTGACGGCGGCGGCACCGTAGCCGATCAGCAGCGCCACGTGGTGGACCTCGCGGACGTCGCCGGCCTCGACCAGCAGCCCCACCTGGGTGCGCTGCTTGGTGCGGATCAGGTGGTGGTGCACGGCGGAGGTGAGCAGCAGCGAGGGGATCGGGGCGTGCTCGGCGTCGGAGTGCCGGTCGGACAGCACGATCAGCCGGGCGCCGTCCTCTATGGCGGCGTCGGCCTCCGCGCAGATCTCGGCGAGCCGGGCGGCCAGCGCCTCGCCGCCGCCGGTGACCCGGTACAGGCCCGACAGGGTGGCGGCCTTCAGGCCCGGCATGTCGCCGTCGGCGTTGACGTGGATGAGCTTGGCCAGCTCGTCGTTGTCGATCACCGGGAAGGGCAGGGTGAGGTTGCGGCAGGACGCCGGGCTGGGCTCCAGCAGGTTGCCCGAGGGGCCGATGGTGGAGATCAGCGAGGTGACCAGCTCTTCGCGGATCGCGTCCAGCGGCGGGTTGGTGACCTGCGCGAACAGCTGGGTGAAGTAGTCGAACAGCAGCCGGGGGCGGTCGGACAGCGCGGCGATCGGCGAGTCGGTGCCCATCGAGCCGAGCGGTTCGCCGCCGGTCCTGGCCATCGGCGCGAGGAGGACCCGCAGCTCCTCCTCGGTGTAGCCGAAGGTCTGCTGGCGCCGGGTGACCGAGGCGTGGGTGTGCACGATGTGCTCGCGCTCGGGCAGGTCGGCGAGGTCGATCAGACCGGCGTCGAGCCAGTCGGAGTACGGGTTCTCGGCCGCGATCGCGGCCTTGATCTCGTCGTCCTCGACGATCCGGTGCGAGACGGTGTCGACCAGGAACATCCGGCCGGGCTGCAGCCGGCCCTTGCGGACCACCTTCTCCGGGGCGATGTCCAGCACGCCGGACTCGGAGGCCAGCACGACCAGGCCGTCGTCGGTGACCCAGTAGCGGCCGGGGCGCAGGCCGTTGCGGTCCAGGACCGCGCCGACGACCGAGCCGTCGGAGAAGGTGACGCAGGCCGGGCCGTCCCAGGGCTCCATCAGCGTGGAGTGGTACTGGTAGAACGCCCGCCGCGCGGGGTCCATGGAGTCGTGGTTCTCCCACGCCTCGGGGATCATCATCAGCACGCTGTGCGGCAGCGAGCGCCCGCCCAGGTGGAGCAGTTCGAGGACCTCGTCGAAGGACGCGGTGTCGGACGCCTCGGGGGTGCAGACCGGGAAGATCCGCTCGATGTCGCCGGTGAACAGGTCGCTGGCCAGCTGCGACTCCCGGGCGCGCATCCAGTTGCGGTTGCCCTTGACCGTGTTGATCTCGCCGTTGTGCGCGACGAAGCGGTACGGGTGGGCGAGCGGCCAGCTCGGGAAGGTGTTGGTCGAGAAGCGCGAGTGCACCAGCGCGATGGCGGTGGCGAAGCGGCGGTCCGACAGGTCGGGGAAGAACGGCTCCAGCTGCCCGGTGGTGAGCATGCCCTTGTAGACCAGGGTGCGGGCGGACAGCGAGGGGAAGTAGACGTCGGCCTCGCGCTCGGCGCGCTTGCGCAGCACGAAGGCGGGCCGGTCGAGCTCGATGCCGGCCAGCTCGCCGTTGGTGTCGGCGACGAAGAGCTGGGAGAAGTACGGCATGGTCGAGCGGGCGGTGGTGCCGAGCATCTCGGGGGCCACCGGGACCTCGCGCCAGCCCAGGACCGTCAGGCCCTCCTCGCCGGCGATCCGCTCGATGGCGTCGACGGCCTTGGTGCGGTCCTCGTTCTCGACGGGCAGGAAGGCCACGCCGACGGCGTAGTGACCGGCGGCGGGCAGCTCGAAGCCGGCGGCTTCGCGCAGGAACGCGTCAGGGACCTGGAGCAGGATGCCCGCGCCGTCGCCCGAGTCGGGTTCGGCGCCGGTGGCTCCGCGGTGTTCCAGGTTGCGCAGGACGGTGAGCGCCTGCTCCACGAGATCATGGCTCGCCTCGCCGGTGAGGGTGGCCACAAAGCCGACACCGCAGGCGTCGTGCTCGTTGCGGGGGTCGTACATCCCCTGCGGGGCGGGGCGCCCGTCCATGAACGCGGAACGCGAACGCATGGCTCTCCCGTCGTCGTCATTGGCTTGTATGCATTGCCTGTATTTCCAGGCATGCGCAACAGGGACGACGTTGGCCCTCTGCGATTTCGTGCAGGTTACATGATGGCCGAGTGTTCGAGAAGCGGATACTCAATTCCAGCATGTGGACGTTCCAGGGGGATGGAGCAGCCACTTCGGGCCAGCGTCCGGCTGTGGGTTGACCGACGATTCCGGCGCTGCCCTGGCGGCTCTGCCGGTGCGTTACCGAGTGATGCCCCGTGCGGTGGCGGCTGAAACGGCGGGGAAACACGGGGCTTGTGGCCGACGGCTTCCGCGCGGGCGCGGACTCAGCCGACGGCGGTGCCGATGAGTGCTCCCAGTACGAAGGTAACCCCACCGGCCGCGGCGCCCAAGACCAGCTGCCGCAGCCCGCTGTACCACCAGGAACGTGCGGTGACCCGCGCCACAGCCGCACCGCAGCCGAACAGACCCACCAGCGCCAGCAGCACCGCAGGCCACAGCACGTCGGCGCCCAGCAGGTACGGCAGCACCGGCAGCAGCGCGCCCAGCGCGAAGGACACGAAGGACGAGCCCGCGGCGACCAGCGGCGACGGCAGGTCGCCCGGGTCCACGCCCAGCTCCTCGCGGGCGTGGATCTCCAGCGCCTGCTCGGGGTCGGCGGACAGCTGCCTGGCCACTTCGTGCGCCAGCTTCGGCTCCACTCCGCGGGCCACGTACAGCGCGGCGAGCTCGCGCAGCTCGTCCTCGGGGTGCCGGTCCAGCTCGATCCGCTCGATGTCCAGCTCGGCCTGCACCAGCTCGCGCTGGGAGGCCACCGAGGTGTACTCGCCGGCCGCCATGGAGAAGGCGCCGGCGGCCAGGCCCGCGAGGCCGGTGACCACGATGGTGCGGGAACTCACATCGCCGCCGGCCACCCCGGTCATCAGCGCGAGGTTGGACACCAGGCCGTCCATGGCCCCGAACACCGCGGGCCGCAGCCATCCGCCGGTCACGTCCCGGTGCACGTGGTGGGGGACGTGATACGGCGCGGCGGCGGCCTTCTCTGCGGCGGCGCTTGTCATACGGTTCACCCTCCCCCGCGCGGCCGTGCGGCCGCGCCCTGTCGGAAACGGGTTCGACCGTACCTGGGGACGCGGGGCGCCCGCCAGCAAGGAAAGGCTGACCTGGCCTGCGGAAACTAGCTCGCGGCCGGTCCGCCGGCCGGTCCCGCGGCGGCTTTGGAGGGCTCGTCGCCGGCCGGCTCGGCCTCCTGTGACGGCTCCGCCGGGTCGTCGGGCGCGTCCGCGGCGGAGTCGGCCGCGGGCTCCTTCACCAGGTCCTTCGCGGTCGCGTCGGCGTCGGCCGGCGGCTCCGCGGCGTCGGCGGTGTCCGCCTGGGCGTCCGCCTGGGCGTCCGCCTGGCCGTCCAGCGCGGCGACCGGCTCCACGGTCTCCTCACGGCCGGGCCGCATCCTGGCGGAGAGCACCAGGTAGACGACGGCGCCCGCGAAGACGATGATCGCTGTCCAGTCGTTGAGACGCATGCCCAGGATGTGGTGCGCGTAGTCGACCCGCATGTGCTCGATCCACGCCCTGCCCACCGTGTAGGCGGCGACGTAGAGCGCGAAGGCCCGCCCGTGCCCGAGCTTGAAGCGCCGGTCGGCCCAGATCACCAGCAGTGCCACACCGACGCACCACAGCGACTCGTACAGGAAGGTCGGGTGGTACGTCGCCAGGTCCGGCGTGGTGTCCGGGCGGTGCGAAGCGTCGATCTTCAGACCCCACGGCAGGGTGGTCGGCCCGCCGTACAGCTCCTGGTTGAACCAGTTGCCCCAGCGGCCGATGGCCTGCGCGAAGGCGATGCCCGGCGCGATGGCGTCGGCGTACGCCGGCAGCGCGATACCGCGGCGGCGGCAGCCGATCCAGGCGCCCAGTGCGCCGAAGGCGATGGCACCCCAGATGCCGAGCCCGCCCTGCCAGACCTTGAAGGCGTCGACCCAGTCCTTGCCGTCGGTGAAGTACAGCTCGTAATCGGTGATCACGTGGTACAGACGGCCACCGATCAGGCCGAACGGCACCGCCCACACGGCGATGTCGGCGACCGTGCCGGCCCCCCCGCCGCGGGCGATCCAGCGCTTGTTGCCGTACCAGACGGCAACGAAGACGCCGATGATGATGCAGAACGCGTAGCCGCGCAGCGGGATCGGTCCGAGGTGGACGACGCCGTGCGCGGGGCTGGGGATGAATGCGAGTTCCATGGCAATGTCCGACGCTACCGTGCCGGACGGGTACACGGCAGCCCGCCCGGCTACGTCTGGATAACGGCAGGGCGCACGGCGTCGTGCCGGGACGGGCGACCGCGGCCGGTCAGGACGGCGTCGCGGTGACCTTCGCCGGCTGCTTTCCCTTGTTCGCGGCGGTGACCATCTGCTGGAGGCTGTCGGGGGTGAGCGCGGGGTTCGTCCCGTAGATGCTCTTGCCGTTCAGCAGGATCGTCGGCGTGGCGTTGAAGCCGGAATTGCCGAACGCGTCGTTGGACTTCTGCACCCACGAGTCATGAGTGCCGTTGTTCACACACGCCGTGAAAGTCGCCGTCTTCAGCCCCGGGACCTTCCCCGCGAGGGTGAGCAGGGTGTTCTTGTCGGCGAATTTGTCGTCCTGCTCGTCGGGCTGGTTGGCGTAGAGGACGTCGTGGTAGGCGCGGAACTTCCCGGCGTCCTGCGCGCACGCGGCGGCGTTCGCGGCGTTCAGCGAGCCGCTGCCGCCGAGGTTGCCGTCGATCAGGGTGACCAGGTGGTACTCGGTCTTGATCTGCCCGCTGTCCTCCAGCGCGTGGATGGTCGGTGTGAACTGCGTCTCGAACGCGTCGCAGGCCGGGCAGCGGAAATCCTCGTAGATGGTCAGCGTCGAGGGCGCGTCGGGGGCGCCCACCGGGATCACCAGGCTGTCCGTGCCGGTGGCGCCGCTGGGGGCGGCCGCCGGGGTGCCGGACTGCGGGGTGGTGCTGCCGTGGTGGCCGGACGCGGCCACGCCGATCACGGCGGCGATGCCGAGGACGGCGACCACACCGCCCGCCACCACCAGCGTCCGTTTGCGCTTGGCTCGGGCCGCATCCTGGGCGCGCTGCTCTTGCAGGGCCTCGCGGGCGCTGCGCTTTCCGTCACTGTTGCGTTGACTCACGCCCAGCGCAACGGTGGGGGGAGGCGCTCAGCGCCTCCCCCCACCGTTTTTCGCCCGCGGGAGTGACAAAACCCGCTCCCACGGGTGATCGTCAGCCGCGCTTGCGTACGCCTTCCGCCAGCTCGGCGGCCAGCGCGCGGACCGCGGCGAGGCCGGCCGCCTCGTCGCCCTCCGCGTCCAGGATGCGCTTGACGAAGGCGGAGCCGACGATGACGCCGTCGGCGAAGGCGGCGACCTCGGCGGCCTGTACGGCGTTCGAGACGCCCAGGCCGACGCACACCGGCAGCTCCGTGGTGGCCCGGGTGCGCCGCACCAGCTCGCCGGCCTGCTCGCCGACGCTGGCCCGGGTGCCGGTGACGCCCATCAGCGAGGCGGCGTAGACGAAGCCGGAGCCGGCCGCGGTGATCCGGGCCAGCCGCTCGTCCCTGCTGGAGGGGGCGACGACGAAGACGGTGGCCAGGCCGTGCTGCTCGGCCGCCTTCCGCCATCCCTCGGACTCCTCGACCGGCAGGTCGGGCAGGATGCAGCCGGCGCCGCCCGCCTCGGCCAGCTCTGCGGCGAAGCGCTCGACGCCGTAGCGGTCGACGGGGTTCCAGTACGTCATGACCAGCACCGGCTTGCCGGTCGCCGCGTGCGCCTCGCGGACCGTGCGCAGCACGTCGGCGATCCGGACGCCGTTCTTGAGCGCGATGTCGTCGGCGGTCTGGATGACCGGGCCGTCCAGCACCGGGTCGCTGTGCGGCAGCCCGACCTCGACGATGTCGGCGCCGCCGTCGAAGGCGGCCTTGACCGCCTCGATGCCGCCGTCGACGGTCGGGAAGCCGGCCGGGAGGTAGGCGATGAGGGCGGCGCGGTTCTCGGCCTTCGCGTGTGCGAGGGCCTCCTGCAGAAGTTCGATCGTCCCGCTCACTTGCCCGCCTCCTCACTGTCGTACAGCCCGAAGTAGCGGGCCGCGGTGTCCATGTCCTTGTCCCCGCGTCCCGAGAGGTTCACCAGCAGCAGGGCCTCGGGGCCCAGCTCGCGGCCCAGCTCCAGCGCACCGGCCAGCGCGTGCGCGCTCTCGATGGCGGGGATGATGCCCTCGGTGCGGGACAGCAGCCGCAGCGCCTGCATGGCCGCGTCGTCGGTGACGGCGCGGTACTCGGCCCGCCCGGTGTCCTTGAGGTAGGCGTGTTCGGGGCCGACTCCGGGGTAGTCGAGGCCCGCGGAGATCGAGTACGGCTCGGTGATCTGGCCCTCGTCGTCCTGCAGGACGTACGAGCGCGAGCCGTGCAGGATGCCGGGCTCGCCCGCGGTCAGGGTGGCCGCGTGCTCGCCGGTCTCCACCCCGTGCCCCGCCGGCTCGCAGCCGACGAGCCGCACGCCCGCGTCCGGCAGGAAGGCGTGGAACAGGCCCATGGCGTTGGAGCCGCCGCCGACGCAGGCGACGGCCGCGTCGGGCAGCCGCCCGGTGCGCTCCAGCAGCTGCCGCCGGGCCTCGACGCCGATCACCCGGTGGAAGTCGCGCACCAGCGCGGGGAAGGGATGCGGTCCCGCGACGGTGCCGAACAGGTAGTGCGTGCGGTCGACGTTCGCGACCCAGTCGCGGAAGGCCTCGTTGATCGCGTCCTTGAGGGTGCGGCTGCCGGAGGTCACCGACACGACCTCGGCGCCCAGGATGCGCATCCGCGCCACGTTCAAGGCCTGCCGCTTGGTGTCGACCTCGCCCATGTAGATCGTGCACTCCAGGCCGAACAGCGCGCACGCCGTGGCCGTGGCCACCCCGTGCTGGCCCGCGCCGGTCTCGGCGATGACCCGGGTCTTGCCCATCCGCCGGGTCAGCAGCGCCTGGCCGAGCACGTTGTTGATCTTGTGCGAGCCGGTGTGGTTCAGGTCCTCGCGCTTGAGGAAGATCCTGGCCCCGCCGGCCTCCGCGGCGAACCGCGGCACCTCGGTCAGGGCGCTGGGCCGGCCGGTGTAGTTGGCCATCAGCTCGTTCAGCTCGGCCGCGAAGGCGGGGTCGGCCTTCGCCTTCTCGTACTCGGCGGCGACCTCGTCCACGGCGGCGACCAGCGCCTCCGGGATGAACTTCCCGCCGAACGCGCCGAAGTAGCCCTCGGCGCTGGGGGTCAGACCCTCCGGGTCGGGGAGGAAGAACTCGGGTTTTTCTGGCATGGGTATCCCCTGGTCATGGTTTCCACGTGCTCCCGCCGAAGGGCCGCACACGGTGCGGCTCGCCTCTGACGGCGGTGAGGTTGTCCTGACGGCTGTACGCGGACTGGCGGGCGGCTCAGCCGCGGCGCCATCGCCTGCCGTTCACCTGGCCGGGCTCGCACCCGATCACGTACCGCACGCGGCGGCCCAGCACACGGCGTGCGGGGGCGCGGCAGCCGCGGGGGCGGCAGCCGGGTGCGAGGCGCGATTCCAATGACACGCCCCGCACTCTACCTCCCCGGGGTGCCCCCGGACTCCCTCCCGGGTCCCCGGGGTGCACGACTCCCCTTGGCAGGGGTGCCTGACCGGGGGTGCCCTCTTCCGGAGAGGGCGAGCGTTTTTCAGGGGTAGTTGCCCCCTTGCGCAAGGGGAACCGCAGGAACCCCCTCGCGGGCAGAGGCGCACCCCCCGAGGCGCGGCGGAGCCGTCAGTCGCGGCCGGGGCGGAGTGCCGGGTGCGCGCCGGCGGCGACGAGGTCGGCGACCGCAGTGCGCGGGTCGCGCCCGGTGACGAGGGACTCACCGACGAGCACCGCGTCGGCACCGTCGTTCGCGTACGCGATCAGGTCGTGGGGTCCGCGGACCCCGGACTCCGCGATCTTCACGATGTGGTCGGGGATCTCCGGCGCGATACGCCCGAAGTTCCCCCGGTCGACCTCCAGCGTCTTCAGGTCGCGCGCGTTGACGCCGATGATGCGCGCGCCCGCGTCCACCGCCCTGCCGACCTCCTCCTCGTCGTGGACCTCGATGATCGGGGTGAGCCCGATCGACTCGGCCCGCTCGATGAGCGAGACCAGCGCGGGCTGGTCGAGCGCGGAGACGATCAGCAGCGCGAGGTCGGCGCCGTACGCGCGGGCCTCCCACAGCTGGTAGGCGGTGACGATGAAGTCCTTGCGGAGCACCGGGATGTCGACCTTGGCGCGTACCGCTTCGAGGTCGGCGAGCGAACCGCCGAAGCGGCGCTGCTCGGTGAGGACGCTGATGACGGCCGCGCCGCCCGCCTCGTAGTCCGCGGCCAGGCCCGCGGGGTCGGCGATCGCGGCGAGCGCGCCCTTGGACGGGCTGGACCGCTTGACCTCGCAGATGACCTTGACGGCCTCGCCGCGCAGCGCGGCGACCCCGTCCTTGGCGTCCCGCGCCTTGGCGGCGCGCTCCTTGAGCTCGTCGAGGGAGACCCGTGCCTGCCGCTCGGCGAGGTCTGCGCGGACTCCGTCGATGATCTCGTCGAGCACACTCACGCGAGAGCTCCCCTTCCGGCCGGCCGTGCAGCGAAATGATCGGGCCGGTACGGAGAGCACCGGCACTGCGATGGTATCGGGCGGCGGCCCGGCAGCCCGCATCCGGTGATCGACGGTCCCACCACCTGGACAATCTTGCCCCGCCCGGCGGATCCCTCAGGGCACGAGCGCGGCCCCGAAAGGCAGGTTCCTGATCACGGTGAAAGCCAGCAGCAGCCCGCACAGGGCGTAGAGGGCGCCCGGCGGCAGGGCGGGGTCGAAGCGCCTGCCGCGCAGGGTGCGGGCGAACCAGACCGTCCACACGACGGCGAAGACGGCGTACCCGGCGACGGCGGCGGCGTTGCAGCCCAGCGCGGTCCCGAGGTGGCCGTGGGCCAGGGCGTGGGCACCGCGCAGGCCGCCGCAGCCGGGGCAGTAGACGCCGGTGTAGTACAGCAGCGGGCACGCGGGGTAGTGGCCGGGCTGCCCGGGGTCGACGGCCGCCACGTAGGCGAAGCCTGCGGCGACGGCGCCGAGCACGCCGAGCGGGACGGCCGCCGCGCGCAGGCCCGCGGGCCTGCCGGTCGGGGCCGCCGCGGCCTGGTGGGTGGTCACGGCGGCGATTCTGCCCCGGGACGCACGAAGGCGCAGCGGGACGCTGCGCCAGGTGGCGGTGCGGGCGTGGGTCAGGCGCCGACGTGCGCGGCGGCTTCCTTCTGCGGTTCCTCGGCGCGTACGACCGGGGTGCTCACGTGCCCCTGCGCCTTGCGGCCCAGACCCATCGACTTCATGATGCCGCCGACCAGCGGGCCGAGCAGGACCACGACCATGCTGCCCCAGAACGGGACGGGCTCCGCGGCGACCATGAAGACACCGCCGGCGCAGAAGCCGATGAAGGAGATGATCACTCCGGTCCACGCGGCCGGGGTGTGTCCGTGGTCGTAGTGGGCCGCCATGAATACTCCCTGATGCTCCCGGTGGGAGGCGTCCGTCGCCTTCCACGTCGTCCCCCATTGTTGCGCGTATCCGCAGCGGACCACGCATGGGGGTCGGACGCGCTGCCGACGCCCTAGGCGCCGGTGGGGTCCTCGCCGCGGTCGAGGGCCTTCCAGAGGTCCTCGGCGCGATCCGGGTCGACGGGGGACGGGCGGCGGGACGCGGCGGCGGAGGCGGCGGCCCTGGCGCGGACCGGGCGGCGGGCGCCGGGGCGGTCGTAGCGGCTGGACATCGCGGGCCAGGTCTGGCCGTAGCGCAGCGCGAGCAGCCCGGCGAGCAGCAGGAGCACGCCGCCCGCGGCGGAGACCAGCGGCCAGCCGGTGGTGGAGGCGTGCTCCGCGGTGGCGTGGGCGAGGCCGACGGCGGTCCCGGCGGCGGTGTCGAGGGCGGCGTGGTCGCCGTGCCGGGCCAGCACCATGACGACGACGCCGAGCCCGCTGAGGGTGAGCAGCGCGGAGACGGCGTAGCGCCCCGCCCTGCGGACGGCGAAGACGGCGACGAGCGAGGCGAGGCCGACCAGGGCGAGCGCGCCGGGCAGCGCGGTGGTGTCGGTGCCCGAGGCGTGCACCGGCAGGTGGGTGTCGCCGAAGGCGGCGGAGCCGCGCGTCCAGGTCTTGCCCGCGGCGACCAGCACCAGGCTCGCGCCGACCGCGCCGGCGGGCAGCGCGGCGGCCAGCGTCCTGACGCCGCGCCGGTGCGCGGCGGAGGGCGCGGCGTCCTGCTCGGGGGCGGGGGCCGGCGCGGGGTGGGGCTGCTGCGGGACGGAGGTCACCCGTCCACTATCCCCTGCCGATGCCGGGCGGCCTCGACCGGGGGGCAGGAGCCGGTGCGTACCGGACGGTAGGCGGCCGTACCGGACGGACCGGCGCAAGCCGATTTCACACCTCTCCGTTGGTCATGACCAGATCAAGGATGCGCCAACTCCCGCCAATGGCAGGCAAAGCAGCGGTATAGCTTCCGATCCCACCGGTAGCCCGCCTTGTTGGCGTGCGACCGGTCACCATACGTTCGCCGCCATCCCCCTGCTCCCCCACCGGACGCAGCGGCACCACGCATCACACACTCCCCCCACCGGAGGCAGCACTTGCACACCCCCCACCGCACCCGCCGCGCGGCGAGCCATATGTGGCCGGCCCTCGTCGCGGCCGCCGGGCTCGCCGCGACCGGGCTGGTCGCCTTCTCCCCCACCGCCGGCGCGGAGCCCCAGCAGGCACCCGCGCACCGGCTGACCACCGCACGCTCCTGCGCGGTCAGCACCGCGCCCGATCTGATGGCCTGCAAGGCGCTCAAGGTCACCAGCGGCACCGACTCCCTCGCACTCTCGGCGCGTTCCGCGCACCCGGCGGCCATCCCGTCGGGTTACGGACCCTCCGAGCTGCGCAGCGCCTACGCCATCCCGGAGACCGGCGGCTCCGACGCCACCGTGGCGGTCGTGGACGCCTACGACAACCCCGACGCGGAGGCCGATCTGGCCACCTACCGCGAGCAGTACGGCCTGCCGGCCTGCACCACCGACAACGGCTGCTTCCGCAAGGTCGGCCAGAGCGGCGGCTCCGCGCTGCCGGCGCCCGACCCGGGCTGGGCCGAGGAGATATCCCTCGACGTGGACATGGTCAGCGCGGTCTGCCCGGCCTGCCACATCCTGCTGGTCGAGGCGGACACCTCGGCGATGACCGACCTCGGCGAGTCCGTCAACACCGCGGTGTCGCTGGGCGCGAAGTACGTCTCCAACAGCTACGGCGGCGGTGAGTCCGGCGCCGACACCACGTACGACACGCAGTACTTCGACCACCCGGGCGTCGCCATCACCGTCAGCTCGGGCGACGCGGGCTACGGCGTGGAGTACCCGGCGGGTTCGCAGTACGTGACCGCGGTCGGCGGCACCTCGCTGCGCCAGGACGGCAGTTCGCGCGGCTGGACGGACACCGTGTGGGGCGGGGCGGGCTCCGGCTGCTCGGCCTACGACCCCAAGCCCGGCTGGCAGCAGGACGGCGAGTGCGCCGGCCGTACCGTCGCCGACGTGTCCGCGGTCGCCGACCCGGCCACCGGTGTCGCGGTCTACGACACCTACGGCAACGACAGCGGCTGGGAGGTCTTCGGCGGCACCAGCGCCTCGGCGCCGATCATCGCCTCGCTCTACGCGCTGGCCGGAACACCGTCCGACGGCTCGTACCCGGCGTCCTTCCCGTACGCGCACACCGACGCGCTCGACGACGCGGTGAGCGGGACCAACGGCGAGTGCGCGGGCTCGTACCTGTGCACGGGCAGCGCGGGCTACGACGGCCCGACCGGGCTCGGCACCCCGAACGGCGTGGCGGCCTTCACCGGCTGACCCGCGGGCGGCGGGGCGGGGCGGACCTGGCGGCCGCCCCGCCCTCGCACGTCCTCAGCGGTGCATCAGCCGTGCATCACGTTGGCCGTCGCAACCGCGCGCAGCACCGCCGCGGCCTTGTTGCGGCACTCGGCGTCCTCGGCGGCCGGGTCGGAGTCCGCGACGACGCCCGCGCCGGCCTGGACGTAGGCGACGCCGTCGCGCAGCACCGCGGTCCGGATGGCGATGGCGGTGTCGGAGTCGCCGGCGAAGTCCAGGTAGCCGACGCAGCCGCCGTAGACACCGCGCCTGGTCGGCTCCAGCTCCTCGATGATCTGCATCGCGCGCGGCTTGGGCGCACCGGACAGGGTGCCAGCCGGGAAGCACGCGGTGAGCACGTCGAAGGCGGTCCTGCCCGCGGCGACCCGGCCGGTGACGGTCGAGACGATGTGCATCACGTGCGAGTAGCGCTCCACCGACATGAAGTCGACGACCTCGACGCTGCCCGGCTCGCACACCCGGCCCAGATCGTTGCGCCCCAGGTCGACCAGCATCAGGTGCTCGGCACGCTCCTTGGGGTCGGCGAGCAGCTCCACGGCGAGCGCCGCGTCGGCCTGCGGGGTCGCCCCGCGCGGGCGGGTGCCCGCGATCGGGTGCAGCATCGCCCGGCCGTCCTCGACCTTGACCAGCGCCTCGGGGCTCGACCCGACCACGTCGAAGCCGTCGAAGCGCAGCAGGTACATGTACGGCGACGGGTTGGTCGTCCGCAGCACCCGGTAGACGTCGAGCGCGCTCGCGGTGCACTCGGTCTCCAGCCGCTGCGAGGCCACGACCTGGAAGGCCTCGCCGGCGTGGATGCGCTCCTTGATGTCCTCGACCGCGGCCTTGAAGTCCTCGCCGCCCCAGCCCCAGGTCACGCCGAAGTCGATCGACTCCGGCAGCGCGATGGGCTGCTGCGGTACGGCCCTGCCCAGATCCGCCTGCATCGCGTCGAGGCGGGCGACGGCGTCGGCGTAGGCCTCGTCGACGCCGGTGGCCTCGTCGTTGTGGTTGATCGCGTTGGCGATCAGCAGCACCGTGCCGTCCCAGTGGTCGAGCACCGCCAGGTCGGAGGTCAGCAGCATGGTCAGTTCCGGCAGCTGCAGCGAGTCGTACGTGCTGTCGCCGATGCGCTCCAGGCGGCGCACGATGTCGTAGCCGAGGTAGCCGACCATGCCGCCGGTGAAGGGCGGCATGCCCGCGGTCAGGTCGCGCGGGGTGTGCAGCGCCTCGACGGTGGCGCGCAGCGCGGCCAGCGGGTCGCCGTCGACCGGGACGCCGACCGGCGGGGTGCCCAGCCAGTGCGCCTGCCCGTCGACGGCGGTCAGCGCGGCGGAGGACCGCACGCCGACGAAGGAGTAGCGCGACCAGGACCCGCCGCCCGCGCCGCTGTTGGAGCTGGTGTCGGCCGATTCCAGCAGGAAGGTGCCGACCCGCTCCGCGGCGAGCTTGCGGTAGAGCCCGATCGGCGTGTCGCCGTCCGCGAGGAGCCGTCGGCTGACCGGGATGACGCGGCGGTCGACCGCCAGCTTGCGGAAGGTATCGAGGTCCATGGCCGCAGACATTACTGGCCCGGGGCGGGCAGGAGGAGGTCGGAATCGAAGCAGGTGCGGTCGCCGGTGTGGCAGGCGGCGCCGACCTGGTCGACCTTCACCAGCACGGTGTCGCCGTCGCAGTCCAGCGCGACCGACTTCACGTGCTGCACGTGCCCCGAGGTGTCGCCCTTGACCCAGTACTCGCTGCGGCTGCGGCTCCAGTACGTGCAGCGGCCGGTGGTCAGCGTGCGGTGCAGCGCCTCGTCGTCCATCCAGCCCAGCATCAGCACCTCACCGGTGTCGTACTGCTGGGCGACGGCGGGCACCAGGCCGTCGGAGGTGCGCTTGAGTCGGGCTGCGATGGCGGGATCGAGCGAGGTCGCGGACATGCGTCCATCATGCCGCCGGACGCGCCACCGGCGGAAACGCGATGTCCAAGGGGTGGGCGGAAGGTGCTGCGAAAGGGTGTTCCGCGGCCCGTCCTATGCGCCGTCCGGCTGAGGAAAATCGTCAATAACCGGCAAAGGGGGTAAGCACATTGAGCCGTCACCCACCTGTCGCAGGGTTGTTACCCGCCGACGTCACCCGTATGGGGCATCCTTCCACCATGGGTTTTCCTCCGCCTCCGCACAATGGTCCGCAGCCGCCACCCGAACAGGGCGGCGGTTTCGGGCCGCCGCAGGGCTTCGGCCCGCCGCCCCCGCCCGGTGACGGATTCGGTCCGCCGCCTCCGCCCGGTGACGGATTCGGCCCGCCGCCCCCGCCCGCCGACGGATACGGATATCCCCAGCAGGGCGGTTACGGCCCGTCAGGTCCGCCAGGACCGCCGGTGCCGCCAGGCGGTGCCTACGGCTACCCCGGCGGCGGTTACCCGGGCGGCGGTTACCCGGGCGGCTTCCCGCCGCCGCAGCCGCCGCCGAACCACACCAAGCGCAACGTGTGGATCGCGGTCGGCGCGGTCGCCGTGGTCGGGGCGATCGTCGGCGCCATCGCCGCGTCCAGCGGCGGCGGCAGCGACAAGCCGAGCGCCAAGGACACCCCCAAGCCGTCGATCAGCTCGCTGCCGACCCTGCCGACCGTCCCGACGCCCACCTTCACGCTGCCCACGGACTTCCCTAGCCTGGACCTGCCGACCGACCTCCCGTCGAGCAGCGACGAGCCCGAGCCGTCGGCCACGGACGGGGAGGAGATGCCGTACGTGGTGGTCGACCCGGGGAAGTGCTTCAACGCACCCTCGATGACGCCCGGCATCGACACCGTCCAGACAGTGTCCTGCACGTCCGCGCACGACGCGCAGGCGATCGCGAACAAGACGCTGAGCGGCACGTTCACCACCGAGGACGAGATCGAGAAGAAGGCGTTCTCGCTGTGCGAGGCCGACGCCAACCGGCATGCGCCGGCCGGCGGGGACTACTACTCCTACGTGCTGTTCCCGCAGCTGATCACGTACCAGCTGCAGGGCCGCAACACCGTCACGTGCTCGCTGACCCTCAACGACGGCACCAACGGCAAGAAGCTGCACAGCAAGCTGAGCTGACCGCGGCTAACCTGGCGGCATGACGACCCATGCGCAGCGTGAACGTCTGCTCCTCGCCGACCTGCTGGAAAGCTCCGGCCCCGACGCGCCGACCCTGTGCGAGGGCTGGACCACCCGGGACCTGGCCGCGCACATCGTGGTGCGCGAGCGCCGCGGTGACGCGGCCGCGGGGCTCGTCGTCCCGCAGCTCGCGGACCGGCTGGAGCGGGTGCGCGGCGAGTACGCGCGGCGGCCGTACGAGGAACTGATCCGGCTGATCAGGACCGGGCCGCCGCGCCTGTCACCGTTCGCGCTCAAGCAGGTCGACGAGGCGTCGAACACGGTGGAGTTCTACGTGCACACCGAGGATGTGCGGCGGGCGGTGCCGGGGTGGACGCCGCGGGAGATCGACCCGGTCTTCGCGGACGCGCTGTGGTCGCGCCTCGAACGCGCCGCGCGTCTCTTCGCGCGGCGCTCCCCGGTCGGCCTCGTGCTGCGCCGGCCCGACGGGCAGACGGTGGTCGCCCACCGCGGCTCCCCCGTCGTCACGGTCACCGGCGAGCCCGCGGAGCTCGCCCTCTTCGCGTCCGGGCGCCAGACCTCGGCCGACGTCGTCGCCGAAGGCGACAAGGCGGCTGTGGCCCTGGCCCAAGCCGCCGATCTCGGGGTCTGATCCCCCCGGGGTGCCCCCGTGCCCCTTCCCGGGACCTTCTCCCGGTGGTGGGCTGGCGCGCTCGCGCAGCGCCGGCCGCAGATGAGATGCAGCCTCGCGCCCCTGGGGGTGCCCCTTACGGTGGCGTTCACAGTTGCGCTGGGCCTCGGCCGTCAGGGGAGTTCGGCCTGGCGGATGGCCGGGAGGAAGGCCGTGAAGGCCGCGCCGAGTGCGGCGAAGGTGGCGCTGGCGAGGAAGACGGGGGAAGGGCCGAACGCGCCGACGGCTGCCGCGAAGAGAGGGTAGGCCAGGGGGGCGAGGCCGAAGCCCGTGAGGCTCATGACGGAGGTGACACGGCCCAGGTAGGCCGGGTCCGTGGACGTCTGGATGAGTGCGGAGGCCAGGCCGCCGCAGACCCCGCAGATGAGCCCGGCCAGGAAGGCCACGCCGGCCGCGACGGCCAGCACGGGGGCGACGCCTATGAAGCCGATCGCCGCGGACCCCACGAGCAGCGTGGCGATCTGCACGGCCCCGGCGCGGGGTATGCGGCCGCGTACGGTGAGGAGCAGCGCGCTGGCCCCGGCCCCGGCGCTGAAGGCCGCGATGACCCAGCCGTATCCGGCGGCGCCCCACCCGCGTTCGTCGGCGAGCAGCACCATGCCGACGTTGAGCGGCCCGACCAGCCCGAGTTCGCACAGCGCGCCGGACAGGACCAGCGGGCCGACCACCCGGTGGCGCCGGATGTAGCGCAGTCCGTCGCGCAGCTCCTGTGTGGCGGGCGCCCGTTCGGCCCTGGGCTGCGGGGTGATCCGGGTGCGGATCAGCAGCGGCACGGAGGTCGCGAAGAGCAGGCCCGCCACCGTGAAGGCCGCCGCGGCCCCGCCCAGGCCCATCGCGAGCCCGCCGGCCGGCGGCCCCACGACGGTGCTGAGCCGTATCACCAGCGCGCGCAGGCCCTGCAGCCGCACCAGCTGGTCGGGCGTGGTGATCCGGGGCGGCAGCGCGCCGACCGCCGGCATGAACAGCGCGTCGACGACGCCGAAGAGCAGGGCGACGGCGACCAGCAGCCACAGCCCGGGCGACGCCAGCGCGAGCGCCCCGGCCGCGGCGAGGATCAGCGCGCAGCGCACGGCGTCGCTGCCGATGACGACCAGGCGCGGGCCGAAGCGGTCGGCGACCACTCCCCCGCCGAGCATGAGCACCGCCCGCGGCACCGCGCCCGCCGCCATGACCAGGCCGACCTGCGCGGGCGGCGCGACCTTGGCGGCGGCGAAGCCGAGGGCGACGAAGTAGACGGAGTCGCCGAGCAGCGACGCCGTGTAGGCGCTGAGCCAGCGCAGGACGTTGCCGTCCCGGTACGCGGGCCGGTTCGCTGCGGTCGTGGTGGTCGTGGTGGTCGCGGTCGCCGACATGCGCCGGCCTCCTCGGGTCAGGGGCGGAAGGGGAATCCGTACATCTGCACGGCCACGTGCTCGCGGCCCTCGGTGTCGCCCGCGTCCTCCGCGGCATGGCCGCGGTCGGACCAGCGCTGCATCAACTCGCCGATCTCCTCGGCCATCTGCTGCAGCTCCGCCGCGTTGAGCAGCGGCATGTACTCGGAGGAGAAGGACGCGTTGGTCCACTCGCGGGGCCAGGCGGACTGCTCGTCCAGGTACTGCTCGTAGCGCTCCGCCCGGGTGGCGAGCAGCTGCCGGGTGACCCGGGCGAGGACGGCGGCGCCTTCCGGCCGGTCGTCGAAGTCGGCGCTGCGGAAGGTGAATCCGCGCTCGGCCGAGATCTTCCACCAGCGTTCCCTGCCGTCGGTGCTGTGCTCGGGCGCCTCGACGATGAAGCCGTGCGCGGCCATCTTCCGCAGGTGGTAACTCACCAGGGAGACCGCCTCGTCGACCTGGTCGGCCAGGTGGGAGGCGGTAGCGGTGCGGGCGGTGAACAGCGCGCGGTAGAGGCGGATGCGCAGCGGGTGGGTGAAGACCTTGAGGGCGTCGAGGTCGGTGATGCGCTGGGAGCGGTCCTGATCGGTCACACCACCTACGCTAGATACGAAAATAAGTTTGCGCAATACAGATTGCGCAAACTTTCTTTCTCACCTGATTGCCCCCGTCCGCCCCTGCCGTCCCGGCAGGATGACCGCCATGTCTCTCGACGGCACCCGTGCGCATCTCCGTGGCCCCGGTGATCTGCCGCCCCTGGTGGAACGCGCCGCCCTCACCGCGACCCGGCTCGACTTCCCCTACTCCTGCCGGCCCGAGCAGGGCCGGCTGCTGCAGGCGCTCGCGGCGGGTGCGGAACGCATCGGCGAGACCGGCACCGGCTGCGGGGTGGGCCTGGCCTGGCTGGTGTCCGGCATGCGCAACGGCGCGACAGCGGTGAGCGTCGAGCGGGACGCCAACCGTGCCGCGGCTGCGGCCGGCCTCTTCAGCGCGCTGGCCCCCTGGGTCACCGTGCGGCACGCCGACTGGACGGCGATAGGCGAGGACGGCCCCTTCGACCTGCTCGTCCTCGACGGCGGCGGCCAGGGCAAGGGGGACGGCCCCGCGGCCGACCCCGTCGCCCTCCTGCGGCCGGGCGGCGTCCTGGTCATCGACGACTTCACCCCGTCCCGGGGCGGCCCGCCGACCCACCAGGGCGCCCCGGACACCGCGCGCCTGCACTGGCTGGAGCACCCGGCGCTCCGTACGGTCGAGGTCCCGCTGGCGCCCGACCTCGCGGTCCTGCTCTGTACGAAGGTGGGGTGAGGCCTCAGCGGACCGGGTGGCCCGCCGTGCGCAGCGCCGACTTGACCTCGGGGATGCGCAGGTCGCCGAAGTGGAAGACGGACGCCGCCAGCACCGCGTCCGCGCCGGCCGCGACGGCCGGCGCGAAGTCGGCAAGCTGCCCGGCGCCGCCGGACGCGATCACGGGTACCGACACCCGGGACCGCACCGCCGCGATCATCTCCGTGTCGTAGCCGTCCTTCGTCCCGTCCGCGTCCATCGAGTTGAGCAGGATCTCCCCCGCGCCCAGCTCCGCCGCCCGCTCGGCCCACTCGACCGCGTCGATGCCGGTGCCGCGCCGGCCGCCGTGCGTGGTGACCTCGAAGCCCTCGCCCGAGGCGGACCGCCGGGCGTCCACCGACAGCACGAGCACCTGCCGCCCGAAGCGCTCGGCGATCTCGCGGATCAGCTCGGGGCGGGCGATGGCCGCGGTGTTGACGCCGACCTTGTCGGCGCCGGCCCGCAGCAGCTTGTCGACGTCGTCTGCGCTGCGCACCCCGCCGCCGACGGTGAGCGGGATGAAGACCTGCTCCGCGGTGCGGCGGACCACGTCGTACGTGGTCTCGCGGTCACCGGAGGACGCGGTGATGTCCAGGAAGGTCAACTCGTCGGCGCCCTCGGCGTCGTAGAGCCTGGCCATCTCGACCGGGTCGCCCGCGTCGCGCAGGTTCTGGAAGTTGACACCCTTGACGACCCGCCCGCCGTCCACGTCCAGGCAGGGGATGACGCGCACCGCGAGAGTCATTCGGTGTCTCCTCCAAAAGCACGGAAAGCTTCGATCTCGACTTCGACCAGCACCCGGGAGTCGGTGAAGCCGGCCACCACGACCATCGTCGCGGCCGGCCGGACGGCGTCGAACAGTTCGCGGTGGGCACGGCCGACGTCGTCGGCGTCCCGCGCGTGGCTCAGGTACATCCGGGTGCGGATGACGCTGTCCGGCCCCAGGCCGAACGGCTCCAGCGCGGCCAGCGCGTTGCCGAAGGCCAGCAGCGTCTGCTCGTACGGGCTGCCCTCGCCCCGCACCGCACCGTCGACCAGCGGCATGGTGCCGGAGACCAGCACCCTGTCCCCCGCGGCGACGGCACGGGCGAAGCCGATGGTCTCCTCCAGCGGGCTGTCGGACTGCTCACGCCGTACTGCGGGGGTTCCGGTCATCGTGACACTGCCTCCAAGGCCTCTTCGAGCGTGAACGCCTTCGCGTAGAGCGCCTTTCCGACGATCGCGCCCTCCACACCCTGCGGAACAAGAGACGCGATGGCGCGCAGGTCGTCAAGGCTGGAGACACCGCCGGACGCGACGACCGGGCGGTCGGTCGCGGCGCACACGTTCGCCAGCAGTTCCAGGTTCGGCCCCTGCAGGGTGCCGTCCTTGGCGATGTCGGTGACGACGTAGCGGGCGCAGCCCTCGGAGTCCAGCCTGGCCAGCGTCTCGTAGAGGTCGCCGCCGTCCCGGGTCCAGCCGCGGCCGCGCAGGGTGGTGCCGCGCACGTCGAGGCCGACCGCGATCCGGTCGCCGTGCTGCGCGATGACCTTGGCGACCCACTCCGGGGTCTCCAGCGCGGCCGTGCCCAGGTTGACCCGGGTGCAGCCGGTGGCGAGCGCCGCGGCGAGCGTGTCGTCGTCGCGGATGCCGCCGGACAGCTCGACCTTGATGTCCATGGTGCGGGCCACCTCGGCGATACGCGCCCGGTTGTCGCCGGTGCCGAACGCCGCGTCGAGGTCGACCAGATGCAGCCACTCCGCGCCCGCGCCCTGCCAGGCGAGCGCCGCGGCGAGCGGGTCGCCGTACGACGTCTCGGAGCCGGACTCGCCGTGCACGAGGCGTACGGCCTGGCCGTCGCGGACGTCGACGGCGGGGAGCAGTTCGAGCTTGGTCATCGGGATGCGTCCTCGCGGGTGGTGTGGGTCGGTGGACGGCGGGTCAGAGGGTGTGGAGCCAGTTGGCGAGCAGCAGGGCGCCGGCCTCGCCCGACTTCTCCGGGTGGAACTGGGTGGCCCACAGCGGGCCGTTCTCCACCGCGGCCACGAACGGCTCGCCGTGGGTGGTCCAGCTGACCTTCGGGCCGGCGATGCGCTCGCTCTGCGTCTGAAGGTCCCAGCTGCGGACCGCGTAGGAGTGCACGAAGTAGAAGCGGGCGTCCTCGTCGGTGCCCTCGAACAGCCGGGAGCCGGCCGCGGCCTTGACCGTGTTCCAGCCCATGTGCGGGACGACGGGGGCCTGCAGCGGTTCCACGGTGCCGGGCCACTCGTCGAGGCCCTCGGTCTCCACGCCGTGCTCGATGCCGCGGGCGAAGAGGATCTGCATGCCGACGCAGATGCCCATCACCGGCCGGCCGCCGGCCAGCCGGCGCCCGACGATCCAGTCGCCGCGCACCGCCTTGAGCCCGGCCATGCACGCGGCGAACGCGCCGACGCCGGGCACCAGCAGGCCGTCGGCCTCCATCGCCCGGTCGAAGTCGGCGGTGATCTCGACGTCCGCGCCGACGTGCGCGAGGGCGCGCTCCGCCGACCTGACGTTGCCGAACCCGTAGTCGAGCACGACCACGCTCTTCGTCGTCACGAGTCGTCCCTACAGGTTGAGCAGGCCGGCGACCAGCGACATCGCCGATCCGATGGCCAGCAGTGCGATCAGGCTCCTGGACTGCTTCTGCTGCCAGAACGAGTACACCCCGCCCGCCAGGAACAGCCCCAGCAGGATGAAGAGGGTCGATCCCTTGTTCACAGCATCATTCCGTTCCCCAGAGCTGCCGCATGGGCGGTGCCCCCTTCTCCGCCCGCGCGGCGACAGCTCGCGCCGGGTCCTGGCTGCGGCCGAGTGGCCTTACGTGCGTCGCTCACAGCGCGCCCTTCGTCGACGGCAGAATTCCCGCGGCGCGCGGGTCGCGCTCGCTGGCGTAACGCAGTGCCCGGGCGAGGGCCTTGAACTGGCACTCCACGATGTGGTGCGCGTTGCGCCCGTAGGGCACGTGCACGTGCAGGGCGATCTGGGCCTGGGCGACGAAGGACTCCAGGATGTGCCGGGTCATCGTGGTGTCGTACGAGCCGATCATCGGCGCCATCTGCTCGGGCTCGGTGTGCACCAGGTAGGGGCGGCCCGAGAGGTCCACGGTGACC
Organism: Actinacidiphila cocklensis; assembly: GCF_907177275.1. Taxonomy (GTDB): domain Bacteria; phylum Actinomycetota; class Actinomycetes; order Streptomycetales; family Streptomycetaceae; genus Actinacidiphila; species Actinacidiphila cocklensis. The sequence continues at coordinate 65,021 of NZ_CAJSLV010000061.1, forward strand.
TGGGCGAGCGACTCGTCCAGCGGGACCGTGCAGTTGCCGAAGCGGTAGATGCCGACCTTGTCGCCGAGCGCCTGCTTGAAGGCCGCGCCCAGGGCGAGCGCGGTGTCCTCGATGGTGTGGTGCGTGTCGATGTGGAGGTCGCCCTCGGTCTTCACCGACAGGTCGAACAGCCCGTGCCTGCCGAGCTGGTCGAGCATGTGGTCGTAGAAGCCGACGCCGGTGGACACCGACACCTGCCCGGTGCCGTCGAGGTCGATCTCGACGACCACCGAGGTCTCCTTGGTGGTGCGCTCGACGCGGCCCACGCGGGTCATACCTGCTCCTCAGTAGTGCTGTGCTCTTTGAAGACGGCTCGCGCCGCGTCGAGGAAAGCGTCGTTCTCCGTGGGGGTGCCGACCGAGACCCGCAGCCAGCCGGGCACACCGTTGTCCCGTACCAGCACGCCGTGGGCGAGCACCGCCTCCCAGGCGGTGTGGCTGTCGGCGAACCGGCCGAACTGCACGAAGTTGCCGTCGGAGTCGACCACCTCGTAGCCGGTGGCGCGCAGCTCGCGGACCAGCCGGTCCCGCTCGGACTTGAGCTGGTCGACGTAGCCGAGCAGCGTGTCGGTGAACTCCAGCGCGGCCAGCGCGGTCGCCTGGGTGACCGCAGACAGGTGGTAGGGCAGCCGGACGATCTGCACGGCGTCGACCACCGCGGGGTCGGCGGCCAGGTAGCCGAGCCGCAGCCCGGCCGCGCCGAACGCCTTGGACATGGTGCGGGTCAGCACCAGGTTGGGCCGGCCCTCGATGAGCGGCAGCAGCGACGGCTGGTGCGAGAACTCGCCGTAGGCCTCGTCCACCACGACCAGCGACGGGCGGGCGGCCTGCGCGGCCTCGTACAGCGCCAGGACGGTCTCGGCGGCCACCGCGGTGCCGGTCGGGTTGTTGGGCGAGCAGACGAAGACCACCTCGGGGCGGCGTTCGGCGATCTCCCGTACGGCAGCGGCCACGTCGATGGTGAAGTCGGCGTTGCGCGGCCCGGAGATCCAGCCGGTGCCGGTGCCGCGGGAGATCAGCGCGTGCATCGAGTACGACGGCTCGAAGCCGATCGCGTTGCGGCCGGGGCCGCCGAAGGTCTGCAGCAGCTGCTGGATGACCTCGTTGGAGCCGTTCGCCGCCCACACCTGGGCCAGGCCGACCGGGTGGCCGGCGGTCCTGGTCAGATACGCCGCGAGCGCGGTGCGCAGGTCGACGGCGTCGCGGTCGGGGTAGCGGTTCAGGCCGCGGGCGGCCTCGGCGACCCGCTCGGCGATCCTGGCGACCAGCGGCTCGGGCAGCGGGTACGGGTTCTCGTTGGTGTTCAGCCGCACCGGCACGTCCAGCTGCGGGGCGCCGTACGGGGACTGGCCGCGCAGCTCGTCCCTGATGGGCAGGTCGTCGATGCGGGTCACGCCGGCTCACCCCCGCCGAACCTGACCCGTACCGCCTCGCCGTGCGCGGGCAGGTCCTCGGCGTTGGCGAGGGTCACCACGTGGGCGGCGACCTCGGCGAGCGCGTCGCGGGAGTAGTCGACGACGTGGATGCCGCGCAGGAAGGACTGCACGGACAGGCCCGAGGAGTGGCAGGCGCAGCCGCCGGTGGGCAGCACGTGGTTGGACCCGGCGCAGTAGTCGCCGAGCGAGACCGGGGCGTGCGCGCCGACGAAGACCGCACCGGCGTTGCGCACCCGGGCGGCGACCGCGGCGGCGTCCGCGGTCTGGATCTCCAGGTGCTCGGCCGCGTAGGAGTCCACCACCTCCAGGCCCTGGTCGAGGGTGTCGACGAGCACGGTCGCGGACTGCCGGCCGGACAGCGCGGCGGTGATCCGCTCGCGGTGCTTCGCGGCGGCGACCTGGACGTCCAGCTCCTTGTCGACCGCGTCGGCCAGCCCGGGTGAGGTGGTGACCAGCACCGCGGCGGCCAGCGGGTCGTGCTCGGCCTGGCTGATCAGGTCGGCGGCGACGAACGCGGGGTCGGCGGAGTCGTCGGCGAGGATCGCGATCTCGGTGGGTCCCGCCTCGGCGTCGATGCCGATCCGGCCCTTGAGCAGCCGCTTGGCGGCGGCGACGTAGATGTTGCCGGGGCCGGTGACCAGGCTGACCGGGCGGCAGTCCTCGGTGCCGTACGCGAACATCGCGATCGCCTGGGAGCCGCCGGCCGCGTAGACCTCGGTCACGCCGAGCAGCTCGCACGCGGCGAGGATGGCCGGCGCGGGCAGGCCGCCGAACTCCTTCTGCGCGGGCGAGGCCACCGCGATGCCCTCGACGCCGGCTTCCTGGGCCGGCACCACGTTCATCACCACGGAGGACGCGTAGGCGGCCAGACCGCCGGGCACGTACAGCCCGACCCGGTCGACCGGCACCCAGCGCTCGGTGACCGTGCCGCCCGGCACCACCTGCGTGGTGACGTCGGTACGGCGCTGCTCGCGGTGCACGATCCTGGCCCGCCGCACCGACTCCTCCAGGGCGGCCCTGACCGCGGGGTCGAGCCCGGCCAGCGCTGTCCGCAGCGCCTCCGCCGGTACCCGCAGCGAGGCGGGGCGCACCCCGTCGAAGCGCTCCCCGTGGTCGAGCACCGCCGCCGAGCCACGATGGCGGACGTCCTCGCAGATCGGCCGCACTGCCTCCAGGGCGGCCTCCACGTCGAAGTCGGCACGGGGCAGCAGGTCGCGGTCGATACCGCCCTCGGGGAAGGCGGCGCCACGCAGATCGATTCGGGAGATCACGCTGCCAAGTGTAGAGACCCGGGCATGCGGGACGTTCCCAGGTTCCACTCCGTGATACGCCGCTGTCGCCCCGAACCGCTACGGTGTCCGGCGCGACGACGGGGAGGGGAATCGGGTGGCCGAGGCGTCCGGCGGGGCACCGCCGCAGGGCTGGACACCGGTGGAACAGCGCATGTGGCAGGCCTTCAGGGAGGGCCGCACGTGCGATCTGCGCACCGGACACGCCGACCGGGACGACCCTCCCCCATGGCTTCGCATGGGGGTACCCCCGACCGGCCCCGAGTGGGGTGCGGAGCGCACGGTACGCGCCCAGGCCGTCGCCGAGCTGCTGCTCGACGGGCCGGCCGCGGTGCCCGGGCGTGTGACGGCGCTGAAGCTCGCCGGGGTGCGGATCACCGGGCGGCTGATGCTCGCGGGCGGCACGGTCACGCCGTACGTCCAGCTGGACGACTGCCGCTTCGACGACCCGCTGATGCTGCAGGAGTGCCGGATCGGCAGCATGCGGATGGTGCGCTGCCGGATGCCGAGGATCGACGCGGCCAGGGTCCAGGTCAGCGGCGACCTGCACCTGCCGCAGTGCCTGGTCACCGGGGGCGTCCGGCTGGCCGACGCGCAGATAGGCACCGACCTGCTGCTGAACCAGATCACCGTGCTGCGCGGCAGCGCCGGCCGGGCCTTCGCCGCGGACGGGCTGACCGTCGGCCAGGACGTGGACGCCGAACTCATCGACGTCACCGGGGAGTTCAGCCTGCGCAGCGCCCGGATAGGCGGCCGGCTCAGCCTGCGCGGCGCCACCCTGCGCAACCCCGGCGGCCGGCAGGCGCTCAACGCGGCCCGTATCGCCGTCGAGCACACGCTGTACCTGTCCGGCGGGTGGAACGCGATGGCCGCCGGCAGCGGGTCGGCGCCACCGCCGGAGGACGTCACCGTGCGGGAGTTCACCTGCCACGGCGGGCTGCGGCTCGACGACGGGCGGTTCGGCAACGCGGTGATCATCAGCCGGGCGCGCTTCCTGCTGGACGGCGACCAGCAGGTGTCGCTGCGCCGCATCCAGACGCCCGAGCTGTGCTTCACGGTGCCGCGGGCGCCGGACGGGGTGGTGGTGCTGTCCGGGGCGAGGGTGGGCAAGCTCACCGACGCGCGGGGGGCGTGGCCTTCGGCCGGACGGCTGAGGATGACCGGTTTCGGCTACGACAACCTCACCCCGCTCGCCGAGTTCCCGCTGCGCGACCGGCTGGCCTGGCTGCAGGCGGCGACCCCGGAGTTCCGGCCGGAGCCGTACGAGCGGCTGGCGGCGGCGCTGCGGGCCGCCGGTGAGGACGCGGCGGCCCGCGAGGTGCTGCTCGCGCGGCAGCGGCGGCGCCGGGAGACGCTGACGCCCGCCGGGCGGGTGTGGGGCTGGCTCCAGGACATCACCGTCGGCTACGGCTACCGCCCCGGCCGGGCCGCGGTCTGGATGGCGGTGCTGTGGGCGCTGGGCGCCGCGTACTTCGCCCTCCACCACTCGCCCCCGGCGGCGGACGCGGGCGGCTACCGGCCGCACTGGAGCCCGGCGCTCTACGCCCTGGACCTGCTGCTCCCGGTCATCGACCTGGGCCAGGACAACGCGTGGCGCGAGTCCGGCCTCGCGCAATGGGTGGCGTCCCTCCTCACCCTCCTCGGCTGGATGCTCGCCACCACCGCGGCCGCCGGCGCCAGCCGCCTCCTCCGCCGGGGTTCGTGATCCCCCGGGCTGCCCCGTCCTGCCGCCCCTGGACCGTCCCCGCCGTCGTGGCTGCGCGCTCAGCCACGACGGCGGGAAGGCGGCAACGCCGCGGCAAGCGGCGATCACGGAAGGGGCGCGGGGAACTGCGCGACAAGCCACTCACCGGGGGAAGGTCCCGGGACGGGCGGGCGGGGCAGCCCGGGGGAAGCCGCCTCAGCCCCGGCCGGAGGCCGTACGCTGGCTCATTGTGACCGATCGGATTCCGCTCTTCCCCTTGGGTGCCACCCTCTTCCCCGGCCTCGTGCTCCCGCTGAACGTCTTCGAAGAGCGCTACCGCGCCCTGGTAGCGGATCTGCTCGCCCTCCCGGAGGACGCCCCGCGGCGGTTCGGCGTGGTCGCGATCAAGAACGGCCAGGAGGTCGCCCCGACGGGCCAGGACGGCCGGGCCGACGGCGCGGCCGCGGGCCTGGGCGACGACCCGCTCGCCGCCCTGCACGGCGTCGGCTGCATCGCCGACGCGACGGGCATCGCCGCCCGCGACGACGGCAGCTACGAACTCGTCGCCACCGGCCTGCTCCGCTTCAAGCTGCTGTCGCTGGACGTCAGCGGCACGTATCTGACCGCGGAGATCGAGGAGGTCCCGGAGGACCCGGGCGGTGGCGCGGGCGCGGGCGCGCTGGCCTCCCAGGTGACCCGGGTGTTCGGCACGTACCAGAAGCGGCTGGCGGGGGCACGGGAGCGCACCCTGGCGCCGGGCCAGGAGTTCCCCGACGACCCGACCGTGCTGTCGTATCTGGTGGCGGCCGCGCTGATCGCCGAGACCCCGGTGAAGCAGGCGCTGCTGGAGGAACCGGACAGCGCGTCCCGGCTGGCCGCGGAGCTGCGGCTGCTGCGCCGCGAGACGGCGGTCATCGAGAAGCTGCCGTCGCTGCCCGCGGTCGATCTGACCAGCCAGCCGATCAGCGCGAACTGACGTGGCCAAGAAGCGGGCCGGCGGCGCCGGCGGAACCCCCGCGACCGTCGCGCTGGAGAAGGCGGGCGTGCCCTTCACCGTGCACTCCTACACGCACGACCCTCCCCCAGAGCAGGGCCTGGGGGTACCCCCATCTCGCTTCGCTCGCGGCCTGTCGTACGGCGAGGAGGCCGCGAAAGCGCTCGGGACGAGTCCTGAGCGCGTGTTCAAGACGCTGGTCGCCGACGTCGACGGGGCGCTGACCGTCGCGGTCGTCCCCGTCGCGGGGTCGCTGGACCTCAAGGCGCTGGCCGCCGCGGCGGGCGGCAAGCGGGCCGCGATGGCGGACCCGGCGGCGGCCGAGCGCAGCAGCGGCTACGTGCTCGGCGGGATCTCGCCGCTGGGCCAGCGCAAGGCGCTCCCGACGGTCCTGGACAGCTCGGCCGAGGGCTTCGAGACGGTCTTCGTCTCGGCGGGCAGGCGCGGGCTCGAAGTGGAGCTGGCGCCGGCCGACCTCCGCGCACTGACCTCGGCGGTCTCCGCGCCGATCGCCCGCGCCTGAGCGAAGCGACACACGGCGGCACCCCCAGACCAAGCGCCGGGTGGCAACAACCCCCAGGCGAAGCGCCGAGGGCCTACTCCTTCGACGGCGGCTCGTCCGGAGGCGAGTCGGGCGAGGCAGGCGGGGCGGGCGGCGGTGCCGCGGGCGTCCAGTACGCCTCGGGCGGCACGCCCTTCCCGTCGTCCTCCGGCTCCCGCGGGCCGAACGCGGACGTCAGCACCAGGTGCACGACCATCGCCGCGACCGACCAGGCGACCAGCGCGGACTTGGCCCGCAGCTCCAGCGGGGCGTCGAAGACGACCTTCGGGCCGACGGCGGTGGCGTGCGCCACGATGTCGGTGTCGGGGCCGAGCCAGATGCCGAGCCGCCAGCCGACGACCGAGGCCAGCACGCCGCCCGCCGCGAGCCCGAGGACGACGCCGACCCCGCCGCGCCGGTAGCGCCAGAAGACCGCGGCGGCGGTGAGGATGCCGAGGCCGGCCGCGATGAGCGCGAAGGTGCCGTCGCCGCCGATGGCCTCCTCGCCCTCGGTGTCCTTGAGGTAGACCGCCTTGCCGTCGGAGACCAGCGGCACCCGGGGCGACAGCCACAGCCACAGCAGGCCGAGCGCGATCCCGCAGACCGTGACCAGCAGCGCGACCAGCGCGCCCCTGCGGGCCTCGGAGAGCACCGCCTTCGTACGGTCCTCGCCCTTGCCTGGGCCGGACCCGCCGGATCCCGGGTAGGGCGGCAGGTGCGACGAGTGGTCGTGGGGAGTCAGGGGAGCGGTCACCTGCCCATCGTGCCAGGTCCGGCTGTGGGACGCCTCACCGGCAGGCAGCCCTGCGGTAGGCCCAGGTGGCGACGGCCAGCGAGGCCACGCCGACCGCGGCGCACACCGACAGGTCGCCGGCGACCGCGGCCCAGTCGGTGCCGGAGCTGCCGCCCAGCGTGCGGGCGAAGGCCTCGACGCCGTAGGTGGACGGCAGCAGGTCGCGGACCCAGCCGACGGGCGCGGGCAGGTGCGAGGCGGGCAGCACGCCGAGCAGCAGGGCCGCGGACATGCCGAGCTGGCCGAAGAGCGTGGCGATCTCCTGCCGGGGCGCGAGCAGCCCGAGGGCGGCCCCGAGCCCGGACAGGGCGGCGCCGGCCAGCGGGATCACCACGGCGAGCACCCACAGGGTGGTCAGCGTGAGGTGGAAGAGCACGCAGCCGACGAGCGCGGTGAGCAGGGTGCCCGGCACCGTGAAGGACGCGTACGCGCCCGCGGCGCCCAGCACGACGGCGGCGGGCGGCACCGGCAGGGTGGCGTAGTGGTCGAGGCCGCCTGAGGCCCGTAGCTGGCCGAAGTACTGCGCGAGCAGGTTGAGGGCCACGAAGGCGACCACGAGGACGCTGGAGCCGGCGACGACGGCCCGTGCGGCCTCGCCGTCGCCCGCCTCGACGACCCCGCGCATCATGACCATGATCCCGATGGACTGGAAGGTGGCCACGAACAGCAGCGGGATCCGCGCCACCCGGGCGCGGGAGAGCTGGGCGCGGTAGACGGCCGCGAACGCGGACCCCATCCGTGCGCGGGGCGCCAGCGGCGCGGGGGCCGCCACGGCGGCGGGGTGCGGGTCGGCCACCCGGATCTGCGTGGTCACGCCTTCACCAGGCCTTTCGCGCGGCCGCCCAGGGCCAGGTAGACGTCTTCGAGGCTGGGGGTGGCGAGGGTGAAGTCGTCCAGGGCCGCGTAGCCGGGTCCCGCGGTCAGCGAGGCGACGGTGGTGCGGGCGCGGTCGTGCGGGAGGCGCAGGGTCCAGCGGCGGCCCGAGATGTCGGCCAGCGGCTGGAGTGCGGCGATCTCCGGCAGGTCCAGCGGCGGGTCGGTGCGCCACACCAGGTCCAGGCGCACCTCGTCGGCGACCAGGGCGCGCAGCCCGGCGGGGGTGTCGCAGGCGATGACCCGGCCGTGGTCGAGCACGGCGACCCGGTCGAGCACGGTCTCGGCCTCGATGACGTTGTGGGTGACCAGCAGCACCGTGGCACCGTTCTCCGCCCTGCGGCGGCCGAGTGCGGCCCACACCGCCCGGCGGGCGACCGGGTCCATGCCGGTGGTGGGCTCGTCGAGTACGAGGATCGGCCGTTCCCCCACCAGGGTGGCGGCGAAACAGGCCAGCCGGCGCTGGCCGCCGGAGAGCCGCTTGATCGGGCGGGACGCGATCGTGCCGAGTTCGAGCTCGTCCAGGACGGCGTCCGCGGCGGCGCGGGCGGCGGCCGCGTCCAGGCCGCGCAGCCGCCCGGTGGTCTCGGCGGCCAGCGACACGGTCAGCTCGTCCAGCGCGGTGGACTCCTGGCCGAGGTAGCCGATCAGCCGGGCGGCCCGGTCGGGGTGGCGTACGAGGTCGTGGCCGAGCAGGTCGATGGTGCCCGCGTCGGGCCGCAGCAGGCCGGTGAGCTGGCGTACCAGCGTGGTCTTGCCGGCGCCGTTGGGGCCGAGGATGCCGAACATCTCGCCGCGCGCCACATCGAGGTCGATGCCGTCGCTCGCCCGTACGGCCGCGGGCTCGGCGGCGGGGCCGCGGCGGCGCAGGCCCCTGCCGCGCACGCCGGAACCGGCCGGGTACGTCCTGATCAGACCGCGGACGGTGCACACCGTGTCGCGGGCCTCGGCGACCCCCGGGGGCGCCTTGTCCTCCGTGCCCGTATTCACGAGGATCGAGCCTACGCGGCGCGGACGGATCGTGCCGCAACGGGGGTTGTGCGCGGCAGCGCGGAATCGCCCCGGGAGGCGCTCCCGGGGCCGGTCCGCGCGATCAGTCGCCGTTCTGGTTGTGGTCGGTACCGGTACGCGCGTCGACCTCGCGCCAGAATCCGGCCCTGATCGCGTACCGGTCGTGCTCGTCGATCTGGTCGTCCTTGTGGGCGAGCAGGCCGAAACGGGCGGCGTACCGCAGCAGCTCGCCGTCGATCCGGTGCGGGACCCGGGGGTAGTGCGTGGACAGCTGCTGGAGCTGTGCGGAGTCGGTGAGGCGGGCGGTGAAGCGGCGGGCGAAGACCTGGCCGACCTCGTACGGGTCGCCGCTGACGGCGGTGATGTCGGCCTCCCGGTCGGCCCAGCGCTGCTCGGCGGTGGTCAGCTGGGCCAGGGTGGGCAGGCCGCTGGTGTCGGGCACGTCGGGGCCGCCGGCGCCCCGGTCGGTCCAGTTCTTGTCGGACGACCAGCGCAGGGTGGCGTTGGGCGCCGGGTGCCCGGCGGCCGGCGGGGCGGGGTGCGGCTTGCCGAGGCCGGCCAGGTCCTTGGGGGTGGGTACGCCCTTGCCGCCACCGGCCGGTTCGGCGGGCTCGGCGGCCGGCGTCGTGCCGTTCTGCTCGGGGTGCGGGGTGTGCGGCGGGTGTGCGGGGTGCGGCTCCTGGGTGCGCGTCCCGGCGGCGGACTCCGGGAGCGGTGCGGCCAGGATCGCGACGATCTCCGGGCCGAGGTCGGGCCGGGAGGTGTTCACCGGAGGGCAGACCCCGTCCCGCGACCTGATCGCGGCGGTGATCCACTCCCGGTCCAACACCCGGCGCTCGTCGGCCTCGGCGACCAGGTCCTCCGACTGGTTGTAGTCGCCGTCGGCGGCCTGTACGGCCCACAGGTGGACGGCGACGCCGTGCTCCTTGGCGGACATCATGCCGGGCAGCAGATCGCCGTCACCGGTGACCAGGACGATGTCGGAGCAGGCCCGGTTGCGGGCGAGTTCCGACAGCTCGGCGTGCATGGCGGCGTCGACGCCCTTCTGCGCCCACCGGCCGTCCGTACGGGTGAGCGCGCCGAGCCGCACGGTCACCCGGGGCATCACCCGCAGCCTGCGGTGTTCGGGTTGCGGAACGCGGTCGGGTGCGCCGTCGAACCAGTAGATGCGCAGCAGCGGCTGGCCGGTCTCGCGTTCCGCCCTTTCCCGCAGGCCAGCCACGACGGCGGCATGATCCACGACAATCCGGGAACGAGACGGCTCACCGGCAAGAAGACTTGCTGCTGCGCCCAGTAGGTATCCGGCGTCCACCAGGACGACGCAGCGGTCCATATCGCACCTCTTCCGGTCGCCCCCTGGGTCCTGAATCCCCTCAGGCTCCCCCGAGTCTGCCCGAATGCGGGGGCGTTATGAGCTGGAACGCGATCTTCGGCGTGGCGGTCGTGCCATTTCAGTCACACCTGCCCCGTCAACTGCCCGAAATGCGCGCTTCGTACTCCCGTGCAAATCTGATGGCGGCCGCTCGGCCACGAGGCCCGCGGGGGCACCAAGCCCGCTGCGTGGCAGGCCCTTCGGCCGTCATCCCCTCATCAGGAAGGCACGACAGTGGCTAAGAACCGGAACCAGAACCCGAACCGCCGGCCCGAGCAGCACCAGGACCAGCAGCGCAACTCCGCCACGGAGGCCCAGGAGCAGGAGCGCAGCCACCAGGCGGAAGAGCGCTCGATGCCCGCGGCCACGCAGGTGCCGCGCAAGCAGCAGAAGCGGTTCGGCCACAACTGAACGTGCCGGACCTGCCGTTGGGCGGCAGGCATGAGCGGGGGTGCCCCTTCGGGGGCGCCCCCGCGCTGGTTTGGCCGGTTGGCGTCAGCCCGCCTGCTGGCCCGCGCCCAGGCAGGCGGGACCCAGCAGCGCCTTGAGGTCGCCGAACAGCGAGGGATCGGCGGTCACCCGGTGCCGGTCCAGCCGCAGCACCGTGGTGGACCGCACGCCCTGCAACCGCACCCGCACCTCGGTGTTGCCCTTGTGGCTGGCCAGCACCTCGCCGAGCCTGGCCACCAGCGGCGGGGTGACCTTGACCGTCGGGATGGAGATGCTCACCGGCGCGTTGGTGCCGACGTCGGTCAGGTCGGGGACCATCAGCTCCATGGCGACCAGCCGCGGGATGTCCTCGCGCTTGTCGAGCCGCCCCTTGACGAAGACCACCGCGTCCTCCATCAGTTGGGTGGACACCAGCTGGTAGGTCGCGGGGAAGAACATGCAGTCCACCGTGCCGGCCAGGTCCTCGACGGTGGCGATCGCCCAGGCGTTGCCCTGCTTGGTCATCTTGCGCTGCAGCCCGGAGATGATGCCGCCGATGGTGACGATCGCACCGTCCTGGTAGTCGCCGGCCAGCGCGGCGATGGCGGCGTCGGTCTTGTCGTTGAGGATGTGCTCGATCCCGAACAGCGGGTGGTCGGACACGTACAGGCCGAGCATCTCGCGCTCCTGGGCGAGCAGATACGTCTTGTCCCACTCGATGTCGGAGAAGACCACGTCCATGCCGAAGGCGGGACCGTCGTCCGCGTCCTCCTCGCCCATGCCGCCGAAGAGGTCGAACTGCCCCTCGGCCTCCTTGCGCTTGACCTGCACCACGTTGTCGATCATCGACTCGAAGTGCTCGGTCAGGCCGCGCCTGGTGTGCTTCATGGTGTCGAAGGCGCCGGCCTTGATCAGCGACTCGACGGTGCGCTTGTTGCAGACCACCACCTCGACCTTGTCCAGGAAGTCGGGGAAGCTCCCGTAGCGGCCCTTGGACTTGCGGCACCTGACCACGGACTCGACCACGTTCTGCCCGACGTTGCGGACCGCGGTGAGGCCGAAGACGATCGTGTCGTCGCCGCGCGGGGTGAAGTTGGCGTTGGACTCGTTCACGTCCGGCGGCAGCACCTTGATGCCCATCCGGCGGCACTCGTTGAGGTAGAGCGCCATCTTGTCCTTGTCGTCCTTGACCGACGTCAGCAGGCCCGCCATGTACTCGGCCGGGTAGTTCGCCTTGAGATACGCGGTCCAGTACGACACCAGGCCGTACGCGGCGGAGTGCGCCTTGTTGAAGGCGTATCCCGCGAAGGGCACCAGCACGTCCCAGACCGCCTGGATGGCCTGGTCGGAGTAGCCGCGCTCGCGCATGCCGGCCTGGAAGGGGATGAACTCCTTGTCCAGGACCTCCTTCTTCTTCTTGCCCATCGCCCGGCGCAGCAGGTCGGCCTGGCCCAGCGAGTAGCCGGCCAGCACCTGGGCGGCCTTCTGCACCTGCTCCTGGTAGACGATGAGGCCGTAGGTGACCTCCAGGACCTCGCGGAGCGGTTCCTCCAGCTCCTTGTGGATCGGGGTGATCTCCTGCTGCTTGTTCTTGCGCAGCGCGTAGTTGATGTGCGAGTTCATGCCCATCGGGCCGGGCCGGTAGAGGGCCGAGACGGCGGAGATGTCCTCGAAGTTGTCCGGTTTCATCATCCGCAGCAGGGCGCGCATGGGGCCGCCGTCGAACTGGAAGACGCCCAGGGTGTCGCCGCGGCCCAGCAGGGCGTAGGTGTTGGGGTCGTCCAGCGGCAGCGAGAGCAGGTCGATGTCGATGCCCTTGTTGGCCTTGATCGACTTGACCGCGTCATCCATGATCGTCAGGTTGCGCAGGCCCAGGAAGTCCATCTTGAGCAGGCCGAGCGACTCGCAGCTCGGGTAGTCCCACTGCGTCACGACCGCGCCGTCGTTCTTCGGCGAGAAGATCGGCACGTGGTCGATCAGCGGCTCGGCGGACATGATCACGCCGGCCGCGTGCACGCCCATCTGCCGGACCAGGCCCTCGATGCCCTTCGCCGAGTTGATCACCTTGGTGACGTCCGGCTCGTTCTCGTACATCGCCCGGACCTCGCCCGCCTCGCTGTAGCGGGGGTGGTCCTTGTCGGTGATGCCGGACAGCGGGATGCCCTTGCCGAGGACGTCGGCGGGCATCGCCTTGGTGATCCGGTCGCCCATCGAGAACGGGTACCCCAGCACCCGGGCCGAGTCCTTGATCGCGGCCTTGGCCTTGATGGTGCCGTAGGTGGCGATCTGGGCGACCTTGTCGGAGCCGTACTTCTCCGTCACGTACCGGATGACCTCGCCGCGCCTGCGCTCGTCGAAGTCGATGTCGACGTCGGGCATGGAGATGCGCTCGGGGTTCAGGAACCGCTCGAAGATCAGGCCGTGCGGGACCGGGTCGAGGTCGGTGATGCCCATCGCGTACGCGACGATCGAGCCGGCTGCGGAGCCGCGGCCGGGGCCGACCGCGATGCCGTTGTTCTTCGCCCACATGATGAAGTCGGCGACCACCAGGAAGTACCCGGGGAAGCCCATCTGGACGATGGTGTCCATCTCGTAGTCCGCGAGCTTCTGCCGGTCCTCGGGGATGCCGCCGGGGAAGCGCCTGCCCATGCCGCGGGCGACCTCCTCGCGGAACCAGGTGACCTCCGTGTAGCCCTCGGGCACGTCGAACTTGGGCATGAGGTTCCGGAACTTGAACATGCCCTCGGTGTCGACCCGGTCGGCGATCAGCAGCTGGCTGTTGCGGCAGCCCTCCTGCCAGGCGTCGGAGGAGTCGATCGCGTACATCTCGGCCGCGGACTTCAGGTAGTAGCCGGAGCCGTCGAACTTGAACCGGCCCGGGTCCGTCATGTTCGAGCCGGTCTGGATGCACAGCAGGGTGTCGTGCGCGGACGACTCCTGCGCGTAGGTGTAGTGCGAGTCGTTGGTGACCACGAACGGCGCGTTGAGCTTCTTCGAGATCTCCATCAGGCCGTCCCTGGCCCTGCGGTCGATGTCGATGCCGTGGTCCATGATCTCGACGAAGAAGTTCTCCTTGCCGAAGATGTCCTGGTACTCGGACGCGGCCTTGATCGCCTCGTCCATCTGCCCCAGCCTGATCCGGGTGGAGACCTCGCCCGAGGGGCAGCCGGTGGTGCCCATCAGGCCCTCGGCGTACTCGCTGAGCAGTTCGCGGTCCATCCGGGGCTTGCGGAAGTAGCCCTCGAAGGACGCGCGGGACTGGGCGCGGAAGAGGTTGTGCAGCCCGACCTGGTTGCGCGCCCAGATGGTCATGTGGGTGTACGCGCCCGCGCCGGAGACGTCGTCGCCCTTCTGGTGCGGGGCGCCCCACTTGACCGGCTTGTTGTACCGCCGCGACTCGGGCGCCAGATACGCCTCGATGCCCATGACCGGGGTCACACCGGCGGCCTGGGCCTGGTGGAAGAAGTCGTAGGCCCCGTGCAGGTTGCCGTGGTCGGTGATGGCCACATGGCTCATCTCCATCTCGTTGCACGCCTTGAACATGTCCTTCAGTCGCGCCGCTCCGTCCAGCAGCGAGTACTGGGTGTGGACGTGCAGGTGAGTGAAGGGCTGATCGGTCAAGGCGGCGACACCTCCGGCGAGAACGGGCCATCGGAACGGGTTGTCTGGCGGCGTCGGGAAGTCTACGACCCGGGTACGACAGCGCGGGCCGCAACCCGGCGGCGCGCCGGGCGGACCCGGCCGCGGCAGGCAACCATCCGGGCACCGCGCGTCGTCCCCCCTGTCGTGGCAGACATCACGACGGGCGACGGCCCGCGCGGGGAGCACATCCTCTCCGTCTTCGACAGCGCTTTCGGCGAGCTGCTGGCCGCCGACCCGGCGGCCTTCCGGGTGAAGTTCCGCAAGATGGCCGCCTCGGCCTTCGCCTTCTACCGGGGCACCGCGTGCCTGTTCTACGCCGACCTGGACGGCGAGCAGCACGAGGGCCGCTACGTGACGCCGCGCACCGGCCGGGTGTGGATCCACGGGGACCTGCACGCCGAGAACTTCGGCACCTACCTGGCGTCCAACGGCCGGCTGGTCTTCAACGTCAACGACTTCGACGAGGCCTTCGTCGGCCCCTTCACCTGGGACCTCAAGCGCTTCGCCGCCTCGGTGGCGCTGCTGGGCTACGTCAAGGCGCTCGGCGACGACGTGATCAGCCGCCTGGTGACGGTCTACGCGGCCGCCTACCGCGAGCGCGTCCGGCTGCTGGCCAAGGGCGAGGCGGTGCCGCAGCTGACCCTGGACACCGCGCAGGGGCCGCTCCTCGACGCCCTGCGCAGCGCCCGCACCCGCACCCGGGTGGGGCTGCTCGACTCGATGACCGCGGTGCGCGACCACGACCGCCGCTTCACCGAGGGCGGCGGCGCCGTACCGCTGGACGCGGCCACCCGCGGGGCGGTGCTGACCGCCTTCGCGTCGTATCTGGAGACGCTGCCCGAGGCCAGCCGGGTGCGGCCCGACAGCCTGCGGGTCAAGGACGTGGTGGGCCGCCGCGGGGTCGGCATCGGCAGCGCGGGCCTGCCGTCGTACAACCTGCTGCTGGAGGGCACCAGCGACGCGCTGGAGAACGACGTCGTCATCTACATGAAGCAGGGGCAGACCCCCGCGGTGTCCCGGCACATCACCGACCCCGCGGTGCGCGAGTACTTCCTGCACGAAGGGCAGCGCACGGTCGTCTCCCAGCGGGCGCTGCAGGCGCACGCCGACCCCTGGCTGGGCTGGACCGAGCTGGCCGGCGCGGGGCAGCTGGTCGCCGAGGTGTCGCCCTACGCGGTGGACCTGGACTGGTCGGACCTGGACGACCCCGCACAGATCGAGGCGGTGGTGGCCGACCTGGGCCGGGCCACCGCGACAATGCACGCCGCGGCGGACGACGAGAGCGGCCACTCGCTGGTGCCGTTCTCCACCGAGGACGCCATCGACGAGGCGATCGGCGCCGACGAGGACGGCTTCGCACCGATGCTGGTGGACTTCGCCCACTCCTACGGCGACCGGGTCCGCGCGGACCACCGGATCTTCGTGGACCTCTTCCGCAACGGGCGCATACCGGGGCTGTAGCGGCCCGGAAGGGTGCGGCGGGAGACCCCCGCCGCCCCGCGTACCACATCTGTTGCCCGCTCTTAGGTCACACACACAGGTACCCGTGGCACACTCTGTCGCCATGGAGGAGATACGTCCGCGGCTGAGGGCACTGCGTGCTGCCCTCTTCGCCGCGCTGTGCGTCACGCTCTCCTCCACCTCGCACGTCCTGATGGCCAAGGCCCCGCTGCCGCTGCCCGCGGTCGCCGGGGCCTTCGCCGCGGTCTTCGGCCTGGCCTACCTGGCCACCGCCCGCCCCGAGTGCGGCTTCCGTACGCTGGCCGGTCTGATGGTGCCGCTCGAACTGGCCGTGGACACCCTGCTGACCACCGGCCAGCAGGCCTGCTACGGCGCCTTCGGCGGTCCGGTGACCGGGCCGTGGCGGTCGTTCAACGAGGCCTTCCTGTGCCACACGGGCCATGTCGGCCCGGCCCCCGAGACCCCGCTGGCCGCGGTCCCGGGCGGCGCCCAGGCGGCCGCCGAGATGCAGTCGAGCGCCCTGCCGTGGCTGCTGCTCGCCGTGCACGTGTCCGTGGGCCTGCTGGCCGCCTGGTGGCTGCGCCGCGGCGAGGCGGCCCTGCAGCAGGTCGTACGGGCGGTCTCGGTCGCCGCCTTCCGCCCGCTGCTGTTCGCCGCTGCCGCCATCCGCAGCGTGCTCACCGCGGTGCCGCACCGGGTGCGGCCCGCCGCCCGCGGCCCCGTCGCGGGCGGTCCGACCACCCGCTGGCTGCACCACGCCGTCGTACGCCGTGGTCCGCCCGTCCTGGTCAGCGCCTGACGTCAGTCAGCGCCTGACCGCAGGACCGGCACCACCCCCACTCACCACGCGTACTCACGGAGATCCGTCATGAGCAACCGCAACAGCAAGGCCAGCAAGGAAGCCGCCCGCGAGCGCCTGCGCATCCAGCGCGAGAAGGACGCGAAGAAGGCCAAGGTCCGCCGGCAGCTGCTGGTCGGCGGCGGCGTCGTCGCCCTGCTGGCGATAGCCGGCGGCGTGGCCTTCGCCGTCAACGAGATGAACAAGCCCAGCTACTGGTCAGAGGCCGCCAAGAACACGCTGGTCAAGCCGGCCAACACCTCCGGCACCGACGGCACCACGATCGTCATCGGCGACGCGAGCAACAAGAACGTCGTCCACGAGTTCGAGGACCCCCGCTGCCCGTACTGCGCGGCCTACGAGCAGACCGCGGGCGACGCGGTGCTGCAGGGCGCCAAGGACGGGAAGTACCAGATCAACTACACCTTCGGCACCTTCATCGACGACAAGGACAACGGGCAGGGCTCGAAGAAGGCGCTCAGCGCCATGGGCGCCGCCCTCAACGTGTCCGTCGAGGCCTTCGAGGAGTACCACAAGGCCCTCTACGCCAAGGCCAACCACCCGGACGAGACGTCCGACTCGTACAAGAGCGCCGACAAGCTGATCTCCATCGCGCAGAGCGTCCCGGCGCTCAAGGGCAACGCCAAGTTCTCCGACGCGGTGAAGAAGGGCACCTACGACAAGTGGGCGCTGGTGATGACCGCCGCCTACAACAAGGACCCCGCGGCGGCCAAGGGCACCCCGTACGTCCTGGTCAACGGCACCGCCGTCGAGGTCAACGGGGTGGCCTCCGACCAGGTCGTGTCGGGCATCGCGGCGCAGCTGAAGAAGTAGCCGGCACGCGCGGCTTCCTCCGGCGGGCCTACAGCTCCCGGAGGAAGTCCAGCGCGATCGCCCAGGTGCGCTCGGCGGCCTCGGCGTCGTAGTCGGGCAGTTCGGGGTCGGTGTAGAGGTGCCCGGCCCCGCGGTAGCGGTGCACCTCCACGTCGGCACCCGCCTTGCGCATCCGCAGATACCAGGCGTTCAGCCAGTCGTCCGGCTCGAACGGGTCGGGGTCGGCGACATGGAGTTGCACGGGGATGTCGGTGGCCGCGTCGTCGGCGATGTCCGAGGTGCCGTGCAGGAGCAGCAGACCGCGGCACCGCTCGTCGCCGAGCGCCAGGTTCTGCGCGACCGAGCCGCCGAGCGAGAACCCGGCGTAGACCAGGCCCCGGTCGGACAGCGGGGCCGCCGCGGTGACCGCGCGGCGCAGCAGCTCGTCCTTGCCGATCTCGTCCTTGATGCGCATCCCCTCCTCCGCGTCGGTGGTGGTACGCCCGTCGTACAGGTCGGGCACGTGCACCTCGTGCCCTGCGGCCCGCAGCCGGTCGGCGGCGGCATGCACCGCGGGCCGCAGGCCGTACATGGAGTGGAACAGGACGATCGTCACGGCGTCTCCCTCGGGTCCTTCGCTTGCGTGTCCCATGGTGCCAGGCCGCTGTGACAGTCCGTGGTCGCCGGGTCGGCGGCCGGCCTCCCCCGGCGGCGGTCAGCCGCGCATCGAGCGCAGGTCGAGGTGGCGCAGCACCCGGTCGACGACCTCCGGGTCGTTGCCCGGCTCGCTGCGGGCGGCCAGCACCTCGTGGCGCGCGGCGGACAGCATGTCGTCCTGGATGCGGCGCAGCGACTTGACCCGCTTGACCCGGCGGGCGTGCGACTCGCGCCGCTCCTCGTCCACGATGTCCGGCGAGATCCGGGCGCCCATGTCGAAGGCCGTACGGTGCAGCAGCTCCGACAGGTCCTCGTCGATGGGCTCGCTGCGCTCGATCACCCTGAGCCTGGCGCGGGCCGCGGCCATCGCGCGCACCGCGAGGTCGTGCTCCAGGGCGTGCTCGGCGTCGATGTCGCTGCTCACCCCGAGCCGCCGGACCAGCCACGGCAGCGTGAGGCCCTGCACGACCAGGGTGGCCAGCACCACGGCGAAGGCGATGAAGAGCAGTTCGGCGCGGGCGGGGAAGGGGCCGTCATGGTCGGTCTCCAGCGGGATGGCCAGCGCCAGCGCGACCGAGGCCACCCCGCGCATCCCCGACCACCACATGATCACGGTCTCCTGCCAGGTCATCGGGATGTCCTCGTCCATGTCCCGCAGCTTGTGCATCTTCCTGGCGATCCAGGCGGCCGGCAGCAGGTAGAGCAGCCGCACCCCGACCACCACGACCACCACGAGCGCCGCATGCCGGGTCATCGGCCCCCAGTTGCCCGCGCCGACGCTGAAGACGTGGTGCAGTTCGAGGCCGATCAGCCCGAAGGCGATCCCGGTGACGAGGGTGTCGACGATCTCCCAGAAGGTGGTGCCGGCCAGCCGGGCGGTCACGTCGTCCGCGGCGAAGGCGTGCTCGGCCAGGAAGAGGGCGCTGGTGAGGACCGCCAGGACACCGGACCCGGAGAACTCCTCGGCGAGGGCGTAGGACGCGAAGGGCACCAGCAGGGACAGGCCGACCTGCAGCGTCGGGTCGCCGACCACCCCCATCAGCTTGTTGGCGCCCCAGCCGAGCGCCAGGCCGACGACGACCGCCACCACCGCCGACAGCACCAGTTCGAGCACCGCGTGCGACGGCGAGAAGTGCCCGGAGACGGCCGCGGCCACCGCCACGTGGTAGAGCACGATCGCGGTGACGTCGTTGAACAGCCCCTCGCCCTCCAGGATGGAGATCATCCGGCGCGGCAGCCCGAGCGCCCCGGCCACCGCGGTCGCCGCCACCGGGTCGGGCGGCGCCACCAGGGCGCCCAGCGTGAAGGCCGCGGCAAGGGTGATGCCGGGCACCACGGCGTCCACCACCGCGGCGACGGCCGCGGTGGTGACGAAGACCAGCGCCACCGCGAGCAGGAAGATCGCCCTCCGGTTGGCCGCGAACTGCCGCCAGGAGGTGCGCTGCACCGCCGCGTACAGCAGCGGCGGCAGTACCAGCGGCAGGATCAGGTCCGGGTCGATCCGTACGTTCGGGACCTGCGGGATCAGCGCGAGCACCCCGCCGAGCAGTGTCATCAGCACCGGCGACGGCAGGCCCGTACGGTCCCCGAGCGGCACCATCACCACGGCCGCGAGCATGAGCGAGAAGAACAGGGCGAGCTGATCCACGCCCGTCAGCGTGCCACGCGGTGCCGCCGCGGCCGCCGGGCCGCGCCGCACCGGGCGGCGCGCGATCCCGCACGGCGGCGGCCCGCGTACCAGGCCCTTACGGCCGCCAGGTGCGGCGCATCGCGCGGTGGGCGATGCCGGCGTCCTGGAACTCGGGGCCGAACGCGGCGTAGCCGAGCTTGCGGTAGAAGCCGATGGCGTGGACCTGGGCCTCCAGGTAGACGCCCGCCAGGCCGAGCCGTGCGGCCTCGTCCTCCAGGGCGCGCACCAGCAGGGCGCCCAGGCCCGTACCGCGGGCGGACCTGACCACGGCGAGCCTGCCCAGTACCGCCAGATCCGGGTCGCCGCCGTTCTTGGCCGCCGCGTCCGCGCCCAGCAGCAGCCGCCCGGTGCCGGCGTCCGGGGCCAGCGCGTGCACGGCCCTGGCGTCCTTGCCGTCCCACTCCAGCTCGGCCGGCACGTTCTGCTCCACCACGAAGACCTCGTGCCGGATCGCGTGCACCGCCGCCATGGCCTCCGCGTCGTCGGCCGCGACCACCCGCACCGCGGGCTTCAGGGCGGTCACCGGCTGTCGGCCCGTACGGTGTCCAGCGCGTGCCGGAGGTCGTCGGGGTAGTCGCTCTCGAACTCCACCCACTCGCCGTCCGCCGGGTGCTCGAAGCCCAGCCGCTTGGCGTGCAGCCACTGCCGGGTCAGGCCGAGCCGCTTGGCCATCACCGGGTCGGCGCCGTAGGTGAGGTCGCCGACGCACGGGTGGCGGTGCGCGGACATGTGCACCCGGATCTGGTGGGTGCGGCCGGTCTCCAGCTTGATGTCCAGCAGGCTCGCGGAGCGGAAGGCCTCGATGAGGTCGTAGTGCGTCACCGAGGGCTTGCCGTCCGCGGTGACGGCCCACTTGTAGTCATGGGTGGGGTGCCGGCCGATGGGGGCGTCGATCGTGCCGCTCATCGGGTCCGGGTGCCCCTGGACCAGGGCGTGGTAGCGCTTGTCCACCACCCGGTCGCGGAACTGCTGCTTGAGCCGGGTGTAGGCGCGCTCCGACTTGGCGACCACCATCAGGCCCGACGTGCCCACGTCGAGCCGGTGCACGATGCCCTGGCGCTCGGCGGCGCCCGAGGTGGAGATGCGGTAGCCCGCCGCTGCCAGGCCGCCGATCACGGTGGTGCCGGTCCAGCCGGGGCTCGGGTGGGCGGCGACACCGACCGGCTTCATGATGACCACGACGTCGTCGTCGTCGTGCACGATCTCCATGCCCTCGACGGGCTCGGCGACGATCTGTATCGGGGCCGCCGCCGCGGGCATCTCGACCTCGAGCCACGCCCCGCCGTGCACCCGCTCCGACTTGCCCGCGACCGACCCGTCGAGCGACACCTTCCCCCCGGCGGCCAATTCCGCGGCCTTGGTACGGGAGAAGCCGAACATACGGGCCAGGGCCGCGTCGACTCTTTCGCCTTCCAGGCCGTCGGGTACGGGCAAGGAGCGGATTTCCGGAACGGTACTCACCAGACGAGTATGCCGGACCCGTCCGTCCCCCCCGACCCGCCCGGGTCCCGCCCCCCTTGGCAGGGGAGCCTTCCGCGGGCCGCGGTGCCTTGGGGGTGCCTCTGCGTAAGGCGGTGCTTTGTCAGGGGCGCGGGGAACCGCGCGACCGGCCCACCACCGGGGCGCGGGTCGTCACCGGCCCGAAGGGGCAGTTGCTGTCGACGACGGACCACCGGCCGGTGGGGGCTGGTCGCGCAGTTCCCCGCGCCCCTGGTGGGCACCCATTGCCGAAGGGGAACCGCACAGCACCGCGGCCGGCGGAAGGGCGCCGCCCCGGGGAAGGGGAACCGCCCGGCCACCGCTGCCGGCGGAAGCGCGGGGATCAGTCGCGGTGGCGGGTGCCGTCGGGGTCGATGCCGCGGAAGGAGAGGAGGACGATCAGCACGCCACCGCAGGTGATCGCGGAGTCGGCGAGGTTGAAGACCGCGAAGTGGGCCGGGGCGATGAAGTCCACGACGCGGCCCTGGAAGCCGCCGGGCGCGCGGAAGACGCGGTCGGTGAGGTTGCCGAAGGCGCCGCCGAGCAGCAGGCCGAGCGCGATGGCCCACGGCACGCTGTACAGGCGGCGGGACAGCCGGGCGATCACCACGATCACGCCGGCCGCGATCAGCGTGAAGACGATCGTCATGCCCTGGCCCAGGCCGAAGGCCGCCCCCGCGTTCCTGATCGCGTCGAAGCGCAGGTAGTGGCCGAGGACACTGATCGGCGCGTGGTTCTCCAGGCTGGTGACGACCCAGATCTTCGACAGCAGGTCGAGCAGGTACGCGAAGGCCGCGACCCCGATCAGCACGGTGATGCGCCGCCGGCGTACCGCGGCCGGATGCTCGGAGCTGCCGGACACGGACTCCTCGGTTCCGCCCGGAGTGTCGTCGTCCGGCGTGATGATGATGCGCTCCGCTTCCGTCACGTGGTCCCTCAGCCCTCAGCCCGTGTGTGCTCCGTCGCCCGCCTGCTGACGAGGGTACGGCACACCCCGCGGCCAGGTCATCGGCGCTCCTGGCGCTGTTTGTCGTCCAGGCACAGGGTCGCCCGGGGGAAGGCCTGCATCCTGGCCTTGCCGATCGGGTTGCCGCACACCTCGCACAGGCCGTACGTGCCCTCGTCGAGCCGCTGCAGCGCGTGCTCCGCCTGGACCAGCATGTCCCGGGTGTTCGCGGCGAGCGCCAGCTCGGACTCCCGGCTGATGTTCTTCGCCCCCGTGTCGGCCTCGTCGCCGCCGCTGTCGGCCGAGTCGCGGAGCATGCCCGCGACGGCCGCCTCGGAGGAGGCGATCTCGGCCTTGAGCCGCTCGACCTCCGAGACCAGCTCGGTTCTCGCCTCCTCGGCCTCTTCCGCGGTCCAGGGTTCCTCCCCCGGCAGTACCGCGAGCACGCCGGCCTCGGCAGCTCCGCGCGCCGCCGGCACGCCGCTCGCGGCCGTACCGGCCGCAGTCTTCTCCACCGTCACAGTGCCAGCTCCCGTCTTGGACCCATCTCGACCGGCGTGCTTCGCGCCCGCCGTTTTCCTGCCCGTGGCACGCTTCCCCGCGGCGGCCTTCTTTGCAGGGGCCGCCTTCTTGCCCGCTGCCTTCTCGGCCGCAGTCTTCTTGCCTGCGGCTTTCCTACCCACGGCAGGGGCCTGTCCTGCCGAAGGTGCCGCAGTTGCTGCGGCATTCCCCCGGGTAGCCGCTTTGGCGGCGGCCTTCTTGCCCGGGGCGGCCTTCTTCCCGGCGGCTTTCTTCCCGGCCGGCGCCGCCTTCTTGGCCGCCGCTTTCTTGGCCGCCGCCTTCTTCGCGGGAGCCGCCTTCTTGGCCGCGGCCTTCTTCACAGGGGCGGTCTTCTCGGCGGCGGTGCTGTGCGAACCGGTACCGGCGGGGGCGTCGCCGGATTCCGCCGGAGGCTGCTCCGCCGACTTCTTCACCACCATGGCCGCGACCCCTTCACCTCTGTGATCCTCTTTCGCGGACCGCGCCGATAGCGGCCATCCGCTCCGGACCTGCGGCAACGGGGCACTGCCTGGCCGACCCGGCCGCCCGGGTGTGCGGGGCGGAGAGGTCTGCATCCGTTGTGCCCAGCTCGCCGCCAGGTATTCCGGTACCTCCGTAACGATGCGTGACGACCGCCGCCCTGGCGCGCGGAGCAGGCCATTCGGGTCAGCCACCTCACCCGGCAGGGCCGCTCCGAACGCGGGCGACGCGGCGCCGCCCGCCCCCGTACACTGAGCGGCAGCGAACCGGCGTGGATGGGACGAGTAGCGCCGCACGCAGCCAAGAGCGACCCGGGGACGGTGGAAGCCCGGGGGTGTGCGCGGGGTGAAGATCAGCCCGGAGCCGCCGGAAGAAAGCCCTCGGGCGAGGGCGAGTAGAACCGGCATCGCTACCCCAATGAGGGGGCGGTGGGAAGTCCTCCACCGCCAAGAAGGGTGGTACCGCGGGAGCGCGTCGCAACGGCGCCCTCGTCCCTTCGACGGAGCCTGTCCCAGTGTCCGCCGGAGGAAGTCCCCGATGAGCCCGAACAGCCAGCCGCAGTACCGCCAGGTCCCCGCGCAGGTCGACCTGCCCGCCCTCGAACACGAGGTGCTGGCGCTGTGGGACGAGCGCAAGACGTTCGCCCGCTCCGTGGAGCAGACCCGCGGGCTGCCCGACTGGGTGTTCTACGAGGGTCCGCCGACCGCCAACGGCATGCCCGGCGCCCACCACATCGAGGCCCGGGTCTTCAAGGACGTCTTCCCGCGCTTCAAGACGATGCAGGGCCACCACGTGACCCGCAAGGCCGGCTGGGACTGCCACGGCCTGCCGGTCGAGCTGGCGGTGGAGAAGGAGCTGGGCTTCACCGGCAAGCAGGACATCGAGGCGTACGGCATCGCGGAGTTCAACGCGAAGTGCCGCGAGTCGGTGACCCGGCACACCGACGCCTTCACCGAGCTGACCACCCGGATGGGCTACTGGGTGGACCTGGACAACGCCTACCGCACCATGGACCCGGAGTACGTCGAGTCGGTGTGGTGGTCGCTCAAGCAGATCTTCGACAAGGGCCTGCTGGTCGAGGACTACCGGGTCGCCCCCTGGTGCCCGCGCGACCAGACCGGCCTGTCGGACCACGAGCTGGCGCAAGGGTACGAGACGGTCGTCGACCCGTCGGTCTACGTCCGCTTCCCGCTCACCGGCGGCCCGCTGGCCGGCCGTGCCTCCCTGCTGGTGTGGACGACCACGCCCTGGACGCTGGTGTCCAACACCGCGGTCGCCGCGCACCCGGACGTCACCTACGTCGTCGCCACCGACGGCACCGAGCAGCTGGTCGTCGCCGAGCCGCTGCTCGGCAAGGCGCTGGGCGAGGAGTGGACGGCGACCGGCGAGACGTACACCGGCCGCGAGATGGAGCGGTGGACGTACGAGCGGCCCTTCGACCTGGTCGACATCCCCGACGCGCACTTCGTGCTCAACGCCGACTACGTGACCACCGAGGACGGCACGGGCCTGGTCCACCAGTCCCCCGCCTTCGGCGAGGACGACCTCAAGGCGTGCCGCGCGTACGGGCTGCCGGTGGTCAACCCGGTGCGCAGGGACGGCACCTTCGAGCCCGAGGTGCCGCTGGTCGGCGGGGTGTTCTTCAAGAAGGCCGACGAGGCGCTGGTCGCCGAGCTGGAGTCCAGCGGCCGGCTGTTCCGGCACGTGCCGTACGAGCACAGCTACCCGCACTGCTGGCGCTGCCACACCGCGCTGCTCTACTACGCGCAGCCGTCCTGGTACATCAGGACCACCGCGGTCAAGGACGCGATGCTGCGGGAGAACGAGCGGACCAGCTGGTACCCGGAGTCGGTCAAGCACGGCCGCTTCGGCGACTGGCTGGACAACAACGTGGACTGGGCGCTGTCCCGCAGCCGCTACTGGGGCACCCCGCTGCCGATCTGGCGCTGCGAGCAGGACCACCTGACCTGCGTCGGCTCGCTGGCCGAGCTGACCGGGCTGACCGGCACCGACCAGTCGGGCCTCGACCCGCACCGGCCGTACATCGACGCGGTGACCTTCCCCTGCGGCACGTGCGGCGAGACCGCGACGCGGGTGCCCGAGGTGATCGACGCCTGGTACGACTCGGGGTCGATGCCGTTCGCGCAGTGGGGCTACCCGTACCACAACAAGGACGTCTTCGAGCGGACGTACCCGGCGCAGTTCATCTCCGAGGCGATCGACCAGACCCGCGGCTGGTTCTACACGCTGATGGCGGTCGGCACGCTGGTCTTCGACCGGTCCGCGTACGAGAACGTGGTGTGCCTGGGCCACATCCTGGCCGAGGACGGCCGCAAGATGTCCAAGCACCTGGGCAACATCCTGCAGCCGATCCCGCTGATGGACCAGCACGGCGCCGACGCGGTGCGCTGGTTCATGGCGGCCGGCGGCTCCCCGTGGGCGGCCCGCAGGGTCGGGCACGGCACGATCCAGGAGGTGGTGCGCAAGACGCTGCTCACCTACTGGAACACGGTGGCCTTCCAGGCCCTCTACGCCCGGACGTCCGGCTGGGCGCCCTCCGCGGCCGACCCGCAGGTCGGCGAGCGGCCGCTGCTCGACCGCTGGCTGGTCGGCGAGCTGAACGTCCTGGTGCGCGACGTCACCGAGGCACTGGAGTCGTACGACACCCAGCGCGCGGGCAAGTTGCTGTCGGCGTTCGTGGACGACCTGTCCAACTGGTATGTACGCCGTTCGCGGCGCCGCTTCTGGCAGGGCGACCCGGCGGCGCTGCGCACGCTGCACGACGTGGTCGAGACGGTGACCCGGCTGATGGCGCCGCTGGTGCCCTTCATCACCGAACGCGTCTGGCAGGACCTGGTCGTGCCGGTCGTACCCGACGCGCCGGACTCGGTGCACCTGGCGTCCTGGCCGGTGGTCGACGCCGGCCGGATCGACGCCGGGCTGTCGACGCGGATGCAGCTGGTGCGCCGGCTGGTGGAGCTGGGCCGGGCGACCCGCGCGGAGTCCGGGGTCAAGACCCGGCAGCCGCTGTCGCGCGCACTGGTCGCCGCCGCCGGCTTCGAGGACCTCTCGCCCGAGCTGCGCGCGCAGATCGCCGAGGAGCTGAACGTCTCCTCGCTCGCCGGGCTCTCCGAGGTCGGCGGCTCCCTGGTGGACGCCAGCGCGAAGGCGAACTTCCGGGTGCTGGGCAGGCGGTTCGGCAAGGGCGTCCAGGCGGTCGCCGCGGCGGTGGCCGCGGCCGACGCGGCGGCGCTGTCGGCGGATCTGCGGGAGCGCGGTACGACAACGGTCGTCGTGGACGGTGCCGAGGTGGTGCTGACCCCGGACGAGGTCATCGTCACCGAGACCCCGCGCGAGGGCTGGTCGGTGGCCGCCGACTCGGGCGCCACGGTCGCCCTCGACCTGGAGATCACCCCGGAGCTGCGACTCGCGGGCCTGGCCCGCGACGTGATCCGGCTGGTCCAGGAGGCCCGCAAGAACAGCGGCCTGGACGTGGCGGACCGGATCGAGGTCCGCTGGTCCGCGGACCGCTCCGACCTGGCCGAAGCGCTGCGCGCGCACTCCGCGCTCATCGCCGAGGAGGTCCTGGCCGTCGCCTTCTCCGAGGGCGCCCCCTCCGACGGATTCGGCCCCGCCTTCACGGACGAGCCGCTGTCCCTGACCTTCCACCTGCGCAAGGCCGCCTGAGGCAGCGCCCTTCAGGGGCGCGGGGAACTGTCGCGCAGTTCCCCGCGCCCCTTCGGCTTGCCCTCTTCGGGAACAGGCACCCCCACAGAGTGCCGCGGAGCGCAAAAGGGCCGGGCCTCGCCGGGGGAAGATCCCCGGGAGGCCCGGCCCTGAAAACCTGCCGCGAGCGGCTAGTTGTCGTCCTCGTCGATGAGGAAGCCCCTCATCGGCGTGGGCGCCTGCTGGAGCGGCGAGGGGCCGCCCTGCGGGCGGACCGGCGCCATCGGCTGGGTCATCGCCGGCGACATCTGCTGCTGGCCGCCGTACGTCGGGCCGGGAGTGTGACCGCCCATGCCCTGACCGCCGCCGCCGTAGGAGGGCGCCGAGGCGTTGTGCCCCATGGCGCCGGCCCCGGCGGGAGCCATCCCGCTCATGCCGTTGCTCATCGAGCCGTTGCCCATGGAGCCGTTGCCCATGGAGTTGCCTCCCATGGTCCCGCCCATCGCGGGCGCGGACGGCAGGGACGGCGCGGCGGGCGTGGTGCGCGGCGGGGCGAGCGAGTCGTCCGCCTGGTTCTCCAGCTGGCGCAGCTGCGACTCCAGGTAGGACTTCAGCCGCGTGCGGTACTCCCGCTCGAAGCCGCGCAGGTCCTCGACCTTGCGCTCCAGCGTGGCGCGGGCGGACTCCAGGGAGCCCATCGCGACGCGGTGCTTCTCCTGGGCGTCCCGCTCCAGCGCGTCGGCCTTGGCGCGGGCGTCCCGCTCCAGACCCTCGGCGCGGCTGCGGGCCTCACCGACGATCTTGTTGGCCTCGGACCGCGCCTCTGCGATGGCCTGGTCGGCGGTCTGCTGGGCGAGCGAAAGGACACGGGCGGCGCTGTCGCCACCGGGTCCCTGCTGCTGCATCGGGTGCCCCTGCTGCTGCATGGGGTGCTGGCCCATCGGACCGGGACCCTGCTGCTGCATCGGGTGCTGACCCATGGGGCCGGGACCCTGCTGCTGCATCGGGTGCTGACCCATCGGACCGGGACCCTGCTGCTGCATCGGGTGCTGGCCCATCGGACCGGGACCCTGCTGCTGGGCACTGGGGCCGGGCGGCAACTGCGGCATGCCGCCCTGCTGCTGGGGGGGCATCTGCTGCTGCGGCATCTGCTGCTGCACCGGCTGCGGTCCAGATATGGCCGCCGGGACCGGACGGTCCTGCGGTTCCGGTTTGCGCATGCCCTGCTGGTTCTGGGCTGCGGCACGAGTGGCTGCGGCCAGCTTGGCGCGCAGGTCCTCGTTCTCGCGGAGCAGTCGGGTCAGCTCCGACTCCACCTCGTCGAGGAAGGCGTCGACCTCATCCTCGTCATAGCCCTCTCGGAGGCGGACGGTCGTGAACTGCTTGTTCCGAACGTCCTCGGGGGTCAACGGCATCTCTTCACCTCAACGTGATCGTCGACATATCGGGAGCTCGCACCGTTCACATGAAGCTCCCAACAACGTAGATCAGGATGTAAACGATGATCATCAATACGAAGAAGGACAGGTCGAGCGCCACGCCCCCGAGGCGCAGCGGCGGGATGAACCGCCGCAGAAGCTTGAGTGGCGGATCGGTGACAGTGTAGGTGCCCTCCAGGACCACCACCATCGCCTTCCCAGGGTGCCATGAACGGGCGAACTGGAAGACGTAGTCCATCACCAATCGGAAAATAAGCACAAAGAGGAACACGTACAGCGCGTATGACAGCACTTGGAGTGCGACACTCATCGCGCTTCCCTCTCCCCTGCTCGACGGCCTGTTGGCCGGTTCCTACGGTTGCGTTTCGCTCAGCTCTGGTTGAAGAACCCGCCCTCGGCGATCCGGGCCTTGTCCTCCGCCGTGACATCGACGTTAGCAGGCGACAGCAGAAAGACCTTCTGCGTCACCCGCTCGATGCTCCCGTGGAGGCCGAAGACCAGACCGGCCGCGAAGTCGACAAGTCGCTTCGCATCCGTGTCGTCCATCTCCGTCAAGTTCATGATCACCGGGGTGCCTTCGCGGAAGTGTTCCCCGATGGTACGGGCTTCGTTGTAGGTCCGGGGGTGAAGTGTCGTGATCCGGTACGGCTCTCGTTCTGACACGACCTTGGGCATGATCACCGCTGCGTTCTTCTCCAGGCTGTGACGTTCGGGTGTGATGGACGCCACGGGGGCGATCCGCGGTTCGCGGGGTGCCGGGGCGTGCACGAGCCGGGGCGGCTCGGCCTGCGCCGGCTGGTGCTGGCTCGGTGGCACGTGCTGGCTGTGCGGGCGGCGGGGGGCGCGCTCCTGCTCGGTCACGGCACGCGCGGGCGGCGCGGCCATCTCCGGCTCGAACTCGTCATCCGGGTCGAAGCCCGGGCCGTCGTATCCGTCGTCCTCCACGAGGCCGAGGTAGACCGCCATCTTGCGCATCGCGCCGGCCATGCTCTGCGTCCTCTCAGCGGGGTTGCGGTCCTCGGCCGCCTCGGGGAGCGGCCGCCACACCATATTTATGCTGTGGTCCGACTTGTTTGGTGACGTTACCGGAGCCCGGGACGGACTCCGAGTACCGCCGTTCCGACGCGTACATGTGTCGCTCCGGCCGTCACCGCTTCGTCGAGGTCCTGACTCATCCCTGCCGAGACCATGGTGGCAGCCGGATGCGTCTCGCGCAGGCGGGATGAGATTTCCATCAACCGGTCGAAGGCAGCGCGGGGTTGACCCGCGTACGCCCCGGCGAGCGGCGCCACCGTCATCAGCCCGTCGAGCCGCAGCCCCGGGGCCGCCGCGAGGGCGTCGGCCAGCGCGGGCACCGCGTCGGGCGCCACCCCGCCGCGCTCCCCGCGATCCCCGGCCTCCGCGTCCAGGGCGACCTGAACGAGGCAACCGACCTGCCGCCGGGCGGCGGTGGCCGCCGACGACAGCGCCTCGACCAGCCGGAGCCGGTCGACCGAGTGCACATGATCAGCGTAACGGACCACGGAGCGGGCCTTGTTGGTCTGCAACTGGCCCACGAAGTGCCAGCTGAGCGGGAGATCGGCGGTCTCGGCCGCCTTCCCCGCGGCGTCCTGGTCGCGGTTCTCCGCGACCTCGCGGACGCCGAGCCCGGCCAGCAGCCGTACGTCGGAGGCCGGGTAGGTCTTGGTGACCACGACGAGGGTCACCTCCTCGCGGTCCCGGCCCGCGGCCCGGCAGGCGTCGGCGATCCGCTGCTCGACCCGGGCGAGGTTCGCCGCGAGCTGTTCCGCGCGCGCCTCTCCGGTCCCGTTCTGCGCGCTCACCGGTCGCCGTCCAGCCACACGTAGCCGGCCAGCCGGCCGGTGACCCGGTCGCGGCGGTAGGAGAAGTGGTCGGCGGACTCCAGGGTGCAGGCGGCGGGACCCTCGATCGAGCGCACTCCGGCGCGCGTCAGCTGGGCGCGCACTCCGGCGGCCACGTCGACCGCCGGAGTGCCCCAGCTCGTCTCGGCGTACGCCGCCGCTTCGACGGCGGCGACCTCGTCCCGGAGCGAAGCGGGCACTTCATAGCATTTGCCGCAGACCGCCGGGCCGAGTACGGCTGTTGTGCGGTCGGGATCGGCGCCGAGTGTGATCATCATCTCAATCACGGCGGTGGCGATCCCGGCGGTCATCCCCGGCCGGCCGGCGTGCGCGGCGGCGACGACGCCGGCCACCGGGTCGGCGAGCAGCACCGGCACGCAGTCCGCGGTGAGCACCCCGAGGGTCAGGTCCGTGCCGGTGGTGACGAGCGCGTCGACGTCGGGCGCGGGACCCGCGCCCCACGGCTCGTGCACGACGGCGACCTCACGGCCGTGCACCTGGTTCATCCAGACCACCCCGCCCGGATCGCGGCCCAGCGCGCGGGCGGCCAGGTCGCGGTTGGCGCGGACGGCGGCCGGGTCGTCGCCGACCGCACCGCCGAGGTTGAGGCTGTCGTACGGAACGGCGCTCACCCCGCCCCACCTGTCGGTGAAGGCGAAGTGCGCGCCGTTCGCTGAAGTGCGGTTCCCTATCACGTCCTGGCGGTCACTTCAGGAAGTCGGGAACGTCGAGCTCTTCCGCCGCGCTGTCCTGGTACGGCCGGGCCGGCGGCACGATCGGCGACGGTGCCGGGACGGCCGGCGCCTCGGCGACCGGCTCGGGCTCCCGCTCGCCGGGTGCTGCGGCCGGGACGCTGCCCAGGCCGCCGAAGGACGGCGCGGGGCGCTGGGGGTCGCCGGGGGCGGGGGTCCTGGCGCCGCCGGAGGCCGCCGCGTCGTCGCGGCCCGCGTAGGGAGAGTTGAGCACCTTGTCGCGGCTGCCCTTGGTGGGCGGCTGGCCGCCGTCGAAGCCGGCCGCGATGACGGTGACCCGGACCTCGTCGCCGAGCGCGTCGTCGATGACCGCGCCGAAGATGATGTTGGCCTCCGGGTGGGCGGCCTCGCTGACCAGCTGGGCCGCCTCGTTGATCTCGAACAGGCCGAGGTCGGAGCCGCCGGAGATGGACAGCAGCACACCGCGGGCGCCATCGATGGAGGCCTCCAGCAGCGGCGAGGAGATCGCCATCTCCGCGGCGGCGACGGCCCGGTCGTCGCCGCGGGCCGAGCCGATGCCCATGAGGGCGGAACCGGCTTCCGACATCACGGACTTCACGTCGGCGAAGTCCAGGTTGATCAGACCGGGGGTGGTGATCAGGTCGGTGATGCCCTGCACACCGGACAGCAGCACCTGGTCCGCGGAGCGGAAGGCGTCCAGCACGCTGACCTGGCGGTCCGAGATCGACAGCAGCCGGTCGTTGGGGATCACGATCAGGGTGTCGACGTTCTCGCGCAGCCCCGCGATGCCGTCCTCGGCCTGGTTGGCGCGGCGGCGTCCCTCGAAGGTGAAGGGGCGGGTGACCACCCCGATGGTCAGTGCGCCCAGCGAGCGGGCGATGTTGGCGACCACGGGGGCGCCACCGGTGCCGGTGCCGCCGCCCTCGCCCGCGGTGACGAAGACCATGTCGGCGCCCTTGAGCACCTCTTCGATCTCCTCACGGTGGTCCTCGGCGGCCTTGCGGCCGACGTCGGGGTTCGCGCCGGCGCCGAGTCCCCGGGTCAGCTCCCGGCCGACGTCGAGCTTGACGTCGGCGTCGCTCATCAGCAGGGCCTGCGCATCGGTGTTGATCGCGATGAACTCGACGCCCTTGAGACCGACCTCGATCATCCGGTTGATGGCGTTGACGCCACCGCCGCCGATGCCGACGACCTTGATGACTGCGAGGTAGTTCTGCGGTGCTGCCACGTCGAAGGCCTCTCGCCTCGATTTACGAATCGTGTGGGACGGTCGGTACGCTCGCCGGGGCCGTTCCGAACCCTGACCCTGAGGTTTAGGGTTACCAGTATGCCTGTCCCATGTGTTCCTTTGGGACGAGACACTAAGTCGACAAGCGGTGGTGGTTCAACGAACACGCCGAACCTCCCGTTTTTCTTTTGACCCTATGTGATCACGCACGGGCTCCGTGAACCAGGGGTCGAATACTATCGAAGCGGACGTCCCGCACGCGTCAACTTCCGGAAGCCGCAGGGGCGGTGGGGGCGCTGACGTCGTAATGCGTGGCGTGCGGCTCGGCCTTCATGAGCGCGGTCAGCGCCGCCGCCTTGGGGGCGCCGTCCTCCTGGCTGCCCCACATCACGTCCCGCCCGCCGGTGAGTTCGACGGTGATCGCGTCGTAGGAACGCACCCGGATCGCGGTCGCCCGGCCGGTCAGCGATTGGGGCAGCCGGCCGGCGACGCTAATCGCGGCCTGCAGCAGTCTCTTTGTTCCGAAATGCCGAAAGCTCGCCGTCTGATCCGGCGTCAATTGCACCACCGGCACTCCGCGCGGCCGCTGATCGACGGTGGCGAACCTGACGCCTTCCTTGTCGACTTCGATGAACTTCCCGCCGCTTTTCAGGATCGCCGACGGCGTGCGCTCGGTCACCTCGACCCGGATCGTGTGCGGCCACGACCGGTGCACCCGGGCGTCGCGCAGCCTTGGCAGCGCCTTGAGCAGCCGCTTCCTGACCGCTGCGGTGTTGACCGAGACCAGCGGGCCGCCGAGCGGTACGGCGGCGGCCCGCTGGATCTGCTGCGCGGTCAGCACCTGGCCGCCGGTCACCGCGACCCGGTCGGCCCGCAGCCACGACGAGCCGTAGACCACCCAGGTGCCGCCGCCCAGCAGTACGGTGAGCGCCACCAGCACGATCAGCACCGTACGGCGGGCGGGCACCGTCAGCCGCGGCCGGCGGCTGCCGTCGGCGGGCGGGCGGGCCGCGGCGGGGGGTACCCGCGTACGGTCCTGGCCGCCGCGCTCCGCGGATCTGGCTCCGGCACCGGCTCCCGGTCCTGTCACGTCGGCCTCCCGTGTGTTGACGCCCGGCGGGTCTATCGTGCCCGGCGCGCGGCCACCGCCTCGTACACCATGCCGACGAGCAGGTCGTCCGCGTCCCGGCGGCCGAACTCCGCGGCGGCGCGGGACATGTCGTAGAGGCGGTGCGGGTCGGTGAGCACCGGCAGGACGTTGCCGAGCACCCAGTCCGGGGTCAGCTCCGCGTCGTCGACCAGCAGGCCGCCGCCGGCCTTGACCACCGGCTGCGCGTTGAGCCGCTGTTCGCCGTTGCCGATCGGCAGCGGCACGTACGCGGCGGGCAGGCCGACCGCGGACAGCTCCGCCACGGTCATGGCGCCGGCCCGGCAGAGCATCATGTCGGCGGCGGCGTACGCGAGATCCATCCGGTCGACGTAGGGCACCGGGCGGTACGGCGGCATGCCCGGCATGTTGTCGGCCCTGGGCAGCTCGTTCTTCGGGCCGACCGCGTGCAGGATCTGCACCCCGGACTGCTGGAGCCTGGGGGCGACCGTGGCGATCACCTCGTTCAGCCTGCGGGCGCCCTGCGAGCCGCCGGAGACCAGCAGGGTGGGCAGGTTCTGGTCGAGGCCGAAGGCGTGCCTGGCCTCGGGGCGGGCCGCCGCGCGGTCCAGGGTGGCGATGGAGCGGCGCAGCGGGATGCCGATGTAGCGGGAGTCGCGCAGCTTGCTGTCCGGGGTGGAGACGGCGACCGCGTGGGCGTACCGCGAGCCGATCTTGTTGGCAAGGCCGGGGCGGGCGTTGGCCTCGTGCACCACGATCGGCACGCCGAGCCGCTTGGCGGCCAGGTAGCCGGGCAGCGCGACGTAGCCGCCGAAGCCGACGACGCAGTCGGCCTTGGTGCGCTCCAGGATCTGCTCCGCGGCCTTGATGGTGCCGCGCAGCCGCCCGGGGACGGTGATCAGTTCGGGGGTGGGCCTGCGCGGCAGCGGAACGGCGGGGATCAGCGCCAGTTCGTAGCCGCGCTCGGGCACCAGCCTGGTCTCCAGGCCCTTCTCGGTGCCGAGGGCGGTGATGCCCACGGTCGGGTCCTGCCTGCGCAGGGCATCGGCGAGCGCGAGCGCGGGCTCGATGTGGCCGGCGGTCCCCCCACCGGCGAGTACGACATGCACCGAAATTCACCGCTCTCCGGACGGCCGTCGGGTGACGTACCGTCGCATCGTCCGTGTCATTGCCCGGCTCGGGGAGTTACGCCCGTTCCGCCGCCCCCGCGCGGCCAGCGCGGCTCGCGCCGCCGGCTCGCTCTTGGCGAAGGAGATCAGCAGCCCGATCGCGAACATGGTC
The DNA here is from genome assembly GCF_907177275.1 of Actinacidiphila cocklensis. Lineage (GTDB taxonomy): Bacteria > Actinomycetota > Actinomycetes > Streptomycetales > Streptomycetaceae > Actinacidiphila > Actinacidiphila cocklensis. The sequence goes on from NZ_CAJSLV010000061.1 coordinate 99,324, forward strand.
GGCAGGAGGGCAGAACCTCCGTAGGAGAACAGCGGGAGCGGGACTCCGGCGATCGGCAGCAGGCCGAGCACCGCACCGATGTTGATCACGGCCTGGGCCGTGATCCAGGTGGTCACGCCACCCGCTGCGAACCTGACGAAGGGGTCCTCCGTACGACCGGCCACGCGGATACCCGCGTAGCCTAGTGCCGCGAAGAGGGCGAGTACCGACAGTGTCCCCGCAAGGCCCAGTTCCTCCCCGGTCACGGCGAAGATGAAGTCGGTGTGCGGTTCGGGGAGTTCGCCCCATTTCTCCACGCTCGCCCCGAGTCCCGAGCCGAACCAGCCGCCGGAGGCGAGGGCGTAGATCCCGTGCACGGCCTGCCAGCAGCCGTTGTCGGGGTCGGAGGCGGCGATACAGTGCAGCCGTTCCATCCGGTTGGGGCTGGTGACGACGGCCAGCCCGGCCAGCGCCCCCGCGCCGCCCAGCACCCCGGCGAACAGCCGGGTCGGCGCCCCGGCCAGCCACAGCATGCCGAACAGGATCGCGGTGAGGATCACGGTGGTGCCCAGGTCCCCGCCGAGCATGATGAGTCCGAGCAGCAGCACGGTGACCGGGATGAGCGGCACCAGCAGGTGCTTCCACTGCACGAGCAGGCCCTTGTCGCCCTTGCGGGCCAGCAGGTCCGCGCCCCACAGCACCAGCGCGAGCTTGCCGAACTCGCTCGGCTGCAGCTGGAAGGGGCCGCCCACCGAGATCCAGTTGGTGTTGCCGTTGACCGACTGCCCTATCCCCGGCACCTGCACCAGGCACATCAGGAACACTGAGCCCAGCAGCAGCGGGTACGCCAGCGCCCGGTGCACCCTGACCGGCATCCTGGCGGCCGTGTAGAGCAGCACCGAGCCGATCGCGACCGCGAGCAGCTGCTTGCGGAAGTAGTACGTGGACGGCAGCCCGTAGCGCAGCGCCTGGATCATCGACGCCGAGTAGACCATCACCAGGCCGAGCACGGTGATCAGCAGGCTGCCGCCGAGGATCACGTAGTACGCGGTCAGCGGCCGGTCCCAGGCGTCCCGCAGCCGCCCGGGCAGCCGGGCGGCCCCGCGCAGGGCGCTGGGCGCCCTGGCGGGGCGTGCGGCCGCGCGGGGGGTGGAGCCGTGTGCCGTCATGGGTCCCCTCCGTCGGTGCGGTGCGCCGCGGCCTGCGGGAGCGGGGCCGCGGCGGCTAGGAGCGTGCCGCGGTGTCCGGCAGTACGGCGCGCACGGCTTCCGCGAACAGGTCGCCGCGCTGGTTGTAGTTGCTGAACATGTCCATCGACGCGCAGGCGGGTGCCAGCAGGACCGTGTCGCCCGCCGCGGCCAGCTGCCGCGCCGCGGCCACGGCCGCGGACATCGCCCCAGTGTCGGTCCGTTCCAGGTCCACCACCGGCACCTGCGGGGCGTGTCGCGCCAGGGCTTCGCGGATCAGCGCGCGGTCCGCGCCGATCAGCACAGCTCCGCGCAGCCGGTCGGCGGCCGCGGCCACCAGCTCGTCGAACTCGGCGCCCTTGGCCAGCCCGCCGGCGATCCACACCACGTGGTCGTACGCCGTCAGCGAGGCCTGCGCGGCATGGGTGTTGGTGGCCTTGGAGTCGTCGACGTAGCTCACCCCGTCCAGCACCGCGACCTCCTCGATGCGGTGCGCGTCGGGGCGGAAGGCGCGCAGGCCGTCGCGTACCGCGCCGGCCGGCACCCCGTAGGCGCGGGCCAGGGCGGCGGCGGCCAGCGCGTTGGCCACGTTGTGCGGGGCGAGCGGCTGGACGTCGGCGGTCTCGGCCAGCTCCTGGGCGCTGTTGCGGCGGTCCTCCACGAAGGCCCGGTCCACCAGCAGCCCGTCGACCACGCCCAGCTCCGACATGCGCGGCGCCTCAAGGGTGAAGCCGATCGCCCGGCAGCCCTCCTCGACGTCGGCCTCCTCCACCAGCCGCTCGGTCTCCGGGTCGGCCGCGTTGTAGACGCAGGCGACCTTGTTGCCGTGGTAGATCCGGCCCTTGTCCGCGGCGTATTCCGCCATCGAGCCGTGCCAGTCGAGGTGGTCGGGCGCCAGGTTGAGCACCGCGGCGGAGTGCGGGCGGATACCGGGCGCCCAGTGCAGCTGGTAGCTGGACAGCTCCACGGCCAGGACGTCGTAGTCCTGCTCGCCGAGGACGACGTCGAAGAGGGAGACGCCGATGTTGCCGACCGCGGCGGTACGCAGGCCCGCCGCGGTGAGGACGGCGGCGAGCATCCGGGTCGTGGTGGTCTTGCCGTTGGTGCCGGTGACCGCCAGCCAGGGTGCGGCGTCCGGGCCGCGCAGCCGCCAGGCCAGCTCGACGTCGCCGATGACCTCGACGCCGGCCGCCGCGGCGGCCGCGAAGAGCGGGCTCGACGGCTTCCAGCCGGGCGAGGTGACGACCAGCTCGGTGCCCTCGGGCAGGGTGTCCCCGTCGCCGAGGCGCACGGTGACGCCCAGCGCCTCCAGTTCGGCCGCCTCGGCCTGCTGCCGCTCCCCCGCGGTGCCGTTGACCACGGTCACCCGGGCGCCGAGGCCGTGCAGCGCCTTGGCGGCGGGCACCCCCGACACCCCGAGCCCGGCCACGGTGACCTTCAGGTCCCGGTACTCGCCGCCCGCGGTCATGAGGCGGCCACCCACCCGGCGTAGAAGATGCCGAGCCCGACGGCCATGCACATGCCCTGGATGATCCAGAATCTGACCACCACCAGGACCTCGCTCCAGCCCTTCAGCTCGAAGTGGTGCTGGAGCGGTGCCATCCGGAAGACCCGCTTGCCGGTCAGCCGGAACGAGCCGACCTGGATGACCACGGACATCGTGATGAGCACGAACAGGCCGCCGAGGATGGCGAGCAGCAGCTCGGTGCGCGAGCAGATCGCCAGGCCGGCGAGGGCGCCGCCCAGCGCGAGCGAACCGGTGTCGCCCATGAAGATCTTGGCCGGCGAGGTGTTCCACCACAGGAAGCCGAAGCAGGCGCCCATCAGGGCCGCCGCGACCACCGCGAGGTCGAGCGGGTCGCGGACCTCGTAGCAGGCGCCGTTGGCGCTGACCTGGGCACCGCACCACTGGCCGTACTGCCAGACGCCGATGACGGTGTAGGCGGCGAAGACCATCACCGAGGCGCCGGTGGCCAGGCCGTCGAGGCCGTCGGTGAGGTTCACGCCGTTGGACATCGCCAGGATCATGAACAGCGCCCAGATCACGAAGATCACCGGGCCGATCGACCAGCCGAAGTCCGTGGTGAAGGACAGCTTGGTGGACGCCGGGGTCTGGTTGCGCGAGTCGGAGAAGTTCAGCGCCAGCACCGCGAAGGTGATGCCGACGATGAGCTGGCCCGCCATCTTCGCCTTGGCCCGCAGGCCCAGGCTGCGCTGCTTGACGATCTTGATGTAGTCGTCGAGGAAGCCGACGACGCCGAGCCCGGTGGTCAGGAACAGCACCAGCACACCGGACATGCTCGGCTTGTCGCCGGTGATCAGCTTCGTCGAGGCGTACGCGACCAGGGTGGCCAGGATGAAGGCGATACCACCCATGGTCGGCGTGCCGCGCTTGCTGTGGTGGGCCTGCGGCCCGTCGTCGCGGATCATCTGGCCGTAGCCCTTGCGGGCCAGCAGGCGGATCAGCAGCGGAGTTCCGATCAGCGACAGGAAAAGCGCGATCACCCCGGAGACGAGGATCTGCTTCATCGCGCGGCACCCTCACGGGCCGCCGTACCGCCGGGACCGCCTTCGGTCAGCGCCAGGGCGACGGCCTCAAGACCGACCGACCGTGATGCCTTCACCAGCACGACGTCACCCGGGCGCACTTCTGCGCGCAACAGGTCGATCGCCGCCTCCGCGTCGGACACGTGCACCGACTCCTCACCCCACGAACCCTCGTTATAGGCGCCCATTTGCAGCCACGCGGCTTCCGTACCGCCGACCGCAACGAGCTTGCTGACGTTGAGCCGGACGACCAGCCGCCCCACCGCGTCGTGCTCGGCGAGAGCTTCCCCGCCCAGTTCGGCCATCTTTCCCAGCACCGCCCACGTCCGTCCCCCCGCGGCCTGTGCGGACCTGCCCATCGCGGCGAGTGCGCGCAGGGCTGCCCTCATGGATTCGGGGTTCGCGTTGTAGGCGTCGTTGACGACCGTCACGCCGTCGGGGCGCTCGGTGACCTCCATCCGCCAGTGCGAGAGCGATCCCGCTGAAGAGAGCGCGGTGGCGATCTCCCCGGCGGGCATGCCGAGTTCACTGGCGACGGCGGCTGCGGCAAGCGCGTTCGACACGTGGTGCTCACCGTACAGGCGCAAGGTCACGTCGGCGCACCCGGTGGGTGTTCGCAGGGAGAAGACCGCCTGACCCCGGTCGTTCAGCCGCACGTCAGTGGCCCTCACGGCGGCCTGCTCGCTCTCCCCGAAGAGCACCACCCGCGCCTTGGTGCGGTCCGCCATGGCCAGCACCAGCGGGTCGTCGGCGTTCAGTACGGCGATGCCCCCCGCGTGCTCGTCCGGCAGCGCCTCGACCATCTCGCCCTTGGCCTGGGCGATCTGCTCCCGGCCGCCGAACTCGCCGATGTGGGCCGAGCCGACGTTGAGCACCACGCCGATCCTCGGCGGCGTCAGGCCCGTCAGGTACGCGATGTGGCCGATACCGCGGGCGCCCATCTCCAGCACCAGGTGCCGGGTGTGCTCGTCGGCCTGCAGCGCGGTCAGCGGCAGGCCGATCTCGTTGTTGAGCGACCCCGGGGTGTAGACCGTCGGCGCGATCCGTTCCAGGATCTGCGCCATCAGGTCCTTGGTGCTGGTCTTGCCGGCGGAGCCGGTCAGCGCCACCACGGTGGCACCGAGCCGCTCGATGACGTGCCGGGCGAGGGCGCCGAGCGCGGCCTGCACGTCGTCCACCACGATCGCGGGCACACCGACCGGGCGGGCCGCCAGCACCGCGACAGCGCCGTCCCGCACCACCTGGCCGGCGAAGTCGTGGCCGTCGGCCCGCTCGCCGGCGAAGGCCACGAACAGCGCGCCGGGCACCACCTCGCGGGAGTCCCTGACCACGGGCCCCGTCACCAGCAGGCCGTCGTCCGGTATGTCGTGCGTGCTCCCGCCGACCGCGCGTGCGACCTCGGCGAGGGTAAGGGGGATCACGATGCTTTCCGGTCCTTCTCGATCGCGGCGCGCAGCACCTCTCGGTCGTCGAAGGGGCGCACCTCTCCGTCGATGTCCTGGCCCTGCTCGTGGCCCTTGCCCGCCACCAGCACGATGTCGCCCGGCTCGGCCGCGGCGACGGCGGCGGCCACCGCGGCGGCCCTGTCGGGTTCGACGACGACATGGGCGCGCTGTCCGGCCGGCACCTCGGCGGCCCCGGCCAGCATCGCGCTGAGGATCGCCAGCGGGTCCTCCGAGCGCGGGTTGTCCGAGGTCAGCACCGCGGTGTCGGCGAGCCTGGCCAGCGCGGCGCCCATCGGGCCGCGCTTGGTCGTGTCGCGGTCGCCGCCGCAGCCCAGCACGGCGTGGATACGGCCGTGGGTGGTGGTGCGCAGCGCCCGCAGCACGGACTCCACGGCATCGGTCTTGTGCGCGTAGTCCACCACAGCGAGGTAGGGCTGGCCCGCGTCGACCCGCTCCAGCCGGCCCGGCACCCCGGGCACGGCAGCGACGCCCTCGGCGGCGCTCTGCGGGTCGAGGCCCGCGGCGGCCAGCGCGGTGATCGCGGCGAGGGTGTTGGCGACGTTGAAGGGGCCGGGCAGCGGGGCGGTGGCCCGCAGCCGCTCGCCCTTGGGGCCGATCACCGTGAAGGCGCTGCCCATCAGGTCCGCCTCGACGTCCTCGGCCCGCCAGTCGGCGTCCAGCCGGCCCTGCGCGGAGTACGTCACCAGCGGCACGGTGGCCTCGGCGACCAGCCGGCGGCCGTACTCGTCGTCCAGGTTGACCACGCCGAGCCGGCTGCGGCGCGGGGTGAACAGCTGCGCCTTGGCCTGGAAGTAGTCCTCCATGCCGGTGTGGAACTCCATGTGCTCCGGGCTGAGGTTGGTGAAGACGGCCACGTCGAAGACGGCGCCGTCGACCCGCCCGAGCACCAGGGCGTGGCTGGAGACCTCCATGACGAGCGAGCCGACGCCGCGTTCGCGCATCACCGCGAACAGCGCCTGCAGGTCGGTGGCCTCCGGCGTGGTGCGCTCGCTCTTGATGCGCTCCTCGCCGATCCGGGTCTCGACCGTGCCGACCAGGCCGGTGCCGCCGCTGGTGGCGGCCCGCAGGCCGCCCTCGACCAGGTAGGCGGTGGTGGTCTTGCCGGACGTACCGGTGATGCCGATCTGCAGCAGCGCCTCGCCCGGCTCGTCGTAGACGGCCGCGGCGAGCGCGCCCATCTGGGACCTGGGGTCGGCGACGGTCAGCACCGGCAGGCCGGTCGCGGCCGCGCGGGCGGCGCCCGCCGGGTCGGTGAGGACGGCCGCGGCTCCCGCGGCGGCCGCCTGGCCGGTGAAGTCGGCGCCGTGGAAGCGGGCGCCTGGCAGTGCGGTGTAGAGGTCGCCGGGGCGGACCGCCCGCGAGTCGTGGGTGATGCCGGTGACAGCGGTGTCACCGCCGGGGTCCGGTAGGCCGAGCCGCCGGGCGAGGTCGGCCAGCGGTTTGGGGCGGACCCGCGTCGGGCGCGGCAGGCCCGGCTGGGTGAGGGTGGCTTGATCAGGGTTGGGCACGGCGGTGAGGTTACCGGGCTGCCCCGGCTCCGGGCCAAAACGGGCCGGGTGCGGCCGCCGCGGGTCGCGGCGGCGGCCACCGGTGACGCCGTGCTGGTCACGGTCGGTGCCTGGCATGGTCACCGCGCCTTGGTGCCGGCCGGCGGGGCCGCGCCCAGGGCGGGGTCCGCAGGGTCGAAGTCGATCGGCAGCTTCGGCGCCGGTACGCCGGACGGCGGCACCTGGAGCGTCTTGAGGGCGAACTCCATCACCTGCTTGAAGACCGGTCCGCAGATCGAGCCGCCGAAGTAGCTGCCCCTGGTCGGGTTCTGGATGACGCAGGAGACGGTGACCCGCGGGTCGTCGGCCGGCGCGAAGCCCATGAAGGACGCCGTGTAGCCCTTGTACCTGCCGGTTTTCGGGTCCACCCGGTTGGCCGTACCGGTCTTGCCCGCGACCCGGTAGCCGTCGATCCGGGCGTGGATGCCGGTGCCCTGCTCGCTGCCGACCACCGACTCCAGCATGGTGGACAGCGTCTTCGCGCTCTGGGCGCTGACCACCCGGGTCTTCTTCGGCGGGGCGGCGGGCACGAAGCGCCCGTCGGGCCCGGTGACGCCGCGGATCAGGCTGGGCTCGACCCTGATCCCGCCGTTGGCGATCGTCGCGTAGACCGAGGTGGCCTGCAGCGCGTTCAGCGACAGGCCCTGGCCGAAGGGGATCGTGTACTGCTGCGAGGCGTTCCAGTCCTGCGGCTTGGCCAGGATGCCGGGGGTCTCGCCGGGGAAGCCGATGCCGCTGGGGTCGCCGATGCCGAACTTCTTCAGGTACGAGTAGAGGACCTGGTTGGCCTGCGCCTGGGTCTTGCCGAGCTGGCCGGTGGCCTCGATGGTGCCGATGTTGCTGGACCTGGCCAGGACGCCGTTCAGCGTCAGGTACCAGGTGCCGTGGTCGACGTCGTCGTGGAAGACCCGGTCCGCGCGCGGCAGCGTGCCCGGCACGGTGACGCGGGTGGTGGGCGTCGCGGTGCCGGTGTCGATGATCGCGGCCATCGACATGAGCTTGCTGACGCTGCCGGGCTCGTACGCGTCCTGCATCGCGGCGTTGCCGAGCGCCTCGGGGTCGGCGTGCGAGAGGTCGCCGGGGTCGAAGCTCGGGGCGTCGGCCATCGCCAGCACCTCGCCGGTCCTGTTGTCCATCACGGTCACGTACCCGCGATCGGCCCCGGACTTCTTCACCTGGGCGCGGATCGCGCTCTGCGCGGCCCACTGGATGTCCCGGTCCAAGGTCAGCTCCACGTCGGAGCCGGGCACCGCGGGGTGCTCCTGGACGCCGGCGGTGGGGACCTGGCGGCCGTTGGACTGGGCGTAGCGGATCTTGCCGTTCTTGCCGGTCAGCTGCTTGTCCAGCATCGACTCGAGCCCGCCGCCGCCGGTGCCCTTGCTGTTGACGAAGCCGAGCACGCCGGCGGCGAGGTCGCCGCCGGGGTAGACCCGCCTGGTGTGCGGCTCGCTGAACACCCCGGCCAGCACGTCGGCGCCGGGCTGCTTGACCGCCTTGGCGGCGAGCGCCTTCTTCAGGTCGGAGATCTGGTTCCAGGCCTGCGGGGACTGCTGGCGGGCCAGGATCTGGTAGCGGGAGCCGGGGGTGGACAGCTGCCGGGCGATCGTCGTCGCGTCGCCGCCGACGATCGGCGCGAGCAGCTCCGCCGCCTGCAGCGGGGCGTCCTTGACCTTGGCCTGCGCCGGCGTGAACAGATACGGGTCCGCGGTGATGTCGTACGCGTCCACGGTCGCGGCCAGCGCCACGCCCGAGCGGTCGGTGATCGTGCCGCGGTCGGCGGTGACGTCGTGGGTGACCCAGCGGTTCACCGCGGCCTTCGAGGCATACGCCGACGCGTCGACCGCCTGCACCTGCAGCAGGCGCACCACGAACACGCCCATGACCACGGTCAGTGCCAGCGCGACGAGGCGCAGCCTCGGGCGCGGTGTGCCCAGCCGCACGGTGTGCGGCCGGCGCGGCCGCCGCGGCGGCGGCACGGGC
>NZ_CAJSLV010000062.1 GCF_907177275.1 Actinacidiphila cocklensis
CCGCCGGCCCCGCCACGCCGGCCGCCCGGCGCGACGGCGACCTGCCCCAGGAAGCCGCGAGCACCCCGCCGGAGCGTCACCCGGTCCCTTGACCGGCCCCGCCCCGCGGCACCCCGCCGCGGCCGGGGCCGCCCCAGAACCCCCGCCGGGCGGCAGTACGACGCCCGCGGCCGACGCGCCACGCGCCCGTACGGTGTCCGCGCACGCACCGGACCCGGCTCCAGGCGACGGCGACACCGCGTCCGGCCCCGAGGAGCGCGGCCTCGGCTCCAAGGCCGCCATCGCCAGCTCGGTGGCCGACCAGGGCGTGGCCGCGTTCACCAACATCATCGTGCTGGTGGTCGCGGCGAGGCTGTCGACCGCGGCGGGCTTCTCGGTGTTCTCGATGGTCTACATGGTCTTCACCGTGCTTCTCGGCATCGGCGTGTCCTACGTCGGCCAGGCGCTGGTGCTGGAACGCGGTACCGAACGCGTACGGGCCGCCTGCCGGTCCGCGGCCGTCTTCACCGCCGCCGCCTCCACCGCGATCGGCCTGGCGATGGCCGTCGGCCTCGGCCTCGCGGACGGCGCGACCGCGCACGGGCTCGCGGTGCTCGGCCTGGTACTGCCGATCGTGCTCACCCAGGACGGCCTGCGGTACTGCTTCTCCGCGCTGCGGCTGCCGCACTACGCCCTGGTCGGCGACACCGTACGGCTGCTGGTCGCGGTGCCCGCGCTGGCCGTGCAGCCGCACGGGGCGGGGCCGCAGCGGCTGGTGGCGGTGTGGGGGCTCTCGGCGCTGCCCGCGCTGCTGGTGGCCGCAGCGCTGCTGCGGCCGCGCGTCAAGGGCGCACCGCTGGACCTGCGGAAGTTCCTCCGCCGCGGGCACCTCGGGCAGCGCTTCGTCGTCGAGTTCGGCGTCGGCAACGCCACCAGCCAGCTCGCCGTGGTGGGCCTGGGCCTGTTCGCCGCGCCCCTCGCGGTCGGCGCCCTGCGCGGCGCCACCACCCTCTTCGGCCCGATGAACGTGCTGTTCAACTCCGCCACCGCCTTCGGCCCGCCGCTGCTGAACCGGGTGCGCGGCGCGGACAGCAAGGTCCGCGCCACCGCGGTGCTGGCCGTCGCGCTCGCCTGGGTCGCCGCGGCCTGGACGATCGTGCTGATGCTGCTGCCCGACCGGGTCGGCCGCCAGCTCCTCGGCGACACCTGGGCCGCCTCCTCCGGGCTGCTTGCCGCGTCCGGCAGCCAGTACGCGGGCATCGCGCTGGGCACCAGCGCCCTGCTCACCCTGCGGGTGCTGCAGCCGAAGGCGACGCTGCCGATCCAGGTCGCCTTCTCCCTCGCCTCGGTCGCCTTCATGCTCGGCGGCTACCGCCTCGACGGCGTCTACGGCGCGGCCTGGGGCCTGTGCCTGGGCTCCGCGCTCAAGGCCGCCGCGCTGTGGCTGCGGATCGCCGCCGTACGGCGCCGCCCGGCCCCCGCCGACGGGCCGCAGGCCCAGGACGGCACGGGGGAGGCCGTCACCGCAGGATCTTCCGCCGGTCCTCGCTGAAGGTGGTCACCAGCGCCAGGCACACCGCGGCGATACCGATCCGCCCGGACGCCTGGAGCAGCGGGCCGCGCAGCAGGATGAACGAGTAGCCGCACACCAGCGGGATCACCACCGCCATCACCGTGCCCGGCCGGCCGTCCTCCACCGTCCGCTGCGCGTACCGCCGGTCGCCGCGGGCGCACAGGTAGCCCAGCGCCAGGAAGCCGCCGGTCATCCCCACCGGGCCGAAGTCCAGCCACAGTTCGGCCCACAGCGGCGACGACAGGTTGGTGTTGGTCATGCCCATCCACTGGCCGACCTGCACCCCGGAGTCCAGCGGCTTGCCGTGCCACACGGAGCGCGGCACGAAGAAGAAGACGTCGGCGGCCAGTTGCCGCCCGTGCGCGTGGCCCTTGCCCGAGTGCACGAAGGTCAGGGTGTTGGCGAACATCCCGACCTGGTCGTAGTCCTTGATGGTCAGCGGTTCGAGGACCGACGTCGTCTCCACCGGGTGGTAGCCGCCGGAGTCGTAGCGGAAACGGTCGAGGAAGGGGAACAGCAGCAGGGCCGCGACCACCCCGGTCACCAGCGCCGCGCGGTACATCACCGGGCTGCGCGGGAAGGCGGTGAACAGCAGCGAGAACACGACCGTCAGGAACCAGTAACGCGGGTTCGAGATCGGGTTGTTGACGATCGCGTTGACGACCACCAGGCCGCAGAGCGCGGCGATCGCCGAAGGGGTGCGCCGGGCCACCCGGGAGGTGATCATCCAGCGCACCAGGAACAGCAGTGCCAGCAGGGCCGGTACGGTCCCGAAGCCGCGGATGAAGGCCGAGCCGACATGGCTGTCGCCGCCGCCACCGGCCAGGCCGCTGGACTGCACGGACTCGCTGATCGCCTGCCGGCTGCTGAAGAAGACGGCGGGGCCGCCGAGTTTGGCGATCGAGAGCGCGCTGCCGAGGTACGCGACGGCGATCAGCAGCCACAGCCGCCGGCGGCCCACCTGGGCGGGCGGCCGCGCCCGCCGCACCCGGGCCGCCGGCCGGTGCCGGGCCAGCAGGGCGCCGACGTCGAAGGCGACGCAGCCGACGAGGACGAGGGTGATCGCGGTCGTGGTGTCGGACCGCGGTCCGACCACCGGCGTCGGGACCTGGCCGATCACCGCCTGTGCGAGGGGGGCGACGCCCATGGCGACGTAGCAGAACAGCCAGAACGCGCCCTGGATCAGGCGGCGGCGACGCGTCAGCACCATGGCCGCGAGGCGGCCGCCGGCGTAGACGGTGAGGGTCAGTTGCAGCCAGTACGCCGTGTCGCGGACGCCGGTGCCGGGCTGGACGGTGACGTAGCCGGGCAGGAACCCGACGAGGGCGATGACCAGCGGTACGGCCAGCGCCCGCGAAAGTGCCGCCCGCGGCACTGACCGCGTCGTGCCGCGGACCCCCGCCACCGCGCCAGCGCTCACCGCCATGCGCCCACCTCCCCCGCCCGCGAGTCTATTGCCCCCACCCCGCCGTGGTGGGGCGGTCACGCGATTGCCACGTGCCGTGGCGTTGCCGTCTTTCCAGCCACAGCGGCGGGAAAGACGCGTTGACACCGCACGTGGCACGTCCTCGGGCGCCCCGCAGGGCGGTGCCGGGAACAAAAGGGCAGAAGGGGCGCGGGCGGGGGCGTACCCGGATAGGGTGCGGGCAAGGGGCGCCGGGGGCGCCCGGGGGGAAGGGGGAGACATGCGGGTACTGCATGTCGTCACGTTGCACACGCCGACAAACGACTTCGGCGGCCCGACACGGGTCGCCCTCAACCTGTCCAAAGGCCTGCGCAGCAAGGGCGTTGACGCCCGCATCGCCACGCTGGGCGACAAGTTCACCGGCCCCCTGCCCACGGAAGTGGAAGGCGTGCCGTCCTTCGTGCACCAGGCACGCCACGTGCTGCCCGCGTTCGAGGTGAGCGGCATCACCTCGCCCGCCCTGCTGGCCCGCGCCCGCCGCATGGTGAAGGGCGCGGACGTCGTCCATGTGCACCTGATGCGCGACCTGATCACGCTGCCCTTCGCCCTGATCGCCCTGGAGGCGAAGGTCCCGCTGGTGGTGCAGACGCACGGGATGATCGACCCGACGGAGAAGCTGTTCGCGAAGGCCGTCGACCTGCTCGGCATGAAGCGGGTGCTGCGCCGCGCGGACGCGATCCTGCATCTGACGCAGATGGAGCGCGAGGGCGTCCAGGCGGTCGTGCCGGAGACACCGCTGCGGACCTTCCACCGGCTGGTCAACGGGGTGACACCGCAGGACGCCCGCCCGCCGCGGGGGGACCGCCCGCCGACGGTGCTGTATCTGGCCCGGGTGCAGAAGCGCAAGCGCCCCGAGGACTTCGTGAACGCGATGCCGACCGTGCTCGCGCGGTATCCGGACGCCCGCTTCGTGCTCGCAGGACCCGACACCGGTGATCTGACCGGCCCCATGCGGAAGTTGGCCGCCGACCTGGGCGTGGCGGGCTCGCTGGAGTGCGTCGGCGCGCTCGGCCACGAGGACGTGCTGGCCCGGCTTCGGGCGGCGGACGTGTACGTCCTGCCCTCGGTGGTCGAGCCGTTCGCCGTGTCGATCCTGGAGGCGATGTCGGTGGGGCTGCCGGTGGTGGTGGCCCGCACCGGCGGACTGTCGCCCGACGTCGAGGCGGCGGGCGCGGGCCGGGTCACCGACAGCCGGCCGGACGCGGACAACGGCCCGCTGGTCGGCCGGGCGGTGCTGGACCTGCTCGACCCGGCCGCCAACGAGCAGGCCTCGCGCGCCGCACGGCAGTTGATCCACGACCGCTTCTCGATCGACGCGGTCGTGGACACCCTGCTGGACGTCTACGCCGGCGTCATGGCGCCAGGCGGCGCTGTTCGCGGGTCTTGAGCCCGATCTGCCAGCGGTAGAAGCTCATCGCGAGGGCGTAGTCCAGGCCTGCCCTGCCGTCCAGGAAGCCGCGCTTGTAGACGTACGCGTAGCCGAAGGACACCAGCGGCTTGAAGGGCACCTTGTGGAAGAGCTGCCCCTGCCGGGTCTTGACCTTCCTGATCTGCTCCTTCACCTGCGGGTTGACCTCCAGCCAGGCCTCCCAGTCGGAGTACCGGTTGTGGCGGTCGAACCAGGTGCGCACCGGGTCCAGGTCCTCGTGCTCGATGGGCGAGCGCAGCCGGGCGGCGGACTCCGCCACCGGCTGGTAGTGGCCCTCCTGCTCGCCCATGCCGGGCGCGTCGAGGTCGCCGACCTCGGGGAAGCGGCAGCGCGTGCGGTCCATCAGGGCGCGTTTGACGATGGTGTAGCCGTGCCGCAGCCGCCGGCCGGCGAACCAGTAGCCGAGCGGGATGTCGAAGGCCGCGACCGACGGCGGGCCGCCCGCGAACACCGCCCGCAGTTCGCCGAGCAGTTCAGGGCTCGGCGTCTCGTCCCCGTCGAGGAAGAGCAGCCACGGGACCTCCGGGTGGACGTGGTCCAGGCACCACTGCTTCTTCTTCGGGTAGCGGCCGTCCCAGGCGTAGTCGACGGTCTCCGCGCCCAGTTCGGCGGCGATCTTGCAGGTGTCGTCGGTGCTGTGCGAGTCGACCACGACGACGGCCTGGACGTGGTCGATGACCGACGAGACCGTACGGGCGATGTTCTCGGCCTCGTTCTTGGTCGGTATCGCCACGACGAGCGGCAGCTTGTCCATCAGGTCCCTCCGGAGGCCAGCCAGGCGTAGCACCCGCTGGACGTGATGCCGCGCGCGGCGGCCGGTACGGTCAGCCGGGCCCCGCCGCCCGACGCCAGGGTGGCGCCGTTCGCGCCGGTGACCCGCCAGGTGCAGGACGGCGACGGGTTCGGCGCCCGGTAGCCGCCGGGCGCGACGGAGCGGCCCGGTACGGCCTTGGCGGCGACGGTGAACGTGCCGTCGCCGAAGCCGCGTCGCGCCGCGTCGATGACGGGCTGCTGGTCGGGGCACAGGGCGGTGACGGCCGCGGCGGCACCGGACATGCTGATGTCGCCCGTGATGATCGCGCCGGCCGCCGCGTCCTTGTCGATCTTCGCGGTACGGGTCAGCCGGTCGCAGATCTCCTGGCCGCCCTCCAGGACCGCTGCGGGGTCGGTTCCCCGCGGGACCCGGCCGGACAGGTACGTCTTCTGCTGCTTGGTGAAGCTGCCGCCGCCGGGCGGGGTGAGCTGCGCGTCCGGCACCTTGGGGGCGTCGGCCGCGGAGCCGGGCGCCTCGGTGGTGGCCGGTGCGTCGCCCGGGGGCGCGGTGGCGGTGGCCGCCGGATCGCCCGCGGGGGCCGACACCGCGGCCGACACCGGGGCCGACGGCCGGTCCGCGGCCCTGTCGCCGTCGCCGCCGGAACCGCCCGAGCCGCAGCCGCCGAGCAGCAGCGCTGCCGCCGCCGTCACGAGGACGGCGGCGGCAGCGGCCGGGCGGAGGTGGGGGTACCCCCACGCGAAGCCCTGGGGGCCGGTCACCCGGCGGTCCCGAGGGCGTAGTGGTTCGCGACCTGCGCCGAGGTGAGCACCGTCGGGTAGACGGCGGCCTCGTCGAAGGAGCCGGCGAAGTACGCACTCGACGGCGCGGACGGCCAGCTGCCCAGGCTGTCGTAGCCGATGTGCCAGTAGCCCTGGTAGTTCTCGCTGGTGGTGACCAGCAGGTTGACCGCCTGCAGGACACCGTCGACGTACAGCCGCATGCCGTTCGACCCCTGGCTGGCGGTGACCAGGTGCCAGTTGCCGTCGTTGTACGCGGCCGGCGTGGTGATGACCCGGGTGGTGCCCGTGTACACACCGAAGTTCAGCCGGCCGTTGTTGGACATGTAGATGTGCTTGTCGTAGTTCCCGCTGGGGTGGGTGGAGTTGCTGCCGAAGCCCATCAGCTTGCCGCCCGACGTGGTCGTCGTCTTGAACCACGTCTCGATGGTGTATTGCGTCGGCGTCGGGTGCAGCCGGTCGCTGTAGGTCCACTGCGACGAGCCGTTGAAGGTGTACGCCTTCGACCCCGGCACCGCGCCCGGCGTCACCCCGTGCACAGGGCCGCCGACGCTGATCCCGCTGTCGTCGCCGGTCGAGGAGTCCGCGGTGTACGACCCGGCGGCCGCGTCGTAGCGCCAGTAGAGGGTCGCCCCGTCAGCGAGCACCTGCGTCGGGTACGCCTCCGCCGTCGCGGGCACGGTGGCAGACGCGTTGGGCGACAGGGCGCTGGTGTTGGTGCCGTCGCTCGCCGAGACCCGGTAGGTGTACTTCACGCCCGGGGTGACGTCGGTGTCGGTGTAGGTGAGCTGCGGCCTGATCCACGGCAGGGAGCTGCCGGCGACGGTGTAGACCGGGGTGGTGCCGCCGTTGCGGTAGACCCGGTAGGTCAGCAGGCCGTCGTCGGTGTCGGTGCTGGACTGCCAGCTGACCTTCACCGAGCCGGGGTCGATGCTGGTCACCGACGTCTGCGGCAGCGTCGGGGCACCGGTGTCCGGGCCGCTGGCGAACCGGGTCAGGCCCTGCTGCGCCGTTCCGTTGACGGTGGTGAACTCGCCGCCCACCCACAGGTAGTCGGTGCCGCCGGAGGACGCGAGGGTCATCACGCGGGGCCCGATCTTCTCGCCGATGCCGTCGTTGGTGTCGGGGAACCACGACAGCAGGTGCGGGTCGTCCACCGACTCGGCCAGCAGGTGCTTGCGCACCGAGTCCGGGTACTCGCCCATGCTGGAGCAGTCGTGGGCGTGGCTGCCGCTGTACAGGACGGTCTGGTAGACGCTCAGCGACTGCGTGGCGCCCAGGCAGGTGTCCCGCCAGACCTGGCTGAAGTCGTCGAGGCTGAAGCGGATGCGGCCGTCGAAGACTCCGCCGCCGGTGCCCTCGTTGGCGGTGTAGAAGCTGTTGCTCGCCGCGTCCACGACGATGTCCTTGGTCACCGAGGTGGCCGGGATGAAGCCGGTCGGATACGCCTTGACCAGGGCGCCGGTCGAGGTGTCGACCACCGCCAGGGAGTGCGAGTTCACGCCGTCCACGGTGCTGAAGTCGCCGCCCAGGATGGCGTTCTGGCCGTCCGGGGTGAGCGCGAGCGCCCTGCCCGGGTCGTCCGCGTCCGGCGCCCACGGCAGCAGCGCGCCCGTGGTGCTGACCGCCGCGTAGCGGCCCCTGGCCTGGCTGTTGACGGAGGTGACGTCACCGCCGAAGAAGACGGTGTCGGCGGTCGCCTCGACGGCCCGCACCGTGCCCGACACCGCCGGGTGGAAGCTGTTGCTGACCGTGCAGGTGTCCAGGTCGATGGCGGCGAGGCTGCTCACCCCGACCCCGTTGACCTGGCCGAAGAAGCCGCCCGCGTAGAGGGTGTGGCCGTCGGGCGAGACGGCCAGCGCCCGTACCGTCGCGTTGTCGGAGCCGACGGTGAAGTCCAGTCGGCAGCCCGCCGGCTGGCCGGTCGCCGCGTCGAAGGCGGCGAAGTTCGCCACCGCGGTCTCGTTGGTGCCGGCAGCCGATCCGGCCGGCCGGATCGTGGAGAAGGTGCCCGCGGTGTAGACGATGCCGTTCGCCTGGGCCAGAGCCCAGACCACGCCGTTGGTCTGATACGTGCCGAGGCTGTCGGCGGTCAGCCCGACAGGTGGTTGGAGCGCCGTCGCCGATGGTGCCGACAGCGTTCCCAGCGTTGCGGCCGCCAGTATGGCGGCAGCCGCGAACACCGGCCATTTACGCATGAGTTGCCCCCCAAGCCCATGATGTGCAACGGCCGGAACCGGCCGTCGTGGTGGACGGCAGATTAGGGCGTTCCGCTTGCCGCGGTCTCGCTTTTTGCCGAAACCGGTGAAGTACGGTGAAGTCGCCTGACATCAGGGCATCTGTCGGCCACCGCGGGACGTGTTGCGACCGGGTCATCTGTCGATCCGTATCGAGGCGCCCGCGAGCTGGTCGGCGACCTGCCGGATGTCGGCCTCGACCATGATGCGGGCCAGGTCGGCGACCCTCACCTTGGGCTCCCAGTCGAGCAGGTCGCGGGCCTTGCCCGCGTCGCCGATCAGCGCGTCGACCTCGGTGGGGCGCTCGTACTTGGGGTCGTAGCGGACGTACTGCGTCCAGTCCAGGTCCGCGTGCCCGAAGGCGACCTCGACGAACTGCCGTACGGTGGCGGCCTCACCGGTGGCCACCACGTAGTCGTCGGGTTCGTCGCGCTGCAGCATCCGCCACATGGCGTCCACGTACTCCGGCGCGTAGCCCCAGTCGCGGACCGCGTCCAGGTTGCCCAGGTACAGCCGGTCCTGCAGGCCCGCCTTGATCCTGGCCACCGCCCGGGTGATCTTCCTGGTCACGAACGTCTCCCCGCGGCGGGGCGACTCGTGGTTGAACAGGATGCCGTTGACGGCGTACATCCCGTACGCCTCACGGTAGTTGACCGTGGCCCAGTAGCCGAAGACCTTCGCGCAGCCGTACGGGCTGCGCGGGTGGAAGGGGGTGTCCTCGTTCTGCGGCGGTGGGGCGGAGCCGAACATCTCCGAGGACGAGGCCTGGTAGATCCGTGCCTCGGTGCCGCTGGCGCGTACCGCTTCGAGCAGCCGCATCGCGGACAGGCCGGTCACGTCGCCGGTGTAGAGCGGCGCGTCGAAGGACACCCGCACGTGGGACTGGGCGCCGAGGTTGTAGATCTCGTCGGGCCGCAGGTCGCGCAGCAGGTTGACCAGCGCGACGCCGTCGGTGAGGTCGGCGTGGTGCAGGACGAAGGAACGGTTGCGCGCCTGCGGGTCCTGGTAGATGTGGTCGATGCGCTCGGTGTTGAACGTCGAGGAGCGGCGCACGATGCCGTGCACGGTGTAGCCCTTGTCCAGCAGCATTTCGGCCAGGTAGGAGCCGTCCTGCCCGGTCACGCCGGTGATGAGCGCGGTCTTGCCCACGCGTTCCCCCAAGAGTTGGTGTCGGTCCAGGTCCGCATGAATGCGGAATTAACACCCGGACGGATGAAGTGTGCTGACACAATGCCGTTCATGACGGAACTACTGCCGGACGGCGCCCGGGTCTTCGTCGCGGGGCACCGCGGTCTCGTCGGCTCGGCGGTGGTCCGCCGCCTCACAGCCGAGGGCCACCCCGTGCTGGTCCGCACGCGCGACGAGCTGGATCTACGGGACGCCGCGGCAACTGCCGCGTGGCTGCGGCAGACCCGCCCCGACGCGGTGGTGCTGGCCGCCGCCAAGGTCGGGGGGATCATGGCCAACTCGACCTACCCGGTGCAGTTCCTCGAGGACAACCTGCGCATCCAGCTGAGCGTCGTCGCGGGCGCGCACGCCGCCGGGGTACCGCGGCTGCTGTTCCTCGGCTCGTCGTGCATCTACCCCAAGTTCGCCCCGCAGCCGATCCGCGAGGACGCGCTGCTGACCGGCCCGCTGGAGCCGACCAACGAGGCGTACGCACTGGCGAAGATCGCCGGCATCGTGCAGGTCCAGTCGTACCGCAGGCAGTACGGAGCCGCGTACGTCTCGGCGATGCCGACCAACCTCTACGGCCCGGGCGACAACTTCGACCTGGCCACCTCGCACGTGCTGCCCGCGCTGATCCGCCGCTTCGACGAGGCCGCGCGGGACGGCGCCCCCGAGGTCACGCTGTGGGGCAGCGGCACCCCGCGGCGCGAGTTCCTGCACGTCGACGACCTCGCCGCGGCCTGCACCCTGCTGCTGCGCGAGTACGACGCCGACGAGCCGGTCAACGTCGGCTGCGGCGAGGACCTGACCATCCGCGAACTCGCCGAGACCGTCAGCGACGTCGTCGGCTACCGCGGCCGGATCGGCTGGGACACCGCCAAGCCCGACGGCACCCCGCGCAAACTCCTCGACGTATCCCGGCTGTTCGCGCTCGGCTGGCGGCCGCGCGTCGCGCTGCGCGACGGTGTCGCGGCCGTCCACCGGCAGTGGCGTGAGCAGGCGGCCGGCAGCGCGGCCGCCGGGTCTGAGCCGGACCCGGGCGCGGAGCCCGCGGCGGCCCACTAGTAGGCCCCGCGGCCGTCGACCACGGCCCGTACCGTACGGGTCATGACCTCCAGGTCGCCGGCCAGCGACCAGTTGTCGACGTAGCGCAGGTCCAGCGCCAGCGTCTCGTCCCACGACAGGTCCGAGCGCCCGCTGACCTGCCACAGGCCGGTGATGCCGGGCTTGACCGCGAGCCGCCGCATCGCCACCTCGTCGTAGCGGTCGACCTCCTCGGGCAGCGGCGGGCGCGGCCCGACCAGCGACATCTCGCCGCGCAACACGTTGAACAGCTGCGGCAGTTCGTCCAGCGAGCAGCGCCGCAGCAGCCGGCCGACCGCGGTGACCCGCGGATCGCGGCGCATCTTGAACATCAGCCCGTCGTGCTCGTTGGCGCCGCTGCGCTCCAACTCCGCCTTGCGGGCCTCCGCGTCGGCCACCATCGTGCGGAACTTCCACATGGTGAAGCTCGCACGATGCTGCCCGCAGCGCACCTGCCGGTGGAAGGCGGGACCCGGCGACGTCAGCCTTATGGCCAGCGCGACCACGCAGAACACCGGCGCGAGCATCAGCAGTCCGAGCGCCGCGCCGGTACGGTCCAGCGCCGACTTCAGGCCGAGCTGCACCCCGTGCCTGACCGGCGGCGCTATGTGCAGCACCAGCAGCCCGGCAGGCGCGTCCAGGCCGACCCGGCGCACCTGCACGTCGACCAGGCCCGGCAGCAGCGCCACCGGCAGCCCCGCGTCGTGCAGGCTCCAGGAGAGCCGGCGCAGCCGCTCGGCCGACAGCCGCGGCCCCGGCGCCACCAGCACCAGGTCCGCATTGTGCTCGCGGGCCGCCCGCAGCACCGCCGCCGCGTCGTCCTTCGACCCGGCCGGCTCCAGGACGCCGAGCCGCTCGGTCACCGGCGCCCCGCACTCCAGCTTCGCGCTGCCCACCGGGACGACGCCGACGACCACGTACGCGTGCTCGGTCCTGGCCGCCAGATGCCCCACCACGTGGTCGGCGGCACCTGGCTCGCCGATCACCAGTGCCCGGCGCACCGCGTGCGCCTCGCGCCGGGCGGCGATCAGCCGGTGGTAGGTGACCCTGCGGCACGCGGCCGTCAGCAGCGGTGCCCAGGCGAGCGCGGCCAGCGCTGTCGACGGCTCGGTGACCTCGCCGAACGCGGTCCGCAGGACCGCCAGGACGCCGAGCAGCACCAGCCAGTCGCCGAGCACCTGGAAGCTGCCGCGGCCCTCGCCGAGCGCGCTCGCCGCATAGCGCCCGCGCACCGCGCGCACCGCGGGCCACGCCAGCGCCGCGGCCAGCGCCGCCGGCAGGGCGTGCGGCTGGCCGCCGGCATGCAGCGTCACCGCCGTGGGCACGCCCGCGCCCAGCGCGTCGACGATCACCGCGACCGGTAGGTACCAGGCGGCCTTCTGGCCGTAGCCGTGCGGTGCGCCCGCCCGGCCGTGTGCCGTACGCCCGCCCTCGGCTCGGGCACGCCGCCGGGTGTACCCCAGTGGCGCATTCAATGCTCCGGCAGCCGAGGCCGGTTGACCCTGTGCTCCGAACGCGAGCGGATTTCCGTTCCGCCCGGTTCCGCGCTCACTTGCTACGGGTATCGCTGGTCTGACCGACTGTGCATCGACATGCCGCATGGACCCCCCAGCCACCTCGCGACCGCCGGCGCCCTTCCACTTCCCCAAGTGGCGGGTCGCCGTGATACCAGCGAACGCTAGGCCAACAGGCCGTCCTTCCGCTGTGGTTTACGCATATTCGAGCCGATGTTATGACCGAGTTAACACGACTATGGCGTCTCGTCGAGCACACAGTGTAAGAGAACCGTTACACGAGTGAACGCCCCTTACAGTTGGGGCTTGTGCCTACCGTGCCCCTCCCCGACGACCTGCGTGCCGCCCTCGCCGACCAGCTGCGCTCCACCGCCCCCAGCAGGGCGTCCGCACAGGTCGAGCGCCTCATCGAGAGCTACCGCGGTGCGACCCCCACCGCCGCGCCGATCCTGCGCGACGCGGCGGACGTCGCCGCCTACGCCGCCTACCGGATGCCGGCCACCTATGCCGCGGTCAGGACGGCGCTCGGCGCATTCCGCTTGCAGGCGGGGGAGTGGACTCCGCGCACCCACCTCGACCTCGGCGGCGGCACGGGCGCGGCCACCTGGGCGGTGGCCGACGCCTGGGAGGACGCCGGGCACCGCAGCACCGTGCTCGACTGGTCCCAGCCCGCGCTGACCCTGGGCGCCGCGCTGGCCAAGACCGCGCGCACCGCATCGGTACGCGACGCCGACTGGACCAGGCAGCCGCTCGGCGGCGCCGCCCGGCTGCCGCAGGCCGACCTGGTCACCGTCTCGTACGTCCTCGGCGAACTCACCGACGCCGACCGGGAGTCGCTGGTCGCCGCGGCCGTGGAGGCCGCCGCCGGCGCCGTCGTCGTGGTCGAGCCCGGCACCCCCGAGGGGTACGCGCGCGTCATCGACGCGCGCGACCGGCTGATCGCCGCCGGGCTGCACGTCCTCGCACCCTGCCCGCACGACGGGCGCTGCCCGGTCACCGGTGACGACTGGTGCCACTTCGCCGCGCGCGTGCAGCGCACCGCGCTGCACCGGCAGATCAAGGGCGCGTCGCTGCCCTACGAGGACGAGAAGTTCAGCTACGTCGCCGCCGCCCGCTTCCCCGCCGAGCCGGCGCCCGGGCGGGTGGTCCGCCATCCGCAGATCCGCAAGGGCCTCGTCCTGCTCGACCTCTGCGGCCGCCCGCCCGGCCTGTCCCGTACGACGGTCAGCAAGCGTCAGGGCGACGCCTACCGCGCGGCACGCGACACCGAGTGGGGCGATCCCTGGCCCCCGGACCTGACCGCCGCGCAGGACGACACGCCCGCGGAGTCCTAGAGCCAGCCGATGCGGCGGAAGGCGCGGAAGACCACCGCGGACAGCGTGGCCGTCACGCCCAGCATCAGCGGGTAGCCGAAGGTCCAGCGCAGCTCGGGCATGTGGTCGAAGTTCATGCCGTAGAAGCCGGCGATCATCGTCGGGATCGCCAGGATGGCGGCGGCGGCACTGATCCGCCGCATGTCCACGTTCTGCTGCACGGCCAATTGGCTGAGATTCGCCGCCAGCAGCCCGTCCACCAGCTCGCTGTACGCGGTCAGCCGCTCCTTCACATGCGACAGGTGGTCGGACACGTCGCGGAAGTAGCGCCGCATCTCCGTGCCGATCAGGCCGTCCGCACCCTCGGTCAGCCGCTCCAGCGGGCGGGCCGTCGGGTAGACGGCGTGCTTGAACTCGATCAGCTCCCGCTTGAGCTGGTAGATCCGCTCGGCGTCGTCGCCGTGCGCGGTGGAGAAGACGTCGGACTCCAGGGTGTCCACGTCCAGCTCGACCGCGTCGGCGACGTCGAGGAAGTCGTCGACGACCTGGTCGGCGATCGCGTGCAGCACCGCCGCGGGGCCCTGCCTGAGCATCTCCGGCCTGGCCTCCAGCGCCTTGCGCACCCGGGACAGGCCCGGCGCGCTGCCGTGCCGCACCACGACCACGAAGTCGGGACCGACGAAGACCATCAGCTCGCCGGTGTCCACGACCTCGCTCGTCGCGGTGAGCTTCTCGTGCTCCACGAAGACGATCGTCTTGAGCACCAGGAAGAGGGTGTCGCCGTACCGCTCCAGTTTCGGCCGCTGGTGCGCCTGCACCGCGTCCTCGACCGCCAGCGGGTGCAGCCCGAAGACCTCGGCGATCTCCTCCAGGTGCTCCGCCTCCGGCTGGTGCAGGCCTATCCACGCGAAACCGCCGCGCTTGCGCGCCTCGTCGAGCACCTGCTGCGGCGGCAGCGACGCGGCACGGCAGCCGTCCTCGTAGACCGCGCAGTCCACGACCACGTCGGCGGTGCAGCGGCGCTGCTCGGGGACGGCGTCCGCGCCGTCCAGGCTGTGCCACCGGCCGTCGCGCCGCCACTGCCGGCCGGTTGCGCGCCGGACTGCCGCCGTGGTGCTGTGCTGCTTCATCGTGCTTTCTCCAGTACCGCCATCGCCGCGTTGTGCCCGGGGACACCGCTGACCCCGCCGCCGCGGACCGCGCCCGCGCCGCACAGGTAGACGTTCGCATACGGCGTGCCCACGCCCCACCTGCCAGTGGCGTCCGTCACGTCCTGCTCCGCGTACGGCCACGACAGGTCCCGGTGGAAGATGTGGCCGCCGGGCAGGCCCACCTCGCGCTCCAGGTCCAGCGGCGACTTCGCCTCGATGCAGGGCCGGCCCTCGGCGTCGAGGGCCAGACAGTCCGACAGCGGCTCGGCGAGCACCGCGTCCAGTTGCGCCAGCGTGGCCCGCAGCACCTCCGCCTTCGCGCCCGCCGGGTCGGCCGCGAAGAGCCGGGCCGGCGCGTGCAGGCCGAACAGCGTCAACGTGTGCATGCCCCAGCCGGCCAGGTCGGGGGACAGGATCGACGGGTCGGTCAGGCTGTGGCAGTAGATCTCCGACGGCGGCGCGTCCGGCACCCGGCCCGCCGCGGCCTGCTCGTACGCGGTCTGCAGCCCGTCGTAGCCCTCCGCGATGTGGAAGGTGCCGGCGAAGGCGTCCCGCGGGTCGACCACGCTGTCCCGCAGCCGCGGCAGGCGGCGCAGCAGCATGTTGACCTTGAGCTGGGCGCCCTCCGGGGCCGGCTCGGGGCGCGGCTCGCCCAGCAGGCCCGCCAGCTCGTACGGGGAGGCGTTGACCAGGACGTCCGCCGCGTCGACGGTGCGGCCGCCGGAGAGGGTCAGTGCGGCGCGTACGCCGTCGGCCTCGATGCCCGTCACCTCGGTGCCGGTGGCGATCTCCACGCCCGCCGCGCGTGCGGCGTCCGCGAGGGCGCCGGTGAACGCGCCCATGCCGCCCAGCGGCACGTCCCAGTCGCCGGTGCCGCCGCCGATCACGTGGTAGAGGAAGCAGCGGTTCTGCCGCAGCGAGGGGTCGTGTGCGTGGGTGAACGTGCCGATCAGGGCGTCGGTCAACACGATGCCGCGGACGGTGTCGTCGCCGAAGGCCGCCTCCACGGTCTCGCCGAGCGGCCGCTCGAACAGCGCGGACCAGGCCGCCGGGTCGTCCACCCGGCGCTCCAGCTCCGCCCGGCTGGGCAGCGGCTGCGTGAGCGTCGGGAACACGGCCTGCGCCACCCGGTGGGTCATCGCGTAGAAGCGCTCCCAGGCTTCGTACTCCCGGTCCGACCCGGTCAGCCGCGCGAAGCCCTCACGGGTCCTGGCCGGGTCCTGGGCGTCCACCAGCAGGCCGCGGTCGCCGTACGGCGTGTACGAGGAGATGCGGCGGCGGCGGACGGCGAAGTTCAGGCCGAGGTCGTCGACGATCTTCCTGGGCAGGAGGCTGACCAGGTACGAATACCGGGACAACCAGGCGTCCCAGCCGCTGAACGCCCGCGTCGAGACCGCGGCTCCCCCGACTGCGTCGAGCCGCTCGACCACCAGCACGGTGCGGCCTGCCCGCGCGAGGTAGGTCGCCGCGACCAGTCCGTTGTGCCCGCCGCCCACCACGACCACGTCGTATGCCATGGCGGCACCCTAAGCCGTCCGGCTCGGTCAGGGGTTGCCCCTTGCGCTGGCGTCGCGTCTTTCCCGCCGCCGCGGCTGGTCGCGCAATCCCCCGCGCCCCTGGGGGTTGCCCTCTGCGTAGAGGGTGAGCGTTTTTCAGGGGCGCGGGGAACTGCGCGACAAGCCACGACGCCGCGGCGGGCAGGCAACCGACTGCAGGGGCAGGACCTGAAGGGGCGCGGGGAACTGCGCGCCCGGCAGGCCACCGGGGGAAGGCCCGCCGGGAAGGGGACGATCGGGGGGCTACTCCCGATCGTCCCAGCGGGGGTCCGTGTCCCATTCGAGGTTGCGCTCAGCCGCCCTCTCCATCGCGTGCTCCGCCTCCGCCTTCGACCCGTAGGGGCCGAAGCGGTTCTTGGACGGGCAGTCCGGGCCTTCCTCGGCCCGCTTGTGCTCGATGCAGTAGAACCACTCGCCCGGCTTTCCCGCCGGCTTCTTCACTCGGAAGACTGCCATCTGCCTCTCCTGTCGTGGCCCGGGGCGCGGCGCCGTCCGCACAGCGGGGCGCATTCCCCATTTTCCCGCGCCGATACACTCGTCGGCATGTCTGGTCAGTCGCTGCTCGTCCCCGGCAAGCTGTCGCCCACGCGGCAGGTGCCCGCCTCGATCCCGCGTCCCGAATACGTGGGGAAACCGGGGCCGGCGCCCTATACGGGACCCGAGGTCCAGGACGCGGACACCGTGGAGCGGATGCGGGTCGCCTCGCGGATCGCGGCGCAGGCGATGGAGGAGGCGGCGAAGGCCGTCGCCCCGGGGGTGACCACGGACGAGCTGGACCGGATCGCCCACGAGTTCATGATCGGGCACGGCGCCTACCCCTCCGACCTGGGCTACCGCGGCTTCCCGAAGTCGCTGTGCACCTCGCTCAACGAGGTCATCTGCCACGGCATCCCCGACTCGACCGTACTGCGCGACGGCGACATCGTGAACCTGGACGTGACCGCGTACATCCACGGGGTGCACGGCGACTGCAACGCCACCTACTTCGTCGGCGACGTCGACGAGGAGTCGCGGCTGCTGGTGGAGCGCACCAGGGAGTCACTGGCGCGGGCGATCAAGACGGTGCGGCCCGGGCGGCAGATCAACGTGATCGGGCGGGTCATCGAGTCGTACGCCAAGCGCTTCGGATACGGCGTGGTGCGGGACTTCACCGGGCACGGCATCAACACGTCCTTCCACTCCGGGCTGATCATCCCGCACTACGACGACCCGCGGGCGACCACGGTGATGCAGCCCGGCATGACGTTCACGATCGAGCCGATGCTGACGCTGGGCACCCACGAGTACGACGTGTGGGACGACGGCTGGACCGTGGTCACCAAGGACCGCAAGCGCACGGCCCAGTTCGAGCACACGCTGGTGGTCACCGCGGACGGTGCGGAGATCCTGACCCTGCCGTGAGCGGTGTGCGGCGCCCGGTAGGGTGGCGGCGTCCGTGCGGATGAGTTGTTGAGGAGCCGACGCGCCATGAACCGCCGCAGGGTGTCCCTCGGGGCCGCCGTCGCGCTCACGCTGCCACTGGCCGGCTGCATGACCGTGCACGGCGAGCGGGAGAACATACCGTCGGTGCAGAAAGCCGAGGCCGCGGCCGCGCTGGCGAAGTTCACCGCGGTCAACAACCGGGTCGGCAGGACGTACGACTCCAAGGGCGTCGCCGCGGTCGAGTCGGGCGCGCTCGGGACGACCGACGAGGCGGGGCTGCGCGCGAAGCACGCCAACCACCCCCAGGGCAACTCCGGTTACCGGCCGCTGGTCTTCTCCGACTCGCGCTACCTCATACCCCGGCAGGTCGGCTGGCCGAAGTACTTCGTCGTCGACACCGCCACCAACCGCGGCAGCACGGCTCGTTGGCTGCTGGTCTTCCGGCGGGCCGCGGCCGGCCAGCCGTGGAAGGCGTCGTACGTCGCCTCGGTCCCCACCGCGGACGTACCGAAGTTCGCCCAGGACAAGGACGGTTACGCCGTCGCCCTGGGTCTTGCGGGGACGAATCTGCTGGTGCAGCCGGGGCAGTTGAGCGCGGACTACGCCACGTACCTCGGCGGCAGCGGCGGCAGCGACGTCTTCGCGGACGGCCCGTCCACCTCGCAGCTGCGCGGCGACCGCAACGCGCACGCCAAGACCGCGAACTCGGTCACCCAGTACGCCGACCAGCCCGCCGAGGGCGGGGACTTCACGCCGGTCGCGCTGCGGACGGCGGACGGCGGCGCGCTGGTGTTCTTCGCGTCCCACCACCAGTCGCGGGCCACCTTCAGGGCCGGCTACCGCCTCCAGATCGACGCCGACACCAAGGCGCTGATGACCGGCACCCCGCGTACCGCGGTCACCCTGAGCCGCCTCGCCGACGTGGCGGCCACCGTGCCGCCGGCGGGCGGGAGCGGGAAGGTCGTCTTCCTCAGCCGGGTCGTCGGCCTGGTCACCG
This sequence comes from Actinacidiphila cocklensis, assembly GCF_907177275.1. Lineage (GTDB taxonomy): Bacteria > Actinomycetota > Actinomycetes > Streptomycetales > Streptomycetaceae > Actinacidiphila > Actinacidiphila cocklensis. The sequence continues at coordinate 18,441 of NZ_CAJSLV010000062.1, forward strand.
CCAAGGGCGAGTGAGCCGGGCGCCGGTCAGCGCAGCCAGGTGGCCGGTTCGCGCTCGGGCTCGTAGGCGAACTGGGCGCAGGCGTCGGAGAGGACGTCGAGCACCGGGAGCGGGTCGGGCAGCGGCAGGTCCAGGCCGTGCTGCGGCAGCCACTCCACCGTCTCGCCGGACGGCAGCCGGGACGGCGGCAGCAGGACGTAGCTGCCGCGGGAGTGCCAGCGGATGCCGGGGTGCTCCTCCGCGGTCTCCGGGTGGCTGTCCAGCTCGCAGGGCCACCACTCGTCCTCGTCGGCGGGATTGCCACGGGTCTCGGTGAAGAACAGCAGCCGGTCCGCGCGGGCGGCGACCGGGCCGAGCGTCGCGCCGTCGGCGATCAGCCGCTCGATGGCGAGCCGGCCGGCCTCCGCGGGGACGTCGAGGACGTCGTGCGCGATGCCGGTGGCGGTGACGAAATTGGCCAGCGGGTCGGTGCGCAGCCAGTGGTCGATCTTGTCCTGGTCGGTGCTCGCCTGCGTCTGCCAGGCCGGCGAGACCGGGTGGACGGCCGGGATCGGACAGCCGATCCGCTCGCAGGAACAGCCGAAGTTGGCGGGGTGGGCGGCGGGCGCGACGGGGAAGCCGGCGGTGGCGGCAGCCTTGACCAGGGGGTCTCGGCGCAGGTCAGGCTCCGCTGCCCGGGCGGCGCCCGAGGCGCCCTCCGTCCGGCGGCGTACCCACTCGGACAACCTGCTCTTGCCTGCCATCGAGCTCCTTCCCTCGCCCCCGTCCCGCGGTGTCCACGGTACGCGGCTGATGGAGGACATCCTCCCTCTTGCCGGGAAGGAACACCCACCCGGGGTGGAAGTGTTCCCGGCGGCGGAATGTCCCGACACGGGGTCGGCGGCCCCTTGGTGCAGGTATACCCGAGTCGCCCGTTTCCCGCCGGTGCCAGGGCGGGTCCGCAGACGCCGTCGGCCCCGCCCTTCGGGCGGACGACGGGACCTTGCGGACCCGCCCTGGCGTCCGCCCGCGGGAGCATCTGCGGCGCGCCGGCGCTTCTGTGCGAAGTCGTTCACCGGGAACCGGGATCGGGCGCACAATCCTCGTAGTACGTTCCCCCGCCGGGCCGACCGTCCTGTGGGGGAACGCCCTGTGCACCCCAGGCACACTCACCACCACGAGGAGCCCTCATTGCGCACTGCGACACCCCGCCGGTACCTGATGTGCCCCCCGGCGCATTTCCGTGTGGCGTACTCCATCAACCCGTGGATGGACCCCGACAAACCGGTGGACCCCGCGCTCGCCCTCTTCCAATGGGAGGACCTGCGCGACCGCTACCGCTCGCTCGGCCACACCGTCGAGATCCTCGACCCGGTCGCGGGACTGCCCGACATGGTCTTCGCCGCGAACGGCGCCACCGTCGTGGACGGCCGCGTGCTGGGCGCGCGGTTCGCCAACCCCGAGCGGGCCGACGAGGCCCCGGCGCACCTGGCGTGGTTCCGCTCGCACGACGGCTTCGTCGAGGTACGCGAGCCCGAGCACGTCAACGAGGCCGAGGGCGACTTCGCGGTCACGTCCTCCTGGATGCTGGCCGGCCAGGGCTTCCGCAGCAGCCCGCTGGCGCACGACGAGGCGCAGGAGTTCTTCGGGCGGCCGGTGATCAGCCTGGAGCTGACCGACCCGCGCTACTACCACCTGGACACCGCGCTGGCCGTCCTGGACGACGCCGCCGACGAGATCATGTACTACCCCGGCGCCTTCTCGCCCGGCTCGCGGGCCGTCCTCGCCCGGCTCTTCCCCGACGCGCTGCTCGCGACCGCCGAGGACGCGGTCGTCTTCGGGCTCAACGCGGTCAGCGACGGCCTGAACGTCGTGCTGCCGCGCGAGGCGGCCGGGCTCTTCGACCCGCTGAAGGACCGGGGCTACGTGCCGGTCGGCGTCGACCTGGCGGAGTTCCACAAGGCGGGCGGCAGCGTCAAGTGCTGCACGATGGAGGTGCGGCCGGCGCCGCCCGGCTGAACCCCGCCCGCACAGCGCCGGGTGATCCCCGCCACCCGGGCGGGGCGCCCGGCACCGTGGAGCCCGGGACCTGGCAGGATCGCGGTCATGACTCACGCTGACGACAGCAACACCGCCCCTGCCAAGGCCCCCGCGAAGGACCCCTGGGAGCTGCCCGACGTGTCCGGCCTGGTGGTCGGGGTGCTCGGCGGTACCGGCGACCAGGGCCGCGGCCTGGCCTACCGGCTGGCCAGGGCCGGGCAGCGGGTGGTCATCGGCTCCCGCAACGCCGAGCGCGCGCAGACCGCCGCCGCGGAACTCGGCCTCGGCGTCGAGGGCGCCGACAACGCGGAGTGCGCGCGGCGCAGCGACGTGGTGATCGTCGCGGTGCCGTGGGACGGCCACGCCAAGACCCTGGAGTCGCTGCGCGAGGAGCTGGCGGGCAAGCTCGTCGTGGACTGCGTCAACCCGCTGGGCTTCGACAAGCAGGGCGCGTACGCCCTCACGCCCGAGGAGGGCAGCGCCGCCCAGCAGGCCGCCGCCCTGCTGCCCGGCTCCCGCGTCACCGCCGCCTTCCACCACCTGTCGGCGGTGCTGCTGCAGAACCCGGACATCGAGGAGATCGACACCGACGTGATGGTGCTCGGCGAGGTCCGCGCCGACACCGACCTCGTCCAGGCGCTCGCCGCCCGCATCCCCGGTATGCGCGGCGTCTTCGCCGGCCGGCTGCGCAACGCCCACCAGGTCGAGTCCCTGGTGGCCAACCTGATCTCCGTCAACCGCCGTTACAAGGCCCACGCGGGCCTGCGCCTGACCGACGTGTAGGGCCTGCCTCAGGACACCCGCAGGACGATCTTGCCGCGGCGGCCGCGCCGGTCGAGGGCGGCGTACGCGGCCGCCGTGCCGGACAGCGGGACCACCTGGTCGACGGGCACGGTCAGCCGGCCGGCCTCGACCAGGCGGGACAGCTCGACCAGGCCGTCCTGGTCGGGTTCCACGACGAAGAACGTCCCGCGCGGGCCGCCCTGACCCGGCGCGGCCGGCGGGGAGACGACGCTCACCAGCACGCCGCTGTCGCGCAGCACCTGCCACGAGCGCTGCTGGACCTCGCCGCCCACGGTGTCGAGGACCACGTCGACGTCCTCGACGAGGTCCTCGAAGCGCTCGTTGCGGTAGTCGACCACGCGCGCGGCGCCCAGCTCGCGTACGAAGTCCAGGCTGTCCGGCCCCGCCGTGCCGATCACCTCCGCGTCGAGCGCCGCCGCGACCTGCACCGCGAGCGAGCCGACGCCGCCGGCGGCGCCGTGCACCAGCACCCGCCCGCCCTTGCGCAGGCCGCCGTGGCGCACCAGGCCCTGCCAGGCGGTCAGCCCCGCCAGCGCCAGCGCGGCGGCCTCCTCGAAGCCCAGGCCGGCCGGCTTCGGCGCGAGCACACCGGCCGGCACCACGGTGAACTCCGCGGCCGCGCCGTCCATGGTGAAGGGGATCAGCCCGAAGACCTCGTCGCCCGCGCCGGGACCCTCGGCGAGGACTCCCGCGACCTCCTTCGCCGGGATCGCGGGCAGCCGCGGCCGCCCGCCGGGCTGCAGGCTGTCGGTCCAGGTGGCGTCCCAGGTCAGCTCGCCCGGGGTGATCGCCGCGGACCGCACCTCGACCAGCACCTCGCCGTCGCCCGGCACCGGCCGCGGCGCCTCCTCGTACGCCAGTACCTCAGGACCGCCGCGGCGGTGGCCGCGTACCGCGTGCATGGTGGTGTCCACGGGACGTCCCTTCCGCGCCTGGCGGCGCTGTCGCCCCCCAGTCAAACCGCTCCGCGGGCCGCCCGCCTCCCCGGTGCGGAGCATGGGGGACAATGGGCGGGCCGAAAGCCGTACGCACATGTCAGGACAGGAGCCGTCCGCCCATGCCCCGCCTCGCCCTCTACGCCCTCGTGGTGTGCGTGCTCGCCGTCGCCGCCGCCGTCGTGTCCTTCGTGAACGGCAACTGGCTGGGAGTGGTGTGGGTGCTGCTCGCGGGCGTGTCCAGCAACATGTGGTGGTACTTCCGCAGGAAGGCCCGCGGCGCGGCGTGAGGACGCCGCTGCCGCGGTGGGTGCTCCGCGGTCGGTGCTCGGCGGTCAGTGCTTCCAGAAGCGGAAGAGCCAGTAGCCGTACTCCACGGCCACGTCCGGGACGTCGAACCAGCGCATCACGTGGTAGACACCGTCGAAGAACTTCTCGTTGACCGCCGGGATGTACAGCACGCCGAAGGTGGCGATCAGCCCGAACGGCGCGAAGGGCTCCACCTGGCGGCGGAAATTGTACGGCAGCCAGGGCTCCCAGATGCCGTAGCCGTCCAGGCCCGGGATCGGCAGCAGGTTCAGGAAGGCCGCGCTGACCTGGAGGAACGCCAGGAATCCCAGCGCGACCAGGAAGGTCTGCGGCCAGCTGCCGATGGCGCCCAGCATGAACGGCAGCATCAGCAGGACGGCGAACAGCACGTTCGTCAGCGGACCCGCGGCCGAGATCAGGCTGTGCCGCCAGCGTCCGCGGATACGGCCCCGCTCGATGAACACGGCGCCGCCGGGGAGGCCGATGCCGCCCATGATCACGAAGATCACCGGCAGGACGACGGACAGGGCGGCGTTGGTGTACTTCAGCGGGTTGAGGCTGAGGTAGCCCTTGTCGCCGATGGTGATGTCGCCGCTGTGCAGGGCGGTGCGGGCGTGGGCGTACTCGTGCAGGCACAGCGAGACGACCCAGCCGGAGACGACGAAGAGGAACACGGCGAAGCCGGCGTCTGAGGCGAAGCCGCTCCACACCGCCCAGCCGGACACGGCCATGACCGCCGCGATGCCGAGGAACACGGGGCTGATGCCCCGCTCCCCGCGGCTGCGGGCCTGACGAATCGGCGTGACGCTCATGCGAGTGCTCCAGCTTCCCGACGGTGACCATCCCCCCGGAGACCTCAACGCCCCGGGGCGCCCGATCATCCCACGTTCTCCCCACCATCCGCGGGCCGCGGTGGCTTACGGGCTCCCCTTCCGCAGGGGGCGCGCTTCCGCGGGCCGCGGCGGCCGGGGGTGCCTCTGCGTGAGGCGGTGCTTTTCAGGGGGCGGGGAACTGCGCGACCATCCCCCAGAGCCTCGCATGGGAGGTGCCCCCACCACCGGGGCGCGGGTCGTCACCGGCCCGAAGGGGCGGTTGCTGTCGAAGACGGACCACCGGCCGGCGAGCGAAGCGAGACGGGGGCGCCCCCAGCGCCGCCTGGGGTTGCCCTCTTGCGGAAGGGAACCCTCCCAGCCACCGCGGCCCGCGGAAGCGCACCCCTGCTGAAGGGGGCCGTACAGGCACCGCGCCCAGCGGATGGGTGACGTCGGGGGGAGGCGTACCCCCCGAGGCGGCGCGGTGGCGGATGTTCGCCGTGGGGGTGGGGAGCCGTAAGAATGGGGCCGTGCGATACACGATTCTCGGCACTACGCAGGCCGTGCGGGACGGCGGTGAGGCGGTCGCCCTCGCGGGCGGCCGCCTCCGCGCGCTGCTGACGGCGCTCGCGCTGCGGCCCGGCCGGGTGGTGACCGCGGACGCGCTGATCGACGAGGTGTGGGACGGGGATCCGCCGGCCGGTGGGACGGGGGCGTTGCAGGCCCTGGTCGGGCGGCTGCGCAAGGCCATCGGGCACGACGCGGTCGACTCCGTCGAGGGCGGCTACCGGCTGGCCGCCGCGCACGACGACATCGACCTCTACCGCTTCGAGCGGCTCGCCGCGGAAGGCGCGCGGTCGCTGGCCGACCACGACCCGGTGAAGGCGGCCGGGCTGCTGGCCGACGCGCTCGCGCTGTGGCACGGTCCCGCGCTGGCCGACCTGCCGGACCGCGGCACCGCGGCCGTACGCAGCGAGGCGCTGCACCTGGACACCCGGCGGCTGTGGCTGACCGCGGAGCTGGAGCTGGGCCGGGCGGCACGCGTGCTGCCCGAGCTGGCGGGGCTGGCCGCCGACCACCCGCTGGACGAGCCGCTGCACGCCCTGTACATCCGCGCGCTGCGCGAGACGGGCCGCACGGCCGACGCGCTGGCGGCGTACGAGGTGGTGCGCCGGTCCCTCGCCGACGAACTGGGCACCGACCCGAGCCCCGAACTGCGGGCACTGCACGCCGAGTTGCTCAACCCCGCAGCGCAGATCGCGCAGCGGCCCGCCCCGTCGCGGCCGGGCAGCCGCCGTACCGGAAGGCCCGCGGGCAACGCCCGCGCGCGGCTGACCAGCTTCGTCGGCCGGCAGGCCGAACTCGCCGCGGTCGGCGCGGACTTGTCGCGGGCGCGGCTGGTGACGCTCACCGGCCCCGGTGGCACCGGCAAGACCCGGCTGTCGCAGGAGGCCGGCGACCTGGTCGCCGAGCGCTGGGCGGACGGCGTCTGGTACGCGGAGCTGGCCCCGGTCAGCGACCCCCGCACCCTCCCCGAGGCGGTGATCAGCGCGCTCGGGCTGCGCGACACCCGGCTGCACGGCGGCGCGGCCGAGACCGCGATCGTCGCGGAGGCCAAGGGGAAGGACCCGCTGCGCCGCCTCACCGACCACCTCGCGACCCGCGAGATACTTCTCGTGCTGGACAACTGCGAGCATGTGATCGACGCGGCGGCGACGCTCGTCGAACGGCTGCTCGCCGACTGCCCCGGCCTCGCGGTGCTGGCCACCAGTCGCGAACCGCTGGGCGTACCGGGGGAGTTGGTACGCCCGCTGGACCCGCTGCCGGAACCGACCGCACTGCAGCTGCTGGCCGACAGGGGCGCCGCGGCCCGCCCCGGCTTCTCGGTGGACGACGACCCGGTCGCCTGCGCCGAGCTGTGCCACCGCCTCGACGGGCTGCCGCTGGCCATCGAGCTGGCCGCGGCCCGGCTGCGCAGCCTCTCGCCGCGCGGGCTCGCCGACCGGCTCGACGACCGCTTCCGGCTGCTCACCGGCGGCAGCCGTACGCTGCTGCCCCGCCAGCAGACCCTGCGGGCCGTCGTGGACTGGTCCTGGGACCTGCTCGCCCCCGCCGAGCGCACGTTGCTGCGCCGCCTGGCGGTCTTCCGCGGCGGCTGGACGCTGGAGGCGGCCGAGGCGATCTGCGCGGACCCGCAGGGCGTCTCCCCGATCGACGCCGCCGACGCCGCCCCGCTGCTCGCCTCGCTGGTCGACAAGTCCCTGGTCCTCGCGGAACTGACCGCGGACAGCGAGCGCTACCGCATGCTGGAGACGATCTCCGAGTACGCCGGCGAGCGGCTCGACGAGTCGGGCGAGCGGTCCGCGACCGAACGGCGGCACATGACGTACTTCCGCGAGTACGTCCGCACCGCCGACCCGTTGCTGCGCCGGGCCGGCCAACTGGTGTGGTTCGAGCGGCTGGAGGTCGAGCACGAGAACCTGCGGGCCGCGCTGCGGCGGGCGGTGGACGCCGGGGACGAGGAGGAGGCGCTGCTGCTGGTACTGAGCTGCGCCTGGTTCTGGGAGGTGCGCAACTACATCTCGGAGCGCCGCTACTGGCCCAAGCAGGTGGCCGACATGGGCGAGGACCCCTTCGCCGATCCGCCGATCACCGAGCCGATCGAGCGCGGGCCGCTGGAGGACCCGCCGCCGCTGACCCCTGAGCAGCTGATCGAGGCCCGCCGCTGGGTGCGGGTGGTCCAGATGTCGGCCAGCGAGGGCGACACGGAGTGGTGGCGGCTGCCGAGCATGGTCAGGGTCGGTGAGTCGATGATCGCCAACTACCCGCCGCACCTGCCCCAGTCCGCGCGCCAGCCCGGCCTCATGCGCCCCTACAGCGCCTTCTTCGTCGGCCGGTTCGACGAGCTGTCGGGGCTCGTCGACGAGTCGGTCGACGCCTGCCGCCGGCACCACCGCGACTGGGAACTGGCGTACGCACTCCAGCTGCGGGCGAAGGTCAACAACGACGTGCCGGACCGCCTGGAGTCCGCGATCCACGACGTGAGCGAGAGCCGCCAAATCTTCGAGCGGCTCGGCGACGAGTGGGGCATGGCCGAGACGCTGTCGGCGGAGGCCGAGGCGGCGAGCAACGCCGGCGACTGGGAGCACGCGGCCGAGTGCTGCCGCCGGGGCATCGTGCTGGCCCGCAAGATCGGCTCGCACCAGCGGGTACCCGTCCTCACCGTCCGCCTCGGCGAGAACCTGGTCAACCTCGGCCGGGTCGAGGAGGGCCTGCGCACCCTGCGCGAGGGCGTGGCCGACGCGGACAACTTCGGCGCCGACAGCGAGGGGGCCGCCTTCTTCGGCAGGCTGCTGCTGGCCGGCGCGCTCGCCCACACCGGGCAGGAGGAGGAGGCGCTGGAGCTGATCGAGGAGACGATGCGGGACGAGGCGGCGACCGCAGGCCAGCCGAATTTCGTCGTCGGCATGCTGGTGGCGCTCAAGGGCTATCTGATCGGCAGGCTCGGCGAGCCCAAGGCCGGCGTCGACATGCTCAGCGAGGGCCTGACGGGCCTGGCGGACCACCCGCTGGCCAACGTGATCACCCCGCGGATCGGCATCCTGCTCGCGCCCGGCGCGATCGAGCTGCTCACCCGGCTCGCCGAGCAGGGCGGCCCCGACGGCCGCGGCGAGCGCCGCGCCCGCCGGGCGGCGCTCCTGATCAACGCCCACGACCGGCTGCGCCCTTCGGTGGTCCCGCCGGCGGAGGCCCGCGACCTGGCCCGGGCCAGGGAGCGGTTGACCGCCGTGCTGGGCGAGGAGGCGTACGCCGCCGGATACGCCGAGGGTGACGGCCTCGACACGATCGAGGCCGTCACCCTGATGCGGGACGTCGACTGAGCAGGCGGCCGCCCGCCGGTGCTCAGGTCTTCTTGCGGAAGCGGGCCACCGCCAGCGGTGCGGTCACCGCGGTGATGCCGACCGACCAGGCCAGCGTGATCCACACCGAGTGGGCGACGGCACCGCCGTTGATCATGGCGCGGGCCGCGTCCGCCAGGTTGGACAGCGGGTTGACCTTGGTGAACCCCTCCAGCCAGCCCGGCATCGTGGTGGGCTTGGCGAAGATCGAACTGCCGAACTGCAACGGCATCAGCACGAGCATGGCGACCCCCTGAACCGCCTGCGGCGTCTTCATGGTCAGACCCAGCAGGATGAAGATCCACATCAGTGAGGCGCCGAAGACCGCGGCCAGCGCGATCGCCCCGAGCAGGTGCAGCACGTCGGTGTGGATCGACAGGCCCAGCGCGAAGCCCACACCCAGCAGGATCAGGGTGGCGATCATCATCCGGCCCAGCTCGACGACGATCTTGGCGATCAGGACCGAGGAGCGCGCGATCGGCATCGTGCGGAACCGGTCCATGACCCCCTTCTTGAAGTCGTCGTTGATGCCGGTGCCGACCGCCATCGCGATGTTCATGCCCATCATGGCCATCAGGCCGGGCACCACGTAGTTCACGTACTCCTGCTGGTTGCCCTTGCCCGCCACGGCGCCGCCGAAGACGTACACGAACAGCAGGGTGAAGATGACCGGCATCAGCAGGACGTCGAACATCGACTCCGGGTCCTGCTTGATCTGCAGCATGTTGCGCCGCGCGAGGGCGCCGATGTGCCGCAGGTTGGCCCGCAGGCCGATCCGGCCCTCGTCGGCCGCGACGGCCTTCACCGGCCGGTCGAGGGTGGCCGTGGCCGTGCTCATACCGTCACCTCTTCCTTGCTGTTCGCGGGTGCGGCCGGCTCCACCGGGGTGCCCGAGTCGGTCTTCTTGCCGGTGATCGCCAGGAACACCTCGTCCAGGCTGGGCAGATGGGTGCCGATGTGCGCGATGGCCAGGCCGCGGGCGGCCAGCAGGCCCACCACCGCGGTCAGTTGCCCGTCGGTGACGATCGGCACGTTGACCGCGCCCGCGGCGTGGTCGACGGCCACCCCGTCGATCCCGTCGAGGCCCGCCTCGCTGATCGCGGCCGCCATCGCCGTCAGCCGGCCCGGGTCGGAGGGGACGATCTGCAGCGTCCTGCCGCCGACCTTCGCCTTCAGCTCCGCCACCTTGCCGTTGGCGACCACCCGGCCGCGGTCGATCACCGTCAGCTCGCTCGCGAGCTGCTCGGCCTCCTCCATGTACTGCGTGGTGAGCAGTACGGTGGCGCCCTCGCCGACCATGCGCTGGACCTCCTCCCACACCTCGTTGCGGGTGCGCGGGTCCAGGCCGGTGGTCGGCTCGTCCAGGTACAGCACGGCCGGCTCGCCGATCATGCTCGCCGCCAGGTCGAGCCGGCGGCGCATGCCGCCCGAGTACTGCATCGCCGGCCGCTTGGCCGCCTCGGTCAGCGAGAACCGCTCCAGCAGCTCGTCCGCCCGGGCCTTGGCCTGCCGGCTCGGCAGGTCGAGCAGCCGCCCGATCATGTACAGGTTCTCCCGGCCGGACAGCTTCTCGTCCACCGAGGCGTACTGCCCGGTGAGGCCGATCACCCGGCGCAGCTGCCGGGGCTGCCGCAGCACGTCGTAGCCGGCCACCCGTGCGGTGCCCGCGTCGGGCTTGACCAGTGTGGACAGCACCCTGACAAGGGTGGTCTTCCCGGCTCCGTTGGGGCCCAGTACTCCCAGTACCGTGCCCTGCCGTACGTCGAGGTCGACCCCGTCGAGTGCCTTGGTCTGGCCGTAGTGCTTGACCAGCCCCCGTACCTCGACGGCGGCGCCTTTTTCGCTCAGTCGCGTCGTCATGCCCCCAACAGTGCCGTGCCGTCCTGACACGGCACCGACACGCCGCCGACGCGCGGTGTCGGTGCCGTGTCGGGCGGGGACCGGGCGGCAAGGGGGTGGGGCTCTTGCAGGTCAGGGCGGGTCCGGCGGGGCCGGTCAGGTCGGCACGGTGACCAGCAGCGCGCCGGTGTCGTCGCGGACGTCGAAGCGGGTGATGTCGGAGGGGTGCAGCCCCGCGGCCCCGTGCACGGTGAGCGGCGCGGGTTGCGTGTCGGTGCCGTAGCCTTCGGCGGGCACCGACCAGGTGGCCACCGTCTGCCCGTTGCCGCTGACCGCGTACGCGACGAGCTTGCAGGTCAGCGGGCCGTGGACGCCGGTGAGGCGGAGGTCGACCACGCTGCCCCACCCCTTGTCGGTGACCGCGACGACCGCGGACACGCCCGTCGCGGGGTTCGAGGCGGTGTGCTGGTCGGAGCCGAAGCTCTGGACCGCCGCGGGGGAGCCGCCGTCGTTCTGCACGGCCAGCACGGCGAGCGCGGGGCCGCCGACGACCAGGACCGCGGCCGCCGCGACCGACAGCAGGCGGCGCCGCCGCTGCGTCCGGCGCTCGCCCGCGACCTGCGCGAGCAGCCGGTCGAGCACCGCGTCGCCGCCGGGCATCCCGAGGACGCCCAGCCCGTCGGCACCCAGCTCCTCCAGGACCGGTACGACCCCGCTGAGCTCGTCCAGCTCCTGCCCGCACAGCTCGCAGTCCAGCAGGTGCGCCTCGAAGCGCGCCATCTCGTCGTCGTCGAGCGCGCCGAGCAGGTAGGCGCCCACATCCACATGCGGGTTCATGAGGTGGTCACACCTCTCTCCTCCAGCGCGTTCCGCAGGGCGCGCAGCGCGTAGAACACCCGTGAGCGTACGGTGCCGGGCGGCAGCCCCAGCTCCTCGGCCGCCTCGTTGACCGTACGGCCGCCGAAGTAGGTGGCGACCAGCACCTCGCGGTGCGCCTCCGACAGGTCCTGGAGCGCGTCCGAGATCGTCATCAGCCGCAGCGAGCGCTCCATCTCGTCGTTCGCCGGCAGCTGCTCCAGCGCCGCGGGCGACGTCTCCGGCGGGCGGGCCTGCCGGCTGCGGTGGCCGTCGATCACGATCCGCCGGGCCACCGTGACCAGCCAGGGCCGCAGCGACCTGGCGGCCGGGTCGAGCCGCGAGGCGCTCTTCCAGGCCCGCAGCAGCGTCTCCTGCACCACGTCCTCGGCCAGGAAGCGGTCACCGGCGACGAGCCGGAGCACGTAGGCGTAGAGCGCGCCCGCGTGCTCGCGGTACAGCGCCCGCATCAGCTCCTCCTCCGGCGCCGAGCCGGCGGGACCCGAAGGCCCGAGGGGTGGTCCGTCCACGGGCGCATCCTGCCCTACCCGGCGCGCCGGGTCGAGGTCGGCCCCGGGCAGACCGGGGATCGTGCGGGTGGTGGAGGTCATAGGGCTTCCCGTGTGGGCCGGCGGCCGCCGCCCGCGGGCGGCGCTCACCGGCTCATACGGACCGGGCGGCGGGTTGTCTCAAAAGAACCCTCGGCACTTCGGGAAAACCCGGAAGTGTCGGGACACCCGCCGCCCTGCCATCTAGTGGAAGGTGTGCTCCTCGGCCGGGAAGGCCCCGCCGACGACCTCCTCGGCGTACGCCCTGGCGGCGTCGCCGAGAGTCTGCCGCAGGTTCAGGTACTGCTTGGTGAAGCGCGGCACCTTCCCGCCGGTCAGGCCGACCATGTCGGTCCACACCAGGACCTGCGCGTCGGTGTCGGGGCCCGCGCCGATCCCGATGACCGGGATGTGCAGCGAGCGGGTGACCTCGGCGGCGACCTCGGCCGGGACCAGTTCGAGCACCACCGCGAAGGCGCCGGCGTTCTGCGCCGCCTTCGCGTCCCTGATCAGCTGCTGGGCCGCCTCCTCGCCGCGGCCCTGCACCCGGTGGCCGAGGGTGTTCACCGACTGCGGCGTCAGCCCGAGGTGGGCCATCACCGGGATGCCGGCCTGCACGATCGTCTCGGTCTGCGGCAGCGACCGCTCGCCGCCCTCCAGCTTGACCGCCCCGACCCCGGCCTCCTTGACCAGCCGGGTGGCGCTGCGCAGCGCCTGTACGGGGCCTTCCTGGTACGACCCGAAGGTCAGGTCGCCGACGATCAGCGCCCGGCTCGTCCCGCGGACCACGGCGGCGGCCAGCATCGTCATGTGGTCCATCGTGACCGGCACGGTGCTGTCGAAGCCGAGGTGGCAGTTGCCCATCGAGTCCCCGACCAGCAGCACCGGGATGCCGGCCTCGTCGAAGACCGACGCGGTCATCGCGTCGTACGCGGTGAGCATGGGCCACCGCTCCCCGCGCTCCTTGGCCAGGGCCAGGTCCCGCACGGTGACCCGGCGGGTGCCGGTGCCGCCGTAGAGCGCCTTGGGGTTGTCGCCGCCCGCGGGCGTCTTCTGGGCAGCCGGAAGTTGCGTCATGGTGACAGCTCCTTCATGTCATCTCGAGGCGCCCTGACGGCGTCCCCGGATCACCTCCATGCTGACACGCCTGCCGGGCGCCGCAAAGGGGAGCCGCACTGTGCCGTGCGGCACGGTGCGGCTCCCCTTCGGCCGGTGCGGTCTGCCGCCGGGTTCAGTAGGTCCCGGCGCAGGAGTACGAGGTGGTGTACTCCAGGTCGCCCACGCAGACGCGGACGGTGTAGGGGACGCTGTCGTAGTACCAGCCCGTGGTCGTGTCGGGTGTGGCGACCGTCCCGGAGATGTGGGTCCACGCCGAGGTGCTCGACGAGCGGCGCTCCAGCCAGCCGAAGCACGTCAGCCCGCGGGTGCTCTTGGGAAGGCTGAACTCGCCGCGCGCGTAGACCGTGTTGCTCGCGGATCCGCCGTGCACCCATCCCTGGCACCCGGCGAAGGAGGCGTGCGTCCCGTCGATTCTGCCCAGGTCGGTGATGCCCGTGGCCGAGGCAGGCCCGGCGCCCGAAGCGATCATCCCTGCGACGGCGAATGCCGCCGCGCCTGCGGTGGTGAGCATGCGGCGCGTGAGCGGAGTGTGCACGAGGACCTCCAGCGTTGGGTGCCACCACGATGACCGACCGTGACACCTCTGGCGGGAGCATCGACGAAACCTGGCGGCATTGCGCCGCGACAGGCCCTACGCGGTGGCGCCCACGTAGGCGGCGAGGTGCTGTCCGGTGAGGGTGGAGGTGGCGGTGAGGTCGGCGGGGGTGCCCTCGAAGACGACGCGGCCGCCGTCGTGCCCGGCGCCGGGGCCGAGGTCGATGATCCAGTCGGCGTGGGCCATGACCGCCTGGTGGTGCTCCACCACGATGACGGACCTGCCCGAGTCGACGATGCGGTCGAGCAGGGCGAGCAGCTGCTCGACGTCGGCGAGGTGGAGGCCGGTGGTCGGTTCGTCCAGGACGTAGACGCCGGCCTTCTCGGCCATATGGGTGGCGAGCTTGAGGCGCTGGCGCTCGCCGCCCGACAGCGTGGTGAGCGGCTGGCCGAGGCCGATGTAGCCCAGGCCCACGTCGGCGAGCCGGGCGAGGACGGTGTGCGCCGCCGGGGTCCGCGCGTCGCCCGAGCCGAAGAACTCCTCAGCCTGGCTCACCGACATCGCGAGCACCTCGCTGATGTCCCGGCCGCCGAAGCGGTACTCCAGCACCGACGCCTGGAAGCGCCTGCCCTCGCACTCCTCGCAGACCGTGGCGACGCCGGCCATCATCGCCAGGTCGGTGTAGACGACGCCGATGCCGTTGCAGGTCGGGCAGGCGCCCTCGGAGTTGGCGCTGAAGAGCGCCGGCTTCACGCCGTTGGCCTTCGCGAAGGCCTTGCGGATCGGGTCGAGCAGCCCGGTGTACGTCGCCGGGTTGCTGCGGCGCGAACCGCGGATCGGGGCCTGGTCGATCGAGACGACGCCCGCGTCCTGCGGGATCGAGCCGTGCACGAGCGAGCTCTTCCCGGAACCGGCCACGCCGGTGATGACGGTGAGCACCCCCAGCGGGATGTCGACGTCCACGGCGCGCAGGTTGTGCGTGGCGGCCCCGCGGATCTCCAGGACCCCGGTCCGCTCCCGTACCGCCTTCTTCACCGCGGCCCGGTCGTCCAGGTGGCGGCCGGTGACGGTGCCGGAGGACCGCAGGCCCTCGACGGTGCCCTCGAAGCAGACGGTGCCGCCGTCGGTGCCCGCGCCGGGGCCGAGGTCGACCACGTGGTCGGCGATCACGATCGTCTCCGGCTTGTGCTCCACGACCAGCACCGTGTTGCCCTTGTCCCGCAGCCGCAGCAGCAGGTCGTTCATCCGCTGGATGTCGTGCGGGTGCAGGCCGATGGTCGGCTCGTCGAAGACGTAGGTGACGTCGGTGAGCGGCGAGCCGAGGTGGCGGACCATCTTGACGCGCTGCGCCTCGCCGCCGGACAGCGTGCCGGCCGGCCGGTCGAGCGAGAGGTAGCCGAGCCCGATCTCGACGAAGGAGTCCAGGCTGTCGCGCAGCGTCGCCAGCAGCGGAGCCACGGAGGGCTCGTCGAGGCCGCGCACCCACTGCGCGAGGTCGCTGATCTGCAGGGCGCACGCGTCCGCGATGCTGACCTCGCCGATCTTCGAGGACCTGGCGCCCTCGCTGAGCCGGGTGCCGTCGCACTCCGGGCAGGTGGTGAAGGTGACCGCCCGCTCCACGAAGGCCCTGATGTGCGGCTGCAGCGCGTCGGTGTCCTTGGCGAGCATCGACTTCCGGACCCGCGGGATCAGCCCCTCGTAGGTCATGTTGATGCCCGCGATCTTCATCCGGGTCGGCTCGCGGTGCAGGAAGTCGTGCAGCTCCTTCTTGGTGAACCTCGCGATCGGCTTGTCCGCGTCGTAGAAGCCCGACTCGGTGTAGAGGCGGGAGTTCCAGCCGCCGCCGGTGTAGCCGGGCACGGTGATCGCGCCCTCGTTGAGCGACTTGGAGCTGTCATAGAGCTGGTCCAGGTCGATGTCGGTGACCGTGCCGCGGCCCTCGCAGCGCGTGCACATGCCGCCGGTGCGGTGGAAGGTGGCCTTGACGGCCTTCTTGTCGCCCCGCTCGACGGTGATCGCCCCGCTGGCGCTGACCGACGGCACGTTGAAGGCGTACGCGGCCGGCGGGCCGATGTGCGGCTTTCCGAGCCGGCTGAAGAGGATGCGCAGCAGCGCGTTGGCGTCGGTCGCGGTGCCGACGGTGGAGCGCGGGTCGGATCCCATCCGCTGCTGGTCCACGACGATCGCGGTGGTCAGCCCGTCGAGCACGTCGACGTCGGGCCGCGCCAGCGTCGGCATGAAGCCCTGCACGAAGGCGCTGTACGTCTCGTTGATCAGCCGCTGGGACTCCGCGGCGACCGTGCCGAACACCAGCGAACTCTTGCCGGACCCGGAGACCCCGGTGAAGACGGTCAGCCGGCGCTTGGGGATCTCGACGTGCACGTCCCTGAGGTTGTTCACCCGCGCGCCGTGCACGCGGATCAGGTCGTGGCTGTCGGCGCCCCGCGGTTCCCGCGGCGTCGCGTCCGCCCTGGTGGACGTGCCCATGGTGTCTCCCTCTGCGCTGCGGGCCGCCCCGCCGGACCCGCCGTGGCGCCACGGTATCCGCAGCGGGCCGGGTGGTGCTTCCCGGATCCTGACCGGCGGCCGTGCCCGGTTTTACCCGGTCTTTACGATACGAGACGCCCTCGTATCGAAACCCCGACCTACGCTGGCAGAATGGCCGACAATGCGATTTTCAACGTCCCCGAGGCGATACACCGCCGACGTTGGGCGATTCTCACCGTGCTGCTGTTCAGCCTCCTGGTCGTGGTGCTGGACAACTCGATCCTCAACGTGGCGATGAAGACGATCGCGCAGCCGAAACCCAAGGGGCTCGGGGCGACGCAGAGTCAGCTGGAATGGGCGATCAACTCCTACACCCTGGTCTTCGCCGGACTGCTGTTCACCGCGGGCCTGCTGGGCGACCGGCTCGGGCGCAAGAAGGTGCTGCTGTTCGGGATGCTGGTGTTCGGCGTCGGCTCCGCGCTGTCGGCGACCGCCGGCTCCGCGGGCGAACTCATCGCCTACCGCGGCCTGATGGGCTTCGGCGGTGCCTTCATCATGCCCGCGACGCTGGCCATCATCATGAACGTCTTCCAGCGCGAGGAGCAGCCCAAGGCGATCGGCATCTGGGCCGGCGTCGTCGGCCTCGCCATCGCGATAGGGCCGATCACCGGCGGCCTGCTGCTCCAGCACTTCTGGTGGGGCTCGGTCTTCCTGGTCAACGTGCCGGTCGTGATCGCCGGCCTGATCGCGATGTTCGTGCTCGTACCGGACTCCAGGGACCCCAGGCCCGGCCGGCTCGACCCGGTCGGCGTGCTGTTGTCCATGGCCGGCCTGGTGCTGCTGATCTACGGCATCATCAAGGGCGGCCAGGCCGGCGACTTCACCGAGCCCGAGGTGTGGGTGACCTCGCTCGGCGGAGTGCTCGTCCTCGCCGGCTTCGTCTGGTACGAGAAGCGCGCGGAACAGCCGGCGCTGGACATCTCGTACTTCAGGAAGCGGCAGTTCTCCGCCTCCGTCGCCGCCATCGGCCTGGTGTTCTTCGCGCTGATGGGCGTGACCTTCTTCATCGTCTTCTACACCCAGTCGGTCCGCGGCTACAGCGCCCTGCAGTCCGGCCTGCTGCTGCTCCCGCTGGCCGGCGCGCAGATGATATTCGCCCCCAGGGCGCGGCTGCTGGTGGACAAGCTCGGCGCGCGGGCGGTCTGCGCGGGCGGCATGGCGATGACCGGCGTGTCCTTCCTCGGCTTCCTGCTGCTCGGCGTGGACAGCCCGATCTGGGTGCTGGAAGTGCTGTTCTTCCTGATGGGCGCGGCCATGGCGCACGTCATGCCGCCCGCCACCGTGATGATCATGTCGTCGCTGCCGCGGGAGAAGGCGGGATCCGGGTCCGCCATCAACAACGTCTTCCGGCAGGTCGGCGGGGCACTCGGGGTCGCCGTCCTCGGCTCGCTGATGTCCACCGTCTACCGCAACGGCGTCAGCGGCCACCTCGGCAGCCTGCCCGCGCCCCAGCGGCACGCGGCGGGGGAGTCCATCGAGGCCACCCTCGGCGTCGCCGCCAAGCTCGGCCCCAAGGGCCAGGTCCTGGTCGAGCCGGCCCACCACGCCTTCATCCACGCCATGCACATCACGGCGGCGGCCTCCGGCGGCGTCGCCCTCTTCGGCGCGCTGGTGGTGCTGGTCTTCCTGCCGGGCAGGTCCACCCCGGCGGCCGCCGAGCCCGGCGGCGAGGCGGAGCTGTCGATGGCGGGTGCGGAGCAGTGAGCGGGCCGGATACGTCGGCCGTGCCGCGCGGGCGACCGCGCGACGCGGCCGTCGGCCACAAGGTCGTCGAGACCGTCCTGCGGCTCATCGCCGAGGGGACGCCGTTCGGCGACCTGACGATGGAGGGCATCGCCCGCGAGGCCGGCGTCGGCAAGGCCACCCTCTACCGGCGGTGGGCAGGCAAGGACGCGCTGCTGCTGGACGCGATGGCCGCCGTCGACAGCCCCGCGCTGCCCGTGCTGCCGGGCACGTCCTTCCGCGACGACCTTGTCGTCGCGGTCGAGACGATACGCAAGCGCGGCCTGGCAAAACGGGATTCGGCGATGCTGCGGAACATGCTGACGCAGATGCACAACAACCCGGAGCTATGGCGGCGCTACCACGGGACGGTCATCGCCAAACGGCGCGCCGCGCTCGCGCGGCTGCTCGAACACGGCATCGCCATCGGGGCGGTCAGGCCGGAGCTGGGCTCCGACCTGGAACTGCTGGTGGACTTCGTCACCGGCCCGATGCTCACCCGCACCGCGTTCCGCGAGGACGCCCCCCTGGAGCAGGGTCTCTCCGAGCGGGTCGTCGACCTCATCCTCCACGGCATCGCCCCGGGCGACGACACGTAGGGCCCCTCGCGCGGGCCGGCCCGACACAGGTACTGGTTTTGTCACAAGGCGGGTGATTCGTCGTGCCGGCCGGAACCTCGGTGGGGGCGGGGGCCGTCGGTTCTCATACCGATCCCCTAAGGTCGGCAGAGCACCCGGCAACGCAGCGAGGATCCTCATGACCCAGGCGCAGAGCAGCACGGACGCGGCCGCGGGCGGCGACGGCACGCAGGAGCGGGCCGAGGCCGGCGGACGGGACCGCGCTCTGGACCGGGCGCTGAAGCGGTTCGTGCGCTGGTGGCGCCCCACCGGCATGTGGCGGCGGGGCATCGTGCTCGCTGCCGTCTGCGCCCTGCTCACCGGCGTGCTGTTCCTGCACTCCGACATCCCCAACCGGATCGGCAACCTGGGCAGCCTGCTGGAGACCTTCCTGCCCTGGCTCGGCGTGGCGCTGCCGCTGCTGTTCGTCCTGGCGGTGCTGCGGCGGTCGACGACCGCCCTGATCGCGCTGCTGCTGCCGACCCTGGTGTGGCTGAACCTCTTCGGCGGGCTGCTGACCGACAAGTCCTCGGCCGGCGGCGACCTGACCGTGCTGACGCACAACGTCAACGCCGACAACCCCGACCCCGACGGCACCGCCAAGGACGTGATCGCGGCCGGCGCCGACGTGGTGGCGCTGGAGGAATTGGCCGAGAGTCAGGCGCCCCGCTACGCGCGGGATCTCGCGGCGGCGTATCCGTACCACTCGGTGCAGGGCACGGTGGGGCTGTGGAGCAGGTACCCGATCAGCGGGGTCGCCCCGGTGGACATCAGGATGGGCTGGACCCGGGCGATGCGGGCCGCGGTGAGCACGCCGGACGGCAAGGTCGCGGTCTACGTGGCCCATCTGCCGTCCGTGCGGGTGAAGTTCGACGCCGGGTTCACCGCCGGGCAGCGGGACCGCGCCGCCGACGCGCTGGGGCGGGCCATCTCGGCCGAGCCGCTGCACAGCGTCGTGCTGCTCGGCGACCTCAACGGCACCATGAACGACCGGGCGTTGGCCTCGGTCACCTCGCAGATGCGCTCCACGCAGGGCGCCGCGGGCAACGGCATGGGCTTCAGCTGGCCGGCCGGCATGCCGATGGCGCGGATCGACCAGATCATGGTCAAGGGCGCGGAGCCCAGGTCGTCCTGGACCCTGCCGCGGACGGGCAGCGACCACCTGCCGGTCGCCGCCCGCCTCCAACTCCCGCACGACTGAACGGGACAGCCCTTAGCTCTGCTCGCCCTCGCGCCAGCGGTTGGTGATCGGCAGCCTGCGGTCCTTGCCGAAGCCCTTCGCGGAGATCTTCGTCCCCGGCGGGTACTGCCGTCGCTTGTACTCGGCGGTGTCGGTGAGCTTGAGGATGCGCGTCACGAGCTCCGCGTCGAAGCCGGCCGCGACGATCGCGTCCCGGCCCTGGTCCCGGTCGACGTACAGCTCCAGCACGCGGTCGAGCACGTCGTAGTCGGGCAGCGAGTCGGTGTCGACCTGGCCGGGGCGCAGTTCGGCGCTCGGCGGCTTGCTGATCGAGTTCTCCGGGATCGGCGGGGTCTCGCCCGTCGCCGCCGCCACCGCGTTGCGCCAGCGGGCCAGCCGGAAGACGGTGGTCTTGTAGACGTCCTTGATCGGGCCGTAGGCACCCACCGAGTCGCCGTAGAGGGTCGAGTAGCCCACCGCCAGCTCGCTCTTGTTGCCCGGCGCGAGCACGATGTGGCCCTCCTGGTTGGAGATCGCCATCAGCGTCACCCCGCGCAGCCGGGACTGCAGGTTCTCCTCGGCCAGCCCGGTCAGCGACAGCGACGCCATGTACGCGTCGAACATCGGCGCGATCGGCACCGTGCGGTAGTTCAGGCCGGTCCTGCGGGCCAGTTCGGCCGCGTCGCCCCTGGAGTGGTCCGAGGAGTACGCCGACGGCATCGACACGCCGTAGACGTTGGCCGCCCCGACCGCGTCGCACGCGACGGCCGCGACCAGGGCCGAGTCGATACCGCCCGACACGCCGATCAGCACCGAGCGGAAGCCGTTCTTCTCGACGTACGCGCGCAGGCCGGTGACCAGCGCCCCGTAGACCTCGGCGTCGTCCTCCAGGCGTTCGGCGACCTCGCCGGTGAACTGCGGGGCGTACGGCGCCACCGGCTCCTCGGACAGCGTCACATGGCGGATCTCCAGGCCGTCGGCCACCAGGCCGGACGGGACCTCGGGCGCCGCGGCCGGCAGCTCCAGGTCGAGGATGACGCACTCCTCGGCGAACTGCGGCGCCCGGGCGATCACCTCGCCGTCCTGCGTGACCGCGATGGTGTCGCCGTCGAAGACCAGCTCGTCCTGCGCGCCGACCATCGCCAGGTACACCAGGGTGCAGCCGGCCTCCTGGGCGCGCTTGCGCACCAGGTCGAGGCGGGTGTCGTCCTTGTCGCGCTCGTACGGCGAGGCGTTGACCGACAGCAGCAGGCCCGCCCCGGCCGCGCGGGCGCCGGGCACCCGGCCGCCGTCCTGCCACAGGTCCTCGCAGATCGCCAGTGCCACGTCCACGCCGCGGACCCGGATCACCGGCATGGTGTCGCCGGGCACGAAGTACCGGAACTCGTCGAACACGCCGTAGTTGGGCAGGTGGTGCTTGGCGAACCGCAGTGCCACCTTGCCGCGGTGCAGCACCGCGGCGCAGTTCTGCGGGGCGCCGGCCGGCTGGCCGAGCCGCGGCCGGGCGTCGTGGCTGCGGCCCAGGTAGCCGACGACGACCGGAAGTTCGCCGAACCCCTCGGCGGCGAGCCGCTCGGCCAGTTCCACCAGCGCGCTGCGGCTCGCCTCGACGAACGACGACCGCAGGGCCAGGTCCTCCACCGGGTATCCGGTGAGCATCATCTCGGGGAACGCCACCAGGTGGGCTCCTTGCCCGGCGGCGTGCCGGGTCCAGCGCACGACCGACTCGGCGTTCCCGGCGATGTCGCCGACGCGGGCGTCGATCTGATTCAGGGCGAGTCGTAGTTGAGGCACGCCCCCAGTTTAATCGTCACCTCGACGAAATCGCTGTCGCCCAGGTCACACGGGCGGTTCCCGCTGGCGCGGGGGCGCCCCTGGAGGGCGCCCCCCAGGGCGCCCAAGGGCTGTCCCGCAATCCCCGGCGGGCGCGCGACGACAGCTGCGGCACCTCGCTGCGTTGTCGGGCTCGCCCGGATACGACCCGGTATGAGGGCGACCCTTCGCCTTGCGATGCACCGCATCTGACGCCGCCCGCTGGTCCACCGCGGATCACGGGGCAGCCCTTAGCCGCGGAGCCAGACCGCGGTGTCGGCCGGGAGGCGGCCCTCGGTCAGCGGCCCGCTGGCCAGCAGCACCTCCGTACCGGCGGGCAATTCCGCAGGAGAGTCCGCAAGGTTCAGGACGCAGACGAACTCGGGGGAGCGGCGGAAGGCCAGCACGCCAGGTGCGGACTCCAGCCATGCGAAGGAGCCGTCGCCGAGCCCGGCCTCGGCCCGCCGCAGGCCCAGCGCCGCACGGTAGAGGGACAGCATCGACGCGGGGTCGGCGGACTGCGCGTCGGCGGTGCGCGACGCCCAGTCCGCGGGCTGCGGCAGCCACGGCTCGACGCCGGCGGGGCTGAAGCCGAACGGCGACGCGGACCCGCCCCACGGCAGCGGGACCCGACAGCCGTCCCGTCCCGGGTTGGTGTCGGAGGACCGCAGGTACATCGGGTCCTGGAGCTTGTCCAGCGGGATGTCCTCGACCTCGGGCAGCCCCAGCTCCTCGCCCTGGTAGAGGTAGACCGAGCCGGGCAGCGCCAGGGTGAGCAGGGCCGCGGCCCGCGCCCGCCGGGTGCCGAGCTCCAGGTCGGTGGATATGCCGAAGGCCTTCGTGGCGAAGTCGAACCCGGTGTCGGCCCGCCCGTAGCGGGTGACCGTACGCGTCACGTCGTGGTTGCACAGCACCCAGGTGGCGGGCGCGCTCACCGGCGCGTGCGCGGCCAGCGTCGTGTCGATGGACGTCCGCAGCCTGGCCGGCTCCCAGGGGCAGGCCAGGAAGTCGAAGTTGAAGGCGGTGTGCATCTCGTCCGGCCGCAGGTACCGCGCGAAGCGCTCCGCGTCGGGCAGCCACACCTCGCCGACCAGGATCCGCGCGCCGGGGTAGGAGTCGGCGATCCGCCGCCAGCCGCGGTAGATGTCGTGCAGCTCGTCGCGGTCGACGTACGGGTGGGCGGCCAGGACCGCGTCGGCGCCCGCGGACGGGTCGGGCAGGTCGGGCAGCTCCGGGTCCTTGGAGACCATGGCGGCGGAGTCGATGCGCACCCCGCCCGCGCCGCGGTCGAACCAGAACCGCAGGATGTCCTCGTGCTCGGCGCGGACCTCGGGGTGGTTCCAGTTGAGGTCGGGCTGCTCGGAGTCGAAGAGGTTCAGGAACCAGTCGCCCGGCGTGCCGTCCGGGTCGGTGGTCCGCGTCCAGGCGGGGCCGCCGAACTGCGAGGGCCAGTTGTTGGGCGGCAGCTCGCCGTGCTCGCCGCGCCCGGGGCGGAACCAGAAGCGCTCCCGCGCGGGTGATCCGGGACCGGCCGCGAGCGCCTCGCGGAACCACGGGTGCGCGGCGGAGATGTGGTTCGGCACGATGTCGATGATCGTCCTGATGCCCAGCGCGAGGGCCTCGGAGATCAGTTTCTCGGCCTCGGCCAGGGTCCCGAAGACCGGTTCGACGTCGCGGTAGTCGGCGACGTCGTAGCCGCCGTCCGCCATCGGCGACGGGTACCACGGGCAGAACCACAGAGCGTTGACGCCCAGCTCGGCCAGGTACGGCAGCCGGGACCGCACACCGGCGAGATCACCGGTCCCGTCACCGTTGCTGTCGGCGAAGCTCCGCGGATAGACCTGGTAGATGACCGCGCCGCGCCACCAGTTCTCGTCGGCCTCGGGCTGCAGGGTGTCTGCCACGTCAACGTCCTTTCGGGCAGGTGGGACCCCGCCGCCGGCCCCGGATGGCGGGGATGTGGGCATGAGGACCGGCGGCGGAGTGCTGAGGGGTGGAGCGTTACGGAAGGCTGCGCGGCGTCATGGGCCGGTCAGCCCTTGAGGCTGCCGGCGGTCAGGCCGGACATGATGTTGCGCTGGAAGAGCAGGAAGATCAGCAGGGTCGGCAGCGCGGAGATGGCGAGCGCGGCGATGAGCACGTTCTGCGGGACGCCCTGCGAGAGCGAGTTGATGCCGATGTTGATGGGCTGCTTCGAGGGGTCGGGCTCCACCAGCATCGGCCAGAGGAAGTCCTTCCAGACGTTGACCACCGCGAAGATCGACACCACACCGAGGATCGGCCGGGACATCGGCAGCACGATCGACAGCAGGGTGCGCATCGGCCCTGCCCCGTCGATGGCCGCTGCGGCCATCAGGTCGTTGGGGATCGAGTCGAAGAACCGTTTGAGCAGGAAGATGTTGAAGCCGTTGGCCACCGTCGGCAGCCAGATCGCCCACGGGTGGTTGATCAGGTTGACGTGCAGCAGCGGCAGGTCGAGCACGGTCATGTACTGCGGGATGATCAGCACGGCGGACGGGATCATCAGCGTGGCGAGCATGCCGCCGAGCACGATGTTGCCCAGCACGGGCCTCAGCTTGGACAGCGCGTAGGCCGCGGCGACGTCGAAGACCAGCTGGAAGGCCAGTGCGCCGAAGGCGTAGTAGAAGGTGTTCCACAGCAGCTTGGCGAGCTTGAGCTGGGTCCACGCCGTCTTGTAGTTCGACGGCTGCGGGTCCTTGGGCACCAGCGTCGGCGGGTTGTGCAGCACCTCGTGCACGGACTTGAAGCCGCTGGTGGCCATCCAGTAGAGCGGTCCGACGAAGACCAGCGTGAAGACCACGAGCACCACGGACAGCACGGTCCAGTAGATGACCTTGCCCCGGGGCCTGGCCAGGGTCGCGGACGAGATCAGCGTCCGGTTCGCGGGAGTGAACTCTGCCATGATCGTGATCCGTCCTAGTCGGCGTTCCGGTTGAGCCGCGCGTACAGGCCGGAGAATCCGGCGAGTACCAGCAGCAGGAAGAGGCCGAGTGCGGCCGCGCCACCGAAGTTGTTGTAGCGGTAGCCGTACTGGTAGACCATGTAGACCACGGTCATCGTGGAATTCTCCGGGCCGTTTCCGCCGGCCATCAGGAAGACGTTGGTGAATTCCTGCATGGTGGCGACGATCTGCAGCAGGAGCATCAGCGAGAGCACCAGCCGGGTCTGCGGCACGGTCACGTGCCAGATCTTGCTCCACAGGCCCGCGCCGTCCAGGTCGGCGGCCTCGTACAGCTCACCGGGTATGTTCTGCAGCGCCGCCAGGTAGATCAGCGTGGCGCTTCCCATGCTCATCCAGGTCGCCGCGACGACCACCGAGATCAGCGCGGTGTGGGACGAGTCGAGCCACTGCGACGTCGGCAGGTGGAAGATCTTGAGAATGCGGTTGAACAGCCCGTATTCCGGGTTGTAGAAGTACTTGAAGAGCAGCGCGCCGGCCACCGGCGGGAGCATCACGGGCAGGTACACCAGAATGCGCAGATAGGCCCGTGCGTGCCGCAGTTCGTTGAGCAGGATGGCCACGAAGAACGGCACCACGAAGCCGATCACGAGGGCGTAGAGCGTGAACATCCCGGTGTTCTTCCACGCCGTCCAGAAATACGGGTCGTGGTAGACGGTCTTGATGTTCTTGAAGCCGACCCAGCTGGTCACCCCGCGTCTGGTCTGCTGGAAGCTCATGATGAACTCCCGGACCATCGGGTACCACGAGAAGAACCCGAAGCAGAGGATCGCCCCGATCAGGAACCCGTAGGCCTGGAGGTTCTGGCTCAGTTTGCGGCTCAGGCCGCCCCGGCCGCCTTGGGTCCTGGGACCTGCCGCGCGCCCGGCGTGGCGCCTGGTTGTTTTGTCGGGGACGGTCGTCGCCGCCATGAAGGCTCCTCGGCTGGAAGCGGTGCTTGTGATCCGTGCCGCGCCGCGGGGGCCGGTCGCCGACCGGCCCCCGCGGGGGCTGCGCTGTTACTGGCCGGCGGCCAGCAGCTGGTTCGCCTGCGTCTCGGCGGACGAGAGCAGCTTGCCGATGTCGGCGCCCTTGTTGCTCAGCACTCCGGACATCACGGTGTCGAGCACGGTGTAGAGCTTCTGCGCGTTCGGCGGCTCACCCTTCACCGGCACCTGCGCGTCCACGTACGACTTGTAGTTCTGCACCGGCACGGTCGCGTACTGGGTCTTGTCCGCGGTGTCCGTGGCCTTGGACTGGCCGGTGAAGAAGAACGGCTGCGGCAGGCCGACCGGGATGCCGTCGGTCTTGTTGCGCGCGTAGTTGAACTGGCCCTTCTTCAGGGTCAGGAACTTGAAGTTGATCCAGGCGATGCCGGCCTTGATCTGGTCGGGGGAGTCCGACTTCTTGAAGAAGTAGTCGTTGCCGCCCATCAGCGAGGTCTTGCCGCCGGGGATCGGCGCCATGCCCAGGTCGTTGAAGTTGGCGCCGTACTGCTGGACCATGAGCTGGATGTCGTCGGGCGCGGCGAGGTACATGCCGATCTGGCCCGCGCCCATCGCCTTCTGGCTCTCGCCCCACTCCTTGCCGGCGCTGGCGGGCATGCTGTTGTCCACCCAGCGCATGTCGTGGATGGTCTGCAGGATCGAGGTGGCCTCGGGGCCGTTGAAGGCCGCCTTGGTGCCGTCCTCGCTGACGACGTTGTTGCCCGCGCCGTACAGCGCCGAGGTCAGGTGCCAGCCGCCCTGGTTGCCCGCGCCGTACTCGAAGAAGCCGTGGATGCCCTTGCTGCCCAGCTTGTCCTGGATGACCTTGGAGTCGGTCCTGATCTCGTCCCAGGTCGTCGGCGGCTTGTCGGGGTCGAGACCGGCGTCCTTGAAGATCTTCCGGTTGTAGACCAGGCCCATCGAGTAGTTGGTCGTCGGCAGGCCGTAGAGCTTGCCGTCGTCCTTGAGGATCGCCAGGACGTTGGGGTCGATGTCCTTGAGGTTGGGGACCGTCTTGTCGTTGACGTAGGCGGTGATGTCAGCGGCCTGGCCGGCGTCGAGGACCTGGTTGAGGTCGGTGACGTAGCTGTAGAAGACGTCGGTCTCGGACGAGCCCTGCAGCTGGGCGGTGAACTTGTCCGTGTCCTCGCAGGGGAACGTGTCCTTGCTGTTGATCGTCACGTTCGGGTACGTCTTGTGGAACTCGGCGATGTCGTCCAGCCACTGCTTGCGCTCGGGCTTCTTCGTCGTGGGCGGCATGCAGTCGACGCTGATGGTCACCTTGGTCTTCGGGTCCAAGGGCGTACCGGCGCTGGAGCTGCTGGCCTTGCTGCCGCCGTTGTCGTCCTTCTTGTCGCTGGAGGAACACGCGGCACTCGTCAATCCGATGCCTGCGACCAGCGCGACTGCCACCAGTCTGCGGTAGCGGATTCTGCTCATGATCAAACCCTTCCCCTGAACCACTGCGCGTCATTGGACTGCGATCTGGGACCCCCGCGGCGCATGATGCACATGGTGTCCGGCGCAGGTGCGCGCCGCCGTCTCGGGTTGGCTCAACGTACTTAACCCGATAGATGTCCGCAAGATGTCGCGTGAATTTCGCAAAGACACGACTTGGTCACGACGGTCCAGGGTGCTGACTGTGCTGCGGAGACGACTGAGCGCGCAGCCGCACCGCGCCGGTACCCGGCACGGTGAACTGCGCGCTCTGCCCCGCGGACGGTCGTCCAGGGCTCCCCGCTACGCGTTCGTACGGGCCTCCGGATGCGGGATGCGGGCCGGGTGCGGGGCCGGTCCCGTGGAACCGCGTACTACCAGTTCCGGCTCGAAGAACAGCTCGTCGTGGTCGACCGAGGCACCGCTGATCTCCCCGGCCAGCAGGTCCACGGCGGCCCGGCCCATCGCCTCGATGGGCTGCCTGACGGTGGTCAGCGGCGGCTCGGTGCAGTTCATCAGCGACGAGTCGTCGTAACCGATTACTGACACGTCTTCCGGCACCGACAGGCGACGCCTGCGGGCCGCCCTGATGGTGCCGAGCGCGAGCAGGTCGGAGGCGCAGATGAAGGCCGTGATGCCGCGCGCCAGCAGTCGGCTCGCCGCGGCCTGGCCGCCTTCGAGGGTGAACAGCGCGTGCTCCACGGTCACCGACGGGTCCACCCGGCGGGCGGCTGCCAGCTTGCGCCGGGACGGCACGTGGTCGGGCGGGCCGAGCACCAGCGCGATCCGCTGGTGGCCCAGCGAGATCAGGTGGTTCATCGCCTGCTCCACCGCCACCGCGTCGTCGCAGGAGACCCGCGGGAAGTCGAGATGGTCGATGGCGGCGTTCATCAGGACGGTCGGCAGGTTGCGTTCCGCGAGCCGTGCGTAGTGGTCGTGGGGCGATTCGGCCTGGGCGTAGAGCCCGCCGAAGAAGACCACCCCGGAGACGTGCTGCTGGAGCAGCAACTCCACGTAGTCGGCCTCGGAGACGCCGCCCGCGGTCTGGGTGCACAGCACCGGGGTGAAGCCCTGCTGTGCCAGCGCGCCGCCGACCACCTCCGCGAAAGCGGGGAAGATCGGGTTCTGCAGCTCGGGCATGACCATGCCGACCAGCCGGGCGCGTTCGCCCCGCAGCTGGGTGGGCCGTTCGTATCCGAGCACGTCAAGGGCGGTGAGGACCGCGGCCCGGGTAGCGTCGGAGACGCCGGGCTTTCCGTTCAGCACCCGGCTGACGGTGGCCTCGCTCACCCCGACCTTCTTTGCCACCTCGGCAAGTCGTCGTGTCATGGCGTCGATTCTAGTACAGGTGGCGCAAGATTCTTGCGGTGATTTTGCGGGATCTCTGCAAGTCATCCAAATTTTGCGAAACCTGGTCGACATATTGCTGCGTCAGGTCGTGATCCCTAGGGTGTCGGTCGTCACACCAGCGACTCCCGCCAGAAGGGACCCCCCCACCGCATGAACACCAGACGTCACACTTCTGCCTGGCTCGCCTCGGCGACCGCCGCGGCGCTCGCCGCCGGCGGACTCGCCGTCGCCATGACCACGCAGACCGCCAGTGCCGCCCCCACCGCACAGGCCGTCTCGCCCTTCGCCGTCAGCGGCGGCGCCACCGTACCGTTCACCGAGTACGAAGCCGAGGCCGCGGCCACCAACGGTTCACCGGTCGGCCCCGACTACACGCAGTCGACCGTCGCCTCCGAGGCGTCGGGCCGCCGTGCGGTCACCCTCGGCGGCCAGGGCAAGTACGTCGAGTTCACCCTCAGCAAGCCGGCCAACGCCGTCGACGTGGCCGCGAACCTGCCCCGCGGCGCCTCCGGCACCGTGTCCGTCTACGTCAACGGCACCAGGATCGCCGGCAAGCTGGCGGTCACCTCGCAGTACTCCTACGTGGACACCGGCTGGATCGCCGGCGCCAAGACGCACCACTTCTTCGACGACTCCCGGCTGCTGCTCGGCCAGGACGTCGCAGCCGGCGGCAAGGTGAAGCTCCAGCTCGACGCGGGCGACACCGGCAGCGCCACCGTGGACGTGGCCGACTTCGAGCAGGTCGCGGGCGCCGCCGCCCGCCGCCGTGCCGGGAGGGTCCGCCGTCTGCGGTCAGCGCTGCTTCGGCACCCGCGGCCTGCCCGGGCGCCGGGGGGCGCGGGTGAACGCGTCGCCGTCGCGCAGGTGCAGGGCACGTAACGCGATCTCGGTGGCGAACCGCTGGTCGGGCCGGGTGAGCTGCTCGCCGAAGGCCCGCTCCAGGATGCGCAGCCGATAGCGCACCGTCTGCGGGTGGACGTCCAGTTGCTCGGCGATCTGCGCCGCGGTGCCCCGGGTGACCAGCCAGATCCGCAGCGTCTCGACGAGCCGGGCCTGCTGGGTGGGCGTCAGGGCCGCGAGCGGCGCGAGATATCTGGCGGCCATCTGGTCGGCCAGCGCCGGGTCGCCCAGCAGCCACAGCGGCAGCAGGTGGTCCTCGCTCAGCAGCAGCGGGTCTCCCGTGACGGCTCCGCTGCCGGCCAGCGAGAGGGTCTGCCGGGCCCACCGCAGCGAGTCCGCCGCCTCGCCCAGCCCGGTGGTCAGGCCGACCGCGGCCCGGCAGCCGCCCAGCGCGTCGTCGAGGCAGGCGCGGCGCGCCTCGGTCAGCGGCCCGGGCACCAGCAGGTGCGGCTCGGGATCGGCGAAGTCCTGGAGCATGTCCGGGTCCAGGGACTGGCGGCGCGGCCGGGTACCCGGGGCGAGCGCCACCATGGTCACCTCGTCCGGCAGCTTCCAGGCGCAGTGCTCGGCGAGTTCGGCCAGCGCGCTGCGGGCCACCGCGGTGCCGCCGAGGATGCGGCGCAGCAGCCGCCGGCGCCGGTTGTCGGGCTCCTCGCCCAGTTCCGCCAGGGCCTGGACGTAGCCCTCGCGGGAGAGTTCCGCCAGGTCGCCCATGTAGGCGAAGAGGGCGTCGGCGAAGGTGAGCATGAAGCCCGCCGACAGGTTGTAGCGGCGGCCCACCGCGCGCACCCGGCGCAGCGCCACCTGGCAGCCGATCCGGTAGGCGGCCTGGAGGTTGTCCAGGCTGCGGCCCTCGTACGCCTCGTAGCGGCCGAACCGCCGGCACAGGTCGTCGCGCTGCGACGTGGTGGCGGTGGGCGCGGCGACCCGGTCCACGAAACTGGCGATGCTCTGCTCGATCCCGAAGCGGATCACCCTGCTGTTCGGGCCTTCCAGGAGGTGCCCGTATTCGGGGATCGCGGAGACGATTTCAGCCGCCATCTCTTTTAAAAGACTTGGCAGTTCAGGACGCATGATGGCGGCGAACTCCCGCGGTATCGGCCCCGCGATCTCCCCCTGATCCGGGACCTGTCGCATGAATGACATGCCTGTCCCCCCTCCCGTACCGCGTCATTGCGTCGGTGGTCTCGCTGCAACATAGACCAAATGTTCACGCTGCGCAGCCCCGCGG
The DNA here is from genome assembly GCF_907177275.1 of Actinacidiphila cocklensis. Classification (GTDB taxonomy): domain Bacteria; phylum Actinomycetota; class Actinomycetes; order Streptomycetales; family Streptomycetaceae; genus Actinacidiphila; species Actinacidiphila cocklensis. The sequence continues at coordinate 48,856 of NZ_CAJSLV010000062.1, forward strand.
TTGCGCAAACGTTGTCGGCCGTGCGGGCGGCGGGCGCCGGGCGCACGGCTCCGGGGCGGCGCGGAGCCGGCGCTGCGGCGGGCGCGATGCTCACTCGCGGACAAAAGGCGGCGGGGCAATGCTGCCTCGGTGACAGAAAATTACCCGACGGTAGGGTTCCGGGCGGAATCTTGGACCTGATTGTTGCGCCCCTCGGTTACCCGTGCGTAACGTCCAGCTCTGCGAGGGCACCCGAGGGAATCGGTGCCCCACGTTCCAGATAGCAGTCGCAGCCGAATTCCGCCATCGACGTGCAGTGTTGTGCGCGAAGAGCGCGGTTTCGGTTTATCAGGTACGTCGAACTCCTCGGACTCACGGAAGGAATCAGCCCATGCGCAAGCTCACCAGGGCGTTCACCGGGACGGTGACCACGGGCGCCGCGATCGCCGCGGTCGTCGGCCTGGCAGCCGCTCCCGCCTTCGCCTCCGTCAGCTCGGCGACGGTCAGCGGGAACACCAACGCCAACGGCTCCATCACGGCCACCGCCACCAGCCCGACGCTGACCGACTCCAAGACCGGCGTCAAGCTCACCTGTGCCTCCGCCACCGCCTCAGGTACGGCGGCGAACGGCACCTACACGGCCGGCGCGCCCACGGCGATCAAGGTCGCCTCGCTGTCCACGCTCGCATGGAACCAGTGCACGATCAGCGGCATCGCCTTCACGGTGAAGGCCAACGCCACCCCGTGGAACCTGAACGCCACCGGCGCCACCGTCAGCGGTGCCACCCCCGGCTCCATCACCGGTGTCAACGCGACCCTGTCCGGCGCGTGCAACGCCACCGTCACCGGCACGGTCACCGGCAAGTACACCAACGCCACGCACACGCTGTCGATCAACGCCGGCACCCTGGTCGTCTCCGGCGTGAGCGGCCTGTGCCTCGGCCTGATCAACAACGGCGACGCGGTCGTCTACAACGCGAACTACGTCGTCACGCCGGCCACCCTGGCGGTCAACGCGACCTGAGACGGGCTCCGTTCGTCCGCGGGCACCGCAACCCGGCCCCGCGGGCGGGCGGCACTCCCTCGTCGTGCGCTCCGAGCCCCGGCGGGCACCGTCCCCGCCGGGGCTCGCCGTCCCCGGGTGCCGCGCCCCCGATGCTCAGCCGACGACAAGAACCGGCTGCGGGATTGTCATCGGTTGACAAGAAAAGCGCCTCACCGGGCACTCGCCGAATTCGCCCTCGTCGATCACTTGTACGGCCTTATTACCCGCCCGTAATGTCCGTGCGTCGCAGACGCGCCAGCCAGAGGAGTCCAGCCGATGCGAGGTGCCGTGAACCTGCGCCGTGCGGCGCTGACCGCCGCCACGGCGTCGGTCGCCGTACTGGCCGGGATGCTGCCCGGCACCCCCTCCGCGGCGACCGGCCCCGACGGCACCGTCGAACTCGCCTACAGCTGCGCCTTCACCGCGGGCACCGGTCCCGGCACCGCGGACCCCTCCGGCGACCCCTCCGCCACGCCCGCTCCCGGCACCGCCGTGACCGAGGACGCCACCGTCACCGTTCACCAGCAGTACCCGGCGACCGGCGCGGTCGGCGCGCGGATCCAGCCCGGCCCGCTGACCGTGGAGGTGGTCCTCGGCAAGGACGCCGCCGGCGCGGTCCTGCCGGACGGCACCGCCTCGGCCACCGCGACCGGGTCGCTCACCACCCGGGTCACCCAGGGCTCGTCCGCGGCCGACGCGGTCTGGCCCGGGCTCCGGGCCGCCTCCACGCCCACCGCGGACGGCCTGGACCTGACGTTCACCGGGAACGCCACCGCGCTCAGCGTCACCGCCCCGGGCACCGTCCGGTTCGACCTCGGGCGGTTGGACCTCACCGTGTACGCGGAAGCCGGCGCCACCGCCCCGCCCTCGGCGTCCCCGACGCCGTCGGCCGCCGGCGGGGCGTCCGCGGCCGGGACCCCGCCGGCCGGCGACGCCGCCTCCGGCGCCTCGGCGGACGGCTCCGCGAGCCCGGCGGCCGGCGCCGGGCCGGCCGCCGGCGTCACCGGCGGAGTGACCGCCGCGTGCACGCCGAAACCCGGCCAGTCCACGGTGATCGGCGAGGTCGGCGTCGCCGCACCGGCCACGCCCTTACCGTCAGGGGCCGGACCCGGCACCGGATCGGGGGCCGGCCGGGGCACCGCGATGCAGAAGGACGCCGCCGGCACCGCCGCGCCCACCACCCGGCACGGGACCATCGCCCTGGCCGCGCCCCCGCACTCCGACGTCTCGACCTGCGGCGCGGTGCCGACGGGCGACCCGGACCAGAAGATCCTGGACGCGCAGCCGCGTCCGCCCGGCTCGTTCAACATCGCCGTCGCGCCGGCGGACCGCCAGGCCGAGTGCACCTTCCTCACCGGTCTGTCCAACGTCGGCAAGCTGAACGGCGCCTCCGTCATCAACGACCTCAACGACCATCCGGCGCTGACGAACGTCACCCAGACCGGTGTGTGGATCGGCTTCCAGGAGGACGGCTCCCTCTACAGCGAGTTCGACTCCATCGCGACGCTGGACCTGCCGCCCGCCAAGTCCACCTTCCTGACGTTCGGGTTCATGCCCACCTCCGCGGTGATGACCCTGACCCAGGTCGGCCCGCTGACCCTGGTCATCGTCGGCAGCAGCGGCGACGACTACGTCACCACCACCACCGTCTACGGCAGGCTGCAACTGCGGCTGAGCCACATCGAGATCAACGGCACCCCGCTGGACGTCGGTTCCGGCTGCCGCACCGTGGCGCCGCTGGACCTCAAGCTGGTCGGCATCGACCTGAGCAACACCGCCGGCCACGGCGGCGTCCTCAGCCCCACCGACTACAACGAGATCGGCGGCGGCCCGCTCTCCCAGGACCGGCTCACCATCCCGCCGTTCACCGGCTGCTCCGCCCACGGGGACGACGTCGACGCGCTGCTCACCGCGTCGATCTCCGGGTCGGGCAACTCGCTCAACCTCATTCAGGGGCCGCTGTGCATCCCGAGCGCCTTCCTGAACTGCGACCCCGAGATCCCGTTCCCGACCCCGCCGCACCGCTGAGCCCGCACGGCATGTCCCACCGTCACAGCCCCTCCGGCGGCCGCGACGCCGCCCGTCCGACCCCATCGCCCCCAGGGAGGTGCCCGTGGGAATCGAAGTGATCGTCGAAGGTCTGACGAAGTCCTTTGGCAAACAGACCGTCTGGCAGGATGTGACGCTCACTCTGCCGCCCGGTGAGGTCAGCGTGATGCTGGGACCCTCCGGCACCGGCAAGACCGTGTTCCTCAAGTCCGTGATCGGCCTGCTCAAACCCGAGCGCGGCCGGGTGCTCGTCAACGGCGTCGACATGGTCAACGGCCCCGAGCGGGACATCTACCAGACCCGCAAGCTGTTCGGCCTGATGTTCCAGGACGGCGCGCTGTTCGGCTCGATGAACCTCTTCGACAACATCGCCTTCCCGCTGCGCGAGCACACCCGCAAGAAGGAGTCGGAGATCCGCCGCGTCGTCATGGAGCGGATGGACATGGTCGGCCTGGTCGGCTCCGAGGCCAAGCTCCCCGGCGAGATATCCGGCGGCATGCGCAAACGCGCCGGGCTGGCCCGCGCGCTGGTGCTCGACCCGCAGATCATCCTGTGCGACGAGCCCGACTCCGGCCTCGACCCGGTCCGGACCTCGTACATCTCGCAGCTGCTGATCGACCTCAACGCGCAGATCGACGCGACCATGCTGATCGTCACCCACAACCTCGACATCGCCGCGACCGTGCCCGACAACATGGGCATGCTCTTCCGCCGCGAACTGGTCGCCTTCGGGCCGCGGGAGCTGCTGCTGACCAGCGACGTACCGGTGGTCAGGCAGTTCCTCAGCGGCCGCCGCGAAGGCCCGATCGGCATGGCGGAGGAGAAGGACGAGGCCACCCTCGCCATGGAGCAGCTCGCCGACGACAGCACCGTGCCGATCGCCCCGCCCACCGTCGTACCGCAGCTGGAACCGAGTCCGGGACTGCCGCCGCGGCAGGCCGTACAGCGGCGCCGGGCACGGGTGCTGGCGATGTGGGACCAGTTGCCGGCCGCCGCCCGTACCGCGGTGCAGGCCGGACTCGCCCCGGTCCAGGGAGAGCCCGCATGACCGCACCGGTGCGCGTACGCGAGTCCGCGCCGCGCCGACCGATCCCCGGCACCGGGGCGCTGCGCCAGACCGGGCAGTTGATGACGCTCGCCGCCACGACCGTACGGGACACCTTCCGGCGGCCCTTCCAGATGCGCGAACTCGTCGAGCAGTTCTGGTTCGTGGCCAGCGTCACGATCCTGCCCGCCGCCCTGGTCTCGATCCCGTTCGGCGCGGTCATCGCCCTCCAGGTCGGCTCGCTCACCCAGCAGTTGGGCGCCCAGTCCTTCACCGGCGGCGCCAGCGTGCTGGCGGTGATCCAGCAGGCCAGCCCGCTGATCGTGGCGCTGCTGATCGCCGGCGCCGGCGGCAGCGCGATCTGCGCCGACCTCGGGTCGCGGAAGATCCGCGAGGAGCTGGACGCCATGGAGGTGATGGGCGTCTCGCCGGTGCAGCGGCTGATCGTGCCGCGGGTGCTGGCCACCATGCTGGTCGCGCTGCTGCTCAACGGCCTGGTGTCGGTGGTCGGTACGGCCGGCGGCTACTTCTTCAACGTCATCGTCCAGCACGGCACCCCGGGCGCGTACCTGTCCAGCTTCTCCTCGCTGGCGCAGCTGCCCGACCTCTACATCAGCGAGATCAAGGCGGTGATCTTCGGCTTCATCGCCGGCATCGTCGCCGCCTACCGCGGTCTGCACCCCAAGGGCGGCCCCAAGGGCGTGGGCGACGCCGTCAACCAGTCCGTGGTGATCACCTTCCTGCTGCTGTTCTTCGTCAACGTCGTGCTCACCGCGATCTACCTGCAGCTCGTCCCGCAGAAGGGGGCCTGACCGATGGCACTCCTTGACCGCCCCCTGCGCTGGCTGGACGAGACCGGCGACCACTTCATCTTCCACGTCACCGCGGTGCTGTGGATTCCGCGCACCCTGCGCCGCTACCTCAGGGAGGTGCAGCGGCTGCTCGCCGAGGTCGCCTTCGGCAGCGGCGGGCTCGGCGTGATCGGCGGCACCGTCGGCGTGATGATCGGCATGACCCTGGCCACCGGCACCGTCGTCGGCCTCCAGGGCTACGCGGCCATGAACCAGCTCGGCACCGCCGCCTTCACCGGCTTCATCTCCGCGTACTTCAACACCCGCGAGATCGCCCCGCTGGTCGCGGGACTCGCCCTGTCCGCGACCGTCGGCGCCGGATTCACCGCACAGCTCGGCGCCATGCGGATCAACGAGGAGGTCGACGCGCTGGAGGGGATGGGCATCCGCTCCATGCCGTACCTGGTCAGCACCCGCATCATCGCCGGAGTCGTGGCGATCGTGCCGCTGTACGGCATCGGCCTGCTCAGCAGCTACGCGGCCTCCCGGCTGGTCACCGTGTGGTTCAACGGCCAGTCGCCGGGCACCTACGACCACTACTTCAACCTCTTCCTCTCCCCGCAGGACGTGCTGCTGTCCACGCTGAAGGTGCTGATCTTCAGCGTGATCGTGATCCTCGCGCACTGCTACTACGGCTACACCGCCAAGGGCGGCCCCGCCGGGGTCGGCATCGCGGTGGGGCGCTCGGTCCGCAACGCCATCGTGATCATCTCGATCACCGACTTCTTCCTGTCGCTGGCGCTGTGGGGCGCCACCACCACCGTGCGGGTGGCCGGATGACCGCCACCGAGACCCGCACCCCCGCCGTCCCCGCGCCCCGCCGCGCCAGGCTGCGCGGCACCACCGCCGGGCGCAGAACCGCCGGCCTGGTCTTCCTGCTGGTCCCCGCGCTGCTGGCGTGGCTGGCGGTCGCCGTCTACGACAAGGACTTCAGCGACGAGGCGACCGTGACCGTACTGACCGGCAGCGTCGGCAACGAGATGCACCCCGGCGCCGACGTCAAGGTCCGCGGGGTCGTCGTCGGCCGGGTCAGCGCCATCCACGCCGACGGGCAGGGCGCCCGGCTCACCCTCGCCCTCGACCCGGGCCAGCTGCACCGCATCCCGGCCGGCGTCACCGCCCAGATGCTGCCCACCACCCTGTTCGGCGCCCGCTTCGTCGCCCTGGTGCCGCCCGCGGACGCGGTCGCCGACGGCCCGACGCTCACCGCGAGCAGCACCATCCCGCAGGACCGCTCCAGCGACGCCGTCGAACTCCAGCAGGTGCTCGACAACGTGATGCCGCTGCTGACCGCGGTCCAGCCGCAGAAGCTCGCCGCCACCCTCAACGCGGTCGCCACCGCGCTGGACGGCCGCGGCACCCAGCTCGGCACCACCCTGGTCCAGCTGGACCGCTACCTCAGCAAGCTCAACCCCGAACTGCCGGTGCTCAACGACGACATCAGGCAGCTCGTCACCGTCAGCCACATCTACGACGACGCCGCCCCCGACATCGTGCAGGCGCTCACCGACTTCACCAGGACCAGCGGCACCATCGCCGAGGAGCAGGCGGGCCTGAGCACCCTCTACGGCACCGCGACCGGCACCGCCCAGGACGTCACCACCTACCTGCGGCAGAACAGCCCCAACATCATCCGGCTGGCCGCCGGCAGCCGCGGCACCCTGTCCCTGCTCGCGGAGTACGCCCCGTCCTTCCCCTGCACCCTGCGCACCCTCGCCGACTTCGTACCCGCCATGGACAAGGCACTCGGCAAGGGCACCGGCCAACCCGGTCTGCACGTCGACCTGACCAGCGTGCCCTCGCGCGGCCGGTACACCGCGGGCAAGGACACCCCGTCCTACGGCAAGAGCGGCGGCCCGCAGTGCTACTCCGTCCCCTACACCGGCAAGGGCACCGCCCCGCCGGCCAACTCCCCGCAGGAGAACGAGCTGATCGACGAACTCCTCGCACCCGGCGCGCACACCTCGCCCGGTGACCTGCCGGACTGGAGCAGCCTGCTGACCGGGCCGGTCTTCCGCGGGGCGGAGGTGACCGTCCAGTGAAGCGCAGGAGCCTGGCAGGACCGATCGTCAAGTCGCTGATCTTCATCCTGGTCACCGCGCTGGCCACCACCGTGCTCGCGGTCAGCATCGCCGGCTCGGGCGTCGGCGACACCTCCGGCTACAACGCGCTGTTCACCGACACCACGGGCCTGATGTCCGGCGACAGCGTACGGATCGCCGGCGTGAAGGTCGGGCAGGTCGACTCGATCACCGTCTACCGGCACAACCTGGCGAAGGTGCACTTCTCGGTCCAGCGCGAGCGCACCCTGCCCCGGTCCGCCGACGTCACCATCAAGTACCTGAACCTGGTCGGCCAGCGCTACGTCGACCTCGAACAGGGCACCGGACCCGTCGGCGAGACCCTGGAACCCGGCCAGACCATCCAGCTGGACCACACCACCCCCGCGCTGGACCTCACCCAGCTCTTCGCCGGCTTCCAGCCGCTCTTCGAGGGCCTGTCCCCCAGGGACGTCAACCAGCTGGCCGGCGAGATCGTGCAGGTGCTCCAGGGCGAGGGCGGCACCGTGGACAGCCTGATCGGCAGCATCGGCTCGCTGACCACCACGCTGGCCGCCAAGGACCAGGTCATCGGCCAGGTCATCGACAACCTCAACACCGTGCTGACCACCGTCAACACCCGCGAGGCCAACTTCAACGACCTGGTCACCACCCTCCAGCAGCTCGTCACCGGCTTCTCCGGCGACCGCGAGCCGATCGGCCAGTCGATCACCGCGATCTCCCAGCTGACCACCAGCACCGCCGGCCTGCTCACCCAGGGCCGGCAGCCGCTGAAGGACTCCATCGCGCAGCTCGGCAGGCTGTCGACCGACCTGGCCGACTCCACACCGCAGTTGCAGAGGTTCCTGGTCAACACCCCGCAGAAGTTCCGGGCCGTCGGACGGGCCTCCTCGTACGGGTCCTGGCTCAACCTCTACCTGTGCCAGGCCACCGTCGCCGGGGTGACCACCTCCGACGGCAGCAAGGCGCCCACCGGCATAGCGATCAGCGAATCGAGGTGCCGGTCATGAAGCGGCCACGTCTCCGTCTCCGCGCCCCGGCCGACCGCGGCAGGCCGCTCTTCCGGCCGCTGCGGGAACGCAACCCGGTGGCGGTCGGCGCGGTCGGGCTGCTGGTGCTCGCGCTGGCCGGCCTGGTCGCCTACAACGCCGACGCGCTGCCGGTGATCGGCGGCGGCACCAGCTACTCGGCGAACTTCACCGAGGCGGCGGGCCTGCGCCCGGGCAACGAGGTACGGGTCGCCGGCGTCAAGGTCGGCAAGGTCACCGGGGTGTCGCTGGACGGCGCCCAGGTCGAGGTCACCTTCAAGGTCCGGCACACCTGGATCGGCGACGCCAGCACCGCCGCCATCGGCATCAAGACGCTGCTCGGCGAGAAGTACCTGGCCGTCGACCCGCTCGGCAGCCGCGAGCAGAATCCCGGCACCCGCATCCCCAGGAGCCGCACCACCTCGCCGTACGACGTCACGCAGGCCTTCGACGGGCTCGGCCAGACCCTCGGCTCGCTCGACACCAAGCAGCTCGCGGCGAGCTTCCAGACCATCTCCGACACCTTCAAGGACACCCCCTCGTCGGTCCGCAGCGCCGCCACCGGGCTGTCCTCGCTGTCGCAGACCATCTCCAGCCGGGACGCCCAGCTCGCCCAGCTGCTCACCGGCAGCAAGCAGCTCACCCAGACCCTCTCCGACCAGAACAGCCGCTTCCAGACCCTGATCTCCGACGGCGACCTGCTGCTCGGCGAGATCCAGAAACGGCGGGACGCCATCCACACCCTGCTCACCGGCACGCAGGACCTGGGCATCCAGCTCAACGGCCTGGTCGCCGACAACACCCGGCAGCTCGCCCCGACCCTGAACGCCCTGGACCGGGTCACCGGCGTCCTGGTCGCCAACCAGTCCAGCCTCGACCAGGCACTCGCGCTGGCCGGCCCCTACTACCGGCTGGTCGGCAACACCCTGGGCAACGGGCGCTGGTTCGACAGCTACCTGTGCGGCCTGGTGCCCAAGAGCTATCTGCCGGCCGGCACCCCGCCCGAGAACGGGTGCATGCCGCCCAAGGCGACAGGGAGCGCGTCATGACCCTCACGCCCGCCAAGCCGCGCCCCCGGCTGCCCCGGCCCTCGCTGCCCGCGGTCAGGGTGTCCCGGCGGCTGCTGGTGGCCGGCCTGGTGCTGGCCGTGGTCGCCGCGGCCGCCGTCACCGCGGGCTTCGCGGCCTTCGGCGGCCCCGGCGGCCACCGCGTCACCGCCTACTTCGACCGTACCGTCGGCGTCTACAAGGGTTCCGACCTGCGGATACTCGGAGTGAAGGTGGGCACCGTCGACGCGGTGCGGCCCAAGGGCAAGCAGGTCGAGGTCACCTTGCACCTCGACCACGGCGTCAAGGTGCCCGCCGACGCGGGAGCCGTCGTCGTCGCCCCCAGCGTCGTCGCCGACCGCTACGTGCAGCTCACCCCCGCCTACACCGGCGGCCCGCAGCTCAGGGACCACGCGGTCATCCCGGCGAGCCGCACCGCCACCCCGGTCGAGGTCGACCAGCTCTACGACAGCATCACCCAGCTCAGCGACGCGCTCGGCCCGAACGGCGCCAACACCACCGGCGCGCTGTCCGGGCTGCTCGACACCGGGGCGCAGAACCTCGACGGCAACGGCAAGGCCATCGGCGACAGCATCAACCAGCTCGGCCAGGCCTCCAAGACCCTCGACAGCCACAGCGGCGACCTGTTCGCGACCCTGTCCTACCTCCAGTCCTTCACCACGATGCTGAAGAACAACGACGGCAAGGTGAAGGCGGCGGCCGACCAACTCTCCACCGTCACCGGCTTCCTGGCCGCGGACAAGGAGGACCTCGGCGGCGCGCTCCAGCAACTGTCCACCGCCCTGGGCCAGGTGAAGACCTTCATCCAGGACAACCGCGGCCGGCTCACGACCAGCATCGACAAGCTCGCCCCGCTCACCCAGACGCTGGTCGACCAGCGCGCCTCGCTCGCCGAACTCCTCGACACCGCACCGCTGGCCGCCGACAACCTGCTCAACGCCTACGACCCGCAGCACCAGAGCATCGACGGCCGCACCGACATCAACGAGCTGAGCATGGGCGACCTCGACCCGGCGGCCGGCAAGCCGGCCACCACCGCCTCCCCGGCCGCGAAGCGCCTGCCGCTGCCCTTCCCCGCGGCCGGGGACGTCACCACCCCAGGGGGCGCGCGATGAACCGACGGCGTACGACAGCGGCCGCGGCCGGCGCGCTGCTCAGCCTCGCCCTGGCCGGCTGCTCCTTCGGCGGGGTGCAGAGCCTCCCGCTGCCCGGCGGCGCCGACCTCGGCAGCCACCCCTACACCGTCAAGGCGCAGTTCGCCGACGTCCTCGACCTCGTACCGCAGGCGTCGGTACGGGTCAACGACGTCGCCGTCGGCCGGGTGACCTCCATCCACGTCGCAGACGACGGCTGGTCCGCGATGGTCACCATGAAGGTCAACGGCAAGGTCCGGCTGCCCGCCAACGCCTACGCGCACCTGGAGCAGTCCAGCCTGCTCGGCGAGAAGTACGTCCAGCTGTCCGCGCCGCCCGCCGGCGAGACCTCCCGCGGGCGGCTGGCCGGCGGCTCGGTCATCCCCACCTCGCACACCAACCGCAACCCCGAGGTGGAGGAGGTCTTCGGCGCGCTCTCGCTGCTGCTCAACGGCGGCGGCATCCAGCAGCTGAAGACCATCAGCACCGAGTTGAACAAGGCGCTCACCGGCAACGAGCCCGAGGTCCGCGACATGCTCACCCAGGTGGACACCCTGGTCACCGACCTGGACACGCACAAGCAGGACATCACCGACGCGCTCGACGGCGTCAACCAGCTGTCCGCCACCCTCGCCGTCCGCGACCAGAAGATCGGCACCGTACTGACCGGGCTGAGCCCCGGGCTGAAGGTGCTCGACCAGCAGCGCGGGTCGCTGGTCACCATGCTGCGGGCACTCGACACCCTCTCCGGCGTCGCGGTGGACACCGTCAACCAGAGCAAGGACGACATGGTCGCCGACCTCCAGGCCCTCGCGCCGACCCTGCAACGGCTCGCCGACTCCGGCAAGGACCTGCCCGACTCCCTCCAGGTGCTGCTGACCTACCCGTTCACCGACGAGGTGCTCAACGGCGTCAAGGGCGACTACCTCAACGTCTACCTCGACCTGACCGCCGCCCCCGGCACCCAGCTCATCCCGGCCCTGGAGTCCAAGGACAACGTGTACGGGGACACCGCCCAGCCGCAGAGCCAGCCGCAGAGCAAGAAGAGCAACATCCCCAAGGGCCTCCCGCTGCCGCTGCCTTCGGTCACCACCACTGCGGGGGGCCGCTGATGCTGACCAGGACGACCGTCGTCAAGAACATCGCCTTCCTGCTGGTCGCCGTGCTGGTGCTCGGCTACATCGGGGTGCGCTACGCCGACCTCGGCCGCTACGTGGGCCTGCGCGGCTACTACACCGTCAAGGTCGAACTGCCCGAGGCGGGCGGCCTGTTCGAGCACTCGGACGTCACGTACCGGGGCGTGTCGGTCGGCCGGGTCGGGCCGATCAGGCTCACCTCGGACGGCGTCGAGGCGGACCTGCGGATCGACAACTCCGCACCGGACATCCCCGCCCACCTCCAGGCGGTCGTCGCGAGCCTGTCCGCGGTCGGCGAGCAGTACATCGACCTGCGGCCCAGCACCGACAACGGCCCCTACCTGCACGACGGTTCACGCGTCGACCAGGCCGACACCCAGATCCCCGCACCGGTCACCAACCTGCTCACCAGCGTCAACGAACTGGCAGGCTCCGTACCGCTGAACTCGCTGCGCACCGTCGTCGACGAGTTCGGCCAGGTCTTCAACGGGCAGGCCGACAACCTCCAGTCGCTGCTGGACTCCAGCGGCCGCTTCATCTCCGCCGCCGACACCAACCTCCCGGCCGACACCCAGCTGATCGTCGACGGGCAGACCGTGCTGCGCACCCAGGCCGACGAGGGGGCAGCCATCAGGTCCTTCGCCGACAGCGCCAACCAGCTCGCCGCCCAGCTCAACTCCTCCGACACCGACCTGCGCCGGCTCATCGCGGCCGCACCCGACGCGGCCACCCAGGTCAGCGCGCTGCTGCGGGACGTGGGACCGCAGCTGAGCGTGGTGCTGGCCAACCTCCTCACCACCTCCGACATCGCCGAGACCCGGCAGCGCGGCATCGAGGAGTACCTGGTCACGGTGCCCCAGGTGGTCGCCGCGGGATCCACCGCCGTCAGCCCCAAGGGCCTGCGCTTCGGCATGGCGGTCACGTTCTTCTCGCCGCTGCCGTGCACCTCCGGATACGGCGGCACCACCTACCGCAACGGCACCGACACCAGTACGCCGGCGACCGCGTTCAACACCGCGGCCCGCTGTGCCGCGCCCGCGTCCAGCGGCATCGACGTCCGCGGCAGCGCGCACGCGCCGTCTGGCGGTGCGCTGCCCGCGCCCGCGGAGCCCGGCTCCGTCCTGCCCATCGGCACCGGTCAGGGCGCGGGCACCTACTCCGCCCCGGCAGGACCCGCCCTGCCCGGCGCGCTCGGCCTTCCGGCACTGCCGGCCGCCGGCCCCGTCGACCTGGCGGGCCTGCTGGGGGTGACGCCGTGAGGCCGCCACGCGCCCTGCGCGGCCTTCGTGCCGTACGCCTCCCGCGGGTCCTGCGCGGGCGGGCCGCCGGGTGGGTGGCCGCCTGGACGGTCGCCGCGGTCGTCTGCGGGCTCGGCGCCTGGTCGTACGCCGGCACCCGCGGCGACGACGCGCTGAGCTTCGGCAAGGCGCGGGACGCCGCGCTCGCCGACGGGCAGCGCGACATCGCCCGGCTCAACACCGTCGACGCCGCCCACGCGGACAGCGACCTCGGCCAGTGGCTCGCGGTGACCGCGGGGCCGCTGCACGACCGGATGGCCAGTACGCACACCGCGGACGCGGCCACGCTGAAGCAGTCGGGCACCTCCACCCGCGGCACCGTCACCGACGCCGCGGTCACCGAACTGGACACCAGGGCGGGCACGGCCAAGCTCATCGCCACCGTGCAGGTCAGGGTCACCCCGGCCACGGGCACGGCGACCACCGACCGCAAGCGCTTCGAGGCGGGCCTGTCCCGCACCGCCGACGGCTGGAAGCTCACCGCCCTCACCGCGGTGCCGGCCGGGTCGAGTTGAGAGCGGAGGAAGGTACCCGGATGAAGACGCACCAGCCCCCGGCCGAGCCGGCGGAGGCGGACGAGGCCCCGGTGGCGGCCGCCGCGGAATCCCCGGCCGAGGACGTCGGGGAATCCCCGGCCGAGGACCTCGGGGAACCTCCGGCCGAGGACGCCGCCCCGGACGCACCCGCTCGCGGCGCGCGGCGGCCGTCGTGGCCCGGCTTCCTGCGGGGGAGGCGGCCTTCGTGGCCGCGGGCCGTGCGGAGCAGCCCGTGGCGGGCCGTCGCCGTCGTGGTGATCGCCGGGCTGCTGCTGGCCGGCGGCGGACTCGGCTACGCGGCACACCGGTTGCAGGACCCGGGCGCGGCGCACAACCACGCGCTCACCGACACCGAGGCCACCAGCCGGCTCACCGGTGACGTCAGCGACGCGCTCAGCCGGATCTTCGCGTACACCCCCGACGACACCCGGTCCACCGCCCGGGCCGCCCGCGACCTGCTGGAGGGCACGGCGGCACAGCAGTACCAGAAGCTCTTCACGCAGATCCGGCAGCAGGTCGCCGACCAGCGGCTGACCCTGAGCACCCGGGTGGTGCGGGCCGGCGTGGTCTCGCTCACCGGCGACCGCGCCCGGCTGCTGGTCTTCCTCGACCAGACCGCCCAGCGTGCAGGCGCCGCCGCCACCAGCGCGGCGGCCCAACTCTCGGTGACCGCCCACCTGGTCGGCGGCCACTGGCGGATCAGCGACCTCAAGGCCCGGTAGGAGAAGCCCAGATGGCACGCATGCAGTCCGTCCTCCGGCGCCGCCCGCTGCTCGCGGCGGCGCTCACCCTCGCGCTGGCCGCGGCCCTCGCCGCCGCACTGACCGGGTGGTCCTGGTACGGCGCCGCCCACGACGGCGACGCCGCCTTCGCCCGCAACCGCGACGCCGTACTGGCCGCGGGCGAGCAGGCCGTACAGAACCTCAACACCCTCGACCACAGCGACCTGGACCACGGGCTGGACATCTGGGAGGACTCCACCACCGGCGACCTGCACAGCCAACTCACCCAGGGCAGGACCGACTTCGCCAAGCAGGTGCAGCAGGCGCAGACGGTCAGCACCGCCAAGGTGCTCTCCGGCGCGGTCACCGAGCTGGACACCAGGACCGGCAAGGCCAGCGTCATGGTCGCGCTGCGGATCACCGTCCAGGCGCCCAAGTCCAAGCCGGCGGTCAAGGAGAGCCGGATGCTCGGCGAGCTGACCAGGACCGCCGACGGCTGGAAGCTCAGCGCCCTGGGCCAGGCCCCGATGGGCGACAGCGCCCCGGACCCCGCGCCCGCCTCCACCACCCCGCAGCCCACCGCGAGCCACTGACGCCGTACGCGAGAGGACCGACGCGCCATGTCGACCACCCGTCATCTGATCAACCGGCAGCGCAGGCTCGCCGCGGTGTCCGCGGCGGCGGAGGAGCGGGCGGAGGAGCGTACGGTGCGCGGCCCGGCGCCGGTCCGTACGCGTACCCGTACGGACCTTGCCGCCGTGGAGGTCAAGGAGCCCGCCGCCCGGCGCCCCTTCCCGCTCGCCGTCACGCTGCTCGCCGTGCTGGCCGTCCTGCTCGGCGGTTTCGCCGCGGTCGCCGCGAGCCGGGCCTCGGCGCTGCACGACACCGTCGCCACCCACAACACCGCGCTGACCGACACCGCCCGCACCAGCGAGGTCAAGGGCCAGATCGCCGAGGCGGTGAACGCGGTCTTCTCCTACGACTACGCCGACACCGCCCGCACCGACGCCGCGGCAAGGCGACTGCTCACCGGAAAGGCCGTACAGCAGTACGCGGGCATGCTCGCCGAGGTGCGCGCCCAGGCACCGGCGCAGAAACTGGTGCTGACCACCACGGTCACCGACACCGGCGTCGCGGCGATCGACGGCGACCGCGCGCACGTGCTGGTGTTCGCCGACCAGCGCAACACCAGCACGGCCAAGGCGGGGGCGGGCAGCACGTACGCCGCGGCCATGTTCGCGGTGGACGCCGTCCACCAGGACGGCATCTGGAAGATCGCCTCGATCGACACCTTCGGCTGAGGCCTCGCAGCAGGCACTATGGACAGTGAGCCGCGACTGCAACGCACCCGAAACGGTGTGATGCAATGCTCATGATCCCCCGCCCGGACCAGGCGGGGGAGCGGTGCCTGACCGGCGAGGATGGATGGATATGGATAAGCAGCAGGAGTTCGTTCTCCGGACCCTTGAGGAGCGGGACATCCGCTTCGTACGGCTGTGGTTCACCGACGTACTCGGCTACCTCAAGTCGGTCGCCGTCGCCCCCGCCGAGCTGGAACAGGCGTTCGACGAAGGCATCGGCTTCGACGGGTCCGCCATCGAGGGCTTCGCCCGGGTGTACGAATCGGACATGATCGCCAAGCCCGACCCCGGCACCTTCCAGATCCTGCCCTGGCGAGCCGAGGGACCCGGCACGGCCCGGATGTTCTGCGACATCCTGATGCCCGACGGCTCACCGTCCTACGCCGACCCGCGCTACGTCCTCAAGCGCGCCCTTGCCAAGACCTCCGACCTCGGCTTCACCTTCTACACCCACCCCGAGATCGAGTTCTACCTGCTCAAGGACAAGCCGCTGGACGGCGGCCGCCCCACCCCGGCCGACAACTCCGGCTACTTCGACCACACCCCGCAGAACATCGGGATGGACTTCCGCCGCCAGGCGATCACGATGCTGGAGTCGATGGGCATCTCGGTGGAGTTCTCCCACCACGAGGGCGCCCCCGGCCAGCAGGAGATCGACCTGCGGTACGCCGACGCGCTGTCCACCGCCGACAACGTCATGACCTTCCGGCTCGTCATGAAGCAGGTCGCCCTGGAGCAGGGCGTGCACGCCACCTTCATGCCCAAGCCGTTCTCGGAGTTCCCCGGCTCCGGCATGCACACCCACCTCTCCCTCTTCGAGGGCGACCGCAACGCCTTCTACGAGTCCGGCGCGGAGTTCCAGCTCTCCAAGGTCGGCCGGTCCTTCATCGCGGGCCTGCTGCGGCACGCCGGTGAGATCTCCGCGGTCACCAACCAGTGGGTCAACTCCTACAAGCGCATCTGGGGCGGCTCCCAGCGCACCGCGGGCGCCGGCGGCGAGGCCCCCTCGTACATCTGCTGGGGCCACAACAACCGGTCCGCCCTCATCCGCGTCCCGATGTACAAGCCCGGCAAGACCGGCTCCACCCGCGTCGAGGTCCGCTCCCTCGACTCCGGCGCCAACCCCTACCTGTCCTACGCGGTCCTGCTCGCCGCCGGCATGAAGGGCATCCAGGACGGCTACGAACTCCCGGCCGGCGCCGACGACGACGTGTGGGCACTGTCCGACTCCGAACGCCGCGCCCTCGGCATCGAGCCCCTCCCGCAGAACCTGGGCGAGGCCATCGACCTGATGCAGCGCAGCGAACTCGTCGCCGAGACCCTGGGCGAGCACGTCTTCGACTTCTTCCTCCGCAACAAGAAGCAGGAGTGGGAGGAGTACCGCTCCGAGGTCACCGCCTTCGAACTCCGCAAGAACCTGCCGGTGCTGTAAGCGCAGGTCAGATGCCCTTTCGTGCGTGAGCGACCATCCGGGCCAGCGGCGATGTGCCGCTGGCCCGGTTGCGCAGGTCCGGCGCCTTCGACACGCTGGTCGTCACTGGGCGGAGGGCTGGGCCACGAGGACTGGCCCCAGGTCCTGGCGGAGCTGGGACCTCGGTAGTTGTTGCTCAGCCATGGTCGGGGCGGTGACGTGGGCGTGGGGAAGCGGCGGACGTGGGCGGGCCTGGCGTACCTGTACGTCCTGCTGGTGGGGTTCTGCACGCTGGTGGAGCACTGGTTGTGGGGGAAGGGCTGGAAGGCGGGGTTCGACTCGTCGCTGCTGATGGCGCTGTTGCCGGTCGCGGGGTCGCACGGGCCTCAATGGCGCCGGGCACGTCGCGCCGCGAAGCGTCAACGGGCCTTGCAGGGCCATCAGGTGCCCGGTGATCGTGGGACGACGTAGCCGGGGTCATGGGCTGGTCACAGGCCTGGCGCCGGCACTCCGGCGGCGGTGAGGATCTCGGGGGCGGCCTCGCGCAGGCTCGTGAAGTGGCGGTGCACGCCGGCCGGTGCGGTCGCGGAGTTGACGCCCCAGACCGTCATGCCGGCCCGCAGGCCTGCCTCGACTCCGGAAGGGGCGTCCTCGACGACCAGGCAGTCCTCGGGCCGCGCGCCGAGCCGCTCGGCGGCCGTCAGATAGGGCAGGGGCGAGGGTTTGCCCTCCTCCACCGCGGCCGCGTCCACGACGACCCGCGGGACCGGCAGGCCCGTGCGGGCGAACCGGCCGCGCACCCGGTGCTCGTAGTTGGAGGTCACCAGCGCCCACGCCCCCGGCGGCAGGGCGTTCAGCAGCTGCGACGCGCCGTCGAAGGCCGCGTAGGCGCCGGTCCTGACATCCTCGTCCTCCAACTCGTGCAGCGCCGCCAGGCACTCCGCCCGGTCCAGGTGGGGAGCCACCGCGGCGAAGGTCTCCAGCGGCCTCGTCCGCAGCGCCACCCGGTAGACGTCGGCCGCGTCCAGCCCGTGCCGTCCCGCCCACGTCGCCCAGACCCGGCGCTGGTTGTCCACGGCGTCGACCAAGGTGCCGTCGACGTCGAAGAGGACGTACCTGCCCGGGTTGCGCTGCTCGTCCTCACTGGTCACCCCGTGATCATGCCAGCACGGCGATAAGTGCGGAGCGCTGCCTTCCGGGGGTGGCCGCGCCTACGCTTGCGGGGTGACGATGGGGGACGAACTGCTCCTGCTCGCGATCGTGCCGGGCAGGCGGCGGATACGGATACGCGCCGAGGACCGGCTCAGGTTCGCCCTGCGGGCGGCGGAGCTCGCGGAGTTGAGCCTGGCGGGGCGGATCGCCGTCGGCCCGCGGCGGATCGAGGTGCTGGACTCCCGGCGCGTCGACGTCCCCCGGCTGAGCAACATCCTGCACGGCCTGGACACGGCCACTGTGCCGCCCAGCCCGCAGAGCTGGCTGCGCGGGACGCCGCGCTCCCTGACCACGGAGTACCTGTCCCGGCTGGAGGACCAGAAGACGGTCCGGGTACGGCGGCAGCGGGTCCGCAGCGGAAGCACCCGCCACGACATCCTCTCCGTCGACCTGCCGCGCCGGCAGGCCGTGCTGGACCGCCTCGGCCGCGTGGTCTTCGGCGGGGTGGAGGACGCCCGCGACCTGACCCTGCTCGTGCTCGCCCAGACCGCGGGCATCGCCGCCGCCCTCTACCCGGGCCTGCACGGCTCCGCGGCCCGCCGCCGGACGGCGGCCCTCGCCGCGACCGACCCCCTCCCCGGACTCGCCGACGCGACCCGGACCGCGGACGAGGAACTCGCCACCACGATCGCCGCCGCCACCGGCGACCTCTCCTGCCGCCTCGGCGGCGAGCTGCGCAGCCTCTACTCCGACACGACGACCGGCGGCCACAGCCTCGGCCACGACCTGTCCTCGTCCACCTGGTCCGAGGGCCACACCGGCGGCTCCCACCACCACGACAGCGGCGGCGGCCACGGCGACTGGTGAGCCCACTTCCCCTTCACCGTACGAAAGGCACAGCTTCTCCATGCCCTCTCTCAGACCCGGCGTGCCGGTCCTGCTCGTCGCCGCGTCAGCGGCGATGCTCACCGCCTGCGGCAAGGCAGGTGCGGCCGACGCGCACGTGGGCGCCCGGCTCCCGACGGCGCGCACTCTCGCCGAGGCCGATCAGCAGCTGCACGCGTACCTCCTCGACGTGTTGCCGGCGGGCGCCGGCGACAGCAGCACCCGCGCCGGCGCGGTCCAGGCCCCCTTGCCGGGCCAGACCGGCTGCAATGTCCGCGGGCAGGCCACCCACGTGGTGACGGAGACCGTCCTCGGCGCCCGCGACGGCTACGCCACCGACGTCGTGGGCGCCTTCCGGCACCGCGGCTGGCACATCGTCGGCTGGAACGGCGACACCCCCGACGGCTCCCGGGTCACCGGTGCGGCTCAGGCCGGCTACCGCCTGGTGATCCGGGAGCGCTCCGACACCGTCGACGTCGCCATCGAAACCCCCTGCCTCCAGGGCGACCCCCTCCCGAAGCGCTCGGACTTCCCCGACGACTCCACTGACGGCAAGCACGCCTGAGACGCCCCCCCTCACGCGCGACCCACCCGGGCCAGGCGTGGGGAAATCCCGTGGACCCATCGCCGCGGGCGGGGCACAATCCGCGGGGACCGGGGCGAGGGGGAGCTTGGTTGGACGTGTTCGTGTGTGCCGGGTGCGGCACGGAGTTGACGGCGCCGGTGTCGCGGGTCGCCCTTCCTGTTCACACCCACTACGGGGGGTGGGAGGAACTCCATCCTCCCCTGATGGAGCCCGCGACGTACGCCGTCGAGCCGCGGCCCACCGGACCGCCCTGGCGGTTGTGGGAGGAGGCCGGGGAGGACGCGGCTGCCCGGCAGGGCGTGTACGCCCCGGTGTACTCCGTCTCCTTCGGGGCGCGGAACAGGATCGTCATCGCCCCCGGCGACTCCCGTTCCATGACCCTGATCCCCGAGAGGTGCGAGGGCTACTGCCGGGGTGTGGACGGCCGGGCAGGTCCCAATCTGGCGTGCGTGGGGTGCGGGCAGGCCGTGGCGACGCGGGTGGACGACTGCGGGTCGTGGCAGACGGTGTGGCTGGAGCCCGACGCGGTCGTACGCCGTTTCTCGGGGCTCCCCGCCGGTCCGGCTCCTGACTGGGACGACCTGGCGCGCGCCGAGCACCGCGTCCCGCCCGTCGAGCCCGACGGGTCGTGGAGCCGCCGCTGGGAGGCGGCGGTCGGCGTCGCGCTGGCCCACCTCGTGGCGGTCACCGACTGCCGTCCGGTGACGCTTCCCGCCGGCCCCGTCGCCGAACTGCTGGGCCACGCCGTCGGCCGGCACCTCCCCGCCGGGGACGGTGCCCGGTCGGTGGCGCTGGCCGGCCCGGGGATCGGCATGCCCCGGCCGCGTCCTGACATCCTCCTCGTCCCCCGCCACCCCCTCACGGGCACGCCCTGGCGCCCGCCGGGCGACGAAGGGGCCGTGGTGCCGCTGGACAGCGGGGTCTGGGCGTACCTCGCCCACCCGGGCGAGACCTCGCCGATGCCCGCGACCGGGGTGCTCCCTGAGGGCGTCCTGCGCGACGACTACCCGCTGCCGCCGAGCCCGGGGTCCCCGCTGGCGCCTCACCCCCACGCCTTCGTGGACACCCTGGTCAGGCTGCCCGCAATACGCTCGCCCCGCCTGCGCTGGTATCGCGACGCGTGACGCGGGTCAGCCCAGCCAGGACGGGGACAGGGCCGAGGGGGTCAGGAGGTGGGGGGTGCCGGTGGGCGTGGCGGGGGTGGTGTAGAGGTCGGAGCCGTAGTCGCCCGGGAGGGAGTAGGCGAGGGTCTGGTCGTCGAGCCAGACGGCCTGGTCGTCGACGTTGCGGGTCTCGGCGGTGGGGTGGTCGCGCAGGGTGGCGAGGTCGAGGACGTAGAGGCGCCAGGGGGCGTCGGGGGACAGGCCGGGGACGCGCTTCTTGAAGGCGATACGGGTGCCGTCGGGGGACAGCGAGGGGCACTCGACGTTGGTGCGCAGGGTGACCGCGGTCTTCGCCGTCACGTCGCCGCGGATCAGGTAGGTGTGGCCGCCGGTCGCCGCGGTGGCGTAGAAGTGGGTGTCGTCGGCGAAGGTCACGCCCCAGAAGTTGAGGTCGGCGGCGCGCAGCCGCTTGCCGTCGCGGGTGACGGTGTAGTCCTCCAGGGTCGGCTGCAGGACGCCGGTCCTGGTGTCGAGGATGGAGGTGCGGGTGGAGAAGTTCGTGCCCGCGTAGGAGTCGCCGCCGACGAAGACCGTCCAGGCGACGAGGTGGCCGCTGGGGGAGACCCGGGCGCGGGTGGGGATGCCCGCCAGGTCGACGCGGCGGGTGGTGTGCAGGCCGGCGTCGAGGACCAGGGCGCGGTAGGTGTCGTTGACCGGGCCGCGCTCGGCCTGGAGGCAGATCCCGGTGCCGGCGGCGGCGTAGAAGCGCAGGCACTTGACGCCGGAGGCGGTGCGCGAGCCTTCGGGGTCGGCGGCCGGGACGCTGGCCAGCTCGTCGCGGTGCGGTCCCCAGGCCATCGAGCGGAAGACGATGCGCCGCCCGCCGGAACCGGCCAGCGAGACCGTGCCGGCGTGCACCGCGGGGCCGCCCGCCTGCACCTGGTTCTTGCGGTCCGCCCGCTCGGCGGCCCGCCAGACCGCGACCCCGGCGACGGTGGCCAGCACCAGGACGCCGGCCAGCAGCACCAGCAGCCTGTCCCGCACGCTCATACCGCCTCCGCGGGCCGCAACCGGATGGAAAGTGCCACGCTCGCCAGCAGCGCGACCGCCGCCCCGGCCAGCGCCGACCGGTCGCCGAACGCGGTCCAGGCCGCGCCGAAGGCGATCGAGCAGCAGAAGCGCGCGGCGGCCTGCCCGGTCTGCACGAGCGCGAGACCGCTGGAGCGCAGCGCCGCCGGTACGGAGCCGGCCGCGGCCGCCATCAGCACGCCGTCGGTGGCCGCGTAGAACGTGCCGTGCAGGGCGAGCACCGCGTACGGCAGCACGCCGGCCCGCAGGTGCGCGAGCAGCAGGCCGTACGCGAGCAGCAGCGCGACATGGCCGCCGACGAAGACCCGCCACCGGCCCACCCGGTCCGCCCAGCGGCCGAGCGGCACGGCGAGCAGCAGGAAGGCTGCCGCGGTGCCGAGCGGCAGCAGCGCGAACCAGCGGTCGGGCACGCCGAGCCGGCGCTGCAGCATGAGGTAGACGAAGGAGTCGCTGACCGTGGCCAGGCCCAGCGCCACCGCGCACAGCGCGAGCCCGCGCAGCTCCCGCCGCCCGAGCAGGGCGACCGCGGCCCGCAGCGAGGGCCGCTCGGCGCCGTCCCCCGGGGCGGCCGCCTCCCGGGCGCGGGAGGGCACGAAGAGCAGCAGCACCAGCACGCCGACCATGGCGACGCAGAAGCTGACGGTGAAGACGGCGTCGTAGCCGTCGGCGGCCTGGCGCAGGATGAGGAAGGCGACGAGCGGGCCGAGCAGGGCTCCGGTGGTGTCCATTGCGCGGTGCACCCCGAAGGCCCGGCCGCGGCCCTGCGGCGGTGAGGACAGCGAGATCAGGGCGTCGCGGGGGGCGGTGCGCAGGCCCTTGCCGGTGCGGTCGGCGGCGAGCACCGCGCCGATCAGCGGCAGGGTGTGGGCGGCGAGCAGCAGTGGTTTGCACAGCGCGGACAGGCCGTAGCCGAAGGCGGCGACCTGTTTGTGCCGGCCGCCGCGGTCGGCGAGGTGGCCGCCGACCAGCCGGACCAGGGCGCTGAAACCGTTGTAGACGCCGTCGAGCAGGCCGAAGCCCAGCGGGGACAGGCCGAGCCCGGTGACCAGGTAGAGCGGCAGCACCGCGGTGACCATCTCGGAGGAGATGTCGGTGATCAGGCTGACCGCGCCGAGCGCGAGCACGGTGGAGGCGACCGCGGACCGCCGCCCGGGGCGTGGGAGGCCCCGGGCGGCGGATCGCGAGGCCGCCGCGGGTGTGCTCCCGCGGCTCTCGCTGACGTACATCGGTCAGCTGGTCCAGATGCCGGTGATGTCCGACGCGGACGCCGCCTGGCCGGCATGCGTCGACGTGCCCGCGAGGTCCTCCAGCGTCCGCAGGAGGTTGTAGTGGTTGTACGTGGTCCCGTTGGAGCTGCCCGCGGTGACCGGCTGCCCGTAGAGAACCGTCGGGATGCGGTTGCCGCTCAGCGAATTGTCCTCGTCGAAGGTCACCACCAGGAGGCTGTTGTGGGTCTTGGCCCAGGTGGCGTACGCGCCGAGGTTGTTCTTGATCCAGGTGTCACCGGTGGACACCGAGCAGTCGTGCATGTCGCTGCACAGGTTCGGCACCACGAACGACGTGGTCGGCAGCGTCGAGTAGTCGGTGGGGAACTGCGCGAAGGTCTTCGCACTCGACGTCGGCACGTTGGAGAAGCCGAACCACGGGTTGTGCTTCTGTGCGTAGTTGCCGCTCTTGCAGGTCGTCGAGCCCTGGCTGGGCAGCGTCTCGTTGTAGCTGCCCCACGTCTTGCCCGCGGCGGCCACCTCCGAGCCCAGGTTCGCGGCCGAGCTGAAGCCGGGCGTGATGCAGCTGTCGTCCGTGATGCCCTGGGTGGAGCCGGAGAACAGCGCGTAGTAGTTCGGCTGGCTGGGGTGGGTGATGCCGTGGTTCTGCGTGAGGTTCGCGCCGCCGGTCTTCAGCGAGTTGATGTAAGGGGCGCTGGAACTGCCGATCACCTGGCTGTACGCGTGGTTCTCCATGACCACCACGACGGTGTGGTCGGGAGTGGGGACGGAGCCTGCCGCCTGGGCGTTGCCGCCGAGGCCGGCCCACAGGCCGGCAGAGGCGGCGGCAAGGCCGCCGGCGGTCAACAGGGCGGTACGGCTGCGGCTGCGCACGGGTTACCTCCGGTACGGGGGCGGGTGGGACGCGCGGGGTCTGCGGTGCGGTGTGCATGCCAAAGGTAGGGGCGGCAGGGCGACCCGCGGACCGTGCGGGAGGTGAAGAACATGCAAACGATGCGGTACGAACGCCGGCGCGTCAGCTGGTCGGCGGCAGTGACAGCCGCAGCCGCACGCCCTGCGGCAGCGGCTCCGCCGTCACGGTCCCGCCGTGCGTCTCGGCGATCTGCCGCACGATCGCCAGGCCCAGCCCGGAGCCGGGCAGCGAGCGCGCGGCCGGCGAGCGGTAGAAGCGGTCGAAGACGAAGGGCAGGTCGGCTGCGGGGATACCGGGGCCGCGGTCGCTCACGGACACGGCACCGGCGGCGGTCGTGGCCACGGTGATCCGGCCGCCGTCAGGGCTCCATTTTACGGCGTTGTCCACCAGATTGCCGATCGCGCGCTCCACCGCGTCCGGGTCGGCGTGCACCAGGCACGGCTCCAGCTCCGCCGCGAAGTCCAGCCGCGGCGACCTGGCGGCGGCCCGCTCCACCACCCGCCGGGCCAGCAGGTCCAGCCGGGTGTCCTCGGTGTGCACCCGCACACCGCCGTAACGGCCCAGGTCCACCAGGTCGTTGACCAGCGAGGTCAGCTCGGCGGCCTGGGCGCGGGCCTCGGCGACCAGCGCGGGCGCCTGCGGATCGGCCAACCCCGGCCCCTCCGCGAGGAGTTCGAGGTTGGTGGTCAGGCTGGTCAGCGGGGTGCGCAGCTCGTGCGACGCGTCCGCGACCAGCCGGCGCTGCGCGCCCACCGACTCGTCGAGGGCCGCCATCATCGCCGCGAACGACCGGGTGAGCCGGGCGATCTCGTCCCGCCCGTCGGCCGAGAGCCGCGCGGTCAGATCCTGCGTCGCGGTGACGTGCTCCACGGTCTCGGTCAGCTGCCGCACCGGCCGCAGTACCCGCCCGGCCGCCAGCCGCCCCACCGCTGCCGCCAGGACGCAGCCGCCCGCCGCGATCGCCGCCAGCAGGAGGGCCAGCCGGTTCAGGGCGCTGTGCACCACCGACGTCGGCACCGCGGTACGCACCAGCACGCCGGGGCTGCCGGTCATCTGCGCGGTGTAGATCCGGTACCGCCGGCCGCCGTAGTCGGCGTCGTGGAAGTACGCCGGGCTGCTGCCCTCCGCGACCGCCACATCCCGTTTGCTGACGTCGGTGAATCCGTCCGTGGCCCCTACGGCGATCGGCGGGATCAGGAACTGGAGCAGGTCGGAGCCGACGTTGACCGGCCCGGTCGGGATCACCGGACGGTCCGGCGCCACCCCGGGCGTCTTGGCCGCCACCTCACCCTTCTCCTTGAACGCCTTCACCATGTCGGGCGCCTGGCCGGCGGCCGACACCAGGTCCGCGTCGTGCTGCTCGTTCAACTTGGCGCCCAGGGACGGGTACAGCACCAGCGAGGCGAGCAACAGCGCGGCCAGTACGGCTAGTCCGCCCGCGAGCGCCAGCCGGTCGCGCAGGCTCACGGCCCCTCCCGCAGCACGTAGCCCAGGCCGCGTACGGTCTGCACCAGCCGCGGCTCACCGTCCGCCTCCAGCTTGGCGCGCAAGTAACTCATGTACACCCACAGGGCGTTGGAAGACGGGCCGAAGTCGTAGCCCCACACCGAGTCGAAGATGAGGGTGCGGCTCAGCACCCGGCGCGGGTTGCGCAGGAACAGTTCGAGGAGTGCGTACTCGGTCCTGGTCAGGTCGAGGACCCGGCCACCGCGGGTGGCCCGGCACGCGGCGGTGTCCAGTTCCAGGTCCGCGAACCGCAGCAGCTCCTGGTCGGCGCCGCTGCGGCGCAGCAGCGCCCTGATCCTGGCCCGCAGCTCCTCCAGCGCGAAGGGCTTGGCCAGGTAGTCGTCCGCGCCCGCGTCCAGGCCCGCGACCCGGTCGGCGACCAGGTCGCGGGCGGTGAGCATCAGGATCGGCGTGCGGTCGCCGCGTGCCCGCAGGGTGCGGCAGACCTCCAGTCCGTTCGGCTCGGGCATCAGGATGTCCAGCACCACCGCGTCCTGCCGGCCGGCGGCCAGCGACGCCAGCGCGGTGGCGCCGTCCGCCGCCACCGAGACCTCGTACCCGTCCCGGGTCAGGGCGTGCGCCAGCGAACGGCGTACCGCGTCATCGTCGTCAACCACCAGCACTCGCATGGCGTCAGGGTGCCGTAACGCTTGTCAGCGCAGGATCAGGGTCATGCCGGCGTCGGCGGCCTTCTTGCCGGGGGCCTCCTTGCCGGGTGCCGGCTTGCCCTTGCCGTCCTTGCCCCCCTTGCCGTCCTTGCCGTCGCCCCTGCCCGGGTCGGGCTTGCAGGTGGGCTTGCCGTCGCCCGGCTTGCCCGCGGCCGACTTGAGCTGGAAGAGCGCCTTGGTGAGCTGCTGCGGGGTGACCCCGAGGCGGGCGGCGACCGCGGCGAAGGCCGGGCTGTTCTCGTCGACGGTGCCCTTCGGGCCGGTGGCCATCTTCTGCAGGGCGTCCAGGGCCACCTGGGCCTTGGCCTGCGATACGCCGAGCACCTTGGCCAGTTGGGCGGCGGTGAACACGGTGGCGGGGCCGCTCTTGTCGTCCTTCCCGCCCTTGGCGCCCCGGTCGTCCTTGGTGCCCTTGCCCTCCTTGGCGTCCTTTCCGCCCGGCGCGGGGCGGGTGCCGCCGAGGATTTCCACCAGGGTCTTGCGGGCCTTGGCCGTGGAGATGCCCATGTCCTTGGCGAAGATCGCCACGACCTTGTCCGTCAGCTTGCCGCCGGTCGCGCCGAGCGCGATCTTGACGTCCCTGAGGGCGTTCTCCAGCTTCGCGTCCCGCTGGGCCGGTGCGCACTGCGCCGGCTTCTTGCCGGCGGTGCTCCCCGACGCGGGGCCTGTGCCGTGGCTTGCGCCGGCGGCGGAGGCCGTGGCGGCCCCCAGGGCCAGGATGATGGCTGTCGCGGTGGTGAGTGCGGTCTTGTGGCGCACGGTGCGCCCCCTTTCTTCCGTGCTGCCAGCACACCAAGGCGCGCTTCACGCCGGCATCGGCGAACCTTAGGACTTCCCTAGAACTCTCCGCCCTCCCGGGCGCGCCCCGTCCCGGGACCTTCCCCCGGCGGGTGGCCTGTCGCGCAGTTCCGCCCCCGGAGCTTCGCCCGGGGTACCCCCAGCGCCCCTTCTGGCCTGCGTCCTCCTGTGCACGGGGTTCGCGCCCGGCGGGGTGGGGGAGGGGCGGATAAAGTTGACGTGGTGCGGGTCGGTCCGCGGGGTGCGGGCCGGGATGGGAGGGCCGATGCAGGGCCGACGCAGCAGTACGTTCACCCGACTGCTCCGACACGGCTTCACCGACCCCGCCGCGGCCGAGCGGCTCCTCGACGTACCGGAGCTGTCAGCCGTCCGCGCCGACCCCGTGCTGCTGGAAGCGCTGGGCGCCACCGCCGACCCGGACCAGGCGCTGCTGGGCCTCGTCCGGCTGGTCGAGGCCCTCGATCCGGACGAGCGGCGCGCGCTGCTGGACACCGTGACCACCGCCAAGCCGCTGCGCGACCGCCTGCTGGGGGTGCTGGGCGCCTCGGAGGCGCTCGGGGACCACCTGGCCAGGCACCCGGGGGACTGGCACGCGCTGGTCACGTACGAGGCGGCCGACCTGCACCCGGGCGTCGCCGAGTTCGAGCGGGGCCTCGCCGCGGCGACCGACCCCGACGCGCTGCGTGCCGCGTACCGCCGGTGCCTGCTGGGGATAGCGGCCCGTGACGTGTGCGGCACCAGCGACCTGGTGCACACGGCGGCCGAGCTGGCCGACCTCGCGACGGCCACGCTGCGTGCGGCGCTGGCCATCGCCGCCGCCGAGGCCCCGCACGACGCCGCGGCAGCCCGCCTCGCGGTGATCGGCATGGGCAAATGCGGCGGCCACGAGCTGAACTACGTCTCCGACGTCGACGTGATCTTCGTGGCCGAGCCGTCCGAGGCCGTCGAGGAGGTCGAGGCGGTCAGGGCCGCGACCCGGCTCGCCGCCCGGATGATGCGGGTGTGCTCCGACACCACCGCGGAGGGCACGATCTGGCCGGTCGACGCGAACCTGCGGCCCGAGGGCAAGAACGGCCCGCTGGTGCGCACCCTGTCCAGCCACCTGGCGTACTACGCGAGGTGGGCGAAGACCTGGGAGTTCCAGGCGCTGCTGAAGGCCCGCCCGGTCGCCGGCGACCCGGCGCTCGGCGCCGAGTACGTCGCCGCGATCCGCCCGCTGGTGTGGCAGGCCGCCGAGCGCGAGCACTTCGTGACCGACGTGCAGCAGATGCGCCGCCGGGTCGTGGACAACATCCCAGCCGCCCAGGTGGAGCGGGAGCTCAAGCTCGGCCCCGGCGGGCTGCGGGACGTGGAGTTCGCCGTCCAGCTGCTGCAACTGGTGCACGGCCGCACCGACAGCTCGCTGCGCAGCGGCACCACGCTGACCGCGCTCGCCGAGCTGGCCGCCGGCGGCTACGTGGGCCGGGCGGACGCCGCCTCGCTGGACGACGCCTACCGCTTCCTGCGGCTGATGGAGCACCGCATCCAGCTGCACAAGATGCGCCGCACCCACCTGGTGCCCGCCGACGAGGCGGGCCTGCGGCGCCTCGGGCGCGGCCTGGGCTTCCGCTCGGAGCCGGTCGCGAACCTGACCAGGGAGTGGAAGCGGCACGGCATGGAGGTGCGGCGGCTGCACGAGAAGCTGTTCTACCGGCCGCTGCTGGAATCCGTCGCGCAGCTCGGCACCGACGACACCCGGCTGAGCACCGACGCGGCCCGGCAGCGCCTCCAGGCGCTCGGCTACGCCGACCCGGCCGGCGCGATACGCCACCTGGAGGCGCTGGCCAGCGGGGTCAGCCGCAAGGCGGCGATCCAGCGCACCCTGCTGCCGGTGCTGCTCGGCTGGTTCGCGGACTCCGCCGACCCGGACGCCGGGCTGCTGGGCTTCCGCAAGGTCTCCGACGCGCTGGGCCTGACGCCCTGGTATCTGCGGCTGCTGCGGGACGAGGGCGCCGCGGCCCAGCGGCTGGCCCGGGTGCTCTCCTCCGGGCGGATGGCCCCTGACCTGCTGCTGCGCGCCCCCGAGGCGGTCGCGGTGCTCGGCTCGGTGGACGGCGGCCTGGTGCCGCGCGACCATGCCGTGCTCGAACAGGAGGTGCTGGCCGCGGTGGGCCGCGCGGAGGGTCCCGAGCAGGCCATCGCCGCGGTCCGCGGGGTACGCCGGCGGGAGCTGTTCCGTACGGCGGCGGCCGACCTCATCGACACCTACGGCGACGACGTCGAGGCCGACGAGGACCGGGTGGACGCGGCGGATCTGGTCGACCGGGTCGGCTGCGCCGTCTTCGGCCTGACCGCGGCGACCCTCGCCGGCGCCCTGCGCGCCGCGGTCAACGCGGTGACCGGCAACGACGCCCGGCCGCTGCCGACGCGGTTCGCGGTCATCGGCATGGGTCGCTTCGGCGGCCGGGAGCTGGGCTACGGCTCGGACGCCGACGTGCTCTTCGTCCACGAGCCGCGGGACGGCGTGGACCAGGAGGAGGCCGGCCGCGCCGCCCTCGCGGTCGCCGACGAGATGCGCCGGCTGCTGCAGATCCCCACCGCCGACCCGCCGCTGCTGGTCGACGCCGACCTGCGCCCCGAGGGCAAGAGCGGCCCGCTGGTCCGCAGCCTGGCGTCGTACGCCGCCTACTACCGCAGGTGGTCGCTGGTGTGGGAGAGCCAGGCGCTGCTGCGGGCGATGCCGGTGGCCGGCGACCAGGACCTGGGGACCCGCTTCATGGAGCTGATCGACCCGCTGCGCTACCCGGCGGGCGGCCTGGACGAGGAGGCGGTCCGCGAGATCCGCCGGCTCAAGGCGCGGATGGAGTCCGAGCGGCTGCCGCGCGGCGCCGACCGCACCACCCACGCCAAACTGGGCCGCGGCGGGCTGTCCGACGTCGAGTGGACCGTCCAGCTGCTCCAGCTCCAGCACGCTGGCCGGCTGCCCGAGCTGCGCACCACCGGCACCCGGCAGGCGCTGGCCGCGGCGGTCGGGGCGGACCTGATCGACCCGGCGGACGCGGCCGTCCTGGACGAGGCATGGGTGCTGGCCACCCGGGTGCGCAACGCCGTGATGCTGGTACGCGGCCGGCCCGGCGACACCTTCCCCGGCGACGGGCGCGAGCTGGCCGCGGTGGGCCGCTACCTCGGCTTCCCGCCCGGCCACGTCGGCGACATGCTGGAGGACTACCGCAGGCGGACGCGGCGGGCACGGGCAGTGGTGGACCGGCTGTTCTACCAGGGCTGACGAGCGAGCATCCGCAGTGGCCGGCCGAGGAACGAGGTCGTCCGCGGAGGACGCGAGGAGGAAGACCGAGCGATGAAGCGGGAGGGCTGACGAGCGGTGAAGCGGGAGGGTTGACCCCTGGCAGGGGTCAGCCCTCGGCCGCCTCGGGGTGCTTTTCGAGCGACAGCGACCCCGTGGCGTACTTCGGCAGCGCGTACACCCACCGGCCGTAGAGGACGTAGGCCACCGCGTAGCCGATGGCCAGGCACAGCGCACCGCCGACCGCGTCCATCCAGAAGTGGTTGCCGGTGGAGACGATCACCAGGAGCGTCGCCACCGGGTAGAGCGCGCCGAGGATACGCGCCCACAGCGGTTTGGCCAGCGTCACGATGGTGATGCCGCACCACAGCGACCAGCCGATGTGCATCGACGGCATCGCCGCGTACTGGTTGGACACCTGCGCCAGGTCGCCCTGCGAGAGCGAGCCCCAGGTGTGGTGCAGCATCACCGTGTCGACGAAGCCGCCGCCGGTCATCAGCCGCGGCGGGGCCAGCGGATACGCCCAGAAGCCGATCAGCGCCAGCCAGGTGGTCATGAAGACCACCAGGCGGGCCGGGCCGTACCGGCCGGGGTGGCAGATGTAGAGCCATATCAACACGCCCACGGTCACTATGAAGTGCAGTGTGGCGTAGTAGTAGTTCATCCCCACGATCAGCCACGTCACGGAGTTCACGCCGTGGTTGACACCGCGCTCGACGGCCAGGCCCAGGTGGTGTTCGAGCGTCCAGATCGCGTCGGCGTGCCGCAGTGCGGCCGTCTGCTGCTCCGGCACCGCGTTCCTGATCTGCGAGTACAGGTAGTAGCTGACGCCGATCAGCATGATCTCGAACCACAGCCTGGGGTGGCGGGGGGTGCGCACTCTCTCCATCACTGAATGGACCAGTCCCGGTCGGGCCGTGCTCTCAGCTCCATCGGAGGTGTGCGAACCGGTGGAGTTCTGCGGTGCGGCGGAACGGCCATCTGTCGTGTTCGCGGTCTTCGCAGTCGGTTCCCCCATAGGAGACCAGTCTGCCAGATGTGTCCCGTGTTGCGGATCAGCCGCAGGTCGGATCGTGGGCCGTCCGGGTGGTCTTTCGGCCATCGGGCTTCGGGGCGGCGGACTGGGCCGGCAGCGGGGCGTTCTGGGCGTTCTGACCGGTGGGGCCGGCCGCGGTCGACCCGCGGACGACCAGTTCGGGCAGGAAGACGAACTCGCTGTGCGGGGCAGGGGTGCCGCCGACCTCCTCCAGCAGCGCGTTGACCGCCGCCTGGCCCATCGCCGTCACCGGCTGCCTGATGGTGGTCAGTGGAGGGTCGGTGAACGCGATCAGCGGCGAGTCGTCGAAGCCCACCACGGACACGTCGTCCGGAACCGACAGGCCCTGCTGCCTGGCCGCCCTGATCGCGCCCAGCGCCATCATGTCGGAGGCGCAGACGACGGCCGTGCAGCCGTCCGCTATCAGCGCCGACGCGGCCGCCTGGCCACCCTCAAGGGTGAACAGCGAGTGCTGCACCAGGCCGAGCGCCTCGTCCTCCGCCATGCCCAGCACGTCGGACATCGACGTCACGAAGCCCTCGATCTTCCTGCGCACCGGGACGAAACGCTTCTGCCCCACCGCGAGGCCGATCCTGCGGTGCCCGAGCGCAGCCAGATGCGTCACCGCCAGCCGCATCGCGCCCCGGTCGTCGGGCGACACGAAGGGCGCGTTGACCTTCTCGGTGAAGCCGTTGATCAGCACGAACGGCACGCCCTGGCCCTGCAGCCTGGCGTAGCGCTCCATGTCGGCGGTGCAGTCGGCGTGCAGCCCCGACACGAAGATGATCCCGGCCACGCCCCGCTCGACCAGCATCTCCACCAGCTCGTCCTCGGTGGAGCCGCCGGGCGTCTGGGTGGCCAGCACGGGGGTGTAGCCCTGCCGGGTCAGCGCCTGGCCGATGATCTGCGCGAAGGCCGGGAAGATCGGGTTGTCCAGCTCGGGGGTGATCAGCCCGACCAGCCCCGCGCTGCGCTGCCGCAGCCGGACCGGGCGCTCGTACCCCAGCAGGTCGAGCGCGGCCAGCACTGATTCGCGGGTGGTGGCGGAAACCCCGGGTTTGCCGTTGAGCACCCGGCTGACCGTCGCTTCGCTGACCCCCGCCTGGGCTGCGATGTCAGCGAGCCGCGCGGTCACAGCACCGGATGCTATTGGACGGAATGCCACCACGTCAGATCGCCCACCAAATTGCCGTGTCCCCGGCGATAGTCACGTCAATGCCGTCAACCTGGTCGGAAGTGCCCGCCGCCGCGGGCGCCGTCGGCGGCCGCTGGGCGGCGCTGGACAGCAGCGGGCGGCCGCCCGGCACCGTCAGCACCACCGGCTCCGCGGTCAGGTTGACCAGGCACAGGAAGGCGTCGCCCGCGCCGTCCCTGCGGAAGGCCAGCGCACCCTCCGGGGCGTCCAGCCACTGCACGGAGCTGCCCGCGCCCAGCGCCGGCAGCTCCCGGCGCAGCGCCAGCGCCGCCCGGTACAGCTCCAGGGTGGAGGCCGGGTCGCCGGTCTGCGCCTCTACGCTCAGCTCGGCCCAGCTCGCCGGCTGCGGCAGCCAGCTCCCGCCGCCCGCGGGGCCGAAGCCGTACGGGGCCTCCGTGCCCGACCACGGGATCGGCACCCGGCAGCCGTCGCGGAAGCCGTCCTGGCCGGCCGCCCGGAAGAACGACGGGTCCTGGCGCACCTCGTCCGGCAGGTCGGTGACGTCGGGCAGGCCCAGCTCCTCGCCCTGGTAGAGGTAGGCGGAGCCGGGCAGCGATAGCATCAGCAAAGTGGCCGCCCGCGCCCTGCGCAGGCCCAGATCGCGGTCGCCGGCCTCGCGCAGCTGGGTCCCGCCCGGAGGGTTGCCGAAGCGGGTGGCGTGCCGGGTCACGTCGTGGTTGGACAGCACCCAGGTCGCGGGGGCACCGACCGCGCCCATCGCGGCCAGCGACTTGTCGATGACCTTGTGCAGCGCCGCCGCGTCCCACGGGGTCGCCAGGTACTCGAAGTTGAAGGCCTGGTGCAGCTCGTCCGGCCGCAGGTAGAGCGCGGCCCGCTCGATGGTCGGCGTCCATGCCTCGGCGACGCCGATGCGCTCATCGGGGTACTCGTCGAGGATGCGTCGCCACCCGCGGTAGATCTCGTGCACACCGTCCTGGTCGAAGTACGGCATGGGCGCGCTGCCCAGCAGCGACAGCTGCTCGCTGTGCCCGATGTCGGGCAGGCCCGCCGCCTTGACCAGGCCGTGCGCCACGTCGATGCGGAAGCCGTCGGTGCCCAGGTCCAGCCAGAACCGCAGCACCGAGCGGAACTCCTCGTGCACCGCCGGGTGGTCCCAGTTGAAGTCCGGCTGCTCGGGCGCGAACAGGTGCAGGTACCACTCGCCGGGCTTGCCGTCCGGGTCGGAGGTCCTGGTCCACGCCGGGCCGCCGAAGATGGACTCCCAGTCGTTGGGCGGCAGTTCGCCGCGCGCGCCCTTGCCCGCCCGGAAGTGGAAGCGGTCCCGCAGCGCGGAGCCGGGTCCTTCGCGCAGCGCCTGCTTGAACCACTCGTGCTGGTCGGAGCAGTGGTTGGGCACCAGGTCGACGATGACCCGCAGGTTCAGCGCGTGCGCGGTACGCACCAGGTCGTCGGCGTCGTTGAGGGTGCCGAACATCGGGTCGACCTCGCGGTAGTCCGCCACGTCGTAGCCGGCGTCGGCCTGCGGGGAGGCGTAGAAGGGCGACAGCCACACCGCGTCCACCCCCAGGTCCCGCAGGTACGGCAACCGGGCGGTGACGCCGGGCAGATCTCCCATGCCGTCGCCGTTCCCGTCGGCGAAACTGCGCGGGTAGACCTGGTAGATGACCGCGTCGCGCCACCAGTCTCTGGCGCTTGCGTCGGCAGCGGGTGCGGCGGCGGAGCGGGGCGCGTCTGAGAGGTGCTGGCTCATGGATTCCCTTGTCGGGTGCGGGGGATCGACTTGTGGCATGCGTTGGTGCGGGGCGGTGCTGCGGGCCGTCAACCCTTGGTGCCGCCGGCGGTCAGGCCGGTCACCAGATGGCGCTGGACGAGCAGGAAGACGATGGTCGCGGGTATCGCGATCAGCACCGAGGCGGCGGTCATGCTGCCCCAGTCCGCGCGCTGGTCGGAGGCGAAGGTGCGGATGCCCGCCGCCAGCGTGGAGTGGTCCCTGCCCATGAACTGCGCCGAGTACGCGACTTCGCCCCAGGCGGTCAGGAAGCTGTAGAAGGCGGTGACGGCCAGCCCCGGGCGGGCCAGCGGCACGATCAGCCGCCAGAAGGTGCCGAACGGGGTCAGCCCGTCGACCCGGCCGGCCTCGTCGATGTCGCGCGGGATGGTGTCGAAGTAGCCCTTGAGCATCCACGCGCAGAAGGGCACCGCGATGGTGCAGTAGACCAGGACCAGGCCGAGGTAGGTGTCGATCAGGTCCAGCTGCGCCAGCAGGTTGTACAGCGGCACGATCAGTACCGCCATCGGGAACATCTGGGTGACCAGGAAGGTCCACATCAGCGATTTGTGGCCGGGGAAGCGCATCCGGGAGATCGCGTAGCCCGCGCTGGCGGAGATCAGCACGCCGAGCACGGTGGTGGCGCCGGCCACGATCACCGAGTTGAGGAACCACTTGGGGAAGCTGGTGTGCAGCAGCACGAACCGGTAGTTGGCCAGGCCCAGGTGCTTGAGCACCTCGTGCGGCTGCTGCCAGGACGTGCTGGGGCCGAGCGAGATGAACAGGATCCACAGCACGGGGAAGACCGCGATGGCGCTCGCGGTGATCAGGGCGGCGTGCAGCGCGATCGACGCGCCGCGGCTGCGCTCGCCCCGCCCGCGGTGGCGTTCCGCGGCGGTACCGCGTGAGGAGGTCGTGGTGGCGGCCGGGCCGCTGTGGGTGGTGGCACTCATGGTGATCCGGCTCCTAGGCCTGCTCGGGCTTCAACTGGCGGCGGTAGAAGGTGGAGAAGGCCACGAGGATGAGGAGGATGACGATCCCGTAGGTGGCGGCCCCGGAATAATCGGACACTCCGGTGAACGCCTTCTCGTAGGCGTATGTCACCAGGATGTCGGTGTCGCCCGTGGTGTTGTTGCCCAGCAGCAGGTAGATGATCGCGAACATGTTGAACGTCCAGACCGTGCTGAGCAGCACCACCGTGCTGGTGACCGGGCGCAGCCCGGGCACGGTGACGTTGGTGAAGCGCTGCAGCGGCGAGGCGCCGTCCATCTCGGCGGCCTCGTAGAGCTCGCCGGGTATCGACTGCAGGCCGCCGAGCAGGGCGACCATCATGAACGGCACGCCGACCCAGATGTTCACCATGATCACCGCGATCTTCTGCGACAGCGGTGTGCCGAGCCAGTCCTGTGCGGGCAGCCCGAAGCTGGTGATGATGTCGTTGAAGACGCCGTACTGCGAGTTGAGCATCAGCCGCCAGGCGAAGACGCCGATAAAGGCCGGCACGGCCCACGGCAGGATCAGGCAGAGCCGGTAGAACAGCCGGAACTTCACCCTGCGGTTGAGCAGCATCGCCATCGCGAGCCCGATGGCGTAGGTGACCGCCACGCAGCAGACGGTCCACACGACCGTCCACTCGAAGCGCGGGTAGAAGTCGCCGTCCTTGCCCGACAGCACCTGCCAGTAGTTGTGCAGGCCCACCCAGTGGTAGGTGGCGCCGATGTGGACCGGGCCGATGTTCTTGGCGACGTTGGTCTCGTTGGCGTTCGTCAGCGACAGGTACGTGCCGTAGCCGAGCGGATAGAACACCAGGACGGCCAGCACGATCACGACCGGGGCGACCATCGCCCAGGCGTACCAGTGCCGGTCCCAGGAACGCCTGATCGAGGTCATCAGGCCGGGCCGCGGCTCGCGCGGCGGGCGGGCGGCCGTGCCCGGGGCGGGCTCGTCCATGGTGGCGGTGGTCATCGCTCCTCGGCTCTTTCGTCGGTGATGGGGTGACCGGACCGGCCGGCCGGGCGCGTGGGCCGGCCCCGTACGCCGTGCTGCGTGCGGGGCGGCCCCGGCCGACCGGTCCGGGAACGGGGGGCCTGGCTACTGCACGGTGTAGCCGGGCAGCAGCTTGCCGAACTCCTTGGCTGCGGCGTCCAGGCCGTCCTGGACCGAGGACTTGCCCTGAAGGATCTTGATGTACTCCTGCTGGAGCGGCGTGAACAGGCTGCCCACCTGCGGCAGCGCGACCCGCGGCCGGGCGGTGTCCATGATCGGCTTGAAGCCGGCGATCGTCTGGTTCTTGAGCACCTCTGCGGTGTAGGCGGAGGTCCTGGTCGGCAGGGTGCCGTTCTTCAGCGCGATCGTCTGCTGGCTGGCCGAGGAGGTCATGAACTGCGTGAACAGGTAGGCCGCGTCCAGGTTCCCGGAGCCCTGGTAGACGGCCAGGTCGTGGCCGCCGGTCGGGGCCAGCGCCTTGCCGGTGGAGCCGGCCGGCACGGGGGCGTAACCGAGGTTGGCCTCCTTGCCCTGGAAGGCGGACCCGGTCAGGTCGTCGCCCACCGACCACGGCCCCTGGACCAGCATGGCGACCTTGCCGGTCTTGAACGAGGTCTGCATGTTGTCGTACGCGCTGGCGAAGTCGACCTTCAGCGAGGAGGTGTCGTAGATCTTCTTCGCCTCGGTGACCGCCTTGACGGCCTCCGGCGAGTTGATCGTGACCTTCTTGGCGGCCGGGTCGGCCAGGTCAGCACCCTCGCCGAACAGCACGGGGAAGAGGAAGTACGAGTCGGGGTTGACGTACGTGCCCTCGACGCCGGGCACCTTCGCCTTGATGGTGGCGGAGTCGGCGATCAGCTCGTCCCAGGTGGTCGGGGGAGCGGCGATGCCGGCCTTGGCGAAGATGTCCTTGTTGTAGAGCAGCCCGAGCGTGTCGGTCACCGACGGGACACCGTAGGTCTTGCCCTCGTACTTGGTGGTGTCCATCGGACCCGCCACGAAGTCCTGCGTGTCGCTCAGCGCCGTGGTGCCGTCCAGCGGGGCGATGTAGTGCAGCGAGGCGTACTCGGGGATCAGCCCGACGTCGGTCCGCACCACGTCCGGCGCACCCTTGCCGCTCTGCGCCGCAGCCTTGAACTTCTGCTCCACGGTGGTGAAGTCGACGTTCTGGTAGTTCACCTTGATGTGGGGGTACTTCGCCTCGAAGTCCTTGATCAGGGCCTGGTAGGTCGGGGCCTCGTTCTTGGCGTCCGAGGTGTCCCAGTAGGTGATCGTCCCGGAGACCGCGGCCGGGTCCTTGGCCGCCGATCCCTTGTCGTTCTTGTCGTCGCTACCACTACCGCCACAGGCGGTGACCCCGAGAACGATGGCTGCGGCCATCGCCACGGCGGATATGCCGCGTCGCATACCTGACTCCTTGATGAGGGAAGTGCCCGTTCGCCCTGGCCAGGCTGGCTGCCGGCCGCTGTCGTCCCTACGGGGCCGCTCGGGCTGGGCAGGAACGTAACAGCGATGTAATGCTTTGCGAAAGAGGCTGCAAGAAACTTTCCGCAAGATCCTTCATCCGTGATGCGCCCGTGACCCGGGCGTGTCGCCGACGGCCTGACCTCGGGCGAGTGCCGAGGCGGACCGTGCGGCCCGGGGAACGGAACTGCTTACAGAGTCTTGCTGCAACCGCCTCCTGAGGGATACGTTCCCGCTCAGCTCCGGCACCGACGCCGCAGCTGCGACCGGTTCATGCGCGTGGACCCGGGCGCGAGGCTGTCCCCAGCAAGGAGATCCGCCCGTGGCCCTGGAGTTCAGGCTGCCCGTTTTCAGGCGGCGCGCACGCGCCCGGAAGGCCGCCGCCGCCACCGCCTTCGCGGCGCTGGCCGCATTCGTCCAACCGGCCTACGCCCACGGCTCGCCGCAACCGCCGGCCGCGCCGTCCGACAAGGCGCTCGCCGGGCAGGCCGCACGGCACGACGACACCCGCGAGCAGTTCTACTTCGTGATGCCGGATCGGTTCGCCGACGGCGACAAGGGCAACGACCGCGGCGGCCTGACCGGCGGCCGGCTGAGCACCGGCTACGACCCCACGGACAAGGGCTTCTACCAGGGCGGCGACCTCAAGGGCCTCACGCAGAAGCTGGACTACATCAAGGGCCTGGGCACCACCGCGATCTGGATGGCGCCCATCTTCAAGAACCAGCCCGTCCAGGGCACCGGCGCCGACGCTTCCGCGGGCTACCACGGCTACTGGATCACCGACTTCACCCAGGTGGACCCGCACTTCGGCACCAACGACGACCTGAGGAAGCTGATATCCGCCGCCCACGCCAAGGGCATGAAGATCTTCTTCGACGTCATCACCAACCACACCGCCGACGTCGTCGGCAACACCGGCAATACCTACGGCTACCTGTCCAAGTGCGCCTTCCCCTACCTGTCGGGCGACGGCACCCCCTTCGACGACGACACCTACGCCGCCGGCGGCAAGGGCTTCCCGAAGGTCACCGCCGCGTCCTTCCCGCGCACCCCGACCGTGCCCGCGGACAAGGTGAACGCCAAGGTCCCGGCCTGGCTCAACGACCCGACGATGTACCACAACCGCGGCGACTCCACGTTCGCCGGCGAGAGCGCCGACCAGGGCGACTTCAGCGGCCTGGACGACCTGTGGACGCAGCGGCCCGAGGTCGTGCACGGCATGGAGCAGATCTACGAGAAGTGGGTCAGGGACTTCGCGATCGACGGCTTCCGCATCGACACCGTCAAGAACGTCGACCTGCCGTTCTGGACCCAGTGGGCGACCGCGCTGGACGCCTACGCGGCCCAGCACGGCCGGAAGAACTTCTTCATGTTCGGCGAGACCTACGACGCCGACCCGGCCGTCACCTCGCCCTACGTCACGCAGGGCCGGCTGGACGCGACCCTGGACTTCCCCTTCCAGGACGCCGCCCGCGGCTTCGCCTCGCAGGGCGCACCGCCGAGCAAGCTCGCCGGGGTCTACGGGCAGGACTACCGCTACACCACCGACAAGGCCAACGCGTACGAGCAGGTCACCTTCCTCGGCAACCACGACATGGGCCGCATCGGCGGCTTCCTCGCCCAGGACAACCCGGGCGCGAGCGACGCGGAACTGCTCAAGCGCGACGAGCTGGCCAACGCCGTGATGTTCCTCGGCCGCGGGAACCCCGTCGTCTACTACGGCGACGAGCAGGGCTTCACCGGCGCCCCCGGCGGCGACAAGAACGCCCGGCAGACGATGTTCGCCTCCCAGGTCGCCGACTACCTCGACGACGACGAGATCGGCACCGACCGCACCGCCGCCAGTGACGCCTACGACCCGCAGCACCCCCTCTACCGGGCGATCGACGCGCTCTCGCAGCTCACCAAGGACCACCCGGCGCTCCGCGACGGCGTGCAGACCGAGCGGTACACCGCCCCCGGCAGCGACCCCGGCGTCTACGCGTACTCCCGTACCGACGCCACCAGCCGCGACGACTACCTGGTCGCGATCAACAACGCCACCACCGCGCAGACCGTGACCGTACCGACCGGCAACGCGGCGGGCGCCGCCTACCGGGGGATCTACGGCAGCACCGCCACCGCCACCACCGCCGCGGACGGCACCCTCACCCTGGCCGTGCCGCCGCTCCAGGCCGTCGTGCTGCACGCGGCCGCACCGCTGCCCGCGCCCGCCACCGCGCCGCGGCTGACCCTGAGCCCGCCCGCGGCCGGCGCGACCGGCACCGTCGAGCTGTCCGCCGACGTCACCGGCGGTGGCCTGAACCGGGTCGTCTTCGCCGCCCAGGTCGGCAACGCCCCCTGGAAGGTGCTCGGTTCCGCCGACCACGCCCCCTACAAGGTCACGCAGGCCCTCGACCCGCAGACGGCTGCGGGAACACCCGTGCGCTACAAGGCCGTTGCGGTCTCCGCCGGCGGACGTACCGCCGCGGCGACCGCCGCCACCGTGACCGGCACCGCACCCGTCAGCGCCCCGCCGACCGCGATCAGCCACGACTACGCGATCGTCCACTACAAGCGCACCGACGCCGACTACACCGACTGGGGCCTCTACGCCTGGGGCGACATCGCCGACGGCGAGGCGACCACCTGGCCGGCCGGCCACCCCTTCACCGGACGCGACGCCTACGGCGCCTTCGCCTACGTGAAGCTCAAGCCGGGCGCGTCCGGCGTCGGCTTCATCGTGGTCGACAAGAACGGCGTCAAGGACACCGACGGCGACCGCACCATCGACCTCACCACGAGCGGCGAGGTGTGGATCACCCAGGGCAGCACGGCAGTCGCCACCAGCGCGCCGGACGGCGCCTACCCGCCGCAGGACACCGCGAAGGCCGTCCTGCACTACCGCCGAGCCGACAGTGACTACACCGGCTGGGGCCTGCACGTGTGGAACGGCGCCGCGAACCCCACCGACTGGTCCGCGCCGCTCCAGCCCACCCGCATCGACTCCTACGGCGCCGTCTACGAGGTGCCGCTCGCCGCCGGGGCGACCTCGCTCAGCTACATCCTGCACAACGGCGACACCAAGGACCTGCCCAGCGACCAGTCCCTCGACCTCACCGGCACCGGCCACGAGGTGTGGCTGCTCGGCGGCACCCCCGCCTACCTGCTGCCGCAGCCCCAGGGCAGCGGCGCCGACCTGGACCTGGGCAAGGCGCAGGCCCAGTGGATCGACCGCGACACCGTCGCCTGGCAGACCAGCGCGCCGTCCGCCTCCCAGCAGCTCGTCTACGCCCCCGACGGCGGCATCACCGTCAAGGACGGCGCACTGTCCAGTGAGGGCCACTGGCTGCGCCTGCAGAAGGCCGCCGGCGGCCTCACCGCCGCGCAGCTCGCCAAGTTCCCCCAGCTGAAGGGCTATACGGCCTTCACCGTCGACCCGCGCGACCGGGCCAGGGTGCCCGCCGCGCTGCGCGGGCAGCTCATCGCCACCCAACGGGCCGCTGGGGGTACCTCCCAGGCCGGAGGCTC
This sequence comes from Actinacidiphila cocklensis, assembly GCF_907177275.1. GTDB lineage: Bacteria > Actinomycetota > Actinomycetes > Streptomycetales > Streptomycetaceae > Actinacidiphila > Actinacidiphila cocklensis. The sequence goes on from NZ_CAJSLV010000062.1 coordinate 89,709, forward strand.
TGGGGGAGGGGCACTGCTGGCCGCGACCGGGGTGCAGACGCAGGGCGTCCTCGACGACCTCTACTCCGGTGCCGCGCAAAAGGCCGTACTCGGACCGGTGTTCAGCCACGGCAGGCCGAGCCTGTCGGTGTGGGCGCCGACCGCCCACAGCGTCGCGGTGGAGATCGGCGGCCGCACCGTCCCGCTGAAGGAGAACCCGGCAAGCGGCGTCTGGTCGGTCACCGGCACCCCCGCGTGGACCGGGAAGCCCTACCTCTACGACGTGACCGTCTGGGCGCCCAGCGTGCAGAAACTCGTCGTCAACAAGGTCACCGACCCCTACTCGGTGGCGCTCACCGCCGACTCGAAGCAGAGCCTGCTGGTGGACCTGGACGACCCGAAGCTCGCCCCGAAGGGCTGGGCGGGGGAGCGCAAGCCGGCCGCCGTGCCGATGAGCCGGGCCGAGATCCAGGAGCTGCACGTCCGGGACTTCTCCGTCGCCGACACCACCGTCCCGGCCGCCGACCGCGGCAAGTACACGGCCTTCACCGACACCTCCTCGGCCGGCATGACCCACCTGCGCGACCTCGCGAAGGCCGGCGTCAACTACGTGCACCTGCTGCCCGTGTTCGACTTCGCGACCGTGCCGGAGAAGGTGGCCGACCAGACGACGCCGGACTGCGACCTGGCCTCGTACGCCCCGGCAAGTGACAAGCAGCAGGCCTGCGTCACCGCCCAGCAGGCCACCGACGCGTACAACTGGGGCTACGACCCCTACCACTTCACCGTGCCCGAGGGCTCGTACGCCCAGGACCCGGACGGCACCGGGCGCACGGTGGAGTTCCGGAAGATGGTGCAGGGGCTCAACACCGCCGGCCTGCGGGTCGTGATGGACGTCGTCTACAACCACACCTCCGCCGCGGGCCAGGCCGACACCTCCGTCCTGGACAAGATCGTGCCCGGCTACTACCAGCGCCTCATGCCGGACGGGTCGGTTGCCACGTCCACCTGCTGCGCGGGCACCGCGCCGGAGAACGCCATGATGGGCAAGCTCGTCGTGGACTCCCTCGTGACCTGGGCCAGGCAGTACAAGGTCGACGGCTTCCGCTTCGACCTCATGGGCCACCACCCCAAGGCCAACATCCTCGCCGTGCGCAAGGCGCTCGACGCGCTGACCCTCGCCAAGGACGGCGTCGACGGGAAGGGCATCATCCTCTACGGCGAGGGCTGGAACTTCGGCGAGGTCGCCGACAACGCCCGCTTCGTCCAGGCCACCCAGGCCAACATGGCCGGCACCGGCATCGCCACCTTCTCCGACCGGGCGCGCGACGCCGTACGCGGCGGCAGCCCCTTCGACGCCGACCCGGGCGTCCAGGGCTTCGCCTCCGGCCTCTACACCGACCCCAACTCCTCGACCGCGAACGGCACCCCGGCGGAGCAGAAGGCCCGCCTGCTGCACTACCAGGACCTCATCAAGGTCGGACTCACCGGCAACCTGCGGCAGTTCGGCTTCACCGACTCCGCGGGCAAGCAGGTCACCGGCGCCGAGATCGACTACAACGGCGCACCCGCCGGATACGCCGACGCCCCCGGTGACGCGCTCGCGTACGCCGACGCGCACGACAACGAGTCGCTCTACGACGCGCTGGCCTACAAGCTCCCGGCGGGCACCTCCGCCGCGGACCGGGCGCGTATGCAGGTGCTCGCCGAGGCCACCGCGGTGCTGTCCCAGGGTCCCGCCCTCGGCCAGGCGGGCTCCGACCTGCTGCGGTCCAAGTCCCTCGACCGCAACTCCTTCGACTCGGGGGACTGGTTCAACGCGATCCACTGGTCGTGCGGACAGGGCGACGGGATGGGGCGCGGGTTGCCGCCGGCGGCCGACAACCAGTCCAAGTGGCCCTACGCCACGCCCCTGTTGACGAACCCGGCCGCGGTGCCTTCGTGCGCCCAGATCGGCGGGGCGTCCGCCGCGTACCAGGACCTGCTGCGGATCCGCACCGCGGAGCCGGCCTTCCATCTGGCGACCTCCGGTCAGGTGCAGCGGGAACTGGCCTTCCCGCTGTCCGGGGCGTCCGAGACGCCGGGGGTCATCACGATGACCCTCGGTGACCTGGTGGTCGTCTTCAACGCGACGCCGCTCGCGCAGGCGCAGAGGGTTTCGGCGCTGGCCGGTACGGCGTACGGGCTGCACCCGGTGCAGGCCGCCGGGGCGGACCCGGTGGTGAAGACGGCGGCTTATGCCGCCGCGACCGGCACGTTCACCGTCCCGGGGCGGACGGTGGCGGTCTTCCTGCGGAAGTAGCTCCCCGGGGGCCACCCCTCGGGGTGGCCCCTTCCCCCTTCCGCGGGAAAGGCGGTCACCCACCGCAACGGGGCGATCACCTGGCCCCCGGAGGCGGGATCAGTTGCCCCCCAGGGGGCGGAGGGTGGCGCCGGACTTGAGGTGGGCGGTCAGGGTGGCGCGGGTGTCGCGGGGGGCGGGGACGGCCAGGGAGGAGCCGGAGACACTGGCGGTGACGCCGTTGCTGGAGGCGATGGACTGCACGTCACGGCTGCCCGCCGCCAGGAGGTACCAGTGGCCGGCGGGGGACCGCCACATCACCCCGCCCAAGACGTTCCGGCCGAAGCGGCTGCAGGCACTTCCGTCGGTCTGCCGACCGGCGAGCGTGCCGGGCGCCGTCGCCGGGGCGCTCGGGGGGACGAACTGGACGGTCGCGCGGCCCGGCCCGCGCCACGTGTCGGCCCGGTCGCAGGTCCACGCGGCCGACCCGGCGCCCTCGGGGAGCGGGGTGCGGGCGAACTGCCAGTCGTTGACCGACCGCACGCCCTGCCCGCGCAGTTCGCCCAGCCGGCAGGCGCCGTGCGCCCAGCTGTCCAGCGCCTCGGGACCGGTGGCCTCGCGCGGGGCGCGGGCGGTGTCGCCGGGAACGGGCGGCGGGGTGAAGGTCAGGTGCACGGGGCTGAGGTCGCCCAGGTCGGTGAGCAGGAAGGAGTGCTGCTCCACGACCCGGCTGGAGGACCGCAGCTGCAGCACCGGCCAGGTCGTCCCGCAGGCACCGGCGGCCGCCCCGGCCCCCGGCATGCGCACCGGGTCCGTCGTACCGTCCGCGGCCCTGTGCAGCGGCACCCCCTGCTTGTCGGGCTGCAGCAGGTCGCGGGTCTCGGAGCCGGCGACCCAGGGGGCGGTCAGGAAGCGGGTGTTGCCGTCGCCCCGGTCCACGACGACCGCCGCGGCCGTGGTGATGTCGGCGTCGGAGACCTGCGCGAAGTCCAGGGCCGCGGCGCCGCTGCCCCCGGTACGGGCCTGGGCGTAGCGGACCAGCCGCAGGCCGTCGTAGAAGATCACCACCGTGGCCGAGTCCACGTCCCCCGCGTAGAGCAGCTGCGGCGGCTGCGAGGGCGCCGTCCGCGGGGTGCCGGGGGTCGCGCTGACCTGCACGGACGGCCCCGGGTTCGCCCATGTCGCCAGGGCCTTGCCGAGCAGCGGGCGGTCGCCGGCGCGGTTGCCGCGGGCCGGCCAGGCGGTGAAGTCGAGCCGGGCGGTCGCGGCCCAGGCCTGCGGGGCCGCCCGGACCAGGGCGGCCGGGTCGATCGCCTGCTGGGCGCCCGCGGCGGAGCCGGGCGACCCGCCGGAGCGGCGCGGCTCGGGCGGGCCGCCGATCGCCGCCACCGCGAGGACCACCGCGGCGACCGCGACGGCCGCGCCGGTGAAGAGCCCGGTCCTGGCCCGCTGCCGCCGCCGCAACAGGTCGGTGGGCCGCACCTGGACCGTGCAGGGGTCGAACTCGCCCGCCGCCAGCAGCCGGTGGTCGCTCTCGATGGCCACCGCCGTCCGCACCGCACCCCGCGGGTCGTTGGCGCCCGCCTGCGTCAGCACGTCCCCGGCCGCCTGCTCGTCGAGGCCTTCCACGCCCAGCAGCGCGTAGGCGGCCCGCGCCGCCCCGGGCAGCGAGGCCAGCGCCCGGTCCAGGGCGAGTTCCGCGCTGCCGCCGGCCTGGGGGTACAGCCGCAGGCCCAGCACCTGCGGCAGCCCTGCCGCGGCCAGCGCGCTGCGCAACCGGCCGCGCCTGCGCCCCTGGGCGAGCGCCTGGCGCAGCACCTCGCGGCGCAGCGCCGCGTACGGCCCCTCGCCTCCCGTCGAGCCGAGCGCGACCCGCAGCGACCGCTGGGCGTGCCGGTGCGCGATGAGCACTCTGCGGTGCCGGCCGATCGTCGCGGGCAGCGCCAGGTATCCCAGCCGCACCAGCCGCGGGTAGTGCTCGATCAGAGCTGCCTCGGCCTCCGCGACCGGGACGCGCCGATGGGGCTTCTTCTTGGAATGAAACGGCGCGTGTGACGGTCGGCTCTTCACGTTCCGTCAAACGAGTGATGCCGGTGATAGTCACAGGCAAACAGCCCCAAACACCCCTGGAACAGCGGAAAGGCGCCCATCGTGACGACGGGCGCCTTTCACGACCGCGGGGAGGCGGTGTGCGGTGAGCTGCGGATCAGACCAGGCCGGCCTTCTCCAGCGCGGAACCGCAGGTGTCCACGATCAGCCGGGTGACGACGTAGGGGTCGACGTTGGCGTTCGGGCGGCGGTCCTCGATGTAGCCCTTCTGGTCCACCTCGACCTGCCACGGGATGCGGACCGACGCGCCGCGGTTGGAGACGCCGTAGCTGTACTCGTTCCACGGGGCGGTCTCGTGCGCACCGGTGAGGCGGCCCTCGACGCCGGCGCCGTAGTGCTTGATGTGCTCCAGCGGCTTGTCGTCGCGGCCCAGCGACTCGGCGGCCTCGATGATCGCCGCGTAGTTCTCGCGCATCGCCTTGGTGGAGAAGTTGGTGTGCGCGCCCGCGCCGTTCCAGTCGCCCTTGGCGGGCTTGGGGTCGAGCGTCGCGGAGATGCCGAAGTCCTCAGCGGTGCGGTAGAGCAGCCAGCGGGCGACCCACAGGTGGTCGGAGACCTCCAGCGGGCTGAGCGGGCCGACCTGGAACTCCCACTGGCCGGGCATGACCTCGGCGTTGATGCCGGAGATGCCGAGACCGGCGGCCAGGCAGTTCTCCAGGTGCTTCTCGACGACCGGGCGGCCGAAGATCTCGTCGGCGCCGACACCGCAGTAGTAGCCGCCCTGGGGGGCGGGGAAGCCGTTCTCCGGGAAGCCCAGCGGGCGCGAGCCCTGGAAGAAGGTGTACTCCTGCTCGATGCCGAACAGCGACTCCTGGTCGGCGAACTTCTCGGCGACCTCGCGCAGCGCGGCGCGGGTGTTGGACTCGTGCGGGGTGCCGTCGATGTTGAAGACCTCGCACATCACCAGGACGTCGTCACCGCCGCGGATCGGGTCGGGGAACGACGCGACCGGCTTGAGTACGCGGTCCGAGGCGTGGCCCTCGGCCTGGTTGGTGCTGGACCCGTCGAACCCCCAGATCGGAAGCTCCGCGCCGTCGGCCAGGATCCGCGTCTTCGAACGGAGCTTCGCGGTCGGCGTGGTGCCGTCTATCCAGATGTACTCAGCCTTGTAGGTCACGGTGACGCCATCCTTAACGAACGTGATCGCGGGGGTGCGGCCGAGCTGCGCTGATCGGACCGAAGGCAGCGTCGCAAGGATGGTTTTCCCGAGCGTTGCCCTTGTGTTAACGGGATGTAACCGAGCCGCCGGGGTGGCCGGGCGCGCATCGTGAGACGCGCCGCCCGCCGCGGACCTGCCGGGATAGGCTCCCGACCATGCCGCATACCACCGTGGAATACTCCGGAACGCTCGTAGAAGCCCTCGACCGGCCCGCGTTCGGCGCGGCCCTGCACGAGGCTCTGGTCACCGTCGCGGGCGGACGCGCCGGCGGTTGCAAGACCCGTTTCGTACGCCATGACGACCTCTTCATCGGCGACGGTTCCGCGCACCACGCGATGATCCACGTCGAGATAGCACTGCTATCCGGGCGCACCCCCGAGGTCAAGCGCGCGCTCACCGAGGCGGTGCTGGCCGCGCTGCGCGAACACACCGCGCCCACCCCGCAGTACGCGGTGCAGTTCTCCGTCGACCTGCGCGACCTGGACCGGGACGCGTACGTGGTCCACGAGAACCCGCGGACCGCGTCATGACCCTGCGGGTCGGGCTGCTGGGCACGGGGCCGTGGGCGCGGCTCGCGCACGGCCCGGCGCTCGCCGCGCACCCGGGCGTCGACTTCGCCGGGGTGTGGGGCCGCAGGCCGGAGGCCGCCGCCGAGGTCGCCGGCATGTTCGGGACCCGCGCTTACGCGGACGCCGACGAGCTGATCGCCGACGTCGACGCGGTGGCGATCGCCCTGCCGCCCGCCCTCCAGGCGCCGCTGGCCGCCCGCGCCGCCCGCGCCGGGCGGCACCTGCTGCTGGACAAGCCGCTGGCCGACACCGTCGAGGGCGCCCGCGAGGTGGTCGACGCGGTCGAGCGGGCCGGGGTGCGCTCGGTGGTCTTCTTCACCCTGCGCTTCGACGCGGCGGGCGCCGGGTGGATCGCCGCGCAGGCCGCGGCCGGCGGCTGGTTCACCGGCCGCGCCGACTGGTACGGCGCTGTCTTCGGCGGCGACGACAGCCCGTTCGCCGACTCGCCGTGGCGGCGCGAGAAGGGCGGCCTGTGGGATGTCGGCCCGCACGCGCTGTCCGTCCTGCTGCCGGTGCTCGGCGACGTCACCGCCGTCACGGCGGCCCGCGGCCCCGGCGACCTGGTGCATCTGACCCTGCGTCACGACAGCGGGGCGTCCAGCACCGCCGTGCTCACCCTCACCGCACCGCCGGCCGGCGCGGGGGTGGCCATCGAGTTCCGCGGCACGCACGGGGTCGCGACCTACCCCGACGGCCTCGACGTTCCCGCCAGGGACGCGTTCGCGCGGGCCGTCGACGCGCTCATCGGCGGCGAACCGCACGCGTGCGACGCCCGGTTCGGGCTGCGGGTCACCGAGATCCTCGCCGCGGCCGAGGAGTTGCTGGCGGGAGTTTGATCGTTTTCGCCCGGTTGGCGCCGGCCCCTTCCGGAGCCGGCGCAGGGTGTCTATGGTCGGAACATGAGTGCTCCTGACTGGTGGTCGATCGAGGTCATGGACGTCGAGGACGGCGCGGTGCACACCGCGACCGGGTGGCGCGACGCGTATGCGCACGGGCTGACCGAGTCGCTCATCACCAACGGCGCGGAGTCCTGGCAGTGGTTCGAGCACAGCTGGGGCGTGGTGCTCGAAGTCTCCTTCACGCGGGAGGAGTCGTGGGCCGGCTGGCTCGCCCTCCCCGGCACGCAGGCCGCGCTGGACGCGGTCCCCGACCCCGTACGCGGCCTGCTCGTCCACCGCGGCCACGGCGGCTCCTCCGGGGCGTACGTCCCGCGGACGCCCGGCAGCGACCCGTACACCGAGCGGGTCTCCCTGCCCGAGCCGCTCGTTCCCTGACCGGGACCAGGACCGGGACCAGTACCGGGACCAGGACCGGGACCAGTACCGGCCGGCCCCGTGCCGGGCGTCAGGCCAGGCCGTCCCAGCCCCAGTGCGGGGCCGGGCCGGGGTCGCCGAGCGTGGTGCCGGGCTGCGATACCGACGCGGCGATCCGGGTGCCCCACTCGATGTACTCGCCGAAGCGCCGCTGCAGCAGCTCGTCGTCCGGCAGCTCCTTCGCCGCGGTCCGCAGCATGACCTCGACCCACCGCGCCCGCTGCTCCTCGGTGATGCGCAGGTCCAAGTGGCTGGTGAGCAGCGCCTGGTGGCCGCCGAGCCGCTCGGTGTATCCCGCGGGGCCGCCGAAGACCTCCGACAGCCACACCACGACGTGGTCGATGTGCGTCGGGGTGAAGTGCGCGAAGACCGGTTCGAGTACCGGATCGACCAGCACCTGCGCGTAGAAGGCCTCGATCAGCCGCCGCAGCGCCGCCTCGCCGCCGAGGGCGTCGTAGAAGGTCTCGTCGTGGTCGGTCACGCGTACTCCTCGGGTCGGACGTCTGGACCCCACCCTCCCCCTCACCGGCGGCCGGCGTCGAAGGATTTCGCCCCCGGCACACCGAACGGAGCAGTGCATTCCGGGAAGAAAGCCGGCCGTCGGCAGCTTGTAGCGCTCATGAAGGCGATCACTTACAAGACCAGCGGCGCTTCCGACGTCATGGCGCTGACCGACCGGCCGGTCCCCACACCGGGGGAGGGCGAGGTGCGGGTCGCGGTGAGGGTGTCGGGCGTGAACCCGACCGACTGGAAGGCCCGGCAGGGCGGCACCCCGCACGGCGAGCAGGTGCCGAACCAGGACGGCTCCGGCGTGATCGACGCGGTCGGCCCCGGCGTGCCCGAGGCCAGGATCGGCGAGCGGGTGTGGCTGTGGGAGGCCGCGTGGGGCCGCGCCGACGGCACCGCGCAGGAGTACGTGACGCTGCCGGCGCGGCAGGCCGTGGCGCTGCCCGGGCACGCGTCGTTCGACCTGGGCGCGAGCCTGGGCATCCCGGCGCTGACCGCCCACCGCACGCTGACCGTCGCCGACGGCGGCCCGTCCCGCCTGGCGCCCGGCGCGCTGGCCGGCCGTACGGTGCTGGTCGCGGGCGGCGCCGGCGCGGTCGGCAACGCGGCGATCCAGCTGGCCCGCTGGGCGGGCGCCACCGTGATCACGACGGTCAGCGGCCCCGCTAAGGGCGAGCTGGCCAAGGCGGCCGGCGCGCAGCACGTCGTCGACTACCGGGCGCAGGACGCGGCCGCCGAGATCCGCAGGATCGCCCCCGGCGGGGTGGACATCGTCGTCGAGGTCGCGCCCGCGGCGAACGCGGCGCTGGACGAGGCGGTGACCGCGCCGGACGCGGTCGTGGCCTTCTACGCCGACGACTCGGCGTCCTTCTCCGTCCCCGCCCGGCCGTCGATGTTCGCCAACCTGCGCTGGCAGGGCGTGCTGGTCTACACCGTCCCCGCCGCCGCCAAGGACGACGCCGTCGCAGCGGTCTCCGCGGCCGTGGCGGACGGCGCGATCCGGGTCGGCGAGTCCGCGGGCCTGCCGCTGCACCGCTTCCCGCTGCCGCGCACCGCCGAGGCCCACGACGCCGTCCAGCAGGCCGTGGTCGGCAAGGTCCTGATCGACGTCGCCGGCTGACGCCGACGGGCCGCCCCGGCAAGGGGCGGCCCGCGGAAGGGGATCAGGAGTAGAGGGCCTTCGCGGCGGCGGCCGCCGCGTCCTCGACCTTGTCGATGCCCGACTTCTCGGACTTGTTGCCCGAGGAGAGCACGCAGACCAGCAGCGTGTGGCCCTTGTAGTCGACCTCGCCGATGCTGTTGATGTCCCACAGCCCGGTGGCGCTGCGCTGCAGCCAGCCGTTCTTCAGCGCGAAGCCGCTGCCGTCCTCGTCGGCCGCTGACACGCCCCACTGCTGGCCCTTGGTGACCGTGTGCATCAGGCCCTTGATGTACGTCCGGGACGCCGCCGACAGCGGTGAGTCGTCGCCGAAGACCACCCGCAGCAGCGCCTGCTGGTCGGCCGTGGTGGTCTGGGTCAGACCCCACAGGTCCGCCGAGCCGCCCTGGGTGTGGTCCATGCCGAAGGTGTGGTTGGCCGCGTCGAGCCCGGTCCTGCGGTTGACGGCGTTCCACAGCGCGGTCGCCGCGTTGTTGTCGCTCTGCTGGATCATCACCGTGGCCTGCGACTTCTCCGTCGAGGTCATGGTGGTGCCGGCCTTCTGGTGCCGCAGCAGCAGGGTGGCCAGGATGTCGACCTTGACGATGCTCGCCGTGTCGTAGGTGGCGGAGCCGTCCGCGTACGAGGCGCCGGTGCCGCTGTCGCCCAGGTCGGTCACCGCGACCGACAGCCGTCCCTTGCTGCTCGCCGACAGGGCCTTGATCGACGTGGCGAGCCGGGTCTTGGCGTCGCCCGCCGCCGTCGTCGGCGGCTTCGACGGGGTGGTGGGCGCGCTCGTGGTGGGCGGTGCGGTGGTGGCCGGGGTCGTGCTCGCGGGGGGAGTACTGCCGGCCGCGTCCTGGCCCTTGGCGTCACTGGTCGCGGCGGAGTCGGTGCGGGCCTTGGCCGAGGGCGACCGGTTGATGATCACCAGGGTGATCAGCCCGATCGTGGCCAGTACGGCCGCCGACACGACCGCCGGGCGCCTCCACCAGGACGGTTTTCGCCGTCGCCGGTGGGAACGGGAGCGCGTCGAGCCGCGCCCACCGCCCGGTGGTCCTGAAACATGCGTCATGCACCAGACCGTAAGAGCGGAATATTTCATTCTCCTAAGATTTTCGTACCGAATTGGCTGAGCGAGGTTTTTCCGCAGGCCAGGACGTCAGGTGGACATGAACGCTTCTTGCGTGGTTTCTGTCAAATATTTCGCCTGATGCGCGATCTATTGCGGACGCGTGACCTCGTCGTTACGATCCCCGCACCAGACTTCCGGTCCGCTGCCGTAGACCGATCGGCCGTGTGACGGCGGGAGTTGACAGCCGATCGGAGGAGTTCCAGATGGGTGTCACACGCCGGGCGCTACTGCAGGCCGCGATTGCGGTGTCTGCAACGGGGGCGGTGGGAGTTGCGCAGACCGCGCTCTCCGGCAGCGCTTTTGCCGCGAGTTCTGCGGGTGATGTTGTGGGCAAGATCACGGTGGGGTATCAGGGCTGGTTTGCGTGTATTGGTGATGGTGCGCCCATCAACGCGTGGTGGCACTGGAGTCAGAACGCGGGCCAGGCTCCGTCGCCGTCGAACACCGGGATCGTGGCGTGGCCGGACGTGCGGGACTACGCGACGACGTATCCGACCGGTTACGCGGCGCTTGGAGGCGGCCAGCCCGCGTCGCTGTTCTCGTCGTACGACCAGCAGACGGTGGACACCCACTTCCTGTGGATGCAGCAGAACAACATCGACACCGCGGCCCTGCAGCGGTTCAACCCCACCGGCGGTGAGGGGCCGACCCGCGACGCGATGACGGCGAAGGTCCGCAGCGCCGCGGAGTCGCACGGGCGGAAGTTCTACATCATGTACGACGTGTCCGACTGGACGAACATGCAGTCGGACATCAAGGCCGACTGGACGAACAAGATGAAGGCCTACACCGCCTCACCGGCGTACGCGGTGCAGAACGGCAAGCCGGTGGTGTGCATCTGGGGCTTCGGCTTCAACGACAACCAGCGCCCCTTCTCCGCGGCCGCGTGCCTGGACGTCGTCAACTGGTTCAAGGCGCAGGGCTGCTACGTCATCGGCGGGGTCCCCACCTGGTGGCGCACCGGCGACCGGGACTCGCGCCCCGGCTTCTCCGACGTCTACCACGCCTTCCACATGCTCAGCCCGTGGCTGGTCGGCCGGATCGGCAACGTCGGTGACGCCGACAACTTCTACAACGTCGCCACCGTCCCCGACGTCGCCGAATGCGCCGCCCACGGCATCGACTACCAGCCCTGCGTCCTGCCCGGCTCCGTCACCGGCCGCCAGCGCGCCCACGGCGACTTCATGTGGCGGCAGTTCTACCACATGTGCCGCGCCGGAGTGCAGGGCATCTACATCTCCATGTTCGACGAGTACAACGAAGGCAACCAGATCGCCAAGACCGCCGAATCCCAGGCCTTCGTCCCCACCAACTCCGGCTTCCTCGCCCTCGACGAGGACGGCACCGCCTGCTCCTCCGACTACTACCTCCGCCTCACCGGCGACGGCGGCCGCATGCTCAAAGGCCAGATCGCGCTGACCGCCACCCGCCCCACCCAGCCGGTCGTCAGCGGCGGCGGCGACACCGTACCGCCCACCGCCCCCGGCTCCCTGCACTCCACCGGGCACAGCGACACCACCGTCGCCCTGGCCTGGACCGCGGCCACCGACAACGTCGGCGTCACCGGCTACCGGGTGCGCCTGATCAGCGGCGGCACCGGCACCCAGGCCGGCACCACCTCGGGCACCTCCTTCACCGTCACCGGCCTGACCGCGCAGACCGCCTACACCTTCGACGTGCTCGCGCTCGACGCGGCCGGCGGTGTGTCGCAGCCCTCCAACCAGCTCACCGTCACCACCGACGCGACCTCGTCCACCACGGACCTGGCCCTGCACAAGCCGACCTCGGAGAGCAGCCACACCCAGACCTACGGCTCGGGCAACGCCGTCGACGGCGACCAGAACTCCTACTGGGAGAGCGCCAACAACGCCTTCCCGCAGTGGCTCCAGGTCGACCTGGGCAGCGCGACCACCGTCAAGCGGGTCGTCGTCGACCTGCCGCCGGCCGCCGCGTGGGCCACCCGCAGCCAGACCATCGCCGTCCAGGGCAGCACCGACGGCGGCACCTTCAGCACCCTGCTGGCCGCCGCCGCCCGCACCTTCGACCCGGCGACCGGCAACACCGCGACGCTCACCCTGCCCAGCGCCGCCACCGCCCGCTACGTCCGGCTGGTCTTCACCGCCAACACCGGCTGGCCCGCGGGCCAGGCGTCCGGGCTGCACGTCTTCAACGCCTGACCCGCACCCCGCACAGCGGCGGTACGGCCGAGACGCCATCCCCCGGCCGTACCGCCGCCCGCACGCGCGCGCTCAGCGCAGGATGCCCGCCGCCCTCGCGGCCTTCAGCCAGGACGGGAACTCGGTGAGGATGCGGTCGTACAGCTCGGCGTCCGACAGCGTGGCGATGTCGTCCACGGCGAAGAAGCCCACGTTGTCGACCCGCCGGCCGCCCATCGTGTCGAAGCGTTCGAGGATGCCGTAGTTGGAGTGGCCCAGGCCCACGAACTGCCAGAAGATCGGCTCCTCCACCGCCGCCCGCAGCTGCTGCTCGATCTCCGCGTTGCGGTGCACACCGCCGTCGGAGAAGAACAGCACGAAGGTCGGGTCCTGCGACGGCGCCGACCGGACGAAGTCCCGCACCTGCGCGATGACCTTCTGCTCCTCGTTCTGGATGCCGACCGCCCGCATGTCGACCTGGCCGGGCTGCAGCCCGCGCGGCGCCTTCTTGCGGCGGCCGAACAGCACCAGCTCGCCGATCCGCACATGCAGCGCGATCCAGCCGGGCAGTTCGCCCAGGGTCAGCTCCGGCAGCCGGGCCGGGTTGCTGGCGAAGGTCCACGCCTGCATCGTGCCGTCACTGCTCAACTGCGCGGCGACCGCCGCCATCCGCTCCACCACGCCGGCGACCACACCGCCCGCGTACAGCTTCGCCATCGACCCCGACGCGTCGAGCACCAGCACGATACGGGCGGTGGCGCCCTCCGCCCCGTGCTTGCGCAAGCTCACCGCGACCTGCTCCTTGCGCAGCGACAGCCGCTTGCGCATGTCGACCGGCAGGTTCTCCTCGCCCTTGACCATGCGGGGCGCGCCGGCCGGCGCGGGGGCGCCGTACGCGGTGCCGTAGTTCGTGCCGGGCGGGGGCGGCAGCGGTGCCGCGGGTCCGGTCGGCGCGGGCGGCGGCAGCGGTGCCGCGGGTCCGGTC
>NZ_CAJSLV010000063.1 GCF_907177275.1 Actinacidiphila cocklensis
GCGCCGGAGCGCGGGGCGCCCGGCGGCGCCGAGCAGCTGCGGCTGCTGTGGCTGGCGGCGCTGGAGCGCCGCGGAGTGCGGCCGTTCCTGGAGGCCGCGGGCCAGGAGCGTCCCGCCGCGCAGACGGTCGCGGTGAAGCGGACCACCGCCGAGGTGCCGCGCCAGCGCCGCACCGGCTCCGACCGCAGCGCGGCGGCCCGCACCCGGGCGGTGCTGGAGGGGTCCTTCGCCCAACTCCCGCAAGCGGAGGGCTTCTTCACGGGCCGCACCGGCGAGATGACGCAGATCGCGCAGGCCGTGCACCAGGCCCGCGCGGCCGTCACCGTGCAGCCCACGGTGATCGTGCTGCACGGCCCGCCCGGCAGCGGGCGTACGACCCTCGCGGTGCGCGCGGCGCAGCAGTTGAAGGACCAGTTCAGGGGCGCCTGCGTGGTGGATCTGCGCGGCGCGGGCGACGGCCGGGGGCCGCTGCCGGTGCGGGACGCGCTGCTGCACCTGCTGAACCGGCTCGGGGCGCCGCGCGACCAGCTCCTGTTCAGGGAGCGGCAGGACCGCCAGGACCAGGGCCAGCACCTGCGCCGGCTCAGCGAGCAGTACCAGCAGCACCTGGCCGGCGTGCCGGTGGTCATCGTGCTGGACGACGCCACGGACCCCGAGCAGGTGCGCGCGCTGGTGCCCGAGCGCTCGGAGAGCCTGGTGCTGGTCACCGCGCGCGAGCCGCTGGCGCTGGAGATGCCGGACGCCCGGGTGCGCCACCTGGAGATCGCCCCGCTGTCGTCCGCCGGCGCGCAGGGCCTGCTCGGCCACCTGGCACAGGCGGCGGGCCTGCCGGCGCCGGACGCGGCGCAGGCCGAGCGGCTGCGCGAGCTGTGCGCGGGCCTGCCGCTGGCGCTGCGGATCGCCGGGTCGGCGCTGGCCGACCACCACGGGCCTACCCAACTGGTCGACGACATCGAGGTGTTCGGCCCGCGCGACCCGGTCGACCGGGTGCTGGCGCTGCGCTACCACGACCAGCCGGAGCCCAACCGCCGGCTGCTGCGCCGCCTCGCGCTGGCCGGCCGGGCGAGCTTCGGCGCCGCGGCGGCCTCCGCCCTCATGGCCACCGACGACCAGGAGGCGGCCCGCAGGCTCGGCGAGCTGGCCGCGGCCGGGCTCCTCGACAACGTCCGCGGCAGCCGCTACCGGCCGCACGACCTGGCGCGCGCCTTCGCCGCCGAGCGGCTGCTCGACGAGGAGGACCCGGTCGAGCGGGCCGCGGCCCACGAGCGGCTCATCCGCTCGTACGCCGACCTGGCCAACACCGTGGTGCGGCTGGTCGAGGGCAAGACCTCGACGCGGGCCGGGCGGTTCGGGCAGCACGGGTTCGCCTCGCTGGAGACGGCGCTGCGCTGGCTGGACGAGGAGTCCAGCTTCATCACGGCCGCGCTGCGCGAGACCGAGGGCGTCGACCGGGCAGCGGTCCAGGCGCTGCTGGGCGCGCTGTGCGACTACTGCCTGCTGCGCGGCGACCTCTACCGGCTGGGCGAGATCAGCGAGATGGCGCAGGCCCAGCACGCACGGCAGCCCAAGTCCGGCCATGACGAGGACCGTTCCGTGCTGGTGCGCTCGGTGCAGTGGCGTACCGGCATCGCAGCACGGCAGTTGGGCGACCTCGACAAGTCCAAGTCGACGCTGAGCACCGTGGTGGACCTCTACTTCGAGGCGCAGCACCCGGCGGGCGCGGCCCGCGCGCTGGACAGCCTCGGCATCACCCTGCACCACCAGGGCAACCTGCGCGAGGCCGAGGTCAAGCTGCGGGAGGGCCTGGCGATCCAGGCGGACCCGGAGCTGGAGGAGGACCGGGCCTGGACGATGCACGCGCTGGGCGCGGTGCTGCGCGACATGGGCCAGCTGGACAGCGCCGTCAAGCTGCTGCACGAGTCGCTGGCGCTGCACCGGGCCAACGAGAGCGTGCAGGGCGAGGCGTGGGCGCACCTCCAGCTGGGCCAGACCTATCTGCTGCTCGGCCGGCTCGACCAGGGCGAGGCGGAGCTGCGGGCGGCCGGCCAGGCGTACGCGCTGGCCCGCGACCCGCGCGGCACCGCCTGGACGATGACCCAGCTGGCCAGGGCCAGGCTGCTGCGGGGCGAGCCCCGCGAGTCGGCCCGCGACCTGGACGAGGCGGTCCAGCGGCACCGGGCGAGCGAGGACGCCCGGGGTGAGGCGTGGACGCTGTACCACCTGGGGCAGGCCCTGGAGGAGTGCGGCGACACCGACGCGGCGCTGCGGACCCTGGAGCGGTCGCGGACGATGTTCTCCCGGATGCGGGACGTCTACGGGCTGGCCTGCGCCCGGCACCACTCGGCGCGGGTCACCCGGGACCAGCGCGCGGCCAGGACCGGCAACCTGCGCAACAGCGGCTTCGCCCGGCAGCTGCTGCAGGACGCCCGGCAGGACTTCCGGCGGATCGGCGTGGAGCACGGCGAGGCCTGGTCGTGCGTGGAGCTGGCGGTGATCGACGCGGGCAACGAGCGCATGGTGGAGGCGCTGACCCTGCTGGACGAGGCCTACCAGCTCTTCGGCGGCCTCGGCGACCGGCGCGGGCAGGACTGGGCGGCGTTCCTGCGCGCCACGCTGCTCGCCTCCGGCGGGGAGGTCGAGCAGGCGCTGGCCGTCCTGCGCGACCTCGCGGGACGCGCGGGGTACCCGGGGCGCGACCCGGACCTCGACGAGTACGTCGCCGCGTACGCGCTGCTGGTCGAACGCGGGTCCGCCGCCGCGGGCACGCCCTGGGAGGCGTGGCGCCTGGGCATGACCCCGGGCCGCGCGGCCCGGGTGATCCTGGCCCAGGACAGCCCGGCGTAGGGCGGCGCCCTCCAGGGGCGCCCCCTCACGCGGGGGTCAGGGCCGCGGGGCCTCGGGGTCGGAAGGGGCGGGCGCCGCCGGTGGCGCCTGCTCCTCGAAGTCGATCTTCTTCATCTGCTTGCCCATGTTCTTCATGAGCATCCACAGCCCGAAGGCCAGCGCAGCGAAGATCACGAATCCGAGGAGCCCCGGCGTCACCTTGTCCTGGTTCACCTCTGCGAGGGAAACCAGCGGGCGGCCGAAGGCGTGGGTTGCTGTCACGCCGCCCATTGTCCCTCAGGCCTCCCGGACGCCCGCAAAGAGGTCGGTCTCGGGGAGCGAGACGTCGACGCGGGTCTTCGCCAGCTCGTAGTCCTCGGTCGGCCAGATCTCCCGCTGGAGGTCCATCGGGACCCGGAACCAGCCGCCGTCCGGGTCGATCTGGGTGGCGTGCGCGAGCAGCGCCTTGTCGCGGATCTCGAAGAACTCCGAGCACGGCACGTGGGTGGAGATGTTGCGCTCGGGCCGGGCGAACTCGTCCCAGCGCTTGAGCCACTCCCCGTAGGGGGACTCCATGCCGCGGGCCTCAATGGCCTCGTGCAGGGCGAGGGTGCGGGCCTTGTTGAAGCCCTGGTTGTAGTAGAGCTTGAGCGGCGTCCAGGGCTCGCCGGCCTCCGGGTACCGGTTCGGGTCGCCGGCGGCCTCGAAGGCCACCATGGTGATCTTGTGGGTCATGATGTGGTCGGGGTGCGGGTAACCGCCGTTCTCGTCGTAGGTGGTGATCACCTGCGGCTTGAACTCGCGGATCAGCTTCACCAGCGCGCCGGCCGCCTCGTCGACGTCCTGGAGGCCGAAGCAGCCCTCGGGCAGCGGCGGCAGCGGGTCGCCCTCGGGCAGTCCCGAGTCGACGAAGCCGAGCCAGGCCTGCTTGACGCCCAGGATCTCCCTGGCCTCGTCCATCTCCTTGGCGCGTACCTCGTGGATGTGCTCCTCGATGTACTTGTCGCCCTGGAGTTTGGGGTTGAGCACCGAACCGCGCTCGCCGCCGGTGCAGGTGGCCACCAGTACGTCCACCCCTTCTGACACGTACTTGGCCATGGTGGCGGCACCCTTGCTCGACTCGTCGTCGGGGTGAGCGTGTACGGCCATCAGTCGAAGCTGCTCAGTCAAGGCAGGTGTCCTCAAAGTCCCGTTGGTTCTGCTGTTGGTCGTGGAGCCCCCTCGGTCGGCGCAGGGGGAACGCCTTCTATAGTGACCGAGCGAGGGGGCGAATAATTCCGCGGTCAGTGAACGGGAGAAACGATCATGGCGGCTGTCCAGGCCGGTCCGCCCGGTTCCCTGCCCGAAGGACGCTACGGCCCCGGTGCGGACGCGCGTGCCGACCGCAAGCTGCGGATCGCCGCGATCGTGGCTGCGGTGCTGGTCACAGCGGGTATCGGCTGGTACGGCTACGACTCGCTGAGCGGTGACAAGGTCAGCGGCCAGGTGGTGGCGTTCGAGGCGGTCTCGGACCAGTCCCTGCAGATCCACCTGGAGGTCCACAAGGGCGCGGGCACCGTCGCGGTGTGCACGGTCCGCTCGGTGGGCACCGACCACGTCGAGGTGGGCCGCAAGGACGTACGCCTGGCGCAGCACGCGAAACAGGTCGACACGGTCGTCACGGTCCGCACGACGGCCCGCGGCGAGACCGGCGAACTGGTCGGGTGCAGCGCCGCGCCGCGCGACTGACCCGCCCGCCCTTTACCCGCTCCCGTCGCCCGCCGGTAATTGTTAGGCTCGTGGTTTCGTCCCGGCTACCGGTGGCAATGCAATTCTTCACGACAGTACCGACGAGGAGCACCTGTGACCCAGACCAGCGACAACGTCACCTGGCTGACCCAGGCGGCGTACGACCAGCTCAAGGCCGAGCTGGAGCATCTGTCTGGTCCGGCGCGCGCCGAGATCGTCGCAAAGATCGAGGAAGCCCGCCAGGAAGGCGATCTCAAGGAGAACGCCGGCTACCACGCGGCGCGCGAGGACCAGGGCAAGCTGGAGCTGCGCATCCGGCAGCTCAACCAGATCCTGGAGAGCGCCAAGGTGGGCGAGGCGCCCGCGGACGACGGTGTGGTGGCCCCCGGCATGGTCGTCACGATCGCCTTCGACGGTGACCCGGACGACACCACGACCTTCCTGCTCGGCTCCCGCGAGGGGATCTCCAGCGACCTGGAGACGTACTCGCCGCAGTCCCCGCTGGGTCGCGGTGTGGCCGGCAAGCGGACCGGCGACGACGCCACGTACGAGCTGCCGAACGGCAGGAGCGCGTCGGTGAAGATCCTCGACGTCAGGCCGTACCAGGGCTGAGCCTCGCAGGCCCCCCAGTACAAGGACGAGCCCCCGGCGCAGGACCGCCGGGGGCTCGCTGCTGTACGCCTGCGGCGTTACGCCGTCGCGGAGCGGTACTTGCGGACCGCCAGGGTGCGGAAGGCCGCGATGATGATCACCGACCAGATCAGCGACGCCCACACCGGGTGCTCCATCGGCCAGGCGCCGGACTTGACGACGCCCGGGTTGCCGAACAGCACGCGGGAGGCCTGGACGGTGGCGCTGAAGGGGTTCCACTCGGCCACGTGCCGCAGCCAGGCCGGCATGAACTGCGGCGACACGAACGCGTTCGACACGAAGGTCACCGGGAACAGCCAGATCAGGCCGCCCGAGGTGGCCGCCTCGGGCGACCGCACGGACAGGCCGATCAGCGCGCCGATCCAGGAGAAGGCGTAGCCCAGCAGGAGCAGCAGCGCGAAGGCGCCGAACATCTTCGGGATGCCGTTGTGGATGCGCCAGCCGACCAGCAGGCCGACGCAGGCCAGCACCACGACGGTCAGCGCGGTCTGCACCAGGTCGGCCAGGGTGCGGCCGGTGAGGACCGCGCCGCGGGACATCGGCAGCGAGCGGAACCGGTCGATCAGGCCCTTGCTCATGTCGTCGGCGATGCCGGCGCCGGCGCCGGCGGTCGCGAAGGTGACGGTCTGCGCGAAGATGCCGGCCATCAGGAACTCGCGGTAGTCGGAGGCGCTGGACGAGCCGCCGACGTTGACGGACCCGCCGAAGACGTAGCTGAAGAGCACCACGAACATGATCGGCTGGATCAGGCCGAAGATCACGACCTCGGGGATGCGCATCATGCGGCGCAGGTTGCGCTTGGCGACCACGAGCGAGTCGTGGGCGGACTGGATCAGGCCGCCGCGGGCCTTCGGCGCCAGCGTCAGCTGGGGGGTGTCGGTCACGGCACTCACTTGACGGCCTCCTTGACCGCGGTTCCGTCGGCGGCGGCACCGCCGTCGCCCTCCTCGCTCTCGCCGTTCGCGGGCACCTCGGCCGCGTGGCCGGTGAGCGAGATGAAGACGTCGTCCAGGGTGGGGCGGCGCAGGCCGATGTCGTCGATCTCGATGCCCTGGGCGTCGAGGTCGCGGATCACCTCGGCCAGCAGCTTGGCGCCGCCGGTGACCGGGACGGTGATCTGCCGGGTGTGCTGCTCGATCTTGACCTCGCCCTTGCCGTGCGCGGCCATCGCGCGGGCGGCGTCGTCGATCCGGTCCCGCTCGTGCACCACGACCTCGACGCGCTCGCCGCCGATCTGCGCCTTGAGCTGGTCGGAGGTGCCGCGGGCGATGACCTTGCCGTGGTCGATGACGCAGATGTCGTGGGCGAGGTGGTCGGCCTCCTCCAGGTACTGGGTGGTGAGCAGCAGCGTGGTGCCGCCCGCGACCAGTTCCTGGATGACCTCCCACAGCTGCTGCCGGTTGCGCGGGTCGAGCCCGGTGGTGGGCTCGTCCATGAACATCACCGGCGGGCTGACGACCAGGGCGGCGGCCAGGTCGAGCCGGCGGCGCATACCGCCGGAGTAGGTCTTGGAGATCCGGTTGGCGGCCTCGGTGAGGTTGAACCGCTCCAGCAGCTCGTCGGCCCGCCGGCGGGCGGCCTTGGGGCTGAGCTGGTACAGCTCGCCGACCATCTGGATGTTCTCCCGGCCGGTGAGGAACTCGTCGACGGCCGCGAACTGGCCCGACAGGCCGATGTGCCGGCGCACCTCGTTGGGGTGCTTGAGCACGTCGATGCCCGCGACGGTGGCCCTGCCGCTGTCCGGCTGCAGAAGTGTGGTCAGGACGCGCACCGCGGTGGTCTTCCCCGCCCCGTTGGGACCGAGCAAACCGAGGACCGTGCCCTCCGGCACGTCAAGGTCCACTCCCCCCAGTGCCCTGACATCGCCGAAGGTCTTGACCAGACCTTCGGCATAGATGGCGCCCGGCATTTTTTTGGCTCCCGTCCGTTGCTTGCGCTGTGTGCTGTTACGGCTGTACGACCGGTCCGACAACCGGAACTCATCGGCCGATGATTGCCGGATGCCCCGCGGTGTGCGAACGGTTTACCGGGCATCCTCGCGATATAGCGAGAATGTCAGACGCGATATATCGCGTCAACCCCGCCGACAGCTCCGCCCCGATCAGGCGATCACCACGTACCCCGCGTCCTCGAGCGCCGTGCCGACCGCGGCGCAGTGCTCGGGACCCTTGGTCTCCAGGTGCAGTTCGACCTCCGCCTCGGTGAGCCCGAGCCGCGGGTCGGTCCGCACATGACTGACGTCGAGGACGTTAGCGTCCACCACTGACAGCACCCCGAGCAGCGTGGCCAGCGCCCCCGGCCGGTCGGTCAGCCGCAGCCGCAGCGACAGGTAGCGGCCCGCCGCCGACATGCCGTGCCGCAGGATGCGCTGCATCAGCAGCGGGTCCACGTTGCCGCCGGACAGCACCGCCACGACCGGCCCCTCGTACGCGTGCGGCGCGGCCAGCAGCGCCGCCACCGAGCTGGCCCCGGCCGGCTCCACCACCAGCTTCGCCCGCTCCAGGCACAGCAGCAGCGCCGACGACAGCTGGTCCTCCGAGACCGTGACCACGTCGTCCAGCAGGTCCCTGACCAGCGCGAACGGCACGTCGCCGGGGCGGCCGACCATGATGCCGTCGGCCATGGTGGCCACCGAGCCCAGCGCGACCGGGCGCCCGGCCGCGAGCGAGGGCGGGTACGCGGCGGCGCCTGCCGCCTGCACCCCGACCACCCGCACGTCGGGCCGCAGCGCCTTGACGGCGACCGCGACACCCGCCGCGAGCCCGCCGCCTCCGACGCCCACCACGATGGTGCGCACCTCGGGGCACTGCTCCAGGATCTCCAGGCCCACCGTGCCCTGCCCGGCGATGATGTCCGGGTGGTCGAAGGGGTGGATGAAGACCGCGCCGGTCTCCTGGGCGTAGTCGATCGCCGCCCGCAGCGTCTCGTCCACCACCGTTCCGTGCAGCCGGACCTCGGCTCCGTAGTCGCGGGTCGCGGCGACCTTCGGCAGCGGGGCGCCGACCGGCATGAAGACCGTCGAGCGCACCCCGAGCAGGGCGGCCGCGAGCGCCACGCCCTGCGCGTGGTTGCCGGCGCTGGCCGCCACGACGCCGGCCGCCCGCTCCTCGGGGCTGAGGCCTGCGATCCGGACGTAGGCGCCGCGGATCTTGAACGAACCGGTGCGCTGCAGATTCTCGCATTTGAGGTGCACAGGTGCCCCGACCAGCGACGACAGGTGCCTGCTGGTCTCCATCACGGTCATCCGGGCCACGCCGGAGAGCATCTTGTGGGCGCCGCGCACGTCGTCGAGGGTGACCGGGAGGAGCGCGGAGGGTGACGGTCGGTCCATACGACCAGTCTCGCAGTCCCGCGCCCGCGCCACGCCCGGGGCACGACCGGGGCAGGGGTGCGCCCGCCGACCTTCACAGTGGTGTCAGAACCCGGTTGCGGTTTGTGCGTGCAGGGTCACTCGGGCATCCGGTCCGCGTACTCTTCTCCCAACTTCCCGCCGTCCGATCGCCCTTCACAGGACCGACAGAACGCGAGCTTCAAGGTCATGTCCAAACCGACGGAGACCTCGTCAGAACTTCTTGAGCGCCTCCAGCACCAGGTGGCCCTTTTCGCCCGCCGCGCGGAACAGACCCGGCTCGGCGGTGTGGGCAAGGCCCGCAACTCGATGGACCGCGCCGCATATCTGCTGCTCAACCGGCTCGACCGGGAGGGTCCCATGGGTGTCAAGGCACTCGCCGAGGCCATGGGTATCGACTCCTCCACGGTCACCCGGCAGGTGGCGCCGCTGGTCGACACCGGCCTGGTCAAGCGCACCTCGCACCCGGACGACGGCCGGGCCGTGGTGCTCGCGGTCTCGCCGCGCGGCCGCGGCCGGCTCGACGAGGTGCGCGACTCGCGCCGCCGGCTGATGGCCCAGGTCACCGACGGGTGGACGGAAGGGGAGCGGGAGGTCTTCACCGACCTTCTCGTACGGTTCAACATCTCGCTCGCCGACTGGCACGCCGGCCTCGGCCGCGGCGACGACGAGGCCCCGGGAGCGACGGCAGGTGCCTCGCGTGCGCATGGTGCGTACGAGTCACAGGGGGACCCGCAAGGGGCTTGACCGGGAACACCCGGTTGCCGTCCCATGGCCGCGTGGGGAAGCGCCGGGCGGCAGCGGAGATCCGACGGGACGCCGAATTCGCGGCGTTCAGCGCCGGGGCGGCGGGCCGACTGCTGCACACCGCCACCCTGCTGACCGGCGACCGGGAGCAGGCCGAGCGGCTGCTCACCGCGACGCTGGCCCGCACGTACGCCGACTGGCTGCGGATGCGCGCCGACGACCCGTACGACCAGGCGCGGGCGGAGCTGGTACGCCGCTTCGCCTACCGGCCGTGGTGGCGGCGCCCGCGCGGCGGGGTGCTCGCACGGCTCACCCCGCAGGAGCGGCTCGTCGTCACGATGCGGTACTTCGAGGGTGTCGCGGAGGAGCAGACCGCGGCCCAGCTCGGACTGGCCACCGACCGGGTCAGGGCGATCGGCGCCCGGGCCACCGCGACCCTGCGCAGCCGCCGCTACGACCCGTCGGGCAAACCCCCGGCCGGCGGCACACCGCCGGCCGGCCGCACACCCCAGGCGGCGCCGCGTACGGTCGCCGAGGCCCGCGACCGCGCGGACCGCGCCGACCGCCGGGCAGCCCAGCAGGTGGCGCCGTGAGGGCGCCGAACCGGCGCGACGACGAGGTGCGGCAGCTGCTCGACACCCCGCACCCGGCGGTGCCCGCCGACCTGGTGGCCCGCGCGACCGTGCGGGGGCGGCGTACGGTACGCCGCCGCCGCGTCCGGCGGCAGGTGCTGTGGGTGCTGCTGGTGGCCGCGGTGGTGGCCGGCATCGTGCTGGCGGTGCTCGCCTGGCCCGAGCACCACGACCCGGCCGGCGACACCGGCGACGGCACCTGGTGGTCGCCGGTGAGCCTGGGCCGCCTCCCGGCGCCGCTGCTGCGGCTGCCGCGCTGAGCCGGGACGGGCGGCCCGGGGGTCAGGCCAGGGCCTGGCTCAGGTCGGCCAGCAGGTCGTCCACCGCCTCGATGCCCACCGACAGCCGGACCAGGTCGGCCGGCACCTCCAGGGCGGAGCCGGCGACCGACGCGTGCGTCATCCGGCCCGGGTGCTCGATCAGCGACTCGACGCCGCCCAGCGACTCGCCGAGGGTGAACAGCTTCGCCCGGTCGCACACCGCGACCGCCGCCTCCTCGCCGCCGTCGACCCGGAAGGACACCATCCCGCCGAAGGCCTTCATCTGCTTGGCGGCCACCTCGTGGCCCGGGTGCTCGGGCAGCCCCGGGTAGTAGACCTGGGTCACCTTCGGGTGCGCGGACAGCAGGTGCGCGACCCGGGTGGCGTTGGCGCTGTGCCGGTCCATGCGCACCGCGAGGGTCTTGATGCCGCGCATCACCAGCCACGCGTCGAAGGGACCTGCGACCGCGCCCATCGCGTTCTGGTGGTAGGCCAGCTCCTCGCCGAGACCGGCGTCCGAGGTCACCAGGGCGCCGCCGACCACGTCGGAGTGGCCTCCCATGTACTTCGTCGTGGAGTGCACCACCACGTCGGCGCCCAGCGCGAGCGGCTGCTGGAGATACGGGCTGGCGAAGGTGTTGTCCACCACCAGCCGCACCCCCGCCTGCCGGGCCACCCCGGCGAGCGCGGCGATGTCGCTGACGCCCAGCAGCGGGTTGGAGGGCGTCTCCACCCAGATCAGCTTCGTCTCGGGGCGTACCGCGTCGCGCACCGCCTGCACGTCGGAGGTGTCGGCCACCGACCAGGTCACGCCCCAGCGCTCCACGACCTTCGCGAACAGCCGGAAGGTGCCGCCGTAGGCGTCGTTGGGGATCACCACGTGGTCGCCGGGGGCGAGCACGGTACGCAGCAGGCAGTCCTCGGCCGCCAGGCCCGACGCGAAGGCGAGCCCGCGGCTGCCGCCCTCCAGCGCCGCCAGGTTCGCTTCGAGCGCGGTCCTGGTGGGGTTCGCCGACCGGCTGTACTCGTAACCGCCCCGCAGGCCGCCGACGCCGTCCTGCTTGTACGTCGACACCTGGTAGATCGGGGTGACGACGGCGCCGGTCTGCGCGTCGGCCGGCTGCCCCGCGTGGATGGCCAGGGTCTCGAAGTGCTGATCGCTCATGCCGCCGAGCGTAGTGCCCCGCGGGGGCCTCCCCCGGACAACGGCACCGGCCGGCCGCGGCGGACGCGACCGGCCGGCGGGGTGGTTCCGGCTACCAGGCGGAGGGGGCCGGCGGCGGGACCACGGCGGGGCGGTCGTCGCAGGTGATGGTGTTGGGCAGCTCCCACGGGGCCAGCCAGGGACCGGTGGTGCCGCCGCCGTCGTTGCCGCCGAGGTCGGTGACGGCGAACTCGGAGCCGGTGGCGGGGAAGTTGAAGGAGCCGCAGTTGTTGATGCCGACGGCTCCGACGTTGCGGGCGTCGACGTTCTCGAAGGTCGCGCCGCCCTTGGCCCGGGCGCTGAGCACGGAGGTGCCGGTGCCGTCGACCTGGATGTCCTTGAAGTGGGCGCCGGTGATGGAGTAAAGGTCCTTCACCGGGAAGTCGCTGACCAGCATGATCGCGTTGTAGGTGCTGTCGAGGAAGCGGTCGCCGGTCACCTGGACGTCGGCGTCGATGTTCTTCTCCAGCGCGTAGAACCAGATCGCGCCGAGCCCGATCTTCCAGTTCAGCTCGTACGTCCCGGCCCTGACCGTGGTGTTGCCGGCGATCGTCAGCTTGCCGGTGAAGGCCTCGGAGCCGAAGCGCGAGCCGACGTGCAGGGCGCTGCCCTCGCGGACCGGGTCGGCGATCAGGTTGGCGGAGACGGTGTTGTCCGTACCGCCGTAGACGGCGATGCCGTTGGCGAGCACCGGGGTCTGCACGGTGTTGTGGTCGATGGTGTTGCCGGCGTCCTCGGTCCTCTCCGACCACATCGCGAGCGCGTCGTCGCCGGTGTTGCGCAGGAAGTTGCCGGAGATCGCCGAACGCGTCACGCCGGTGTGGAAGTTGATGCCGTCGGCGATCTGGTCGACGATCACGTTGTTCGTGATCCGCAGATTGCTCATCGGCCCGTCGAACCACATGCCGACCTTGGTGTGCTGGATGTACAGCCCGTCGATGGTGGAGTCGCTGAGCGAGCCGCCGATCCCGTTGACCTGGTCGGTGTCGATCCGCTCGCGCACGTCGCCCTGGATCGCGAAGCCCGACAGGTGGACGTCGGAACTGCCGCCCGCCGCCGCGTCCTTGCCGTAGAAGCCGACCCCGGTGTGCACGCTCCCATCGGGGGCCGGGGTCGCCAGGTCCACCTGGTGGCCCTTGATGACCGTGTACCAGCTGCCCGCGCCCTCGATGGTCACGTGGTCGACGATGATGTGCCGGCTGACCTGGTAGGTGCCCGGCGGGATGTAGACCTTCAGGTGGGCGCGCTGCGCGAAGGCGATCGCCTTGTCGATCGCGCCGGCCGAGTCCCGCCGGCCGGTCGGGTCGGCGCCGAAGAGCAGCACGTCGGCCGCCGGCAGGTCGACCTTCGGCGGCGCGACCAGCTGCGAGTCCAGCAGGTCGACGGTGGTGGTCGCGGCCCCGGCCGGCACGGTCAGCCGTACGGTCTGGCCCGCCTTGTACGTACGGCCGAGCAGCAGCCGCTGCTCGTCGTAGAAGTGGTTGGGCCGGAAGGGCTTGGCGAAGACCGGCGTGGGCGTGGTGGCGTTCGGCACGCAGCCGCACTCGGTGACCCACCAGTCGGGGTGGGTGATGTCGGCGTTCGGGTCGTTCGAGAACGGATACAGGTTGTAGAGCCAGGCGTACTGCGAGGTCAGCGTCATGGTCTTCGCCGCGCCGCCGTCGACGGTGACCTTCAGCGGCGAGGTGCCGCCGCCGCCCGCGGGGGCGTCGGGGATGCTGTAGCGCACGTTGACCGCGTTGGCCGCGCTCGGCAGCGTGAAATCGACGTACTGCCCCGGCTTCAGGGTCACCGCGCTGCGGCCCGAGGCCTCGGCGGGCAGGGTGTAGGCGTCCCGGCCCGGGCCGATGACGGTGCCGTCGGTGCGCGCGTTCTCGGCCTCCTGCTCGGCGAAGCCGACATCGGCGCCGCGTCCCGCGGTCAGCGCCGGGTCGAGGGCGGCCCGGGTGACCACGGCCTTGCCGGCGTCGGGCGCCGGCGCCTTGGCGACCGCGGTGCCGCCGCTCAGCACGCCGAGCGCGGCCGCCGCCGCGGTCACCGACGCGACCGTCACGGCGGCTCTTCGCCGCGGGCCCGATGACCATCTCGCCACAGCACCGGTGATGCTCCGTGACATCGAAAGCTCGATTCTCTCAGGACAGGCTCAGGTGGGGGTCCGTTCGCCCCCGGCACCCGCGGCGGCCCGGTCTGACGGCGGGGCGCCGGCAGGCACCGGGTGAGGTGAACCTAGGTCGGCGCCGTCCGTTTCCACAAGGCTCGTGCGAGCGTATTTCGCGTCTTTGGCGCACAACTTCACGGGTGTGCACAGTTTTTGCGTAGCCTGATCCGCCGCTTGCGACTCACCGGACACTCGGGGGACGCCCGCCCCGGCCCTCGCCCCGCGGCGCAAAAAGGTTGAGCACGGGGCGCGTGGGATTGGCCTCACGGACATTTCGCGGTGGTTTTGCAAGGATGGCCGGGAGCGGTCGGCTTCGCGTCGGTTCTCCGGGGCAGGCGTTGCAGACGACCGCTGCGTCCGGGCTGTCGGTGAACGTCGATGGAGGGGCAGGGGCTGCTGGTATGGGACTGGGGAGCGGGACGTCGTCGGTCATCACCGCCAAGCGCCTCCTTCCGAGACCACCACGCATCCCGCTGCCGGCCAGACTCCCGCTGCTGCTGCCCGAGCTGGTGCTGCTGTTCGCCGTCAACGCGCTGTACAAGTACGGCCGCATGGTGGCCAACGGCCGTACGGACGGCGCCTACCGGCACGCCGACGGGGTCTGGTCGTTCGAACGCGCGGTGCACCTGCCGAGCGAGCGGTCCCTGCAGGACCTGATGCTGCACAGCGAGACGCTGGTCCACACCGCCAACTACCTCTACGCCACGGTGCACTTCCCGGCGATGGTCGTCTTCCTGGGCTGGATGTTCACCAAGAAGCGGGCGCACTACCTGTGGATCAGGCGGGCCATCGTGATCCAGACGATGCTGGCGCTGATCGGCCACCTGTTCTTCCCGCTCGCCCCGCCGCGGCTGCTGCCCGGCGACGGCATGGTCGACACCGCGGCGGTCTACGGCCCGGCCGTCTACGGCAGACCGGACAGCGACTCGATGGCCAACCAGTTCGCGGCGATGCCGTCGCTGCACGTCGGCTGGGCGCTGGCCATCGCAGTCGGCCTGATCGCCGCGTACCGCTCGCGCTGGCGGTGGCTGTGGCTGCTGCACCCGCTGGTGACCATGCTCGTGGTGGTCGGCACCGCCAACCACTACTGGCTGGACTGCCTCGTGGGCTCCGCCCTGCTGGGCGTGGCGCTCGCGGTCATCCCCGGCCCGGTCACCGACCCCCCGACCCCACGCCCGGGCCGCGGCCACTGGGCCTGGCCGATCCGCCGTCTGCCGGCGCCGACCCGACAGCCCGCCCTGGACGCCCACGGACCTTCCCCCCGCACGGCCTGGCCGCACGGTTCCCCGCACCCCTGACGTCGCGAGGCCGCATCTGATCTGCGGCCGCCGCCGCGCGAGCGCGACGACCACGACGCGGCCGCAGGCAGGCAACGCCACCGCTAGGGGCAATCACCCCAGGCGGCGCTGGGGGCGCCCCCAGGCGAAGCCCTGGGGGCGGAACCGCGCGCGCAACCCCCGCCGGGGGAAAGCCGACCGCCCGCCCGCAAGGGGCGATCACCCCAGGGACGCGAGGAACCGCGCGACCAGCCACGACGGGCCGTCCTGCGGACCCCGCGCCCCGGGGAGGGGCTCAGCGAGCGCCGAGCAGGTGCTCCATCGCCAGCTGGTCGAGCTGCTCGAACGCCATCCCCCGCGCGGCAGCGGCATCCGCGTCGAAGTCCTCGTACGCCGAGCGGTCGGCCAGCAGGCCGGCCAGGCCCTCGCCCTCGGCGACGGTCGGCTGCGCGAGCTGGTCGAGGCGCGCGGCCACCAGCGCCTCCTGGACGGCCGGGTCGGCGCGGAAGGCGGCGGCACGGTCCTTGAGGATCAGGTAGTTGCGCATGCAGCCGGCGGCCGACGCCCACACGCCGTCGTAGTCCTCGGTCCGCGGCGGCTTGAAGTCGAAGTGCCGCGGGCCCTCGTAGCCCGCCGACTCCAGCAGGTCCACCAGCCAGAACGCCGACCGCAGGTCACCGGCGCCGAAGCGCAGGTCCTGGTCGTACTTGATGCCGGTCTGGCCGTTGAGGTCGATGTGGAAGAGCTTGTTGTGCCACAGCGCCTGGGCGATGCCGTGCGGGAAGTTCAGCCCGGCCATCTGCTCGTGGCCGACCTCGGGGTTGACGCCGACCAGCTCGGGGCGCTCCAGGGTGTTGATGAACGCCAGCGCGTGGCCGACGGTCGGCAGGAGGATGTCGCCGCGCGGCTCGTTCGGCTTGGGCTCGATGGCGAACTTCAGGTCGTAGCCCTTCTCGGTGACGTAGTCGCCGAGCAGGTCGAAGGCCTCCTTGAAGCGGTCGAGCGCGACCCGCACGTCCTTGGCGGCACCGGACTCGGCGCCCTCGCGGCCGCCCCAGGCGACGTAGACCTTGGCGCCCAGCTCGGCGGCCAGGTCGATGTTGCGGATGGTCTTGCGCAGCGCGAAGCGGCGCACGTCGCGGTCGTTGGCCGTGAAGCCGCCGTCCTTGAAGACCGGGTGGGTGAAGAGGTTGGTGGTCGCCATCGGGACCGTCAGCCCGGTGGTGTCGAGCGCCGCGCGGAAGCGCTTGATGAGCGCGTCGCGGTCGGCGTCGGAGGACCCGAACGGGATCAGGTCGTCGTCGTGGAACGTCACACCGTACGCACCGAGCTCCGCGAGCTTGGTGACGGTCTCGACGGGGTCGAGCGGCGCGCGGGTCGCCTCACCGAAGGGGTCGCGTCCCTGCCAGCCCACCGTCCACAGGCCGAAGGTGAACTTGTGCTCGGGCCCCGGGGTGAGGTTCGTCTCGGAAGTCATTACGGCTCGCTCCTATTCGTCAGACTGTTGAACAAATTAGTATGCGAGGCCGATGATGGGAAGTGGCAGCTCGCTATGGGCTCCGGAAGGGACAGGAATCACATGGGGTCGGACAGCGCATCGCACGGGTCGGTCGTCCTCGGGGTCGACAGTTCCACGCAGTCCACGAAGGTGCTGGCGGTGGACGTCGAGACCGGTGAGGTACTGGCCTCGGGCCAGGCACGGCACACCGTGAGCACCGGCGCGGGACGGGAGACCGATCCTGAGGTGTGGTGGTCCGCGCTGCAATCCGCGCTGGGCCAGACGGGTGAGTGGGCCGGCCGCGCCGAGGCGATCTCGGTCGGCGGGCAGCAGCACGGCCTCGTGGTGCTGGACGCGCAGGGGCGGGCGCTGCGGCCCGCCATGCTCTGGAACGACGTGCGCTCCGCGCCGCAGGCCGCCGCGCTGGTCGACAAGTACGGCGCCGGGCACTGGGCGCAGCGCTTCGGCTCGGTGCCGGGGGCGAGCTTCACCGTCTCGAAGTGGGCCTGGCTCGCCGAGCACGAGCCGGCGGCCGCCGAGGCCGCCCGCGCGGTGCGGCTGCCGCACGACTTCCTGACCGAGCGGCTGTCCGGCGCCGGCGTCACCGACCGCGGCGACGTGTCGGGGACCGGCTGGTGGCGCTCCGACACCGAGCGCTACGACGAG
This sequence comes from Actinacidiphila cocklensis, assembly GCF_907177275.1. GTDB lineage: Bacteria > Actinomycetota > Actinomycetes > Streptomycetales > Streptomycetaceae > Actinacidiphila > Actinacidiphila cocklensis. The sequence goes on from NZ_CAJSLV010000063.1 coordinate 16,994, forward strand.
GCGCTGCTGGCCGAGATCGGGCTCGCGCCCGAACTGCTGCCCACCGTGCTCGGCCCCGGCGAGCAGGCCGGCACCGTACGCGACGGGCTGCCGCTGCGGGCCGGCGCGCTGGTCGCCGCAGGCACCGGCGACAACGCGGCCGCCGCGCTGGGCCTCGGGCTCACGCCCGGCCGCGCCGCGCTCAGCCTCGGCACGTCCGGCACCGTCTACGCGGTGTCGCGGCAGCGGCCGACCGACACGAGCGGTGTCGTGGCCGGTTTCGCCGCGGCCGACGGCGGGTGGCTGCCGCTCGCGTGCACGCTGAACTGCACGCTCGCGGTCGACAAGGTGGCCGCGCTGCTCGGCCGGGAGCGGGAGGACGTCGAGCCCGGCGGCTCGGTCGCCTTCCTGCCCTTCCTGGACGGCGAGCGCACGCCGAACCTGCCGTACGCGTCGGGCCTGCTCACCGGGCTGCGCCACGACACGACGGCCGGGCAGGTGCTGCAGGGTGCGTACGACGGCGCCGTCTACGCGCTGCTCGGCGCGCTCGACCAGGTCCTCGCCGTGGACGGCGGCGCCCCCTCCGACGAGCCGCTGCTCGTCATCGGCGGCGGCTCCCGCGGGGTCGCCTGGCTGGAGACGGTACGCCGGCTGTCCGGCCGCGCGGTCCAGGTCCCCGAGGCGGGCGAGCTCGTCGCGCTGGGCGCGGCGGTCCAGGCGGCCTGCACCCTCACGGGTGAGCCCGCCTCCGCGATCGCCGCCCGCTGGGGCACCACGTCGGGCCGCGTCCACGCGGCCCTCCCCCTCGACACCCCGACCCTCTCCCGCCTGGCCTCAGCCATGCCCTTGGCTTCCGCCTAGCCCTCCCCGGGAGGGTGCTCCTTGCGGTGGCCTGCCACCTTCCCCCGGCGGGGGGAGGTCGCGCAGTCCCGCGCGCCCCTGAAAAACGCTCACCCTCTGCGCGGAGGGCAACCCTGCCAGGGGCGAACCCTGTACGGCGGAGGACGCAGGCCGACAAGGGGCGCTGGGGGTACCCCCAGGCGGAGCTCTGGGGGCGGAACTGCGCGCGCAACCACAGCGCACCGAAAGGTGAGAGCCCACCGCAAGGGGCAATCACGCAAGGGGCGCGCGGAACTGCGCGAGGAGGCACGGCGTACTGGCACTGTGAACGCAGCAGGTAGGGGCACCCCCCAACCGGACCGGAGGTCACATCGTGGGGAAAGGCACCGGCGCGCAAGCCGGGCTCCGGCGGCGGAACATGGCCCTGGTCATGAAAGCCCTCGCCGCAGGCGAGAACGTGACGAGGGCCGCGGTCGCCGCGGAGGTCGGCCTGACGCGGGCCACCGTGTCGACCCTCGTCGACGAGCTGCTGGCGGCCGGCCTCGTGGAGGAGCAGGGCGCCCAGCGCCCCGGCACGGTGGGCCGCCCCGGCACCGTCCTGGCCCTGTCGGAGACAGGCCCCGCCGGCATCGGGGCGGAGATCGGCGTGGACCACCTCGCCGCCTGCGCGGTGGACCTGCACGGCCGGGTGCGGGCGCGCGCCCAGCGCCCCGCGGCGAACCGCAGCCGCCCTGCGGAGGCCGTCCTGGCCGAGCTGGCGGACCTGACCGCCGGCGTCGTCGCCGAGGCTGCGGCGGCCGGCCTGCACCCGGTGCGGACGACGGTCGCGGTGCCGGGACTGATCGGCCAGGACCGCGGCACCGTCCTGCGGGCGCCGAACCTCGGCTGGGAGGACGTCCCGCTGGCCGCGGCCTTCGGCGAGGCCGCCGCCGTGGAGAACGAGGCCAACCTCGGTGCCCTGGCCGAGCTGTGGCTCGGCGGCCACGACGGCCGCCTCACGGACTTCGTGCACGTGTCCGCCGAGATCGGCATCGGTGCCGCCCTGGTCGTGGAGGGCCGCCTCTTCCGCGGTGCCCGCGGCTTCGCGGGCGAGCTGGGGCACGTGCCGGTACGCCCGGAGGGACCCCGCTGCTCGTGCGGTGCGAACGGCTGCCTGGAGACCTACGCTGGCGAGGAGGCGCTGCTGCGGGCCGCCGGTGTGCGCACCGGACGCGGCCCGGCTTTGAAAGCGGCGGCCGTCGCGGGCGACCCCGCGGCACTGCGTGCGCTGGAGGAGGCAGGCGCCGCCCTGGGCATAGCCCTCAGCGGTGCGGTCAACCTGCTCGACCCGCAGGCCGTGGTGGTCGGCGGCCCGCTCGCGGACCTCGCGCCCTGGCTGCTGCCGGGCGTGCGCCGCGAGCTCGCCGCCCGCGTCACGGACCGCCAGTGGCGTGCCCAGGACGTGCTGGTCTCCCGGCTCGGCCACGACGGCGTACTGCGCGGGGCCGCCTACAGCTCGGTGCGTACCGTGCTGGACGACCCCGCGACGTGGATCCGTACGGTCACAGAGCCGAGCCTGCCACCCACTGGCTCCACGTCATGTTCCAGCCGTTGAGGCCGTTGCTGGGCTGGATGACCTTGTCGGGCGAGTTGACGACCGTGACGACGTCGCCGATCAGCGAGTTGTCGTAGAACCACGCGGCGTCGGTGCTCGGGTCCTTGCCGCCCTTGACGTCCTCGATGCCGATGCAGCCGTGGCTGGTGTTGGTCGTGCCGAAGACGGACGGGTCGCCCCAGTAGTTGCCGTGGATGAAGGTGCCCGAGTCGCTCAGCCGCATGGCGTGCGGCACGTCCGGGATGTCGTACTCGCCCTTGCCGTCGGCGTCGGTGAAGCCGACCGTGGCGCCGTTCATCCGGGTGGTCTGGTCCTTCTCCTCGATGACCATCTGGCCGTCGTAGGTGGTGTGGCCCTTGCCGCCGGCGGAGATCGGGATGGTGTTGACGACCTGGCCGTCGCGGACGACGGTCATCATGTGGGTCTTGGTGTCGACCGTGGAGACCTGCGAGCGGCCCACGTCGAAGCCGACGGTCTTGTCCTGGACGCCGTAGACGCCGGGAGCGCCCTTGACGCCCTTGAGGTTCAGGTCGAGCGTGACGTGCGAGCCGGCAACCCAGTAGGTCTGCGGGCGCAGGTCGAGCCGCTTGGCGTTGAACCAGTGGCCGACCACCTGCTGCCCGCTGCTGGACGTCACGGTGACGCCGCGCTGGACGGCGGCCCGGTCGGCCTTGGATATCGCGTGGTCGAACTTCACCGACACCGGCATGCCGACGCCGACGGTGGAGCCGTCCTCGGGCGTGAAGTAGCCGACGAAGTTCGACGGCTTGGCCGCGGCGGTGCCGAAGCCGGAGGTGGCGGCCGCGGGCTGGCCCTGCGCGTCGACGGCGGCCGCGGAGATCGCGTACTGGGTGCTGTGCGCCAGCGAGCCGGACGGGGTCCAGCTCTTCTTGTCGGCGGACAGCTTGCCCGCCACCGCGTGCCCGGTGGACTTGGACGTCATGGTCACCGAGGTCAGGGTGCCGCCGGTGACGGAGACCTTGACCGCCCCGCTGACCTTGGCGCCGGTGGCGCCGGTCTTCGGGGTGATGGTGATCTTCGCGGCGGAGGCGTGCTTGGCCGCCGCGGCGTCCTGGCTGGCCTGGGTGAGGGGGGACGGTGTCTGCGTGGGGGTCGGCGTCTGCGTCGACGGCGAGGGGCTGGCCGAGGCTTTGCTGTCCGCGTGCCCACCGCCACCGCTGTTGCACGCGGTGAGGGCGACGCTGCCGGCGATCAGCACGGCGGCCGCGGCGGCGAGCGTGCGGCGCTTGGTGACCTTCGGGTGCTTGGCCGGGGCAGATCCGTTCTCGGGCGACGTCACGCATCTCTCCAATGGGGCTGGGGTCCCCCGCGGCGGCACCACGGGCTTCTTCCTAGCCCATGGAAACAGCCACCCCGGAGCAAATCACCCTTTTCGGTCGTAATTGTGGCCTTTCCCACGTCAGCGCCCCGCGGAGCGCATTCCGGGCCACCCTCCGTACCCGGGGGGCTCCGTTACGTGGACGTGACGATTCCCCTGCCTGGCCATGGTCAACAGCGCCGTACGCTGACCCGGTCACAGGCCGTCGGGCCTGGTCATGGATCCCGGGGGGGATATCGATGTCATCTCGCCGCACCACCGCTCTGGCGACGGCACTGGCCGCCGTCGCCACAGGGAGCGTCCTGCTCCTGCCCGCCACTTCCGCACACGCCGCCGACAGCGCGCTGACGTACAAGATCAGCGACGTCAGCCAGACCGTCCTTCACCGCGGCAACACTCCGGCGACGCTGACCTTCGCCGTCACCAACCCGTCGGACGCACCGCTCCCCTACCAGGGAAGCGCCGCCCTGACGGCCTCCGAGGGCTTCCTCTACCAGGGCAGCGTGACCATCGGTGTCACACCGCTGGACGCGCCGGCCACCGACTCCGAGCCGGGGGACGTCAACGGTGCGGATCTGGCGTTCTACCCGAAGGGCGAGCTGGAGAAGCCGTTCATGGTGCCGGCCCATTCCAGTTACAGCTGGAAGATCACCGTCAGCCCTGCTCCGGACTACCCTTCGAACTCCTCCCCCGAGGAGGAGGGATCGTTCTGGATTTACCTCTACGGTCAGGGCGCTTCCCGGCAAGAGCAGGACAACGCGACCCACCGCTTCGACGTCGAGCCGGGTCTCGTCGACACATTCGACACGGGGGCCGTGGTGGCGCCCGGCAAGCCCGCCGTGACCTGGCTGGAACTGGACGACTACGGGAGCGGCTCCTTCCCCGGCGCGCTCACGACCGAGATCTCCGACTACGGCGCGCCGTCGGCAGTCGCCTCGGCGTTGACCCTGGAGGTACGCAGCGGCGGCAAATGGGTCGCGCTGGAGCACGAGGGCGACCAGACCCAGTGGCTGCTCCCGGCAATCCCCGCCGGGTTCTCGCACGGCCAGAAGCATCGCTACGAGCTGCGCTTCTCCCTCAAGACCGAGGTGCCGGGGGTGAAGGAGGTTGGCCTCGGGGCAACGACCAGGTACCTCGGCCGCATGCCGTTCGTGACGGCCGCGGGTCGGCTGCAGATCGACCCCGCCTCGGCCACCGCCACCCCCACCCCGACAGCGTCGGCGTCGGCGTCCGCGTCCGCCGCGCCCACCACGCCGGGGCCCACCACGCCGGCGGCCAACTCCCCGGCGCCCGACGGGACCTCGGGCGGCGGGGAGCAACTGGCCAGCACCGGTGCGGCCGGCACCGGCATGCTCGCGGGTGTCGCCGCGCTGCTCGCCGCCGTAGGAGCGGGTCTGACGTTCGGTGCGGCACGCCGCCGCCGGGCGAGCCCGCACAGCTGAACGGGGGAGGGCGGGGCCGATGGACGGGACGCGGCTTCCCAAGCAGTGGCCTGAGTCACTACGATCGGCCACCACGGTCAAGTCGTCGCAACCCCTGGGGGTTCCATTGGCCTCGCCCCGCCCTTACGTGGCCGCCGCAGCCGCAGCCGTCCTGGCAGCGCTGTATTTCGTACCGTCCGCGAGCGCCAGCCCCCAGCACGCGCCCGCGACGGCCTCGCACACCACCACCGGTGTCCCGGCGTCGCAGCACCTCGACCTCGCGGACACCGGCAGCATCGACACCAAGCCGTACGTGATCGGCGGCTCCGCCTTCCTGGTGGCAGGCGCGGCCCTGGTCGTGGACGCGACCCGGCGCGCGCGCCGGGCCGCGCTCTGACCCTGCCGCTACGCCAGCGGTCCGGTGACGGTCTCGGCCGCCCGGACCAGCGCGCCTGACAGTACGAAGGCGTGGGCCGCCTCCAGGTCGGGTGCCAGGAAGCGGTCCCTGCCCGGTCCCGGCACCCCCGCCGCACGTACGGCCGCGAGCACGGCCGCGGTCGCCGGCGCGAGCGTGCCGCCCGCGACCGCCCGGATCTCCAGCGCCCGGGTGGCGGCGAACATCTCCACGGCGACGATCCGCGCCAGAGCGTCGACCGCGGTCCGCAGCTTGCGCGCCGCCGACCAGCCCATCGACACGTGGTCCTCCTGCATCGCGGAGGACGGGATCGAGTCGACCGAGGCCGGCACCGCGAGCCGCTTCATCTCGCTGACCAGGGCGGCCTGGGTGTACTGGGCGATCATCAGCCCGGAGTCCACGCCCGGGTCGTCGGCCAGGAAGGGCGGCAGGCCGTGCGACCTGTTCTTGTCCAGCAGCCGGTCGGTGCGCCGCTCCGCGATCGACCCGAGGTCGGCGGCGGCGATGGCGAGGAAGTCCAGCACGTAGCCGACGGGGGCGCCGTGGAAGTTGCCGTTCGACTCCACCCGGCCGTCCTCCAGGACGACGGGGTTGTCGACGGCCGCGGCCAGTTCGCGCTCCGCGACCAGCCGGGCGTGCGCGAGGGTGTCCCGGCCCGCACCCGCCACCTGCGGGGCGCAGCGGATCGAGTACGCGTCCTGCACGCGGGGCGCGTCGTCCTGGTGGTGCCCCGTCAGCCCCGAACCCGCCAGCACCTTGGCCATGTTGGCCGCGGCGGCCGCCTGGCCGGGGTGCGGCCGGATGGCGTGCAGCTCGGGCGCGAGCACGCGCTCGGTGCCGAGTAGCGCTTCCAGCGAGAGGGCGGCGGTGACGTCGGCCGCGGTGAACAGGCCCGCGAGGTCGGCGCAGGCCATCACCAGCATGCCGAGCATGCCGTCGGTGCCGTTGATGAGGGCCAGGCCCTCCTTCTCGCGCAGCTCGACCGGTTCGATGCCGTGCGCGGCGAGCAGTTCGGCCGCCGGCCGCACCTGCCCGTCCGGGCCTTCCGCCTCGCCCTCGCCCATCAGCACCTGGGCGCAGTGCGCGAGCGGCGCGAGGTCGCCCGAGCAGCCGAGGCTGCCGTACTCGTGGACGACCGGGGTGATGCCGGCGTTCAGCAGCGCGGCCATCGTGTCCGCGACGAGTGGGCGCACGCCGGTGCGGCCGGACGCGAGCGTCTTGAGCCGCAGGAACATCAGCGCGCGGACGACCTCGCGCTCCACGTGCGGCCCCATGCCGGCGGCGTGCGAGCGCACGAGCGAGCGCTGGAGCTGCGCTCGCAGCTCAGGGGAGATGTGGCGCACTGCGAGCGCGCCGAATCCGGTGGAGACGCCGTACACCGGTTCCGGCCGTGCGGCCAGGGCGTCGACGGTGGCCCGTGCGAACGCCATGCCCTCGCGGGCGGCCTCCCCCACCTCGACGACGGCGCCGTCGCGGGCCACGGCGAGTACGTCCTCGGGCGTGGCCCCGTGGGGGCCGATCACCACGTTGTGCATATCCATATTCACGCACCCTAGGCACTGAATCTCTACCTGTCATCCTCCCGGGTCCCCCTGCCTTGCCCCTGCGGGCGGCTCCGGGACCTTCTGCCGGGTGGTGGCTCGTCTCGCAGTTCCCCGAGCCCCTGCCGGGGGCTTGTCCTCTTCGCAGAGGACAAGCCCCCGGCAGGGGCGAATGCCGGACGTTGGAGGACGCAGGCCACGAGGGGCGCTGGGGGTACCCCCAGGCGAAGCTCTGGGGGCGGAACTGCGCGGCCAGCCACGACGGCGGGAAAGGCGATCGCGAACCGCAAGGGGCAGTCACTCCAGGCGGAACCGCGCGCCCAGCCCACCGCCAGGGGAAGGTCGCGGGGCCGCCGCAGGGGCGGGACGGGGCGGCCGCAGGCGGATCAGTCGGGAGGGAGGTGGCCGCGCAGGCGGCGGCGTTCGGCGGGGGGCGCCGGGGGCGGCGAGTCGGCCAGGTGGACCACCGGGTCCTCAGGGCCTTCGCGGCCGGCGACGACGGGGCGAGCTGAGCGCAGCGCCTTCGCCCGGTACTGCGCCGCGTCGGCAAGGCGGAAGAGCCGCCGGGCCGACCGCACCGGCCCGATCTGATCGCCCGTGGAAGCCACACCGCAGGCGACCCCTTCCCCGACGTCCAGCTTGGCCGCCCGCATGCACAGCTCGCCCGCCGCCCGCACCACCTCGTCCGCGGAGCTCCCGATCGCGACGATGCAGAACTCGTCACCGCCCAGCCGTGCCGCCAGGCTCCCCGGCAGCATGGCGCCGCACAGCGACAGGAGCGAGCCGAAGCGTTCGAGCAGCCGGTCGCCGACCGCGTGGCCGAGGCGGTCGTTGACCCGCTTGAGGCCGTTGAGGTCGCAGACCATGAGGCTGACGACCGTACCGTCGGCCCGGTGCCGCTCCAGCGCCTCGTCGAGGCGCTGGTCGACGGCACGGCGGTTGCCCAGCCCGGTCAGCGGATCGGTGAACGCCAGCCGCTGGACCTCGGCGAGGCGTTCGGTCTGGGCGATACCGGACGCGATGACCGCGGCGAGCACGGTCGCGAAATCCGCGTCGGGCCGGGCGAACGGCGGCTCGCCGTGACTGCGGGCGACGTACACCTCGCCCCACGCCCGTCCGTGCAGGACGAGGGGTGCGACCACGCAACTGCCGCGCCCGCGGCGGCGCAGGGCCGCGGCCCGGCCCCAGCTGCTGCCGCCCGGCGACGCGCCCGTGCCCTCGGAGGTCTCGACCCAGGCGTGCGGCTCGCCGCCCCGCGCCCAGCTGCCGTGCAGGAACTCGGCGATCTCGGGGAAGTCGTGCACGGAGTAGGACTCGTCGGCGGGTTCCGCCTCCTCGCCGGGTGCGAGGTCGCCGTCGTTGACCAGTACCCGCAGCCGTCCGGTCTCCCGCTCCCACGCGGACACCGCGGCGAAGGACCCGCCCATCGCCAGCCGTGTGCGGCGCGCGCCTTCCCGGGCCGCATCCTGCGGGGTCTGCGCGGTCGCCAGCACCTGCGCCAGCTCGACGACAGCCCTGAGCCGAAGGTCGGCCGTACCGTCCACCATCTCCCCAGGCTAGAGAGCCTTTGCCCCGGTACGTACCCCTGCTACGCCGAACGGCCCCTGCCTGGGCGCTCCTGCGTGCACGCAGGCGCGAGCGGTGTCCCCCGGGTGATTGCCCCTCGCGGTGGGCTCGCACCTTCCCGTGCATCGCGGCTGGTCGCGCAGCTCCGCCCGCAGGGGCACGGCAGGGGGCTAGAGGCCAGGCCAGGCGGGAGGCCGCTTCGCGGCAAAAGCGGCGACGCCTTCCGCGCGGTCGGGGGAGAAGGCGACCGTGCGCCATGCCGCGTCCTCGACGTCGAGCCCGGACCTGAGGTCGAGCCCGTGCCCGAGCCGGAGCGCCCGCTTGGCCGCCCGCAACCCCACGGGAGAATTCGCCGCGATGCGCGCCGCCAGGTCGAGCGCCGCGCTGCGCGCGTCGGACTCCGCGGGGGCGAGCTGGTCGACGAGGCCGAGCTCGGCCGCCTCCGCGGCCGGCACCCTGCGGGCGGTGAAGACCAGCTCGGCGGCCCGCGCGGCACCGACGCGGCGCGGCAGCAGCTGCGTACCGCCGCCGCCGGGGATGACGCCGACCGAGACCTCGGGCAGCCCGACCACCGCCGAGTCGTCGGCGACGATCAGGTCGCAGGCGAGGGCCAGCTCGAAGCCGCCGCCCAGTGCGTAGCCGTGGACCGCGGCGATGGCCGGCATCGGCAGGTCGAGGACCCCGGTGTACGCGGCGCGGGCCACCGGCCGCTGCCGCCCCAGCTCGGCGTCGGTCAGCGAGTTGCGCTCCTTGAGGTCGGCGCCGACGCAGAAGGCCTTCGTGCTGGAGGAGCTGAGCACGGTGACGCTCACCGTGCGGTCCGCCGCGAGATCGGTGCAGGCCGCCGCGATGGCCTCGGCCATCGCCGTCGACACGGCGTTCATGGCCGTGGGACGGTCGAGCACCAGCTCGGCCACGTACTCCCCGTGCCGCTCGACCCGCACGAGCCCTCCGTACCGCACCTCACCCATCGGACCGCCTCCCGGTTAACGACCGTGAACACGGCCATCCTCGCACGGCGGAACGACAGGCCCGCCTCAGCCCACCGGCACGGGCACCGGCACCGGCTCCCGCTTCTCCGCCAACGCCTCCACGCCCAGCAGGTCGTCCGGCAGCGCGTCGGGCATCTCGGTGTCGAAGCGGGCCAGCCGCCTGATCCGCAGCGCGCCCGCGACGACCAGCGCCATGCCGGCCGAGCAGAGCAGGAACATGAACGCGACACCGCGCCCCGGCCCGGTCCCGACGACCACGCCGGCGCTGGAGGCGAGCGCGCCGTGCTCGGTGAGCAGCCGATTGAACAGCGCGGAGCCGAAGGGAGCGACCAGGCCCATGCCGATGGGCAGCGTGGACCAGGCCACCAGGGTGTTCAGCGCGAAGACCCGGCCGTGGTATCGGTAGGGCACCTTGAGCTGCACGATCGTGGTGTAGAGGGAGTTCATGACGGTCAGGAAGTAGGTCAGCGCGAAGGCGCCGGCGCCGATCAGCCACAGCGAGGGGCGCAGGCTGACCAGGACGCCGCCGGCGGCCATGCACAGCGTGGTGATCAGCACGCCCTGGAAGCGGCGGCTGCGCGGCCCGCCCCACAGCGCCATCGTCGTACCGCCGAGCATGACGCCCAGGCCGCTGACCACCGAGACCCGGCCGACGTCGCCGAGCGTGGCGAAGGACAGCACCAGCGGCGAGACGAGCAGCAGCAGCGGGGACAGGAAGATGTTGAGCACGGCGAAGTAGGTGAGGATCGAGCGCAGCCCGCGGTCCCGCCAGGTGTAGCTGAAGCCCTTGGCGATCTCCGTGGTCAGCGGCTCCCTGGGCCGCCAGGGCAGGGTGTCGGGGAAGCGGACGAGGAGCACCACGCCGATGGCGAAGGCGTAGCTGACGACGTCGATGACGACGATGCCGCCCAGGCCCATGACGTTCAGCAGGCCCGCGGCGATCAGCGGGACGACGAGCTGGGCGACGCCGTTGGTCATCTGCGTGACGCCGATGGCGTGGCCCAGGTACTGCTTGGGGACCAGTTGCGGCACCGCGGAGCCGTAGGCGAGCCGCTGGAAGGTCGTGCTGATCGACAGTGCCGTGACCAGCAGGTAGATCTGCCACAGGTGGATGCCGCCGGTGAGCAGCAGGACGGCGAGCAGCGCCTCGATCGCGCCGGAGGCGCAGTCGGCGGCGAGCATGACGGTCCTGCGGCTGCCGCGGTCCACGATCGCGCCGGCGAGCGGCGAGATCAGCAGGCCGGCGAGGTTGAGCACCGCGAGCAGGGAGAACTGCGCGAGGGACTTGTGGTCGACCAGGACGGTCAGCGGCAGCGCCCAGCCGGTCAGTGCCGAGCCGATCAGCGAGATCTGCTGGCCGGCGGCGATGGTCAGGAAGCGGCCCATGCTGGGCCGTACCCCGGAGGCCGCCCCGGCCTTGGCGGCCGCCTCGGACTCGGCGGTGGCGATGTCCTCGATCCACCAGGTGTCGGACGCGGTACGCGGCGGCGGGTCGCCGAGCCGGGTGTGCGTCCTGATCACCGAGGCCAGTTCCTCGGCGCGGTAGCGCAGGAAGAAGTGGCCGCCCTCGTCGAGGACGACGAGCGCCGAGGTGCCGGTGAAGGAGCGCCACTCCCTGAAGCGCTCCTCGTACAGCTGCGTCGCCGGGTCGCGCTCGCCGACCACCGAGATGATGGGCGCGTCGAGTTTGCGCAGGTCGGGGGTGTCGAAGAGGGTGGTGAAGTACTCCTCCGCGGCCTTGGAGTCGTGCCGCATCGTCCTGATGATCCGGTCGGCGACGGCGGGGTCGAGTTCGTCCAGGTCGACTCCGCGGGCCTTGAGCGAGTCCAGGTCGCTCTGGCTGCTGCGCAGCCGCTCGAAGAACTCCGGGCGGGTGAGGCCGCGCCACAGGCCGCCGGGCTTGGCGAAGGGGAAGATCGCCCCGATGTAGCAGGCCTCGACGGCCCGGCCCGCGGCTTCGACGCGGCGGGACAGCTCGACGGCGAGCGCGGCGCCGACGCCGCAGTGGCCGTAGATGACCAGCGGCCCCTCGATCGCCAGGATCTCCTCGGTGGTCCGCGCGGCCAGCTCGTCGAACTCCATCGGGTCCTCGTCGAGTCCGATGTCGTTGCCGGGGATGGACAGCGCGTAGAGGGCCTCGTTCAGCGGCAGTTGGTCGGCGAGCGGCTGGTAGACGATCGCGCTGCCGGAGCCGTAGGGCACGCAGACGTAGGTGACGGTGGCGGTGGCGCGGCGCTGCGGGGTGAGCCGCTGGAGCAGTTGCCGCGGTCCCTCGGGGGCGGACTGCGAGGCGAATGCGGCGAGTTCGGCGACCGTGCGCAGCGAGAACATGTCGACCAGGCCCACCGGGCGGCCGCCCGCGGGGAGTACGGCCCGCAGCTTCGCCACCGCCTGGATGGCCAGCAGCGAGTGGCCGCCGAGGTCGAAGAAGTCGTCGTCCAGGCCGACCTGTTCGGCCTCCAGGACCTCCGCCCACACCGCGGCGACGGCCCGCTCCGCCTCGGTGACCGGTGCGCGGTACGCGGCCGCGGTGACCTCGGGTTCCGGCAGCGCCTTGCGGTCGAGCTTGCCGTTGGGGGTCAGCGGCAGGGCGTCGAGGGCGACGACGTGCGAGGGCACCATGTAGTCGGGCAGGGTGCCGCGGACCGCGTCGCGGGCCTGGGCGGCGTCCTCGGGGCCGCCGACGAGGTAGGCGATCAGCCGCTGGTCCGCGCTGACCACGACGGCCGCCTCGCGGGCGCCCGCCCGGTCGCGCAACGCGGCCTCGATCTCGCCGAGTTCGATCCGCAGGCCGCGCAGCTTGACCTGGTTGTCGAGCCGGCCGAGGAATTCGACGGTGCCGTCGGGCAGCCGGCGTGCCGCGTCCCCGGTGCGGTAGAGGCCGCCGGCGAAGCGCTCGGCGGTCAGCTCGGGCCGCCGGTGGTAGCCGAGCGCCACCGCGACCCCGCCGAGGTGCAACTCCCCCGGTACGCCGACCGGCACGGGTTCGCGGTGCGCGTCCAGGATGTGCATCGTGACGTTCTGGATGGGGCTGCCGATGGGCACCCGTGCCCGCCCGGCCAGCGCTGCCGGGGTGCACTGCCACGACGAGACGTCGATGGCGGCCTCGGTGGGGCCGTAGAGGTTGTGCAGCTCGGTGTCCGGCAGCGTCCGCAGGCAGCGCTGCGCCAGGTCGACCGGCAGCTCCTCGCCGCTGCAGATGATCCGGCGCAGCGAGGCGCAGCCGGCCGCGGGGGCGTCGGCGTTGTCGGACAGGAACAGCCCGAGCATGGACGGGACGAAGTGGGCGGTGGTGATGCCCTCCGCGGCGACCAGCGCCCGCAGGTAGCCGGGGTCGCGGTGGCCGCCGGGCTCGGCGAGCACCAGCCGGGCACCGGCCAGCAGCGGCCAGAAGAACTCCCACACCGACACGTCGAAGCTCGCGGGGGTCTTCTGCAGCACCGAGTCGGCGGCGGTCAGCGGGTACCGCTTCTGCATCCAGTCCAGGCGGTTGACGATCCCGCGGTGCGCGTTGGGCACCCCCTTCGGGCGACCGGTGGAACCCGAGGTGTAGATCATGTACGCGGCCGACGCCGGGTCGCCCGCGGCTTGTGGGGCGGTGGCCGGCTGCCCCTCCCACGGCCCCGGGTCGTCGAGGACCAGGACGGTGGCGTCGCAGCCCGCGAGTGCGCTCACGGTGCCGGCCGTGTCGCCCAACGCGCCCTGCGCGCTGCGCTCGACCAGCCTGCGCTGGGTGAGGACGACCGGCGCGGCGGCGTCGGAGAGCATGAACTGCAGGCGCTCCGCCGGGTATTCGGGGTCGAGCGGTACGTAGGCGGCGCCGGTCTTGAGGGTGCCGAGCAGGGCGACGGGCAGGTCGAGGGAGCGCTCGGCGCAGACCGCGACCAGCGACCCCGGGCCGACGCCCTCGGCGATCAGCCGGTGCGCCACCTGGTTGGCGCGCGCGTCGAGTTGGGCGTAGGTCAGCGAGCCGCCGCCGAAGGTGACGGCCGTCGCGCCGGGGGTGCGGCGCACCTGGTCGGCGACCAGGCCGTGCAGGGTGCGGTCGGCGGGGAAGTCGGCGGCGGTGTCGTTCCAGCCGGCCAGCAGCGCGCGTTCCGCGTCGTCCAGCATCGGCAGCCGGCTGACCGGGGTGTCCGGGGCGGCGACGGCGGCCCGCAGCAGCGTCTCCAGGTGGCCGGCCATCCGGGTCATGGTGGCCGCGGTGAACAGCGAGGTCTTGTAGGTGAAGGTGCAGCCGAGGCCGCCGTCGCCGGTCGGTACGACGTACAGCTCCAGGTCGTGCCGGGAGGAGCCGGGGGTGAGCGGGTAGTCGCTGACCTGGATCTCGGCGCCGCCGTCCGCGCCGGTCGCCACGGGGAAGTCGTGCATCGAGAACAGCGCGTCGACCAGCGGCTGCCGGCTCGGGTCGCGCGGCACGTTCATCTCCTCGACCAGCCGGGCGAAGGACAGCTCCTGGTGGTCCAGGGCGTCGATCACCACGTCCCTGGTCCTGGCCAGCAGCTCGGCGAAGGTCGGGTCGTCGTCCAACCGCGCCTGCAGCACGAGGGTGTTGACGAACATGCCGACCACGGACTCGAACTCGGCCCTGGTCCGCCCGGCGACCGGGGTGCCGACGCCGAAGTGCCGCTGCCCGGTACTGCGGGACAGCAGCGTCTCGAAGGCGGCGAGCACGACCATGAAGCGGGTCGCCCCGTGCCGGTTGCCCAGTTCGGCCAGTTCCGCGGTGAGCGCCGGGTCGAGGACCCTGACGACGGAGGCGCCCTCGAAGCGCTGCCGGGCCGGGCGCGGCAGGTCGGTCGTCAGCTCCAGGCGTGGCAGGCCGGCGAGTTGGCGCCGCCAGTAGCCGGACTCCCGCTCCAGGGGGCGCTCGCGCTGCCAGGCCGCGATGTCGCGGAAGCGGACCGCGGGCGGCTGCGGGCTCTCGACGCGGTAAAGGGCCACGAGGTCGCGGACCAGCAGCTGGGCGGACTGGCCGTCGGCGACGAGGTGGTGGACCAGCAGCGCCAGCACGTGGTCGTCGGTGCCGCGGGCGACCAGCAGCGCCCGCAGCAGCGGCCCGTTCGCGGGGTCGAGCGGGACGGCGCACTCGGCGTCGATCGCCGCGACGGTCTCCTGGTCGCCGGACGCGGCCGCGCGGGCCAGCGGCACGGCGGCCGACTCGGCGACGTGGACGGCCGGATGGCCTTCGGCGTCGGCGGGGAAGCGGTGGCGCAGGCTGTCGTGCCGGCGCGGGAGTTCGGCGAGCGCCGCCTCCAGCCGTGCGATGTCCAGCGGGCCGCGCAGCCGTACCGCGAGCGCGATGGTGTAGGTGGCGGTGCCCGGCATGTACTGCTCCATGAACCACAGGGGTTCCTGGGCGGGGGCGAGCAACGGGCGCTCCCCCTCGGGCCGTACGGGCACCGCCGGTGCCTCCCGCCGGCCGCTGAGCCGGCGTCTGAGCAGTTCCCGCTTCGCCTCGGACAGTTCGACGGCCGGCATCAGGCGAGCCCTTCCATGGAGTTCTTCAGTGCGTGCAGGAACAGCGCGGCGTCCCGCCCGTTGATCAGCCGGTGGTCGTAGGCGAGCCCGATGTTGGCGGGCGAACCGTCGGCGGGCGAGGTGACCGCGAGCGCGCAGACGGTGCCGGGGAAGACGAAGGGGACGGCCAGCACCACGTCCCCGTCGGTGTGCAGGGTGATGACGAAGTTGGCGCCGCCGAGGTCGCTCTCCCGGAAGGTGCCGCTGGTCGCGGCGATCCGGTAGGCCATCATCCGGGTGGCGATCTCGGCGGTCGTCAGGGCTCTGGGGTCGCGGACGCACGGCACGTAGAGGCCCTCGCCGAGGTCGACGGTCACGCCGATGTGCGGGGCGTCGGCGAGCGTCGCGGTGCTGCCGTCGATGGCGGCGAAGAAGCGCGGGAAGCCGGCGTGCAGCGCGGCGACCTGCTGCACGAACAGCTCGGCGAGGCCGACCGGCCTGCGGACGGCCCTGGTCAGCCGGACCGCGTGCGCGCGTGCCGGGCCGAGGTCCATGCGCACCACGGTGTAGGCGGCCGGGATGGTCCGGTGCGAGATCTCCACGGCCCGGGCGACGCCCTGCTGGACGCGGGTCAGCGGGACACCGGCGGGCGCGTCCGCGGCGGGCGCGGCTGCGGGCCGCAGTGCCTCGACGTCCTCGCGGCGCACGACCGCCAGGCCGAGTGCTGCGATCTGCTGTGCGGTGACGCCGAGTTCGTCGGCGAGGGCCTGTGCGGGCCGGGTGACCAGCGGGCCGCCGGCGGGCTGCGCGGCGGCCGCGGGCGGCGCCTCGGCGGTACGGGCCGGTGCCGCGCCGTCGCGCACGTCGGCGATGGGCCGGCCCGGGCGGCAGCGGGCACCGGCCGCGACGAGGTGGTGCAGCGTGCCGGACTCCGCCGCCTCCAGCTCCTCGGTCGCCTTGGAGGTTTCCACCACCGCGACCGGGTCCCCGGCGCCGACCGGCTCGCCGTCCCCGACCAGCCAGTCGGTCAGGACGTAGTCGGTGTCGTTGCTGTTCAGCTTGGGCACCAGCAGCTCAGCCACGGAGCTTCTCCCGGATCGTGCGGTGGACGTCGCGGGCGCTGACCAGCACCTCGCGCTCCAGGTGGGCGGCGGTGGGGATGACCGAGTCCGCCGAGTGGACGAGCGTGACCGGGCCGTCGAGCCGCGCCCAGTGCCGCTGGTGGACGACGTGCGCGACCTCCGCGCCCCAGGTGCCGCCCGCGGTGCCCTCCTCGACCACGAAGACCTGCCGCACGTCGGGCAGTTCGAGCTCGACGGGGTAGATGCGGGAGGGCACCAGCAGGGTGCAGACGATCTCCTCCTCGACCAGCAGCGAGCGCATCGCGTCCAGTACCCGGTGCGCGACCCCGCCGCCCGCGACGACCACGCAGTCCGGCCGCACTCCCGGCAGCGACACCTCGGCGGTGCCCCCGTCCGCCCGCAGCGCGAACGGCGGCTCGACCTCGTACATCGGCCGGGTGTAGAGCACCTTGTCCTCGAACAGGACGCAGGGCTCGGCGCGTTCGAGCATCTCGGCGAGGACGTCGGCGTGGTCGCGGAAGGGCGACGCCTCGTACAGCGCGAGCCCGGGGACGCCGACGAAGTGCTTCTGCAGGCTCTGACTGTGCGTGGGGCCGTAGCCGCGGCCGCCGCCGACCGGGCAGCGGACGACCATCCGCATCGGCAGCCGCTCGCCGTACATCGTCACGGACTTGGCGGCGAAGTTGACCAGCTGGTCGAAGGCCAGCGCGGTGAAGTCGCCGAACATCATCTCGACGATCGCGCTGTCGCCGGCCAGGGCGAGGCCGGCGGCGACACCGGTGATCGCGTTCTCGCTGATCGGGGTGGACAGCACCCGCCCGGGGAAGCGCTCCGAGAGCCCGCGGGTGATCTTGAAGGCGCCGCCGTAGGGGTCCACGACGTCCTCGCCCAGCAGGTACAGGCCGGGCTCGCGCTCCATCAGGCCGTGCAGCGCCGCGTTGAGGTTCTCCGCGACCCTCATGACGGCTCCCTCGCGACGACGTCAGCGGCCACGGCGTCGATGTGCGCCCGGGCCGCCGCGTCCAGCCGGGCGAACCGCTCGGGGTCGGCTGCGGCGTATCGCGGGTACCAGTCGGCCGCGCGCGCCTCGGCGATGTCCTGGGCGCTGCGGGTGTCGTCGCCCTTGCTGTGCGGGCCGAGCCGGTGCGTGGCGAACTCCACGACCAGCGGCCGCCCTTCGCGGACCGCGCGGACCGCGGGGTCCAACTGGCGGCGGATCGCGGTGACGTCGACGGTGTCGACGCGGCGGTGCTCGATGTCGAAGGCCGCGGCCCTGCCGGCGATGCTGCCCGCCATGTTCGCGGCCAGCGGGGTGGACTGGGCGATGCCGTTGTTCTCCACGACGACCAGCAGCGGCAGGTCCCACAGCGAGGCGATGTTCAGCGCCTCGTAGACCGCGCCCTCGCCGAAGGTCCCGTCGCCGACGTAGACGCAGGCCAGCGCGCCGGGTTCGGTGCGCTTCAGGTGCAGGGCGACGCCGCAGGCCACCGGCAGGCTCTCGCCCTGGACGCCGGTCGACAGGTAGCGGTCCCGCCGGATGTGCTGGCTGCCGCCCACCCCGCCGCAGACGGCTCCGCTGCGGCCCATGATCTCCGCGAGCAGGCCCTCGGGGTCGCGGTGCCTGGCCAGGTAGTGGCCGTGCCCGCGGTGGTTGCTGAACACGTGGTCGCCCGGAGCCAGCAGCCCTTCGAGCGCCACGGGCACGTACTCCTGGCCGAGGCAGGTGTGGGTGGTGCCGTTGAGCATGCCGCGGTCGAACAGGTCGAGCAGCGTGGACTCGAAGGCGCGGATGGTCAGCATCAGCGACAGGTCCTGGTCGGACAGGCCGGTGAGCGGGGACTTCGCCGGGGCGTCGCCATGGGAGCGCTCCCGGAGCGGGGCGGGGGCGCTCACCGCCGGACCACGGCGACCACGCCGGCGATCGTGGAGTTGTCGAAGAAGTCGTCCAGGCCGATCTCCACGCCGAGTTGCTGCTGCATCCTGGCGATGATCTGGGTGATGGTCAGCGAGTGGCCGCCCAGGTCGAAGATGTCCTCGTGCGGGCCGATCGGCGAGCGCTCAAGGACCTGCTCCCAGATCTCCCTGACCTGCGCGACCAGCGGGTCGCCCGCGTCGGCCGGCGCCGCCGGGGCCTGCGGCTCGGCCACCGTCGCGGGAAGCGCCGGTGCGAAGTCCACCAGCTCGCCCAGCGGCCGCTGCGGGTCGGCGGCGACCGCCGCGAGCAGCCCGGCCAGGTCTGCGGCGAAGCGCCCGGCGTCGGGCAGCTCCAGCGGGTCGTGGCGCAGGCTCGCGACCGCGCCCGACGGCCCGTGCGCGACCTGGAGTTGCAGCGCGCCCCGCACGCTGCCGTTGGCGGCCAGCCACTGCACCTCGCCCAGCGGGCTCGCGGTGCCCGGCAGCCGCCGGTAGCTGATCGACACCGGGGCGAGCGCGGCGTGCGGCCGCAGCCCGGGCACCGCGCGGGCCAGTGGCACCTCCCGGTAGCGGTAGATCCCGCGCAGCTCGGCGCGTACGTCCGCAGCGAACCGCGCGAACGGCGTGTCCGCCGACGGCCGGGAGAACAGCGGGAGTTCGTTGACGTACGGGCCGACGTGGCCGGCCTCCCGCTCGGTGCGGGTCGACAGGTCCAGGGCGGTGGCCACCTCGGCGTTGCCGTACGAGGCGAGCAGCACGTGCACGGCCGCGACCAGCACCTCGAACTGCGTCACCGCGTCCCACCGGGGTATCTCCAGCGGGAACCGGCTGGCCTCGGCCGCCGCGGCCCGGCGGGACCGCAGCGAGCCGCCGGGCACCGCCGTGGCGTCCGGCTCGTGCCAGCGCCCGGCCCAGAAGGCGGTGGCCTCCGGCAGCAGCGCCTCCACCCGCTCGCGCTGCGCAGCGGACCGCCCGGCGTGGTCGGAGTGCTCCAACTCGGCCGGTGTGCTGCCCTCGTAGTAAGCGGCCAGGTCGGCGACCAGCAGGTCCTTGGACTGGCCGTCGAAGACCAGGTGGTGCGCGACGACGACCAGGGTCTCGTCGCCGACCAGCGCGAACCGCACCAGCGGGCCGCGGGCCAGGTCGAACGGCCGGGTGACGGCCTCCTCGACCGAGCCGGCCTCCTCCAGCCCGGGCAGCTCGGCCGCCGGCACCAGCACCGGGTCGCCGTCGCCGTCCCGCAGCGCGCAGCCGAGCAACGGGTGCCGTTCGACGACCGCCCGGCAGGCCTTGGCCAGGGCGCCGCGGTCCGGGGCCGCGTCGAGGGTCACCACGATCGGCATGTGGTAAGCGGTGCCGGCGCCCGTCCGCGCGGCGATCCACATTCCATGCTGGGTGTAGGAGAGCTGGCTGTTCATCGGACGACCTCTCGGAGCGCGCGTTTGTCCACCTTGCCGCCCTGGTTGCGGGGCAGGGCGTCGAGCGTGATCAGGTGCTGCGGCAGTTCGTGGGGGGCCAGCCGGGATCTGAGGAAGGCCCGCAGGTCCGTGTGGTCGACGCTGCCGACGACGGCGACCGCGACCGCCTTGCCGAGCGCGGGGTGCGGCACCCCGAAGGCCGCGGCCTCGACCACGCCGGGGTGCTCGTAGACCGCCTCCTCGACGTGCAGCGTCGAGACCTTGTGCGCACCGGACTTGACGACGTCGCTCTCCCGGTCGACCAGGTAGAGGTAGCCGTCCTCGTCGACGTAGCCCAGGTCGCCCATCCGCACCCAGCCGCCGCGGAAGACGCCCTCGGAGGCGGCCGCGTCGCCGTAGTAGCTGCGCGACGCGGTGGGCGAGCGCATCCACACCTCGCCGGTGGCGCGGGCGGGCAGCGGATCGCCGTCCGCGGTGGCGACCTTGACGGCGCCGCCGGACGCGGGGCGGCCGACGCTCGACGGGCGCTCGGGGTCGTAGAGCATCACGGTCTGCGCCGGTGCCGCCTCGGTGGAGGTGTAGTAGTTGGCGATCGTCGCCCGCGGGAAGGCCGCGGTCAGCTCGGCGGCGACCTTGCCGGGCAGCGGGGCCGCGGCCGAGCCGAGCAGCAGCACGCTGGACAGGTCCGACTTCAGGTGCGCCCCGGCGGCGAGCAGTTCGATCGCCATGGTGGGGACCAGGAAGACGGTGCCGACCCGGTGCTCCTCGATCATCCGGGCGAAGCGACCGGGGGTGAAGTGGCCCAGGGTCAGCACGGCAGGGTGGGCGCCGACCGCGTTGGCCAGCATCCACTGCCCGGCGTTGGTGCCGATCGGGAAGGCGTGCGCGAGGGTGTGGGAGTGGGCGAAGGGCCTGCGCCGGCCGCCCCAGCCGTAGCCGAGGTTCGCGTGGGTCGCGGCAACTCCCTTGGGGCGCCCGGTGGTTCCCGAGGTGTAGAGGATCTGCGCCAGGTCGCCGGGCTCCGGCAGCCCGACCGGGCCTTCGGCGGTGGGCAGAGCGCCGGCCCGCAGCACCAGCGAGGCGCCGCAGTGCGCGAGCATCGCGTCGAGGTCGGTGCTGCTCAGCCGGTCGGAGAGCGGCACCGCGACGGCCCCGGCCTTCAGGACGCCGAAGAAGGCGACGGCGTACTCCAGCCAGTCGGGGCTGCCGAAGACCAGCCCGACCCGGTCCCCCGGCGCGACCCCGCGCCGCAGCAGACCCGCCGCCACCGCATCGGAGCGGCGCCACCAGTTTCGGAAAGTCAGTGCACCGGACCCCGCAACTTTTAGGGCGTCACGGTCGGGTTCTGCGGTCGCGCGCGCCCGCAACAATTCGGACAGGGTCGTGCTCACGTGCTGTTCCCCCTGGTACGCACCGGCCTGCCACCGGCAAAGTGAAGGAATCGGCTCCGTCTGAAGGCGAGCAAACCCCCTACAACAGCTCATTGACTGAGCGCGCTCACCCTGGCATTGTCGCCCAGAGCCGTCAACCCTTTCGAATGTGTCGGCCTGATTTACGAAATCGAAAGTTCCGATTTCCCCGGCCACGATCCCCCGGCCGCAGCAGATCCCTCCCTGACGCCGACCGCGCCGGAGCCGGATCCGCCACCCCGCACGCCGTACCCCGGACACGCCAGCACAGCACGTGGAGACACCTGTGAAGACCGGACCGCTCTCGTTCGGGCAGCAAAGACTGTGGTTCCTGCACCAGTTCGACCCGAAGGACCCCTCGCACAACGCCGGGTACGCCTACCGGGTGCGGGGCGTGCTCGATCCGGACGCGTTGCGGGCGGCCTTCACCGCCGTCGTGGCACGGCACGACGCGCTGCGGACCCGCTTCACCGCCCAGGACGGGGAGCCGCGGGCCGTCGTCGAGGAACCCGAGCCTGTGGACGTCGAGTCGGTCGGAGCCGAGACGGTGGCGGACGCCGAGCGGATCGTCGCCGCGCGCGCCAACACCCCGTTCGACCTGGGCGCCGCGCCGCCGCTGCGGGTCACGCTGGTCCGGCTGGCCGACGACGACCACGTGCTGTGCGTCGTCCTGCACCACATCAACGGCGACGGCTGGTCGTTCAACGTGCTGCGGGACGAGATCGCGACCCACTACGCCGGGCAGCCGCTGCCCGAACTCCCTCTCCAGTACGGCGACGTGGTCGCCGCGGCCGGCGAACCCGCCGATCCCGGCTGGTGGATCGAGCGGCTGGCCGGGGCGCCCGACCTGGACCTGCCCACCGACCGGCCGCGGCCCGCGGAGCGCAGCACCGAGGGCGGCGACGTCCGGTTCGAGCTGCCGGTGGAAACGGCGGACGCGATACGGGAGTTGGCCCGGCAGTCGCGCTGCACCCCGTACATGGTGCTGCTGACCGCCTACCAGGTGCTGCTGGCCCGGCACAGCGGGCAGAGCGACTTCTGCGTCGGCACACCTGCCGCCGGGCGGGGCAGGCCCGAGCTCGAACGCGTGGTCGGCTTCCTGTCCACCACGATGGTGCTGCGCTGCGACCTGGCGGGCGACCCGTCCTTCGGCGACCTGCTGCGGGCCACCCGGCGCAACGTGCTGGCCGCGCTCGCCCACCCCGACGTGCCTTTCGAGCATCTCGTCGGCGCGCTCGGCATCGAGCGCGATCTGAGCAGGACCCCGCTCTACCAGGCGATGTTCGCCCTGCACACGCACGGTTCGGTCGCCGAGCCGCTGCCGGGCCTGGCCGCCGAGCCCTTCCCGCTGGGCTGGCACTCGGCGCGCTGCGACCTGTCGCTCGACCTGTACGAGCAGCCCGACGGCAGCATGGTCGCCTTCCTGATCCACAGCACCGACCTGTTCGACCACGGCACCGCCCGGCGGATGGCCGACCGCTTCGTGCACCTGCTCGGCTCGGTGCTGGCCGACCCGCAACGACCGGTCGGGCAACTGGAGTTGCTGCCGCCGCAGGAACGCGACCTGCTCGACGCCTGGAACAACACCGGCGTCGAACTGCCCGCGGTGACGCTGGTCGACCTGGTGCTGGACCGGGCCGCGGCCGACCCGGACGCGGTCGCCGTCGTCGCCGGCTCGGTCGTGCTCACCTACCGCGAACTGGTCGGTGTGGCGGCCGCGTTGGCGGGTGACCTGCGGGAGCGGGGGGTCGGCCGCGGCGCGCTGGTGGCCGTGCAGACCTCGCGGCGGGCCGAGATGGTGGTGGCGCTGCTCGGCGTGGCGATGTCCGGGGCCGCGTACGTACCGGTCGACCCGGAGTATCCGGCGGCCCGCATCGCGTACGTCGTCGAGGACTGCGGGGCCGCGCTGGTCCTCACCGACGCGGACCTGGACCACGTCCTGGACGCCGGGCCGGGGCAGGTCCCCGAGGGGCGGCCGCGGCCCGGCGACACCGCGTACGTGCTCTACACCTCGGGGTCGACCGGCAACCCCAAGGGGGTGGTCGTGCCGCACCGGGCGCTGGCCAACTTCCTGCTGGCGATGCGGACCCTGGTCGGCAGCACACCGCGGGACCGGTGGCTGGCGCTGACCTCGCTGTCCTTCGACATCTCCGCCCTTGAGCTGTACCTGCCGCTGGTCACCGGCGGCCGGGTGGTCGTCGCCGACGCCGCGACCTCGCGCGACGGCGGCACGCTGGCGGGGCTGATCAGGGACGAGGGCGTCACCCACGTCCAGGCCACCCCCTCGGGCTGGCGGGTGCTGCTCACCGGCGACTTCCCGCGGGTGGCGGGGCTGACCGGCGGCGAACCGCTGCCGCTCCGGCTCGCGCGCGAACTGCGGTCCAGAACCAGCAGGTTGGTCAACGTCTACGGACCCACCGAGACCACCGTCTGGTCCACCGCCTGGGAGGTGCCCGAGCACCCGCAGCGCATCACCGTCGGCACCCCGATCGCCAACACCTCGGTCCACGTGGTCGATCCGCACGGCGCCCCGGTCCCGATCGGCGTACCCGGCGAACTGCTCATCGGCGGCGCCGGGGTCGCCGACGGCTACCTCGGGCGGCCCGAGCTGACCGCCGAGCGCTTCGTCGACGTCCCCGGCTCGGGGCGTCTGTACCGCACGGGCGACGTCGTCCGCCGGCTGCCCGACGGCACCCTGGAGTTCTTCGGCCGCTCCGACGACCAGGTCAAACTGCGCGGCCACCGCATCGAGTTGGGCGAGGTCGCCGCCGCCCTGGAGACCGGCCCCGGAGTGCGGCAGGCCGTGGTCGCCGTCAGGGACGAGAACCTGGTGGCCTTCTACGTGGCCGAGCAGAGCGCGGACTCCGGGCTGCAGGACGCCCTGCGCGAGCACGTGGCCCGCCTGCTGCCCGGCTACATGGTGCCCGCGCAGTACGTCGGCCTGGACGCGCTGCCGCTGACGCCCAACGGCAAGGTGGACCGCAAGGCCCTCCCCCGCCCGGGCGACGAGCGGCGGACCGCGGGCGGCCGGCCGCCGCGGACCGAGGCGGAGAAGCTCGTCGCCGAGGTCTTCGCCGAGGTGCTGGACGCCGAGGACGTCCGCGCCGACGACGACTTCTTCGCGCTGGGCGGCCACTCGCTGCGTGCCGCGATGCTCACCGCGCGGCTCGGCGCACGGACCGGCGCGGTGATCCCGATGGGCGACGTCTTCCGGCACCCGGTCGTCGAGGAACTGGCGGCGCTGGTCGAGGCGGCCGTGCCCGGGACGGTCTCGGCGCCCGTGCCCCGGCCCGCCGGCACGCAGGCGCCGCTGTCCTTCGCGCAGGAGCGGCTGTGGTTCCTGGCCAGGCTCGACCCGCAGGACGCCTCGTACAACATGTGGTTGGCCAAGCGGCTGCGCGGTCCGCTGGACGAGGCCGCGCTGCGCGGCGCGCTCGACGCGGTGACCGCGCGGCACGAGATCCTGCGCACCCGCTTCCCCGAGGTGGACGGTGCGCCCGCGGCGGTCGTCGAACCGCCGCGGCCGGTGCCGGTGGAGCTGCTGCGGGCGGCCGACGAGAACGCGGCCTTCGCCATGGTGTCGGCCAGGACCAACACCCCGCTGGACCTCGGCGCGGCCCCGCCGCTGCGGGCGAGCCTGATCAGGATCGCCGACGACGACCACGTGGTGTGCCTGGTGATGCACCACATCCTCGGCGACGGCTGGTCGCTGAACATCCTCTACGACGAGCTGGCCGCGCTCTACTCGGGGCGCGAGCTCCCGCCGCTGCCGGTGCAGTTCGGCGACATCGCGATCTGGCAGCGCGGCCAGGACAGCGCCGGGCAGCTCGACTACTGGCAGCGGCGGCTCGCCGACCCCGCGCCGCTCGCGCTGCCGGTGGACCGCCCGCGCGCGGCGGTGCCCAAGCGCAGCGGCGGCATCACCGCGCTGCGGCTCGACGAGCGGGAGACGGCGGCCCTCGCGCGGCTCGGCCGCGAGCACCGCTGCACCCTGTTCATGGTGCTGCTCGCCGCCTACCAGGCGGTGCTGGCCCGGCACACCGGCGGCAGCGACATCCTGGTCGGCACCGTCACCGCGGGCCGCGACCGGCTGGAGCTGGAGCCCGCCATCGGCTACCTCACCGACGTGCTGGTGCTGCGCGGCGACCTGGCCGCCGACCCGACGGTGGCCGAGCTGCTGGACCGCACCCGCGGCGACGTCCTGGACGCCTTCGCCCACCAGGGCATCCCCTTCGAGGAGTTGGCGGCGCAGCTGCGGGTGGTGCGCGACCCGTCGCGCACCCCGCTCTTCCAGACCATGGCGATCCTGCACACCCAGGGCGCCGACCACGACGAGGACGCCTTCGCCGGGATGCGCAGCACCGCCTTCGACGGCGGCTTCCAGCAGGCCAAGTTCGACCTGATGCTGGAGGCGTGGCAGGACGGCCCCGAGCTGCTGCTGTCCCTCGTCTACGACGCCGAGCTGTTCGACGCGGCGACCGTCACCCGGCTCACCGAGCGCTTCGGCACCCTGCTGCGGTCGCTGCCCGAGCACACCGCCACGCCCTTCTCGGCGATCCCGATCCTCACTCCCGAGGACACCGCGGCCCTGGAGGGTCCGCCGCTCGGCGAAACCCCCTCCGTACCCGACCTGTTCGCGGCGGCGGTCCGTGAGCGTCCGGACGCCGTCGCGCTGTCCTGCGGCGAGCGGCTGGTCACCTACGCGGAACTGGATGCCCGGGCAGCCGAATTGGCGGCGGGCCTGCCGCGCGGCGGGGTCGTCGGCATCCGGCTGGGCCGCAGCGTCGACGCGATCGCCGCGATGCTCGCCGCCTGGCGCGCGGGCAGCGCCTACCTGCCGCTGGACCCCGAATACCCGGAGCAGCGACTGGCGTTCATGGCGCAGGACAGCGGCGCCTCCGTCGTCCTGACGCCGGAGGCGCCGCAGCGGCTGACCTCCTCGACGGCGGCCGACGCGGCGTACGTCATCTACACCTCGGGCTCCACCGGTGTCCCCAAGGGCGTCGCGGTCGGGCACCCGGCGCTCGCCGCCCGCGTGGCATGGATGCGGGAGGCGTACGAACTGCGGCCCGGCGACCGGATCGTGCAGTTCGCGTCGCTGAGCTTCGACACCCACGTCGAGGAGGTCTTCCCCGCGCTCGCCGCCGGCGCCCGGATCGACCTGCTGCCCGAGGGCGCGATCACGCTGACCGACCACCTCGACGGCGTCACCGTGCTCGACCTGCCGACCGCGTACTGGCACCACCTGGTCGACGAGATCGACCGGATCGACTGGCCCGACACCCTGCGGCTGGTCGTCCTCGGCGGCGAGCAGGTCCACGAGGCCGCGGTGGCCCGCTGGCGCGGGCGCTTCGGCGACCGGGTGCGGCTGGTCAACACCTACGGCCCGACCGAGGCGACGGTCATCGCGACGGCCGCGGAGCTGACCGGCGGCGGGCGGCCGCCGATCGGGCGGCCGATCGGCGGCACCAGGATCGTGCTGCTCGGCCCGCACGGCGAGGCCGTACCGCCGGGCTCGCCCGGCGAGTTGTGCATCGGCGGCGCGGGGCTCGCCGACGGCTACCTCGGGCGGCCGGACCTGACCGCGGAACGCTTCACCGAGGTCGGCGGCCACCGGATGTACCGCAGCGGCGACCGCGCACGGCTGCGGCCCGACGGGCAACTGGAGTTCCTCGGCCGCCTCGACGACCAGGTCAAGCTGCGCGGCTTCCGCATCGAGCCCGGCGAGATCGAGGCCAGGCTCGGCGGCCGCGGAGCCGTCGCCGTGCACGGCGAGACGCTGGTCGGCTACACCGTCGGCGATCCGGCGCCGCTCGCCGAGGAGTTGCGCGCCGCGCTGCCGCCGCACCTGGTGCCCGCGGTGTGGGTCGAGCTGGACGCGCTGCCGCTCACCCCCGGCGGGAAGCTGGACCGGGCCGCACTGCCGGCACCCGCCAGGACCGCGGCGGCGGTCGCCCCGCGCACCGACGCGGAGGTCCTGGTCGCCGAGGTCTTCACGGAGGTCCTCGCGGTGCCCGACGTCGGCGCCATGGACGACTTCTTCACGCTCGGCGGCCACTCGCTGCTGGCCGTGAAGGTGATCGCCAGGCTCCGGGCGGCCACCGACGTGGACCTGCCGATCAGGACGCTGTTCGACCACGGGACGGTGGCGGGCGTCGCGCAGGCCCTTGAGGACGCCCTGCTCGCCGAGATCGACCAGCTGACCGAGGCGGAGGCCGACCGGCTGCTCGCCGAGAGCCGCGACGTCGCCGTCGTGACGGAGGGATCGCTGTGACCCAGCTCGTGATCAAGCAGCGCCTGGCCCAACTGGTCGCGGAGTCCTCGGACGGCGCGATCACCGCGGACCAGGCCCTCGCCACCACCCTGCCCCTCACCGACCTCGGGCTCAGCTCGCTGTCCCGGATGCGCCTGATCGACGCGGTGGAGGACGAGTACGGCGTCGAGATCGACCTCGACGACACCGGCTGGGACCTCGTCGACAACCTCGACTCCCTCGCCGCCCACCTGACGGCCCGATGACGCGCCCCGCCGCCCCCGGCACGTCCCCGGGTACGGACACATCGCCGGGGGCGGACGCCCCCAAGGCGCCGGGCGCGGGCACGCACGCGGAACCGGGACTCGGCGCACGCGCCGTGTCGGGCGCGGACCCGAACACAGCGCCTGGGCCGGACGCCTCCGCCGCGCCGGGCGCGGATGCGCGGGTGGTCTGGGAGGCGGTGGGCTTCCGTGCGGAGGGGGGCAGCGGGCCGGTCACCTGGGGGCAGTTGCACATGTGGCACCCCATGCTCCGGTACGGTGCCGCGTTCGCGACGCTCAGCCTGCGGCAGGTGGTGCCGCTGGCCGCGCCCGGGGTGGCGCTGGGCGCGTGCCTGGACGCGATCCGGCGGCTGGTCGAGACGCACCCGGCGCTGCGTACCCGCTTCGCGGACCCCGCCGGTTCGGGCGACGTCCGGCAGGACGTCGCCGCCGAGGGTACGCATCTGGTCGAGGTGTACGAGCTGGGCGAGCACGCCTCGGACGGTGCGGTGGCCGCGGTCGCCGAGCGCCGCGGCCGGAAGCTGGCCACCGAGCCGTTCCGGCACGGCCACGAGTGGCCGGTCCGCTTCGGCGTCGTCTGCCGCGGCCGGCGGGTACGTGCCGTCACCCTGGTCTGCTCGCACGTGGCCTTCGACGCCTGGTCCGCCGACCTGGTCGGCACCGCGCTGCGCCGGCTCCTGACCGGGGAGCCCGGGCCCGCGCCCACCGGCGACGTATGGCAGCCGCTCGACCAGGCCGCCCACGAACGGTCCGAGCGCGGCCTCCGCGAGGACGCCCGCGCGATGCGGCACTGGCGCTCCCGGCTGGCCGAGGTCCCCGACACGGCACCGCGCCCCGCGTACGACCCGCCCGCCGCGCCGCCGATCCAGCAGTGGTGGGTCACCTCGAACGCCCTGGCCGCGGCATCGGTCACCCTCGCAGAACGCACCCGCACCTCCACCTCGGCGGTGCTGCTGACGCTGGCCGCGACCGCGCTGTCCGCGATCCGCGGGCAGCGCACGGTGCCGCTGAAACTCATCGCGGGCAACCGCTTCACCGACCGGCAGCAGCGGCTCGCGTGCTCGGCGGCGCAGGACGGCCTGATGGTCTTCGAGCGCGCCGACGTGAGCCTCGACGACGCCGTGCGGGAGGTCTACCGCCGCTCGACCGGCGGCTACATGCGCGGCCAGTACAACCCGGACTCGCTGACCGCCCTCACCGCCGAGCTGAACGGCTCCCGCCGGCACCCGCTCGACCTGACCGGTTACTTCAACGACGCCCGCCTCAGCCATGACTGGGCGCTTCCGCCGGGTCCCGCACGGCGCTCCGAGCGCGGGCCGGCGTTCGTGCGCGGCTACGACCGCAACGACATGAGCTTCTGCGTGGTGCTCGCCCAGCAGGGTCCCGACTGCCAGGTCTCCCTCCTGGCCGACACGCGCCGCCTGCCGGCGGACCGGATTCCGGGCGTACTGTCCGGGCTCGAATCCCTCCTGTGCGACGCCGCATGCCGCGAGCTTGCCCTCCACGACGTCCCCGAGGCCCTCGGCCTCCCCCCTGCGTAGGGGGCTACGCCCCCGGAGCGGCGCGCTCAGCCCCCACCGGGGCGCGGGTCGTCTCCGTCCCAAAGGGGCTGTTCGGTCCCGTGCCGGACCACCGGCCGGTGGGGGGGCTGAGCGCGCAGTTCCCCGCGCCCCTGTCAGGCACCCCCTGCCGAAGGGGCAGCCCACACCCACCGCGCCCGGCGGAAGCGCCCCCCTGCGCAAAGGGAGCCCCTGTCCCCCCGCGCCGGGGGGAGTGTGCCCTCCTGCTGACGGAGTCAGGTGCGGCGGGTGAGGAGCCAGGGCTCGATGACGCCGAGGCCGCGGACAGGGCGGCGCCACATCGGCTGCAGAGCGAAGCGGTACTTCTCCGAGTCCGCCGCCTCCACGTCCGCCTCCGAGAGCGGTGCCTCCCCCGCCTCGCCCAGCGCCTCCGCGAAGTCCCCGTCGACCAGGACGGCGTCCCGCGGCGCTATCGAGGTCAGGCGGGACGCCAGGTTCACCGTCGTACCGAACACGTCGCCCATCCGTGTGGTCACCGTGCCGAAGGCCATGCCCACCCGGAGCGCCGGCATGGTCTCGTCGCCGGTCATCGTCTCGATGAGCCGTATCCCGATCTCCGAGGCCGTCCCGGGGTCGTCGGCGACGAAGAGCACCTCGTCGCCGAGCGTCTTGATGAGCCGGCCCCCGTATGCGGCGACCTGGTCGGCGGCCGTGGTCTCGAACGCCTCGACCAGCTCGCCGAGCGCCTCCTCCTCCAGGCGCCGGGTGAGCCGGGTGAAGCCCACCAGGTCGGCGAAGCCGACGGCGAGCCGCCGGTCGACGGCCTCCTCGTCGTCGGACTGGACGACCCGGCTGGTGGCGGCCGCGACCTGGCGGCGCCACACGTAGATGAGGAACTCCTCCAGCTCCGGCAGCAGCAGCTCGACCAGCGGGTAGGCGACCTCCGCGCGGGTCATGCCCGGTTCCGGCGGCTCGGTGAGGCCTTCGAGGAAGGAGTCGGTCTGCCAGTCGGCGAGCCTGGCGGTGGTCTGGCCGGTGGAGCGGGCCACCTGGATGGCCATGGACTCCGACAGCAGTCCCGCCTCGACCAGGCCGGCCAGCCGCCGCAGCGCGAGGACGTCGGCCTCGGTGAGCGCCTTGGCCTGCCCGATGTCGGCGAAGCCCATGGCGCGCCAGAAGCGGGAGGCGAGGTCCATGGAGACGCCGGCGGTGCGGGCCGCCTGGAAGGGGGTGTAGCGGCGGGGTGCGCCGAGGATGAGCTGTTCGAGCCGCAGCGCCAGCGGATGCTCGCCGGTTTCCGTGACGGCGTCGCCGTCCGGGTCGGCTTCCGTACCCGGATCGGCGTCGGACGGCTCGTCCGGAACGGGTGGGCCGCCCGGGTCGTCCACGCTCACCGCCCGGCCCCTGAGGAACTCCTGCGCACAGCCCTTCCGATCATCGAGACGACGCAGCGAGACCACGATACGGCAGGTGTGCCGCAGCTCACTCTCACCGGGAGGCTGCGGCTCGCGTGGAGCTGGGCGAAGTGCGTCACCGGGAGGGCCGCAAGTGCACGACGTCGCCCGCGCCGACCGGCTGCTCGCCGTCGGGTCCTGCGATCACCAGCCGCCCGTCGCCGTCGACGGCGACCGCGGTGCCGGCCAGTTCCCGCCCGCCGGGCAGCTCCGCGCGCACCTGGCGGCCCAGGGTGGCGCAGCCGGCCGCGTAGGTCTGCTGGAGCCGGGAGGCGGCCGGGTCGCCGTCGGCCGCGCGCCAGGCGTCGTACCAGTCGGCCAGCGAGCGCAGGACGGCCCGCAGCAGCGGGTCGCGGTCGGTGCCCTGGGCGCCGGCCAGGGCGAGGGAGGTGGCGGTGGGCACGGGCAGTTCCGCCGCACGCAGCGAGACGTTCACGCCGATGCCGATGACGACGCCGGACTCCCCGGTGCGCTCGGCGAGGATGCCGCCGGCCTTGCGCTCCTCGCCCTCGACGGTGACCAGCAGGTCGTTGGGCCATTTGAGTGCGGTGTCGACGCCGGCCACCCGGGACAGCGCGGTGGCGGTGGCGACCCCGGCCAGCAGCGGCAGCCAGCCCCAGCGGTGGACGGGCACGGGTTCGCGGACGGCCACGGCCTCGCCGGCGACACCGCGGGACTCCGGGGCCGGCGCCTGCTCGCCGGGCCGGAGCAGCACCGAGAAGAACAGCCCGGAGCGTGCGGGGGCGGACCAGCGGCGGTCCAGCCGGCCGCGCCCGGCGGTCTGCTCCTCGGCGACCAGCACCGCGCCCTCGGCGGCGCCGGCGGCGGCCCGGGCGGCGAGGTCGCTGTTGGTGGAGCCGGTGGCCTCGACCACGTCGAGCGCGGTCCACAGCGATGTGGGGGTGACCACCGCGCGGCTCAGCGCCGCGGCGCTGAGCGGGGGTCGGTCGAGGTCGGACCAGCGGCTGGACGTCATACCTCCACCCTACGAGCGCGGGCGCCGGTGACACGCCGGGCCGCGGGGGTGCCCGGTCCGCGCGGGCGGGCGGTGGTGCAGTGTGGTGAACGCCGCAGTGCCGGTACCCGACAGTCGCCACTACGCTACGGAACACAGCGTTACTCACGAGTTAAGAAGCGTCCGTTCGCAGCGGCTGGCTGCCAGCAGCCGTCGGGCGCGTCACCGCCGTCGAGAGCAGGAGAGCCGCCTCCCATGGCCGAGCCGGACCACGACATCCACACGACCGCGGGCAAGCTCGCGGACCTGCGCCGCCGTATCGAGGAGGCGAACCACGCGGGCTCGGGCAAGGCGGTGGAAAAGCAGCACGCCAAGGGCAAGCTGACCGCCCGTGAGCGGATCGAACTGCTGCTGGACGACGACTCCTTCACCGAGCTGGACGAACTGGCCCGGCACCGCTCGACCAACTTCGGCCTGGAGGCCAACCGCCCTTACGGGGACGGCGTCATCACCGGTTACGGCACCGTCGAGGGCCGCCCGGTCGCGGTCTTCTCGCAGGACTTCACGGTCTTCGGCGGCGCTCTCGGCGAGGTCTACGGCGAGAAGATCGTCAAGGTGATGGACTTCGCGTTGAAGACCGGCTGCCCGGTGATCGGCATCAACGACTCGGGCGGCGCCCGCATCCAGGAGGGCGTCACCTCGCTCGGGATGTACGGCGAGATCTTCCGCCGCAACACCCATGCCTCGGGCGTGATCCCGCAGATCAGCCTGATCATGGGGCCGTGCGCGGGCGGCGCGGTCTACTCCCCCGCCATCACCGACTTCGTGGTGATGGTCGATCAGACGTCGCACATGTTCATCACGGGTCCCGACGTGATCAAGACGGTGACCGGCGAGGACGTCGGCATGGAGGAGCTGGGCGGCGCGCGCACCCACAACTCCACCTCGGGCAACGCCCATCACCTGGCCGGCGACGAGAAGGACGCCTTCGAGTACGTCAAGGCGCTGCTGTCGTACCTGCCGAGCAACAACCTGGAGGAGGCGCCCTCCTTCGCCGCCGCGGCGGACCTGGCGGTCACCGCGGAGGACCTGGAGCTGGACACGCTGATCCCGGACTCGGCGAACCAGCCCTACGACATGCACAAGGTGATCGAGCACATCGTGGACGACGGGGAGTTCCTGGAGACCCAGGACCTCTTCGCGCCGAACATCATCACCGGCTTCGGGCGCGTCGAGGGCCGCCCGGTGGGTGTGGTGGCCAACCAGCCGCTGCAGTTCGCGGGCTGCCTGGACATCAACGCGTCGGAGAAGGCCGCGCGCTTCGTCCGCACCTGCGACAGCTTCAACATCCCCGTGGTCACCTTCGTCGATGTCCCCGGTTTCCTCCCCGGCACCAGCCAGGAGTGGGACGGCATCATCAGGCGCGGCGCCAAACTGATCTACGCGTACGCGGAGGCCACGGTTCCGCTGATCACGATCATCACCCGCAAGGCGTACGGCGGCGCCTACGACGTGATGGGCTCCAAGCACCTGGGCGCGGACCTCAACCTGGCCTGGCCCACGGGCCAGATCGCCGTGATGGGCGCGCAGGGCGCCGTCAACATCCTGCACCGCCGCACCCTCGCCCAGGTCGGCAGCCCGCAGGCCGCGGACGAGCTGCGCCAGCAGCTCGTCACCGACTACGAGGACACCCTGCTCAACCCTTACATCGCCGCGGAGCGGGGTTACGTGGACGCGGTCATCGCGCCCTCGCAGACCCGCGCGCAGCTGGTGAAGGCGCTGCGGACGCTGCGCAACAAGCGGGAGAGCCTGCCGCCGAAGAAGCACGGCAACATCCCGCTGTAGCCGGAGCGCAGGACACTGCAGAAAGGAGCGACCCGTGGTGATCAAGGTGGAGCGCGGCAGGCCGACGCCGGAGGAGCTGGCCGCCGTCGTGGCGCTGGTCCAGGCGCGGGCCGCGGCACTCGACGCCGAGGAGGACGGCCCGGTGGGCCGGCCCGCCGGCTGGTCGGCCCCGGCCCGCAACCTCCCCCGGGCGCTGCCCCGCCCGGCCCCCGGCACGTGGCGGATGTCCGCGTGGCCGGGTGGTCCGGCCTGAGTACGCGTACTCAGGCGCCGCGACGTCGCCCCGGAGCAACCTGGGGGACATGTTGTGGCCGGAAGATCAACGCGAAGAGCACTCAGCGGAGATGCGCCACGCACTGAAGATGCTGCGGCGGGCGATGCTGGTCGCCGCGCTGGTCGCGGGCGTCCTGATGGCCTTCGCGACCTTCCGGGTGTGACGGTGCCGGGCCTGCGGGCCGGTGCGGGAACCGGGTGCGGGGTGCGGGAACCGGGTGCGGCGCCCGGCTGTCGGTGGCGCTCCCTACGATGGTGCGATGACCTCGACTGCCCGCGTGCTCGTCCTCGCCTCCGCATCGCCCGCCAGGCTCGGCCTGCTGAAGCAGGCGGGGTTCGACCCGCGGGTCGTGGTCAGCGGGGTGGACGAGGACGCGATCAGCGCGGACAGCCCCGCCGAGCTGGCCCGGGTGCTCGCCGAGGCGAAGGCGGCGGCGGTGGCGTCGGGCGGCATGCTGGACGGCGGCGAGATCGTCGTGGGCTGCGACTCGGTACTCGACCTGGGCGGCGAGGCGCTGGGCAAGCCCGCGGACGCCGCGGAGGCCACCGCCCGCTGGCAGGCCATGCGCGGCCGTACCGGGGTGCTGCGGACCGGCCACTGCGTGATCGACACGGCGAGCGGCCGCCAGGTGTCGGCGACGGCGTCCACCAGCGTGCGCTTCGGCACCCCTGACGACGAGGAGGTCGCCGCCTACGTGGCCAGCGGTGAACCGCTGTACGTGGCGGGCGCCTTCACCCTGGACGGCCGCTCCGCGCCCTTCGTGGACGGCGTCGACGGCGACCCGGGCAACGTCATCGGCCTGTCGCTGCCGCTGCTGCGCTCGCTGCTCGCCGACCTCGGCGTGCGGATCACGGACCTGTGGACGTAGCCGGGGCGCCGGGCGGGGCGGGCGGGGTGGCGGCGGGGGCGTCGCCGCGGTCCTCGGGGGCGTAGAGGAGCAGGGTGCCGACCAGCAGGCCGAGCACCAGCATCAGCACGACGAAGGCGTACCAGCCGACGAGGCCGACCACGATCGCGCCGAGGACGCCGTGGACGACGGCGCAGACGATGAGCACGATCCGGCCCACCCGGCCCGACATGCGGTCGTGCAGCGCGATACGGGCCACCAGGACCGCGCAGGCGATCAGGAAGAGGGCGAAGATCCCGCCGCCCGCCCACGATCCGGCGGCCATGGCGTCGGGGTCGAGCCCGCCCAGTGACATCTTCTGGTGGCGTACGGCCAGGCCGAGTATCCAGTTCACGAAGGCGATCGCGAGGGCTTCGAGCACCAGGACCACGGCCGTGCCGACGGCTATACCTCTGCGCACTTCTCCCCCTCCGGCGGCCTGTTCGTGCGCGTCGCAGGCTACTCACGGGTAAGAGACCCGGCAAGGGGCCGCGCAACGCCGGACCCCCGGCAGGCGCCCGCGGACGCCCGACACGCGGTCACCCGCCGTGCGGCCGTCACTCTTTCAGGCACACCGGTCAGCAAAGTTTGCGTGCACTATTCGTGGGGTTTCTACAAAAGAACGTCAGCCCGGTGCGGGGAGTTCGAGCGAGATGTCCCCCACACCCGGTAGTGCGGGACATGGGCGGGAGCAGGGCCGTACCGTGGACTGAGCAGGCGTTCACGGGTTGTTGTGGCCCTTGGATCACCCTCCGTGTGGGCAAGCTCACGTGCAGGGGTGCCTCGGCATCAAGTGTGGCCAGTACCTAAACTCGGCTTGTTTCATGGAGGGAGCCATCGTGCGCAAGGTGCTCATCGCCAACCGCGGTGAAATCGCAGTACGCGTCGCCCGTGCCTGCCGGGATGCCGGGATCGCCAGCGTAGCCGTCTACGCGGAGCCCGACCGGGACGCGCTGCATGTCCGCGCGGCCGACGAGGCGTACGCGCTGGGCGGCGACACACCGGCCACCAGCTATCTGGACATCGCGAAGGTGCTCGCGGCGGCCGCCGAGTCGGGGGCCGACGCAGTGCACCCCGGCTACGGCTTCCTGTCGGAGAACGCCGAGTTCGCACAGGCCGTGCTGGACGCGGGTCTGAACTGGATCGGCCCGCCGCCGCAGGCCATCCGCGACCTCGGCGACAAGGTCGCGGCGCGGCACATCGCCCAGCGGGCCGGCGCGCCCCTGGTGGCCGGCACGCCCGACCCGGTCTCGGGCGCGGAGGAGGTCGTGGCCTTCGCCAAGGAGCACGGCCTGCCGATCGCCATCAAGGCCGCCTTCGGCGGTGGCGGGCGCGGCCTGAAGGTCGCCCGCACCCTGGAGGAGATCCCGGAGCTGTACGACTCGGCGGTGCGCGAGGCGGTCGCCGCCTTCGGGCGCGGCGAGTGCTTCGTGGAGCGCTACCTGGACCGGCCGCGGCACGTCGAGACGCAGTGCCTGGCCGACAAGCACGGCAACGTCGTGGTCGTGTCCACGCGTGACTGCTCGCTCCAGCGCCGCCACCAGAAGCTCGTCGAGGAGGCCCCGGCCCCCTTCCTGAGCAAGGAGCAGAACGCGCAGCTGTACGCCGCGTCCAAGGCGATCCTGCGCGAGGCGTCCTACGAGGGCGCCGGCACCTGCGAGTTCCTGGTCGGCCAGGACGGCACGATCTCCTTCCTCGAGGTCAACACCCGGCTCCAGGTCGAGCACCCGGTCACCGAGGAGGTCTCCGGCATCGACCTGGTGCGCGAGATGTTCCGGATCGCCGACGGCGAGGAGCTGGGGTACGACGACCCGCCGCTGCGCGGCCACTCCTTCGAGTTCCGCATCAACGGCGAGGACCCGGGCCGCAACTTCCTGCCCGCGCCGGGCACCGTGACCCGCTTCAGCGGGCCGACGGGACCGGGCGTGCGGCTGGACGCGGGTGTGGAGTCGGGCAGCGTCATCGGCCCGGCCTGGGACTCGCTGCTGGCCAAGCTGGTCGTCACCGGCGCCACCCGGGAGCAGGCGCTCCAGCGGGCGGCCCGTGCGCTGGGCGAATTCCACGTCGAGGGCATGGCCACCGCGATCCCCTTCCACCGCGCGGTGGTCAAGGACCCGGCGTTCGCGCCGCCGCAGGGGCCCTTCACCGTCCACACCCGGTGGATCGAGACCGAGTTCGTCAACACGATCGCGCCCTTCAGCGGTCCCGCGGTGGACGAGGAGGAGATCCAGGGCCGTGAGACGGTCGTGGTCGAGGTCGGCGGCAAGCGCCTGGAGGTGTCGCTGCCGGCGTCGCTGGGCATGACGCTGGCCCGTACCGGACTGGCCGCGGGCGCCAAGCCCAAGCGGCGGGCCGCGGTGAAGTCCGGCGTGGCGGCGTCCGGCGACTCGCTGGCCTCGCCCATGCAGGGCACCATCGTCAAGGTCGCGGTCGAGGAGAACCAGCAGGTCACCGAGGGCGACCTGATCGTGGTCCTGGAGGCGATGAAGATGGAGCAGCCGCTCAACGCGCACCGCTCGGGGACGGTCATCGGCCTGAAGGCGGAGGTCGGCTCCTCGGTCTCCTCCGGCGCGGTCATCTGCGAGATCAAGGACTGACCCGCAGGCCACCGATACGGATACGACGACGCGGCGCGGCACCCAGGTCCTGGGTGCCGCGCCGCGTCGTCGTGGCGCACCCGGACCGGGACGCCGGCCCGCGACGCCGCTTCGGGACGTCAGCTCGGGACGTCAGCTCAGGACGTGCTGCCGGGGCTGCTTGAGCGACAGCACCAGCAGCAGGGCGACCGACATGAAGACCGCGGACAGCGTGAACGCGGCCGTCGCCCCGTGGATGAACGGGTCGGTGGTGTGGTGCCGCGAGACCGTGCCGAAGACCGTGACCAGGACGGACAGGCCCAGGCTGCCGCCGACCTGCTGCATCGTCTGCAGCAGCCCGGACGCGGACCCGGCGTCCTTGGGCTCGACGCCCGAGAGGATGAAGGTGTTCAGCGGCATCACGGTCCAGCCCATGCCGACGCCCATCAGGATCAGCGTCGGCAGGATGCCCTGCGCGTAGCCGTCCGACGCGCTCAGCTGCGTGATCCAGATCGCGGCCACCAGGGTGAGCGACGAGCCGACGCTCGCCACCCGCTTGGCACCGAAGCGGGCCAGCGCGCGCGGGGCGATCCTGGCGGCGACGAACAGCGGTCCGGCCAGCGGCAGGAAGGCGAAGCCGGTCTTGAGCGGGCTGTAGCCCAGGTAGGTCTGCAGGTACTGCGTGGAGAAGTAGAAGGTGCCGAACATCCCGGCCACCATCAGCAGCATCACCGCGTACGCCAGTGCCCTGTTGCGGTCGGCGAACAGCCGCAGCACCACCAGCGGGCGCTCCACCCGGATCTCGTTGACCAGGAACGCGGCGAGCAGCAGGACGGCGATCACGAAGGTGCTCACCGCCCGGGTGTCGCTCCAGCTGCTCTCGCCGACCCGGATGAAGGCGTAGACCAGCGAGGCCATGCCGAGGGTCCCGGTCAGGGCGCCCGCGACGTCGAAGCGGCCGCCGCGGTGCCGCTCGGTCTCCTGGATGAAGCGCGGCGCGAGCAGCACGATGGCGATGCCGACCGGGATGTTGACGAAGAACACCCAGCGCCAGGAGCCCCAGTCGGTGAGCATGCCGCCGACGGTCAGGCCGACGGCGGAGCCGGCGCCGGAGATCGCCGAGAAGACGCTGAGCGCGCGGTTGCGCTCGCTGCCCTCGCGGAAGGACGTGGCGATCAGCGCGAGGGTGCTGGGCGCGGCCAGCGCGGCCGCCGCGCCCTGGAAGCCGCGGGCGACCAGCAAGGTGGTGGAGTCGTGGGCGACGCCGCCGGCTATCGAGGCCAGGGTGAAGGCCGCCACGCCCCAGACCAGCGCGGTGCGCCGGCCGATCAGGTCGCCGATCCGGCTGCCGAGCAGCAGCAGGCCGCCGAAGGCGAGGGTGTAGACGTTGAGCACCCAGGACATGCCGGTGGGCGAGAACCCGAGGTGGGTGCCGATACCCGGCAGGGCGACGTTCACCACCGTCGCGTCGAGAAGCAGCATCAGCTGGGTACCGAGGATGGCGGCGAGGGCGAAGAATGAGTGCATGCCGGAGGGGGCCGGCACGCCGGTGGTCGAGGTCTGGTCGCGCACGAGGTGCGTGGACATGGCTGTCAAGCCTCCAGCGGAGAAGACAAACGGAGGTCGTCTCCGGAAACTATACGGAGACTTCCTCCGGTTCTACAATCGGAATCGGGGAAGCGATCCCCTGCACCCCTGGAGGCGGACGGCATGCGGGCAGACGCGCAGCGCAACTACGACCGGTTGCTGGAGGAGGCCAAGCAGGCCTTCATCGTGCACGGCACCGACGTCGCGCTTGAGGACATCGCCCGCCACGCAGGCGTCGGCATCGGCACGCTGTACAGGCACTTTCCCGACCGCTACTCCCTGATGAACGCGGTCTTCATCCGGGAGCTGGACGCCCTCAACGACCGGGCCAGGACCCTGATCGCCGCGGACGACCCGGCGGACGCGCTCTTCGTCTGGCTACGCTCAGTAGGCGCGCACTCTGCCATGTACCGCGGGCTGTCGTCGGCGATCCTCGCCCAGTCGGACGGGCGGATGCTGCAGTGCAAGGCGCAGCTGCGCGAGTCCGGCGGCGCGCTGCTGGCCCGCGCGCAGAAGGCGGGCGCGGTCAGGGACGGCATCGAGATCGCGGACCTGCTCAAGCTGACGTCGGCGATCGTGCTGTGCGCGGAGAAGAACCCGGAGGACCGCAAGACCTTCGACCGGCTGATGTCCCTCGCCGTCAACGGCATCCTGGTCGGCTGACGGGCGGGTGCGGCACCCGGGCTAGCGCGGGCGCAGGTCCGCGAGACGGGGGACGGTGGGGGGCCGCAGGGGGTGCGAGCGGCGCGGCGCCGGGAGCGGGGCGGGCGGCTCGGCCTGGGCCGCGGAGGCCACCGCGAGCTGCACCCCCCGGTCGGCGAGCGCCTGCAGCTCGGTGGCGGCGCGGTCGTCGCCGGCCGGCGGCTCGTCCGTCACCAGATGGGTGATCAGGTCGGTGGGCACCGTCTGGAACATCGTGTCGGAGCCCAGCTTGGTGTGGTCGGCCAGCACCACGACCTCGGCGGCCGCCTGCACCAGCGCCCGGTCCACGCTGGCGGCCAGCATGTTGGACGTGGACAGGCCGCGCTCCGCCGTGAGCCCGGCGCCCGACAGGAAGGCCCTGGACACCCGCAGCCCCTGCAGCGACTGCTCGGCACCGCTGCCGACCAGGCCGTAGTTGGAGCCGCGCAGCGTCCCGCCGGTCATGACGACCTCGACCCGGTTGGCATGCGCCAGCGCCTGGGCGACGAGCAGCGAGTTGGTGACCACGGTGAGCCCCGGCACCCGGGCGAGCCGCCGGGCCAGCTCCTGCGTGGTCGTGCCCGCGCCGACGACGATGGCCTCGCCCTCGTCAACGAGCGAGGCCGCGAGATCGGCGATGGCCGTCTTCTCCGCGGTCGCTAGATGGGATTTCTGCGGAAAGCCGGACTCGCGCGTGAAGCCACCCGGCAGGACCGCACCGCCGTGCCGGCGGTCCAGTAGTCCTTCTGCCTCCAGCGCCCGCACATCTCGGCGCACGGTCACTTCGGAGGTCTGGACGACGCGGGCGAGCTCCCGGAGCGACACCGCTCCGTTGGCCCGCACCATTTCGAGGATCAATTGGCGACGTTCTGCAGCGAACACGGAACCGACAGTAACCCCAACGAACGCTACTTTCAGCGTTTTGCACCAGATGAGGGAAGTTCCGCTTGAAACAGACCGTCAAGTGCTATAGGGCGACCATACGTTCGTATGTCATCACCCGCGCGCCGCGCATCCGCAACCGGCCGTGAACCGGGGCAGCGCGACCGACGAAAACGGAATCCGCTATTCGCCGCGGGCATCCGCGGACATCACTTCATGAACCATTCATTTCGCGTCGCCGCCACACCTGTGTCCGTACAGTGAAGCGCTCGCACGTGAAAGGACCCCGGATCAAGCGCAGTTCAGGGCTCGCCTAGGCTGACGGTACGCCCCGTCCCCCACGCATCGGCAATTGTCCATTCCGCTTTAGATCACCCCACGGGAAATTTGATGTCCATACGAAAAATCTCCGCGAGGGCCGCGGCGCTGCTCGCCTGCGCGGTCGTCCTCACCGCCTGCAACAACAACGACGACGACAGCGGCGCGTCCGACACCACCCCGCCGCCCAGTTCGTCGGCCGCCGGCACCCCGGCGGCCGACCCGACGACGGCGACGACCGCGCCCGCCGCCGGCACCGGCGGCTCCGTCGCCGACGGCACCAAGCTCAAGACGCTGCTGCCGACCGCCGCCACGGCGCCCAAGGGCTGGAAG
Organism: Actinacidiphila cocklensis; assembly: GCF_907177275.1. GTDB lineage: Bacteria > Actinomycetota > Actinomycetes > Streptomycetales > Streptomycetaceae > Actinacidiphila > Actinacidiphila cocklensis. Next base: position 57,812 of record NZ_CAJSLV010000063.1, read on the forward strand.
CTCGACGACAGCGCGGCCTTCGACACCGGCGCCACCGTGAAGTCGGACCCCGGCTCACCGCTGCTGCCGGACGACGACTGCTCGCAGGCGCTGACCAACGGCGGCGCCAGGACGCTGACGTCCGACTACGGCGCGGCCTACGCGACGACCGGGCTCACCGACCCGAACGACGGCTCCTCCACGGTGGTCTTCACCAGCTACCAGCCCGGTGACGCCGCCAAGCAGATGGCCGAGGTCACCGCGCTGGCCAAGCGCTGCACGTCCTTCAGCAGCCAGGACGCGTCGGGCAAGAAGGTGCGGATGACCGTCACCACCGAGCCGGTCGCCGGCGCCGGCGACCAGTCGCTGGACATCAGGGTGCAGCCGACCGGCAACTACGTCGGCTCCCAGATCGTGCTGGTGAGGTCGGGCGACGTGATCATGGCCGTCGACCAGTCCGACGCGGCCGGCACCATGGCCCCGCTGGGACCGGTGGCCAAGCAGCTCGCCGCCGGGCTGCCGCTGAAGTAGTCCCCGGAGCCGCCCGCGCGCGGGCCGGAGCCTACGCCAGGCCCTGGTCCGCGCTGCCGGCCTTGCGGTTGTGCAGCTGCCGGGCCACCTCGGCGATCGAGCCGGACAGCGACGGGTAGACGGTGAAGGCGTTGGCGATCTGCTCGACCGTGAGGTTGTTGTCCACCGCGATCGAGATCGGGTGGATCAGCTCGCTCGCCTTGGGCGCGACGACCACACCGCCGACCACGATGCCGGTGCCGGGGCGGCAGAAGATCTTGACGAAGCCGTCCCTGATGCCCTGCATCTTCGCCCGCGGGTTGCGCAGCAGCGGCAGCTTCACCAGCCGCGCGTCGATCCTGCCGCTGTCGACGTCGGCCTGCGAGTAGCCGACGGTGGCGATCTCCGGGTCGGTGAAGACGTTGGAGGACACGGTCTTCAGGTTCAGCGGGGCCACCGCGTCGCCGAGGAAGTGGTACATCGCGATCCGGCCCTGCATGGCCGCGACCGAGGCGAGCGCGAAGATGCCCGTGACGTCGCCGGCCGCGTAGACGCCCGGCGCGCTGGTGCGGGAGACCTTGTCGGTCCAGACGTGGCCGGACTCGGTGAGCCGCACGCCCGCCTCCTCCAGGCCCATCCCCGAGGTGTTGGGGATGGCGCCGACCGCCATCAGGCAGTGCGTGCCGGTGACGACCCGGCCGTCGGTCAGCGTCGCCTCGACACCGTCGCCGACCCGCTTGACGGACTGGGCGCGGGAGCGCGACATCACGTTCATGCCGCGCCGCCGGAAGACGTCCTCCAGCACCGCGGCGGCGTCCGGGTCCTCGCCGGGCAGCACCCGGTCGCGGGACGAGACGAGCGTCACGGTCGAGCCGAGCGCCTGGTAGGCGCCGGCGAACTCGGCGCCGGTCACACCGGAGCCGACCACGATCAGCTCGCGCGGCAACTCGTCGAGGTCGTAGACCTGGGTCCAGTTCAGGATGCGCTCGCCGTCGGGCATGGCGTCGGGCAGCTCGCGCGGGCGCGCGCCGGTGGCGACCAGCACCGCGTCGGCGGTGAGCCGCTGCTCGGTGCCGTCGGCGGCGGTGACCACGACCGTACGGGTGCCCTCCGCGGTCTGCGGCCCGTCGAGCCGGCCGCGGCCGCGCATCACGGTGGCGCCGGCCCTGGTCACCGAGGCGGTGATGTCGTGCGACTGGGCCAGCGCGAGCCGCTTGACCCGGCGGTTCACCTTGCCCAGGTCCACCCCGACGACCCGCGCGGAGCCCTCCAGGGGCGGGGTGTCGTCGGCGACGATGATGCCCAGCTCCTCGTAGGAGGAGTCGAAGGTCGTCATCACCTCGGCGGTGGCGATGAGCGTCTTGGACGGCACGCAGTCGGTCAGCACCGACGCACCGCCCAGGCCGTCGCAGTCGACGACGGTCACCTCCGCGCCGAGCTGCGCTGCCACCAGCGCCGCCTCGTAGCCGCCGGGTCCGCCACCGATGATCACGATCCTTGTCACGTACCCCATTGTCCCGCACGCGCCAAGTACTCGGCGCCAGGGGGCATGCCTGCACCCTGTGCGCTTCCTTACGCCGGGCCGGGCGGGCCGCTCCCGTACCCTCGTCCTCATGTCGCTCTACGCCGCTTACGCAGGCAACCTCGACGCGCGCCTGATGACCCGCCGCGCCCCGCACTCCCCGCTGCGCGGCAACGGCTGGCTGAACGGCTGGCGGCTGACCTTCGGCGGCGAGCAGATGGGCTGGGAGGGCGCGCTCGCGACCCTGGTCGAGGACCCGGTCAGCCAGGTCTTCGTGGGTCTCTACGACATCGCGCCGGTCGACGAGGAGTCGATGGACCGCTGGGAGGGCGTACCGCTGCAGATCTACCGGCGTACGACCGTGCGGGTGCACACCCTGGACGGCGACCTGGCGGCGTGGCTGTACGTGCTCAACGACTACGAGGGCGGGCTGCCTTCGGCCCGCTACCTGGGCGAGATCGCCGACGCCGCGGAGTCGGCGGGGGCGCCGCACGACTACGTGATGGGACTGCGCAAGAGGCCCTGCTGACCGGCTGCGCAATTGTCTGATGCTCCGATTTCCCGAACTGCCGATGTCAGGCCGTCTACGCGCGTAGGCCGTGACAGGTTACGCTCAGCGCGTGAACGCTTCTGTGAACCCCGACCCCTATGCCGCGGCCGACGCCGCCGCCGCCCGTCTGCGCGCGCTGACCGGTGCGCAGACGCACGACGTCGCCCTGGTCATGGGCTCGGGCTGGGTGCCCGCCGCCGACGAGCTGGGCACCGCGGACGCCGAGCTGGCGATCACCGAGCTGCCCGGCTTCCCGGCACCCTCGGTGGCCGGCCACGCGGGCCGGGTGCGCTCGGTACGCGTCGGAAGCGTCCGCGCCCTGGTCTTCCTCGGCCGCACGCACCTGTACGAGGGCCGGGGCGTCGCGAGCGTCGCGCACGGGGTGCGCACCGCGGCGGCCGCCGGCTGCAAGACGGTGGTCCTCACCAACGGCTGCGGCGGCCTGCGCCCCGGATACCGCCCGGGCCAGCCGGTGCTGATCAGCGACCACATCAACATGACGGCGACCTCGCCGATCGCCGGCGCGAACTTCGTCGACCTCACCGACCTCTACTCCCCGCGGCTGCGCGCCCTGTGCCGCGAGATCGACCCGAGCCTGGAGGAGGGCGTCTACGTCCAGCTGCCCGGGCCGCACTACGAGACGCCGGCGGAGATCGGCATGGTCCGCGCGATAGGCGGCGACCTGGTCGGGATGTCCACGGCGCTGGAGGCGATCGCCGCGCGTGAGGCAGGAGCGGAGGTGCTCGGCATCTCCCTGGTCACCAATCTCGCCGCCGGTATGACCGGCGAGCCCCTCAACCACGAGGAAGTCCTGGCGGCGGGGCACGAGTCCGCCACCCGCATGGGCACGCTTCTGGCCGGCTTGCTGGCCCGCCTGTGACCTCGCGACCCCACGCCTGGCCCTGCCCACCGCGGCGCCCCCGCGGCCCCCTGCCGGTGGGTGGCCGGCCTCGCAGTTCCCCGCGCCCGTTCGGGCCTGCGTCCTCCCACGCACAGCATTCGCCCCTGGCGGGAGCTTGCCCCCTCCGCAGAGGGTGAGCGTTTTTCCATGGGCGCTGGGGGTACCCCCAGGCGAAGCGCTGGTGGGGGTACCCCCAGGCGAAGCTCTGGTGGGGGTACCCCCAGGCGAAGCTCTGGGGGAGGAACCGCGCGACCAGCCACGACGCACCGAAACGGTGCGAGCCCGCTGCAAGGGGCAGGACCTGAAGGGGCTCGGGGAACTGCGAGCCAAGCCACGACGGACCGGTGAACGCCACCGCGAGGAGGATGCACCCTCATGGAAGAGTTGATGGCCCGCGCCCGGGCATGGGCGGCTGAGGACCCGGACCCCGAGACCCGAGCGGAGCTCGAAGCGCTGGTGAAGGCGCGCGACCTCCAGGAGCTCACCGCCCGCTTCGGCGGCACGCTGGAATTCGGCACCGCCGGCCTGCGCGGAGCCCTCGGCGCGGGTCCGACCCGGATGAACCGCTCCGTCGTGATCCGCGCCGCCGCAGGCCTGGCGGCGTACCTGCGCAAGAACGGCGGCACCGCCGCGGTGATCGGCTACGACGCCCGCCACAAGTCGTACGACTTCGCGCGTGACACCGCCGCGGTGATGACGGGCGCGGGCCTGCGCGCGTACCTGCTCCCGCGGCATCTGCCCACCCCGGTGCTGGCCTTCGCGATCCGCCATCTCGGTGCCGACGCGGGCGTGATGGTGACCGCGAGCCACAACCCCCCGCAGGACAACGGCTACAAGGTCTACCTGGGCGACGGCTCCCAGATCGTGCCGCCCGCCGACGCGGAGATCGCCGCGGAGATCGCCGCGGTCGGGCCGCTGGCGACCGTACCGCTGGCGGCCGACGGCTGGGACGTGCTCGGCGAGGACGTCCTCACCGCGTATCTGGACCGGGCGGTCGCCGTCCTCGCGCCGGACAGCGCGCGTGAACTGTCCACCGTCTACACCCCGTTGCACGGCGTCGGCCTCGACACCCTCACCGCCGCGTTCGCGCTCGCGGGCTTCCCCGCGCCGGTACCGGTCGCCGAACAGGCCGCGCCCGACCCGGACTTCCCCACCGTCGCCTTCCCCAACCCGGAGGAGCCCGGGGCGATGGACCTGGCGTTCAAGACGGCCAGGGACGCCGCTCCCGACCTGGTCATCGCCAACGACCCGGACGCCGACCGGTGCGCCGTCGCCGTGCCCGACCCGGCGGCGGACGCGGGCTGGCGCATGCTGCGCGGCGACGAGCTGGGGGCGCTGCTGGCCGCGCACCTCGTGCGGCGGGGTGCCGCCGTGCCCGGCAGCGACGTCTTCGCGGCGAGCATCGTGTCGTCCTCGCTGCTGTCGCGGATCGCCGCGGCCGCCGGGCTCGGCTACGAGGACACCCTCACCGGCTTCAAGTGGATCGCCCGGGTGCCGGGGCTCCGCTACGGCTACGAGGAGGCGCTCGGCTACTGCGTCGACCCCGCGGGGGTCAGGGACAAGGACGGCATCACCGCGGCGCTGCTGATCGCCGAACTCGCAGCCGAGCTGCGGCGGGAGGGCCGCACCCTCACCGACGTGCTGGACGAGCTGGCCGTCGAGCACGGCCTGCACGCCACCGACCAGCTCTCCGCGCGGGTCTCCGACCTGTCGCTGATCGCGGACGCGATGGCCCGCCTGCGGTCCCGCCCGCCGGCCGAACTGGCAGGCCTGGGCGTCGTGTCGGCCGAGGACCTCCTGGAGGGTGCGGGCGGCCTGCCGCCCACGGACGGCCTGCGCTACCGGCTGGCCGGCGCGGGCGTGACGTCGGCCCGGGTGGTGGTCCGGCCCAGCGGGACCGAGCCGAAGATCAAGTGCTACCTGGAGGTCGTGGTCCCCGTCGGCGGCGACCCCGGCGCGGCCCGCGCCACCGCGAGCACCGTGCTGTCCGCCCTGAAGTCCGACCTCGCCTCGGCGGCGGGCCTCTAGGGTCCGCCCCCCTTCTGGCATGATGCGCTGTCAGTGACCGGAGGGGACAGCGGTGTTCACAGGGAGGGTCCGTGTTCGACGTCCTGGAGCCCGAGGATCCGCGGCACGTCGGCCGGTATCGCATCGTGGCGCGGATCGGCGCGGGCGGCATGGGCCAGGTGTACCTGGGGCGCTCGCCCGGCGGGCGTCCCGTCGCGGTGAAGGTCGTGCGGCCGGAGCTGGCGGGCGACGGCGACTTCCGGCGCCGCTTCGCCCGCGAGGTGACGGCCGCCCGCAGGGTGAACGGGGCCTTCACCGCCGGCGTGGTCGACGCGGACCCCGACGGCTCCCCCGCCTGGCTGGCGACGGTCTACGTGTCCGGTGTGCCGCTGGGCGAGGCCGTCGCCCGGCACGGCCCCTGGCCCGCCGGGTCGGTGTTCGCGCTCGGGGCGGGACTGGCCGAGGCTCTGGAGGCGATCCACGCGGCGGGCGTCGTCCACCGCGACCTGAAGCCCTCGAACGTCCTGCTGGCCCCCGACGGCCCCAGGGTGATCGACTTCGGGATCTCCTCGGCGAGCGAGGCCAGCGCCCTGACCCGCACCGGCATGACGATCGGCACCCCCGGCTTCATGTCCCCTGAACAGCTCACCGGCCGGCCCGTCGGCCCGGCCAGCGACGTCTTCTCGCTCGGCGCGGTGATGGCGTACACCGCGGCAGGAGTCGGCCCGTTCGGCACCGGCACCCCGCACGCCCTGCACTTCCGCGCCGTGTACGAGCAGCCCGACCTCGACGCCCTGCCGCAGGAGCTGCGCGGGATCGTCGCGGCCTGCCTGGCCAAGGAGCCCGACCGGCGGCCGACGGTGGCCGACCTGCTCCGGCGGATGACCGTACGGGGCGACGGGGAGCCGTCCGATGCGGCGCTGCTGCCCGCGGAGCCCGGCTGGCTGCCCGACGCGGTCAACCGGCTGGTGCGGGAGCAGGCCACCGGCGAGCTGCCGCGCACCCCGCTCGCCACCGTGCCGGACGCCTCACCCGCGCCGACGCCCACCGCACCGGACCTCCCCGCCGCGCCGCCGGTGACGCGCCCCGACCCGGGCCGCCCGAGCCCGCACGAGGCGCCCACCAGGACCGCGGACCACGCCGTCTCCGCCTCGCCGGACGCGCCGGCCGGGACCGCGCCGGACGGGGCTCCGGCCCCCCTCTCGCGGCGCGGCGCCCTGCTCGCCCTGACCGGTACCGCGCTCGCCGCAGGAACGGCCGTCGCGGCCTGGAAGCTCTCCGACGGGGGCTCCGGGGCCGCCGGCCCGCCCTCCGCCGGGCACACGACCACGCCCAAGAGCCGCCCCGTGAGCAGCACTCCGCAGCCCACGCACGCGTCAGGCCAGCAGATATGGGCCTTCGCCACCGACGACGAGGTGCACACCGCGCCGGCCGTCGCGAACGGCGTCGTCTACTTCGGCAGCAACGACAAGAACCTCTACGCCGTGGACGCCGCGACGGGCAGGAAGCGCTGGTCTTTCCCCACCGACAACGCGCTCTACTCGTCGCCCGCCGTCGCGAACGGCGTCGTCTACGTCGGCACCCACGACAACAACCTCTACGCCCTGGACGCCGCGACCGGCGAGAAGCGCTGGGCCTTCCCCACCGGAAGCACCATCGACTCGCCGCCGGTCGTGGCCGGCGACGTCGTGTACGTCGGGAGCAACGACGAGAACCTGTACGCCGTGGACGCCGTCACGGGCAAGAAGCGCTGGAGTTTCCGCTGCCGCAAGGACGGCATGGTGGAAGCGCGGCCGACCGTGGTCGGCGGCACGGTCTACGTCGCCAGTTGGGACGACTACCTGTACGCGCTGGACGCCGCGACGGGCAGGAAGCGCTGGGAGTTCGCCACCGGCGACTACGTGGACTCGTCCCCCGCCGTGGCCGGCGGCCTGGTCTACGTGTCCAGCGACCGGCTGTTCGCGGTGGACGCCGCGACGGGCAAGCAGCGCTGGGCGCGCAGAGGCCGCAAGTTCACGATCCCGGGCGCCGGTTACCGGGCCTTCTCGCCGCCGGCGGTGGCCGGCGGCGTGGTCTACGCCGGCGACGAGATCGAGTACCTGTACGCCCTGAACGCGGCGACGGGCGCGCAGCGCTGGGCCTTCCACACCGGCAACAGCGTCTTCTCCACCCCGGTGGTGGCGGACGGCGTGGTCTACGTGGGCAGCGACGACAAGAGCGTGTACGCGGTGGACACCGCCACCGGAAAGAGGCGCTGGGCCTTCTCCACCGGCGGCGCGATCGGGTCGCCGCTGACCCTCGCGGGCGGGGTGCTCTACGCCGGCAGCGCGGATCACAAGCTGTACGCCCTCCAGACCTGACGGCGCCCCCTCCGGCGCGGGCTTCCGCCGGGGGTGCAGCGCCGCTCCCCGCGCCCGGTCAGCCGAAGCGGCCGTTGACATAGTCGGACGTACGCGAGTCCTGCGGGTTGCCGGCCTCGCCGTACTGCGGGGCGATCAGCGAGGACACCGAGCTGGTGCCGCTCTGCAGGATGTGCGGCTGGATGGCGAAGACCGGGGAGATGATCATGTAGACGCCGATGGTCTCGCCCAGGGCGCGGCCCAGACCCAGCATCGTGCCGCCGATCATGCCGCCCTTGCAGAACGGCAGCACGACCGAGCGGATCGTGCCCCAGCGGGTCGCGCCGAGCGCGTGGGCGCCCTCGCGTTCGCCGACCGGAGCCTGCGAGAAGACCTCGCGGATGATCGAGCAGATGATCGGGGTGACCATCATGGCCACCACGATCCCGGCGATGAAGGTGGACGCGGTGGAGACGGCCGCGGGGGCGGCTGCTAGGGGGCGACGGTCTCGGCCAGGGGGGTCGTGAGGATGCGGGTGAGGGCGGTCGCCCCGTCGACGGGGGCGCAGCCGAGGGCGACCTGGCGGGCGACGATCGTGCGCTCGGCGCGCATCAGGTGCCAGCCCCTGCGCAGCAGGAAGGGCACCGCCTTGCGGCCCTCGCGCAGGTCGCGCAGGAAACGGCGGCGAGCCGTCGTGGAGGGGCGCCCGCGGAGGCACAACGCGTCCGCGAGCAGGCCGAGTTCGCGGCAGCGGACGACGATCTCCGCGGCGAAGATCCCTTCGGCGACGAACAGCGGCGCACCGCCGAGGTCCAGCCGGGTGGACCCGGTGGCGGCGCTGGCGCCGATGTCGTAGACAGGCGTGTCCGCGGCGCCCTCCGCGCACAGCGCGGCGATCGCCGCGAGCGCGGCGTCGGCGTTCCAGGACTGGGGAGCGTCCCAGTCGTACCCGCCGCCGGGGAGCGGCGGCAGCGACGGGTCGTCGCCGTCCTTGTAGAAGTCGTCGAGCGCGAGCACCGGCAAGCCGGTACGGGCGGCGAGCGAGGACTTGCCCGAGCCGGAAGGCCCGGCCAGCAGGATCACGCGGGCGGGAAGTGAACTCACGGAAAACCATTCTCCCGTATCCCCGCACGGGTGATCCCGGCCGGGAGGGAAACTACTCAGCGCGATCGAAGCACTACGCTGAGCCCATGTCATCTCTGCGTACCGCTCTCACGCTCGCCCTGACCGCCGCGGCGGCGACCCTCGCACCGGCCACCGCCGCGATGGCGGCCGCCCCCGCACCCGCCGGGGCGGCCGTTCCTGACAGCGCGCTCCTGGACGCCGCACCGACCCAGACCCTGACCACCGCTCTGGGCGCCGGCGTCGAGCCGGTCAGGCACCTGCCCCTCGACCCGCTGTCCAACACCGGCGTGGACCCCCTCGACAACGGCCTCGGCTCCCAGGTCGCCGACTTCAAGCCGCTGTCGACCACCACCGTCACCGACCAGGTCACCCGCGGCGGCTCCCTGTCCACCCTCCCCCTCGCCGGCCCGGCCACCGGCCTGCTCACCGGCTGACGGGGGGAGTTCGCAACGGCCCTAGACGCCGATCGGGTGCCAGACCGTCTTGGTTTCCAGCCAGGCTGTCAGGCGGGAGGTGCCCGGGTCGCGGGTCCAGTCCTCGGCCGCCGGGGAAGGGCGGCGGACGCGCTTGAGGGTGTCGGCTGCCGACGCTTCGAGCTCCGCGGCCAGCTCGGCGGGGGCGCCGGTCAGGTCGAGGGCGTTGACGTCCTGGTGGGACGCGAGCGGGGCGGACAGTTCCGCGGTGCGGCCGGAGAGGATGTTCACCACGCCCGCGGGGACGTCGGAGGTGGCCAGGACCTCGCCGAAGGACAGGGCCGGGAGGGGGGCGCGCTCCGCGGCGACCACCACGGCGGCGTTGCCGGTGGCGATCACCGGGGCCAGCACCGAGACCAGGCCGAGCAGCGACGAGTCCTGCGGGGCCAGGACCGCGACCACGCCGGTCGGCTCGGGCGTGGACAGGTTGAAGAAGGGTCCCGCCACCGGGTTGGCACCGCCCACCACCTGGGCGATCTTGTCGGTCCAGCCGGCGTACCAGACCCAGCGGTCCACCGCCGCGTCCACCACCGCGGCGGCCTTGGACTTCGACAGCCCCTCCGCGTCGGCGACCTCGCGGGTGAACTGCTCGCGGCGGCCCTCCAGCATCTCCGCGACGCGGTAGAGCACCTGCCCGCGGTTGTACGCGGTCGCGCCGGACCAGCCGGGCACCGCCTTGCGGGCCGCGACGACCGCGTCGCGGGCGTCCTTGCGGGACGACAGCGGTGCGTTGGCGAGCCAGTGACCGCCCTTGGAGTCCGTCACCTCGTACACCCGGCCGCTCTCGGAACGGGGGAACTTGCCCCCCACGTACAGCTTGTAGGTCTTGAACACGGCGAGACGCGACTGCTCAGACACCTTCATTGGTCGCGCTCTCCTTCTCACTCGCATGCTCGCTCGTCGGGTCGGCCGCTCCGGCCAGGTACCCTTCCAGGCCGTGCCGGCCGCCTTCCCGGCCGTAGCCGGACTCCTTGTAACCGCCGAACGGCGAGGTCGGGTCGAACTTGTTGAAGGTGTTGGCCCACACCACGCCGGCCCGCAGCTTGTTCGCCATCGACAGGATGCGCGAGCCCTTCTCGGTCCAGATGCCGGCCGACAGGCCGTACGGCGTGTTGTTGGCCTTCTCGACCGCCTCCGCCGGGGTGCGGAAGGTCAGCACCGACAGCACGGGGCCGAAGATCTCCTCGCGGGCGATCCGGTGCGCCTGGGTGACCCCGGTGAAGAGGGTCGGCGCGAACCAGTAGCCCGACGAGGGCAGTTCGCAGGCCGGCGCCCAGCGCTCCGCGCCCTCGGCCTCGCCCGCCTCGGCCAGCGAGGTGATCCGCGCCAGCTGCTCGGCGGAGTTGATCGCCCCGATGTCGGTGTTCTTGTCCAGCGGGTCGCCGACCCGCAGCGTGCTCATCCGCCGCTTGAGCGCGTCGAGCACCTCCTCCTGCACCGACTCCTGCACCAGCAGCCGCGACCCGGCGCAGCACACGTGGCCCTGGTTGAAGAAGATGCCGTTGACGATGCCCTCGACGGCCTGGTCGATCGGCGCGTCGTCGAAGACGATGTTCGCGGCCTTGCCGCCGAGTTCGAGCGTGACCTTCTTGCGCGTCCCCGCGACGCTGCGGGCGATGGCCCGGCCGACCCCGGTGGAGCCGGTGAAGGCGACCTTGTCCACGTCCGGGTGCGCGACCAGCGCGGCGCCCGCGTCACCGTAGCCGGTGAGGATGTTGACGACGCCGCGCGGCAGCCCCGCCTGCCGGCACACGTCGGCGAAGAACAGCGCGGACAGCGGGGTGGTCTCGGCCGGCTTGAGGACGACCGTGTTGCCCGCGGCCAGCGCCGGCGCGATCTTCCAGGCCAGCATCAGCAGCGGGAAGTTCCACGGGATGACCTGCCCGGCCACTCCCAGCGGGCGCGGGTCGGGACCGTAGCCGGCGTAGGAGAGCTTGTCGGCCCACCCGGCGTAGTAGAAGAAGTGCGCGGCGACCAGCGGGAGGTCGACGTCGCGGGTCTCGCGGATCGGCTTGCCGTTGTCCAGCGACTCCAGCACCGCCAGCTCGCGCGAGCGCTCCTGGAGGATGCGGGCGATACGGAACAGGTACTTGCCGCGCTCGGCGCCCGGCAGCGCGCCCCAGCTCTGGAACGCCTTGCGGGCCGCCTTCACCGCCCGGTCCACGTCGGCCTCGCCGGCCCGTGCGACCTCGGCGAGCACCTCCTCGCTGGACGGCGAGACGGTCTTGAAGACGGTGCCGTCGGCGGCTTCGGCGAACTCGCCGTCGATGAACAGCCCGTAGGACGGGGCCAGATCGACGACGGCGCGGGACTCCGGCGCGGGCGCGTAGGCGAATTTCTCGTTGGCCATGGGTCAGTCCACCGTGACGTAGTCGGGACCGGAATACCGGCCGGTGCTGAGCTTCTGCCGCTGCATCAGCAGATCGTTGAGCAGGCTGGAGGCGCCGAAGCGGAACCAGTCGGGCGAGAGCCAGTCGTCGCCGAGCGTCTCGTTGACCATCACCAGGTACTTGATCGCGTCCTTGGACGTCCTGATGCCGCCGGCCGGCTTGACCCCGACCTGGACGCCGACCGCGTCGCGGAAGTCGCGGACCGCCTCCAGCATCAGCAGGGTGTTCGCGGGGGTGGCGTTGACCGCGACCTTGCCGGTCGAGGTCTTGATGAAGTCCGCGCCGGCCAGCATCGCCAGCCACGAGCAGCGGCGGATGTTGTCGTACGTCGACAGCTCGCCGTTCTCGAAGATCACCTTGAGGTGGGCGGCGCTCCCTCCCCCGGGACGGGCGCAGGCCTGCTTGACCGCCCTGATCTCCTCGAAGACCTCCATGTAGCGGCCGGACAGGAAGGCGCCGCGGTCGATGACCATGTCGATCTCGTCGGCCCCCGCGGCGACCGCGTCCGCGGTGTCGGCGAGCTTGACCGGCAGCGCGACCCGGCCGGCCGGGAAGGCCGTCGCGACCGAGGCGACGCTGATGCCGGAGCCGTCGCCCAGCGCCTCCCGGGCCACCGCGACCATGTCGGGGTACACGCAGATCGCGGCGACGTGCGGGGTGCCGGGGTCCGTCGGGTCCGGCCTGCGGCCCTTGGCGCACAGCGCCCTGACCTTGCCGTGGGTGTCGGAGCCTTCCAGGGTCGTCAGGTCGATCATCGAGATCGCCAGGTCGATGGCGTACGCCTTCGCCGTCGTCTTGATCGACCGGGTGCCGAGGCCGGCGGCTCTGGCTTCGAGGCCGACGGCGTCGACGCCGGGCAGCCCGTGCAGGAACCGCCGCAGGGCGGCGTCCGACGCCGTGACGTCGGCGAGGCCGGCCAGCCGGCCGGGGGCGTCTGGGCCGTATGCGGGAACAACAGAGGACATGGTCACCAGCTCAGCATATCTACGCGCGTAGCAGCGTGTCACTACCCGGGGTCCCCCTGGAGACAGGGTATGGGCGCGGCGCCCGGCTCCTTCCCGGCGGGGGCGACCAGGGCCTTTCCGGGCGCGGCGGGGAACCCGCTGCTCGGGGACGGCCCCGGGGCGGGAGCACGGAGCGCGGGGCGCCGAGACGGGACCGCAACCGGGTCGTGGCCCGGCAGCGCATCCGCGTCGTGCACAATCGGTCGTTATGACGAGCCCGAGGTCCGACCGCCCGACCCCGCCGTCCGGAGGCGCCCCCGGACAGCCGCAGTACGCCGACCGCGCCTACCGCTCGATGGCCGGCATGGTCGGCGGGGTGGGGCTGATCGCGGTCGCGTGCTGGCTCGGCGGCGACGCGATCGCCAACGGCAAGGGCCACGCGCCGTGGCTGGCCATCGCGGCGATGCTGCTGGCGCTGCCGCTGATCGTGGCGCTCACGCTGCGGCCCGCGGTCTTCGCGAACTCCGACCGCATCCGGGTGCGCAACCCCTTCCGCACGATCACCGTGCCGTGGGCCGGGGTGGACGGCGTGCGCTCCTCGTACTCCACCGAGCTGCTGGCCGGCGGCAAGAAGTACCAGCTCTGGGCCATCCCGGTCTCGCTGCGGGCGCGGAAGCGGGCCGCCCGGCAGACCGCGCGGGCGAAGGCGGCCGGCGACGACGCGTTCACCCCCGGCTCCGGCCGCCGCCCCACCTCCCAGGTCCGCTCCCAGCGCCCCGCCCCCGGCACCGACCCGACGGTGCGGGCATGGTCGGACCAGGCCCTGTCCGAACTCCGCGACCTGGCGGAGCGCCACGAGGGCGCCGCCGGCACGGAGGAGGCCACGGCACCGGTGGTGCGCTGGTGCTGGGAGGTCCTGGCCCCTGCCGCGGCCGGCGCGATCGTCCTGATCGTCCTGCTGTCCATCGGCTGAGCAGCGGCCTGCGGCCGGGCGAGGCGGTTCCGGGCACAGCTCGGCACGGGTCGGAGGTGCTCCCGCGGTCAACGGGCAGAAGCGCGGGCTAGTCGCGCAGCGCCCGTCCGAAGCCCGTGGCCAGGGGCATGCGCAGGCCCAGGGGCGGGGGGGCCGCCAGAGCGTCGGCGACCGGGCGGGCGTAGGGGCGGTCGAGGAGGGAGCCGAGGACGAAGTCCGTGGTGAGGGCGAAGACTTCGGACCGGTGCTGGTGCAGGCTGTGGCCGTCGGAGTGGACCTCGAAGCGGCAGACCTGGTGGTTGACCTTCTTGGCCCGTTCCGCGAAGCGGTAGGAGAGGTCCGGGTCGGTGGAGTCGTCCTGGGTGCCGTGGACGATCATCACGTGGCGGCCGATCAGCTGCTTGACCGGCTCCGGTTCAGGGCCGCCCGGGAGCCACGGCGAGAGGGCCACCACGGAGCCCACCGCAGGGTGCCCCGCGGCGTGCAGCGCGGCCCGCCCGCCCATGTCCATGCCGACCAGGCACACCGGCACGTCGCCGTACCGCCTGACCGCCTCGCCGACGGCCCACTCGGCGTCCTCCGCCGGGTGCGCGTGGCCGCCGTTCCAGCCGCGGAAGCGGTAGTGGACGACATGGGCGGCGACGCCGTCGGCCAGTCCCTGGCGCACCAGGTGCCGGGCCAGCGGCCACATGACGGCGGCGGCCACCGGGGATCGGCGCCGGGTGCTCAACGCGTCGCCACCGGGCAGCGCGAGCACGACGGCGCGGACGGTGGCGCCCATGGCCCCGTCGTCGGAACGCTGCCGCGGCCCCGGCACCAGGCCGGGCGCGACGGGGCGCCCGAGCCGGGCGCCACGCGCCGGTAATGCTTGTGAAGCCATGGCGCAACGATCGCAGACGCAGGGGTGTGCACAGTATGGCCGGGCGGAAAATAATTGCCCCGTCGACGAGTTCTACGCGCGTAGGGCGTAGAGTCTCGCGCATGCAGAACCCGAAACCGGGCGTTCCGACCCGGGAACAGATCCGCCGTGCCCCCAAGGTGCTGCTGCACGACCACCTGGACGGTGGCCTGCGCCCCGGCACCGTCGTCGACATCGCGCGGGAGACCGGCTACGACGGGCTGCCCGAGACCGACCCCGACAAGCTCGGGACGTGGTTCAGGGCCGCCGCCGACTCCGGCTCACTCGAACGGTACCTGGAAACCTTCGCCCACACCTGCGCGGTGATGCAGACCCGTGACGCGCTGATCCGGGTCGCCGCCGAGTGCGCCGAGGACCTGGCCGCGGACGGCGTCGTCTACGCCGAGGTGCGGTATGCCCCCGAGCAGCACCTGGAGGGCGGGCTCACCCTCGAAGAGGTCGTCGAGGCGGTCAACACCGGCTTCCGCGACGGCGAGCGGCGGGCGCGGGAGAACGGTGACCGGATCAGGGTCGGCGCGCTGCTCACCGCGATGCGGCACGCGGCCCGCTCCCAGGAGATCGCCGAACTGGCCAACTCCTACCGCGACTCGGGCGTCGTCGGCTTCGACATCGCGGGCGCGGAGGCGGGTTACCCGCCCACCCGTCACCTCGACGCGTTCGATTACCTGAAGCGGGAGAACAACCACTTCACGATCCACGCCGGCGAGGCGTTCGGCCTGCCCTCGATCTGGCAGGCGCTCCAGTGGTGCGGCGCCGACCGCCTCGGCCACGGGGTGCGGATCATCGACGACATCGAGGCCGGCCCCGGCGGCCAGGTCTCGCTCGGCCGCCTCGCGTCGTACGTCCGCGACAAGCGCGTGCCGCTGGAGATGTGCCCGACGTCCAACCTCCAGACGGGTGCGGCCAGTTCGTACGCCGAGCATCCGATCGGCCTGCTGCGGCGGCTGTACTTCCGGGTGACGGTCAACACCGACAACCGCCTGATGTCCGGCACCAGTCTGAGCCGGGAGTTCGAGCACCTGGTCGAGGCGTTCGGATACACGCTCGACGACATGCAGTGGTTCACCGTCAACGCGATGAAGTCGGCGTTCATCCCTTTCGACGAACGTCTCGCCATGATCAACGAGGTCATCAAGCCGGGTTATGCCGAGTTGAAGGCCGAGTGGCTCTTCGACCAGGCGACCGCGGAACGGCCGCTGGCCAGCGGATCCGCCGGCAGCGAGGGCTGACGGCGGGCCGGACGCACGCAGGGACGTTCGGGCGGCACCGACGCGCCACGCCGGTTGCACCGCGAGTCAATGCGTGACTACGTTCCGGAGTTATGCAGACCCGAACGAAGAAGACTCTCGCAACAGGTGCACTCGGACTTGCCTTCGCCGCTGCGGCGGCCGGCACCGCGTCCGCCGCCTCCCCGACCGTCGCTCTCGGCTCGCTCCCGATGGGCTCGGCCACCAACCTCGTTCCCGGAGCCAGCGCCGCCCAGAGCGCCCTGTCCAACGGGACGGCGGCGCTGCCAGGCAACCCGACCGGCCTGCTGCCCGCGGGCAACCACCTCGACGGCACCCAGGTCGCACCCGTCACCGGGCTCCTCGGGGGCCTGCCCATCGGCGGCTGAACCCGCCACAGGTGAAGGAGGCGCCCTACAGGGGTGCGGGTCGTTGCTCGCGCAGCTCCCCGCGTCCTTGTGGGGCACCCTCTTGCTGCGGGAGGAGCTCCCGGCGGCGCAGGTGGCGGCGGGTCGCGGGAACGACCAGCAGGTGGGCCAGCGCCACGCCCGCCGTGTTGAGGATGAGCGCGTCGACGTCGAAGAGCTGGCCCGGGACCATGGTCTGGGTGAACTCGAACGAGATCGACACCATCAGGCCGGCGAAGACGGTACGTACGAAGGACGCCACGCCTGACGTCTCGATCCGGCCGCCGGCCATCGGCAGCAGTATGCCGAGCGGGGCCAGCAGGCCCAGGCCCGCCAGGAGATGACGGGCCGCCTGTCCGGTACCCATCCGCAGGTCCGCCCTGATCGTGCCGAACGGCCGCAGGTTGGGCGACGGCACCCAGGCCACATAGTGCGGGCGCAGCAGCAGCCAGGCGGCGAAAGCGAGGTAAGCGGCGGTCAGCAGGAGGCCGGCCGCGCGCACCCGGTACTTGAAGCCATCGTGCTGCACACCGCCCAAGACGCGGGACCTTCGCACTCCGGTTCCCACCGCGGGGGTGTGACGCCCCGCACTCCCCCGCGCCGCCCCCCCCGCCCCGTACGGCCCCCCGTAGGACCGCCCCGGGTCAGCCGACCTCGGAGCCCGCGGTGTCGGCGGCCTGGGGGCGGGTGCGCAGATCCGGTGTGCAGGTGTAGCGGCGGACCTTGCCGCCGGGCTCCGGGCCGCCGAGGACGACGCTGTGGCCGGGCGAGGCCAGGTCGCTCACCGCGATCGTGCAGACGATCTGCGCCAGCGCGAAGGACGGCAGGTCCTCGATCGGCTGGCCGAGCCGCAGCGCGTCGAACCGGTCGCCGGGGGCGGGTCCCGCGACCTCCAGGGTGCCCGGCACGGTCGTGGCGAAGCCGGCCTTTGCCTCGGCGCCCAGCACGCTGCGCTGGAGCTGCGCGATCAGCTCCCTGACCTGCTCGACCCGCCCGGTCGCGCGCTGCCGCACCTGCACCGTCCGCGGCACCGGCGTGGTCTGCATCCCGCACACCAGGTAGACGTGCTCGACCTGCGCGTCCGTCACGCCGGGCGAGTTCTCCGGCTTCGGCACCGCGCAGGACACCCGCGAGGGCGCGGGTCCCGCGTCGACCGGCACGGAGGTCGTACGGATGCCGCAGCCGGTGGCCAGCGGCAGCACCGCGAGCAGCACGGCACCGGCGGCGGCGAGGCCGCCGGAGCCACGGGAGCGCCTCATCGCGCACCACCGGCGGGGCCGCCCTCGGAGGTGCCGCCGTTGACGGCGTCGGCCGCCTCGTCGCCGCGCGGGTGCCGGGGCAGCCGCAGGGTGAAGACGGCGCCGCCCGACGGGCCGTTCGCGGCGGTGATGTCGCCGCCGTGGATGTGGGCGTTCTCCATCGCGATGGACAGGCCGAGACCGCTGCCCTCGGAGCGCGCCCGGGAGGCGTCGGCCTTGTAGAAGCGGTCGAAGACGTGCGGCAGCACGTCCTCGGGGATGCCGGGCCCGCGGTCGGAGACCGCGACCTCGATGAAGTCGCCGTCCTCCGCGCCGTCCTCCGCGCTGCCGTCCGCGCCGCCGTCCGTGCCGCGGACGGTGACCCGTACCGGCGAGCCGCCGTGCTTGAGGGCGTTGCCGATCAGGTTCGCCATGATCACGTCCAGCCGGCGCGGGTCGAGGGTGGCGAGCACCCCGCGGGGCGCGTCCAGCTCCACCGAGTCCAGCCAGGCCCTGGCGTCCATGCAGGCCATCACCTGCTCACCGACGTCCACCTCGTCCACCCGGAGCTTCGCGGTACCCGCGTCGAACCGGGTGACCTCCATCAGCGTCTCCACCAGTTCGTTCAGCCGCCGGGTCTCGCTGACCACCAGGCGTACGGCGGGAGCGATCATCGGGTCGAGCGCCTCCGCCTCGTCCTCCAGCACGTCGCTGACCGCGGTGATCGCGGTCAGCGGGGTGCGCAGCTCGTGCGACATGTCCGCGACGAAGCGGCGGCTGGCCGCCTCCCGGGCGCTCAGCTCCTCGACCCGGGTCTCCAGCGCCTCCGCCGCGTTGTTGAACGTCCGCGACATCTCGGCCAGCTCGTCGGTGCCCGACACCTTCAGGCGGGTGTCCAGGTGCCCCTCGCCCAGCCGCTGTGCGGCCTCGCCGAGCCGCCGTACCGGCCGCAGCACCGCCGCGCCCGCGGCCTGCGCGAGCAGCGCGGAGCCGATCAGCGCCAGCAGCGTCGCGATGCCCAGCGACCAGGCCAGCGAGTTGAGGTCCTTGCGCTCCGCGTCCAGCGACTTGAGCATGTAGCCGGTCGGCCCGTCGCCGTTGATCTTGGCGCCCGCCACCAGGTACGGCCGGCCCTGCAGCGAGATCCGCTCCCAGTGCAGGTGGTACTTGCCGTCGTCCTTGGTGTGCACGGTGTTGACGGCCTTCTGCAGCGTCGCCGGTACGTCGTCGAGCGTGAAGACGTCGCGGTTGGACGGCTGCGCGCACTCCTGGCTGTCGGGACCGGTGCTGATCAGCACCACCTGGTAGGTGTCGGGCCCGCCTATCCGCCCCGCGGCGGTCTGCAGCGACTGGCAGGTCGGGCCGACCGGCAGCGACGCGGCGTTGCGCTGCAGCGAGTCGCGGAAGTCGTTGAGCGCGCTGTTCTGCGCACGCGTCAGCACGGCGTCGCGGTTCAGCCAGTACGCGATGCCGGACACCGACACCGCGGCGGTCAGCGCGACCGCCGCGAAGACCGCGACCAGCCGCAGCCGCAGGCTCGTCCAGCGCAGGATGCCCGACCCCCACCTGCCACCGCCTGGACCAGAGGTCACTGCGGGGTGTCCAGGCGGTAGCCGACACCGCGGACGGTACGGATCAGGGCCGGCGAGGAGGGGACGTCCTCGATCTTGGCGCGCAGCCGCTGCACGCACGCGTCCACCAGGCGCGAGTCGCCCAGGTAGTCGTGCTCCCACACCAGCCGCAGCAGCTGCTGGCGGGACAGCGCCTGGCCGGGCCTGCGGCTCAGCTCCAGCAGCAGCCGCAGTTCGGTCGGAGTGAGCTGCAGGTCCTCGCCGTCCTTGGTCACCGTCATCGCACTGCGGTCGATGACGATCGAGCCGAAGGCCGCGGAGTCGGTGCTGTCCCGCTCGCCGCGGCGCAGCACCGCCCGGATGCGGGCGTCCAGCACCCGGGGCTGGACCGGCTTGATCACATAGTCGTCGGCGCCGGACTCCAGTCCGACCACCACGTCGATGTCGTCACTGCGCGCGGTGAGCAGGATGATCGGCAGCTGGTCGGTGCGCCGGATACGCCGGCACACCTCGAAGCCGTCGATACCCGGCAGCATCACGTCGAGCACGATCAGGTCGGGACGCTGCTCCTTGAGGAGCTTCAGGCCGTCCTCGCCCGTCGCCGCGGCCACCACACGGTGGCCCTGGCGGGACAGGCCGAGTTCGAGACCGGTGCGGATGGCGTCGTCATCCTCGATCAGCAACAGGAAGGGCACGCCGGACATTGTTGCCTACCTCGGGTGGCCTGATGAAGTGCGGGGACAACTCGTGCCACGGGCACCCCGCAGGACGCCTTGCGCATCCCTCGGGCCGCGGACCTCTGTTGCGGGCCTGTGACACTCGGCGGACAGCCCCATGAAACTGGCCCGGCAGTCTGGAGCCACATCGGAAGAGCGCACGCCGCACAGGCTGCGACGCCGGAAACCACGCTGCAGGTTCCATCGACGGGGGCGCGACATGAACGCACTGCTCGGCACCACCACCGCCGCGGTCCACTCGACGCGTGCGCACTCCGTTGCCAGGACCACCGAGATGTCCGGCGCCGCGAGCGGACGGGGGTACGCCCGCGGCGCCGGACGCACGTCGGGGAACACGGTGGTCAAGCAACGGCCCGCGTACATCACACCGCTGGAGCCGGCGGCGCCCTCGGCGCCGCAGGCCCCCGCCACGGACACGGAGGCGGAGTTCACCGCCTACGTCCAGGAGCGCCGCGCCTCCCTCTACGCGACCGCGTACCACCTCACGGGTGACCGCTTCGCCGCGGAGGACCTGCTGCAGAGCGCGCTGTTCTCCACGTACCGCGCGTGGGACCGGATCAGCGACAAGGCCGCCGTCGGCGGCTACCTGCGGCGCACCATGACCAACCTGCACATCAGCGCCTGGCGGCGGCGCAAGCTCAACGAGTACCCGACGGAGGAGCTGCCCGAGACGGTCGGCGACACCGACGAGATGGGCGGCACCGAGCTGCGCGCCGTCCTGTGGCAGGCCCTCGCCCGGCTGCCCGAGCAGCAGCGCACCATGCTGGTGCTCCGCTACTACGAGGGCCGCACCGACCCGGAGATCGCCGACATACTCGGCATCAGCGTCGGCACGGTGAAGAGCAGCATCTGGCGCTCGCTGCGCCGGATGCGCGACGACGACGCGCTCAGCTTCGGCCGCGACGAGGAGTCCGCGTTCGGCGAGCTCGTCGCGTAGACCGCACAGACCACGGACCAGGGGGGCCACGGCAACGGCGAAGGGCCGGGCGGCAGGGGGAAGCCGCCCGGCCCTTCGCCGTTGCCGTGACCGGTCCCGGCGGGGTCAGGCGATGCGGTCGAGGACGATCGGGGCGGGGTCGAAGGCGGCCGCCGCCGGGTCGACGGTGAAGGCGCCCTCCAGGGCCTCCGTGGCGTACGGGAACTTCTCCGGGGTGTCCGTGTGGAGGGTGAGCAGCGGCGCCCCCTCCTGGACCCGCTGGCCGGGCCTGGCGTGCCACTCGACGCCCGCGCCGGCCTGGACGGAGTCCTCCTTGCGGGCGCGGCCCGCTCCGAGCCGCCACGCGGCGACGCCGACCTTGTAGGCGTCCAGCGCGGTGAGCACGCCCGTCGCGGGGGCCACGATGACCTGCCGCTCGCGGGCGGTGGGCAGCACCGCGTCCGGGTCACCGCCCTGCGCCCGGATCATGCGGCGCCAGACGTCCATGGCGGAGCCGTCCGCGAGGGCCTTGGCCGGGTCGGCGTCCGGCAGGCCCGCCGCGGCGAGCATCTCGCGGGCCAGCGCGAGCGTGAGGTCGACGACGTCGGCGGGGCCGCCGCCGGCCAGCACCTCGACGGACTCGCGGACTTCGAGCGCGTTGCCCGCGGTCAGGCCGAGCGGTACGGACATGTCGGTGAGCAGCGCGACCGTCCGCACCCCGTGGTCGGTGCCGAGGCCGACCATCGTGGCGGCCAGCTCCCGCGCGTCCTCCAGGGACTTCATGAAGGCCCCGGAGCCGACCTTGACGTCGAGCACGAGCGACCCGGTGCCCTCGGCGATCTTCTTGGACATGATGGACGAGGCGATCAGCGGGATCGACTCGACCGTTCCCGTCACGTCACGCAGCGCGTAGAGCTTCTTGTCGGCGGGTGCGAGGCCGTCACCGGCCGCGCAGATGACCGCGCCGGCGTCGTCGAGGACCGCCAGCATCTCCTCGTTGGACAGCGACGCCCGCCAGCCGGGGACGGACTCCAGCTTGTCCAGCGTGCCGCCGGTGTGGCCCAGGCCCCGCCCGGACAGCTGCGGCACCGCGGCACCGCACGCGGCGACCAGCGGCGCCAGCGGGAGGGTGATCTTGTCGCCGACGCCGCCGGTGGAGTGCTTGTCGGCGGTCGGGCGGCTCAGCGAGGAGAAGTCCATCCGCTCGCCGGAGTCGATCATCGCGGCGGTCCAGCGGGCGATCTCGGCCCGGTCCATGCCGTTGAGCAGGATCGCCATCGCGAGCGACGACATCTGCTCGTCGGCGACCGCACCCCGGGTGTACGCGTCGACCACCCAGTCGATCTGCTCGTCGCTGAGCCGGCCGCGGTCGCGCTTGGTGCGGATGACGGAAATGACGTCCATGAGGGTCCTTGCGTGCGGTTCGGGGCGTCGGGCGGCCCGGCCCGGCGGGCGGGCGCTGGGGCCGGCCGGCGGCCGGTGGTGGTCGGGGCGGCGGTGGTCGGGGCGGCGGTGGTCGGGGCCGCGCCCGCCGGTACAGCGCGGGCGGCCCGTGCTACCGCTGGAGGTCGTCCGCCCCGAAGGCGTCGGGCAGGATCTCGCGCATCGGGCGCACCCCGGCCGCGGTGTCGACCAGCAGCGCGGGGCCGCCGTTCTCCCACAGCAGCTGGCGGCAGCGCCCGCACGGCATCAGCAGGTCGCCGTGCCGGTCCACGCAGCTGAACGCGGTGAGCCGGCCGCCGCCCGAGGCGTGCAGGGCGGAGACCAGGCCGCACTCGGCGCACAGCGCGACCCCGTAGGCCGCGTTCTCGACGTTGCAGCCGACGACCGTGCGCCCGTCGTCGACCAGCGCCGCGGCGCCGACCGGGAAGCCGGAGTAGGGCGCGTAGGCGCGCTCCATGACCTCCGTGGCGGCTTCCCGCAGCGCCTTCCAGTCGACGTCGTCAGGCGTCATCCGCCCTGTCCCTTCCGGTACGGCAGCCCGTCCGCCTTCGGCATCCGCAGCCGCTGCGAGAACAGGCCCATCACCAGCAGCGTGGCGACGTACGGCGAGGCCTGGACGACCTCGGACGGCACGGTGTCGGTGGTCATGTACCAGACTGCCAGCAGCACCGCGAAGCCGAGCGCGAAGCCCGCCGAGATGTACGCCTTGCGGACGTACTTCCAGATCGCCATGGCCAGCAGCAGCACCGCGAGCAGCAGGAGCAGCGCGTGCACCGAGTCGCTGCCGCTGCGCAGCTGGAGGCTGTCGGCGTAGCCGAACAGGCCCGCGCCCATGGCGAGGCCGCCGGGCCGCCAGTTGCCGAAGATCATCGCGGCGAGGCCGATGTAGCCGCGGCCGCTGGTCTGGCCTTCGAGGTAGAAGTGCGTGCCGATGGCCAGGAAGACGCCGCCGAGCCCGGCGAGGCCGCCGGAGACGGTCACGGCCACGTACTTGTACAGGTAGACGTTGACGCCGAGGGACTCCGCGGCCACCGGGTTCTCACCGCAGGAGCGCAGCCGCAGGCCGAAGGACGTACGCCACAGGACGAAGAACGTGCCGACGAAGAGCAGCACGGCCAGCAGCGTCAGCGAGGAGATGTTGGTGACCAGGCCGCCGACGATGCCGGCCAGGTCGGAGACCAGGAACCAGTGGTGCTTCTCCAGGCTGGACAGCTGGTGCGAGAGCCAGGGCACCGTGAAGGACTTGATGTCGTCGATGGGCGGCGACTGCTTGGGCGTGCCGCCCTCGGTGGCCGCCTGGCCGACGTTGAAGATCCGCTTGGCGAGATACGCGGTGACGCCCGCGGCCAGGATGTTCATCGCCACACCGGCGATGATGTGGTCCACGCCGAAGGTGACGGTGACGATCGCGTGCAGCAGGCCGCCCGCCATGCCGCCGAGGATGCCGGCGAGGACGCCCATCCACGGGCTGAGGCTCCAGCCGGCCCAGGCGCCGAAGAAGGTGCCGAGGATCATCATGCCTTCGAGGCCGATGTTGACCACGCCGGCCCGCTCGGCCCACAGGCCGCCGAGGCCGGCCAGCGCGATCGGTACGGCGCCGGTCAGCGCGCCGGCCATCTGCCCCGACGAGGTGACGTCGTCGGCGCCGGCGATGGCGCGGACGGCGGAGACCACGACCAGGACCGCGGCCACGATCAGCAGGATCACCGGGACGGAGAGCCTGGCCCTGCCGCCCTTGCCACCGGCGGTCTTGGCTGCGGCGGGCGGCGGGGTCTGGGTTGCGGTGGCAGTCACGCCGTCACCTCCTGCTTGTCGACGGAGCCGGCCGCGGCGAGTTCCGCGCCGACCTGGCGCTGCTGCCGCGTGAGGCCGTAGCGGCGTACGAGTTCGTAGGCGATGACGACGGCCAGCACGATGGCGCCCTGGATCACGCCCACGATCTCCTTGTCGTAGCCCTCGAACTCCAGCCCGTTGGAGGCGCGCTCCAGGAAGGCCCACAGCAGCGCGCCGATCGCGATGCCGATCGGGTTGTTGCGGCCGAGCAGGGCGACCGCGATGCCGGTGAAGCCGATGCCGGCCGGGAAGTCGGTGCTGAACTGGTAGGACTGGTTGAGCAGGGTGGACATGCCGACCAGGCCGGCCATGGCGCCGGAGATCAGCATGCTGACGATGACCATCTTCTTCACGCTCACGCCGCTGGCCTGCGCCGCGGACTCCGAGCGGCCCACCGAGCGCAGGTCGAAGCCGAAGCGGGTGCGGGAGAGCACGAACCAGTACAGGACGCCCGCGAGGCCGGCGAAGACGATGAAGCCGACGACCGGGTCGGTCTGGGTGGTGAAGTTGAACAGGTGGCTGCCGGACGGGATCGGCTTGGTGGTGACGGTGCTGGCCAGCTTGTCGGTCACGCCGAGTCTGCCGTCCTGCAGGAAGTAGCCGATGACGATGCCCGCGATCGAGTTCAGCATGATCGTCGAGATGACCTCGCTGACCCCGCGGGTCACCTTCAGCACGCCGGCGATCGCCGCCCACGCGGCGCCCACCACCATCGCGGTGAGGATGATGATCGGGATCTGGATGAAGCCGGGGATCGACATCGAGCCGCCGACCGCGGCCGCGAAGAACGCGGCGAGCCGGTACTGCCCGTCGACGCCGATGTTGAACAGGTTCATCCGGAAGCCGATGGCCACCGCGAGACCCGACAGGTAGTACGGGGTCGCCTTGTTGAGGATGTAGACCTGGCTGTCGGACTTGCTGCCGTAGGTCATCATCACGTGGAAGGCGTGGAAGGGCTCCTTGCCGCTGGCCAGCAGCACGAGGCCGGTGACGATCAGCGCGCCGAGGACGGCGAGCACCGGGGCGGCCAGGCCGAGCAGCGCCCGGTCCTTGTCGAACTTCTTCATCGGTCCTCTCCCCCGGCCGTCTCCGCCGCCGCCTCTTCGGGCTGCGCCTGCTTCGGTACGGCGGTGCCCGCCGCGGCCGGCTCGTGTTCCAGGTGGCCGGCGGCCGCTCCGGTCATGGCGGAACCCAGCTCCTCCGGGGTGATGGTGGCGGGGTCGGCGTCCGCGACCAGCCGGCCGCGGTACATCACCCGCAGCGTGTCGGACAGGCCGATCAGCTCGTCGAGGTCGGCGGATATCAGCAGCACCGCCAGGCCCTCGTGGCGTGCCGCCCTGATCTGGTCCCAGATCTGCGCCTGCGCGCCGACGTCCACGCCCCGGGTGGGGTGCGCGGCGATCAGCAGCTTGGGCAGGTGGCTCATCTCGCGGCCGACGATCAGCTTCTGCTGGTTGCCGCCGGAAAGCGACGCGGCGGTCACCTCGATGCCGGGGGTGCGGACGTCGTAGTCCGCGACGATCCGCTCGGTGTCGCGGCGGGCGGCGGCCGGGTCGATCAGGAACCCGCGGCTGTTGGGGCGCTCGGTGACGTGCCCGAGGATGCGGTTCTCCCACAGCGGCGCTTCCAGCAGCAGGCCGTGCCGGTGCCGGTCCTCGGGGATGTAGCCGATGCCGTCCTCGCGCCGGGCGCGGGTGGGCACCCGGGAGATGTCCCTGCCGTCCAGGGTGAGGACGCCCGCGTTCAGCGTGCGCATGCCCATCACGGCCTCGACGAGCTCGGCCTGGCCGTTGCCCTCGACGCCGGCGATGCCGAGGACCTCGCCCTTGTGGATGGTGAAGCCGATCTCGTCCAGGACCGTCCGCTCGACGCCGTCGGAGTCGGTCTCCGACAGCCGCAGGCCCTCGACGGTGAGCATCGGCTCGGTGGTGACGGTGGACTCGCGGGTCTCGGGCGACGGCAGCTCGCTGCCGACCATCAGCTCGGCGAGCTGCTTGGCGGTGGTGCTCTTCGGGTCGGCGTCGCCGACCGTGGTGCCGCGCCTGATGACGGTGATCGCGTCGGCGACCGAGAGCACCTCGCCGAGCTTGTGCGAGATGAAGATGACGGTCAGGCCCTCGGACTTCAGCCCGCGCAGGTTCTCGAAGAGCGCGTCGACCTCCTGCGGGACCAGCACCGCGGTCGGCTCGTCGAGGATGAGGATGCGCGCGCCGCGGTAGAGGACCTTGAGGATCTCCACCCGCTGCCGGTCGGCGACGCCCAGGTCCTCCACGAGCGCGTCGGGGCGCACGCCGAGCCCGTAGGCGTCGGATATCTCCTTGATGCGCGCGCGGGCGCGCCCGCCGATGCCGTACGCCTTCTCGCAGCCGAGGACGACGTTCTCCAGCACGGTGAGGTTGTCGGCGAGCATGAAGTGCTGGTGCACCATGCCGATGCCGCGGGCGATGGCCTCGCCCGGGTCGCCGAAGGCGACCTGCTCGCCGTGGATCGCGATGGTGCCCTCGTCCGGCTTCTGCATGCCGTAGAGGATCTTCATCAGGGTGGACTTGCCGGCGCCGTTCTCGCCCACGAGGGCGTGCACGGTGCCGCTGCGCACGGTGATGGCGATGTCGTGGTTGGCGACGACACCGGGGAACCGCTTGGTGATGCCGCGCAGCTCGACGGCGGGGGGACTCGTGGACGCGTTGATGGCGCACTCTCCTCGGGGGAAAGGCTCGGGCGGTGGTGGTGAAAGTATCGCGGCAAGATGACGCTACGCGCGTAGCGTCGGTTTTTCACAGCACGGGAACGTCACGGTCGGGCCGGTCCTGGGGCAAACCGGCCCGGACCGTGACCGAGGCCCGGAGGGGCTGCCGCAGCATCCCCGCCGGGCCTCGAAGGCCGTACAGGCTCATCCGCCGTGGGTCACGGGGTGGAGCTCACCTTGATCGCGCCCGAGACGATCTTCTGCTTCGCCGCGTCGATCTGGGCCTGGATGTCGGCGATGAAGCCACCGGTGGCGGACACCGAGACACCGCCGTTGGCCAGGTCGTAGGTGTTCGTGCCGACCTTCGGCTTGTTGTCCTTCTTCACCGAGTTGATCAGGTCGTACACCGCGACGTCGACGTTCTTGATCGCCGAGGTGAGGATGCTGTTCTTGTACTTCGCCAGGGCCGGGTCGTTGTACTGGTCGGAGTCCACACCGATCGCCCAGGCACCGGACTTGCCGGCGACCTTCTGGATCGAGCCGTCACCGGACAGGCCGGCGGCGGTGTAGATGACGTCGACGCCCTTGTCGAGCATGCCCTGGGCCTTGGCCGCCGCCGAGGTGGCGTCGTTGAAGCCGCGCGGGTCGGTCTTGTACAGGTACTCGCGGGTCAGCTGGACGCTGGGCTTGGTGTCCTTGACGCCCTGCGCGAAGCCGGCGTCGAAGGTGCCGATCAGGGTGTTCTGCACACCGCCGATGAAGCCGACCTTGCCGGACTTGCTCTTGAGCGCGGCCGCGACACCGGCCAGGTACGAGCTCTGCTCGGTCGCGAAGACCATGCTGTCGACGTTCGGCGCGTCGACGACCGAGTCGACCAGGCCGAAGGTGACGTTCGGGTACTTCTTGGCCATCTTCTCGACGGCGGGGCCGTAGGTGTAGCCCACCGCCACGACCGGGTTGTAGCCGGCCGCCGCCATCGAGTCCAGCCGCTGCTCGCGGTCCGACTCGGTCTCGCCGTTGCTGGCGGTAAGCTCCTTGGACTCCAGGTTCAGCTCACCGTCGGCCTTGTCCAGGCCGCGGGCAGCGGAGTCGTTGAAGGAGTGGTCGCCGCGGCCGCCGACGTCGTAGGCCATGCCGACGCCCTTGGCCTTGCTGCCCCCGCCGCTGGACGCGGTGCTGCTCCCGCCGCTCGACGGCTTTCCGCTGTCCGACGTGGTGCTGCTTCCGCACGCGGTCGCGGTCAGCGCGAGTGCCGCGGAGACCACACCCGCGGCAGCGATCTTGGATACCCGGCGCAAGAGGGTCCCCTTCGGTTGGAGCGCCCCGTCCGGCGCTGGCTAAGCGGGAGCTTAACGCGCGTAGATGTCAGGTAAAGACCGAATGAAGGCCCGTTATCGGATCGACGCATTTCCGCTGGGTGAAGCCCCGGTAGCCGAGGCCTCACCCGGTGTCAGACCAGCAGCGCAACCCCGGTGAAGAGCTCCACGCCGACGGTGATCGCGCCCTCGTCCGCGTCGAAGTCGCCCTGGTGCAGGTCCCGCTTCGCGGTGTCGCCCACCGGCCGCACCCCGAGCCGGGCGAGCGCGCCGGGCACCTGCTCCAGGTACCAGGAGAAGTCCTCGCCGCCGAGGCTCTGCTCGGTGTCCTCCACCGCGTGCAGCCCGCGCCGCGCGGTCATCGCGTCGCGCAGCATCTCGGTCGACACCGCCTCGTTCACCACCGGCGGCACCCCGCGCTGGTAGGTGATCTCGCACTTGGCGCGGTACATGGCGGCGACCTGGTCGATCACCTCGTGCACCAGGTCGGGCGCCTCGTGCCAGGCCACCAGGTCCAGGCAGCGGACGGTGCCCTCCAGCTCGGCGTGCTGCGGGATGACGTTCGCCGCGTGGCCGGCCGCGATACGGCCCCACACCACGCTCAGGCCCGAGCGCGGGTCGGCGCGGCGGGTCAGCACCACCGGCAGCTCGGTGGCCAGCTTGGCGGTGGCCATCACCAGGTCGGTGGTCAGGTGCGGGCGGGCGCTGTGCCCGCCGGGTCCGTCCAGGGTGAGCAGCAGCTTGTCGGCGGCCGAGGTGATCGGCCCCTGCCGCAGGCCGATCCTGCCGACCTCGACCTTGGGGTCGCAGTGGACGGCGAAGATACGTTCCACCCCGTCCAGCACGCCGGCCTTCACCGCGTCCAGCGCACCGCCCGGCATGACCTCCTCGGCGGCCTGGAAGACCAGCCGTACCGGCCGCGGCAGCCGCCCCTGCGCCGCCAGCCCGGCCAGCACCAGGCCGGCACCCAGCACCACGGAGGTGTGCACGTCGTGCCCGCAGGCGTGCGCCTGGCCCTCGACGGTCGAGCGGTACTCGACGTTCTTGGTGTCCGGCACCGGAAGGGCGTCGATGTCCGCGCGCAGCGCCAGCCGCCCGCGATCGGGGTCGTCGGCGCCGATGTCGCACATCAGCCCGGTCCCGCCGGGCAGCACCACCGGGTTCAGCCCGGCCTGCGCCAGCCTGGCCCTGATCTTCTCGGTGGTCCTGAACTCCTGCCGGCTCAGTTCCGGGTGCCGGTGCAGGTCGCGGCGGAACGCGACCAGTTCGTCGCGCAGTTCTTCGGACAGCGCACCGGACGGCGCTGTGGGTGAGTCGTTCACCCCAGTCAGGGTAGGCCCCATGACCGGCTCCTCTGGGCTGATCGGACAAGAATAAGTGCGGCTGGAGGAGAAGAAGTCGCCCGATCGGCGCATACCCGGTCATCCTCAGGGGTATGTCCACCCTTTTGGGGTTCGGACATGAACACACCCATACTCGCTCAACGAGCGGCCGCCCGCGAGGCAACGCGCGCCTCGCCGCAGGCACCGCTGTGACGCATGCCGCCGGTGCGGCGGCTGGGGCCAAACCTACGGCACGGGTGTTACGGCGACATGGCGCGCGCGGCCCGGCTTCCGCGGGCGGCGCGCGCCCTACGACGGGCCGAGCAGGCGGGCGTAGAGGTCCAGGAGCGGGGCGGACTCGGTCTGCCAGGACCATTCGCGCAGCACGTCGACGCGGTCGTACGCCTTCCGGTAGCGGCGCGGGTTGGTCAGCACCGCGCCGACCGCGCGGACGAAGTCGGCGGTGTCGCCGGCCCGGAAGACCTCGCCGTTGCCCAGCTCCAGCGTCGCCGCGGCCATCGCGCGCACATCGCTGACCACCACCGGCAGCCGGGCGTGGGCGTACTCGAAGTAGCGGGTGGCCAGCACCGACTGGTGGTGCGGGAGCTTGTGCACCGGCAGCACCCCGATGTCGGCCGACGCCAGGAAGGCCGGGATCTCCGCGACCGGGACGTACGGCAGGACGTGCAGCCGGGCGTCCACGCCGAGCTCGGTGGCACGCCGGCGCAGCGCCGCCAGGTCGGGGTGGGCCGGGTCGGGGACGACGAAGGCCGCGTGCAGGTCGTACAGCTTGGGCAGCGCCTCGATGACGGTGGCGGGACCCCGGTCGGGGGTGAGCGGACCGGTGTGGACCAGCAGCGGCACGTCGGGCGCCAGCCGGCAGCGGTCGCGTACGCCGTGCGGGTGCCGGTTCGTGGCCGCGGCCATCGGCGGGGCGTTGCGCACCACCGCGGGGGTCGCCGCCAGCCGGTGCCGGTCCCGCAGCTCGCGGGCCAGGCCCTCGCCGACGGTGACGACGCCGTCCGCCTCGCGGGCGAACGACCGCTCGTGCGCGTCGCTCGCCACGGCCGCCCTGCGGTTCGCGGCCGGGGTGCGGGGCGGGGCGTCCCACACCACCTCGATGCGGTGCCCGCCGCCCTCCGCGCGCAGCGCGGCCCTGATCGCGACGCCCAGCGCCCGGTGGCCCAGCGCGTGGATGAGGTGCGGGCGCACCTCGTCGAGCACCGGCCCGTACGCGACCTCCTCGTCGAGCAGGCCCGGGTCGAGCCGGCGCCACGCCCTGCGGCCGAGCAGCAGCCTCGTGACGTCGGTCATCAGGTTGTCCAGCCGTGCGTCGGGGCTGCGGCGGCGGCGTACCGCGGCGAGGTACTGCGCCGCCCGCATCCGGGTCCAGCCGGCCCGCACGCCGTAGCGCAGCCAGGCCAGCGCGTGGCCGCACCGGGCGAGCGCGAGCAGTGGCAACGGGCGGTGCACCAGGTTCAGTTCGGCCCCCCGGGTCACCAGCAGCGCGCGGGCCGCGGTGACCCGCACGGTGCGGTGGTCGTGGGCGCCGGCGCTGCGGTACGCCAGCGGCCAGCGCAGGCCCGGGCGCGGGCGCCGCACCCGGTGGTTGCCCAGCACGCCCTGGACGACGACCTCCCGCACGGCGGTGCCGCGCGGCGCGACGGTCGCGGGCGCCTGGCCCACGATCGTGACGCGGTAACCCGCGGCCTGTGCGGCCGCCGCCACTCTCAGCGCTCGGGAGTCGCCGTCGACGCCGCCGCTGGTGACGACCGCGACATCGCGTGCGGCGTGCGCCGCAGGCGCGGAGTTCTCCGGGTCCGCGTCCCGGTCTGGGCTCTGGCTTCCGCCAGGAGTGTGCACTGGCATGGTGCCGCGTAAAGATCCCGCCATTCCCGCACCTTGTCCTACGGAGTTGATCAACGGGTTACGTCCGGTTGGACGCTGGGCGAACTGGCCGTCGGCCGAGCGTACGCCACGGCTTCGGCTTCGGGGGTGCGTGCACCTTGCGGTGGGCTGCTTACGTGCGGCGCCGTCGTGGCCGGGCGCGCCGTTCCGCCCCCAGAGCTTCGCCTGGGGGTACCCTCAGCGCCCCTTCAGGTCCTGCCCCTTGCGGTGCGGTGCTCGTCTGCCGCGCCGTCATGGCTGGGCGCGCAGTTCCCCGCGGCCTGCGTCCTCCTGCGCACCTGGCAGGGGTGCCCTCCGCGCAGAGGGTGACCGTTTTTCAGGGGCGCGTGGGGGTGCCCCCAGGCGAAGTTGGGGGGCGGAACCGC
This sequence comes from Actinacidiphila cocklensis, assembly GCF_907177275.1. GTDB lineage: Bacteria > Actinomycetota > Actinomycetes > Streptomycetales > Streptomycetaceae > Actinacidiphila > Actinacidiphila cocklensis. The sequence continues at coordinate 89,412 of NZ_CAJSLV010000063.1, forward strand.
GCGCGCAACCGGCCGCGGGGGAAAGGCGATCGCCCACCGCAAGGGGCTGTCACGTCGTTGCGCGGGGAACCGCCGGAGGCAGGTTGTGGAGGTCGCGGGCTGAGTGGGTGATGTCCGCGAGGAAGGTGTGGGCGCGGGGGGCCGCGGAGGCGGTGAGCCAGGCGGGGTCGATGTCGACGACGGTCACCCCGATGCCCGTACCGTCGAGCACGAGCGGCAGCGTATGGACGACCGTCGAGGGGAACGAGAGCACCTGGCGGCCGGTGGGACCGCGGCGGGCGACCAGTTCGAGCGGCAGGTCGGGGCGGACGATCTCCAACCCCGTCTCGGCGGCCAGCCGGTGGAGCTTGTCCGGCGCCTCCTTCCGGTGCGCGAAGTACCGCTTCGCCCCGTAGCTGACGGCCAGCTCGGCGACCACCGCCGCGTAGTGCCCGGGGTCCACGACCCCGGTCTCGACCAGCGACGTCCCGATCAGGTCGGTGCCGTCGAGCACGCGCGGCGGCCCGAAGCGGCTGCGGGTCCACGCGAAGCGGTTGGTGCGCAGCGCCATTCCGGCGGGCGGCGTCGCGGGCATGGCGCTGAAGAGTTCGACGTGCCGCCGCCCGCCGGGGGTCAGCCGGCGTCTGGCGGCGGACGCGAAGACCCCGAAGGCCGCGTCCACCGGTGAGCGCCGCCGCCCGCTGCGGTGCCACCGCACCAACCGCCCGCCGCGGGACAGGATCTCGGTGAACTCCATCGTGGCGGTGCCGTCGTCCACCACCGTCAGCCGCCTGGCGCGGCACAGCGGCAGCAGCACCTGCACCAGCCGGGAGAAGGGGTCGCCGATCACCAGCAGCTTGACCCGCATCAGCAGCGGCGCCAGCGCGACCGCGGTGCGCAGCAGGCCGCCGCGGCCGCCGCGGGCCTCGTACCAGCGGACCACCGCGCCCTCGTCGCGGGCGAGTTCGGCCATCCGCCGCAACTGGCCGCGGCTGGTCGGGTCGGCGGGCGAGAGCACCACGACGGTCAGCGGCAGCGCGGCCTGCTCGCGTACCGGAGCGCCGTCGTGCGCATGGCCGTCGCGGGCGGCGGGGATCGCGGGCGGATGTATGTGCGCCCACTCCAGGACGTTGAGCAGCTGAACGGGCGACTCGACCAGCGCTACGGCCCCGGTGCCCGGTCGGGGCATCGGAAGGGTGCCGGAGGCGGGGGTGTCGGTCATCGACGCGTTCCTTGTCCTCACTCGTTGTGGTCCTGGTGTTCTCCGCCGCCCGTACGCTGCCGGGCGGTCAGACCGCGGCGGTCTCGGACTCGGCCTCGGCCTCGGCGATCACGCCGGCGACCCGGCGCAGCTTCTTCATCGGGCCCAGCTCGCCGTCGTAGACCTTCTTGACGCCGTCGCCGAGCGAGGTCTCGATGATGCGGATGTCGCGGACCAGCCGCTCCAGTCCCTGCGACTCGACGGAAGCAGCCTGGTCGGAGCCCCACATGGCGCGGTCGAGGGTGATGTGCCGCTCGACGAAGACCGCGCCGAGCGCGACGGCCGCCAGCGTGGTCTGCAGGCCGACCTCGTGGCCGGAGTAGCCGACGGGCACGTTCGGGTACTCGTTCTGCAGGGTGTTGATCATCCGCAGGTTCAGCTCTTCGTGCTTGGCCGGGTACGTCGACGTGGCGTGGCAGAGCACGATGTTGTCGCTGCCCAGAACCTCGACGGCGTGCCGGATCTGGCGGGGCGTCGACATGCCGGTCGACAGGATCACCGTGCGGCCGGTGGCGCGCAGCGCGCGCAGCAGGTCGTCGTCGGTCAGGCAGGCGGAGGCCACCTTGTGCGCGGGCACGTCGTACTTCTCCAGGAAGGCGACGGACTCCACGTCCCACGGCGACGCGAACCAGTCGATGCCGCGCTTGCGGCAGTACTCGTCGATCGAGCGGTAGCCGTCCTCGTCGAACTCGACGCGGTGCCGGTAGTCGATGTACGTCATGCGGCCCCACGGGGTGTCCCGCTCGATCTCCCACTGGTCGCGCGGGGTGCAGATCTCCGGGGTGCGCTTCTGGAACTTGACCGCGTCGCAGCCCGCGGCGACGGCCGCGTCGATCAGGGCGAACGCGTTCTCCAGGTCGCCGTTGTGGTTGATGCCGATCTCGCCGGTGACGTACACGGGCTGGCCGTTGCCGATGTGGCGGGAGCCGACCGGGCGGAGATTGGAGGGGAGGGAAGCGAGAGGAGAGGTCACGGGGGAGTTCCTTACGGTTTTCGGGACTGACGGGGGTGAGGTGGCCGGGTCAGCGGGCCAGAGTGGGGCCGAGCAGCCACGCGGCGATCTCGCGGATCGCTCCGTGGCCGCCCTCGGCCGTGGTGATCGCGCGGGCCGCGGCCCGTACGACGTCGTGGGCCTGCGCGACGGCGACGGGCCAGCCGACCAGCCCGAAGCACGGCAGGTCGTTGACGTCGTTGCCGGCGTAGAGCACCCGCTCGGGCGCGATGCCGTTCTCCTCGCACCACTGCTTGAGCGCGAGGTCCTTGCGGTCGATGCCGTGCAGGACGGGGACGTCGAGCTTCCGCGCCCGTGCGGCGACGACCGGGTTGGTCTCGGTGGACAGGATGAGGACGGGAAGTCCCGCACGGCGCAGGGCCGCGATCCCGAGCCCGTCACCGCGGTGCACGGTGACGGCCTCATGTCCGTCCGAATCGATCAGCACCCGGTCGTCGGTCTGGGTGCCGTCGAAGTCCAGTACGACCGCGTCGACGTCGTCGCGGGTCGGAGTGGCCGCCGTCGGGTCGAGCAACGGGGCCAGGGCGCGGGCGCGTTGGAGGTCGGCGGGCTCGTCGATCTCCAGCACCTTCGCGGGGTCGGTGCGCACCAGGGCGGTCCGCCCGAAGAAGCGGTGGCCCGCGGCGCGGAAGCCGGGGGCGCGCATGGCGTAGGCGGTGCCGGTCTCCAGCAGGTCCTGCGGGCGGTCCTGGCGGCGCGGGCGGGTGGCCTTGTCGTGGTTGACGCCGTGCGCTGAGCCGCCCGCGGCACCCTCGGCGCCCTCCGTGCTCTCCGCGCCCTCACGCCAGATGAAGCCGTGGAAGGGGGCGACGGTGTGGGCGGTGTCGGCGCCGTCGTCGAGGACCGCGGCCACGACGCCGTCGATCTCGTCGGAGGTGATGAACGGGCTGGTGCACTGGACCAGCAGCACCACGTCGGTGCTGCCGCCGGCCATGGCCTCGTGCGCGTCCATCGCGTGCAGCACCGCGGCCTCGCTGGTCGCGGTGTCGCCCGCGATGGCGACCGGCCGCAGGACGACCTCGGCGCCCGCGGTGCGGGCGGCCTCGGCGATCGAGGGGTCGTCGGTCGACACGACGACGGCGCCGACCCGCCTGGCCCGTACGCACGCGCGCACCGCCCGCGCCACCAGCGGCACCCCGCCGACCGGCGCGAGGTTCTTGCCCGGCACCCCCTTGGACCCGCCCCGGGCGGGGATGACCGCCAGCACGCGGGCGCCGGCCTGCTCTGTTCCCGCCGTTTCCGCCGGCGGGCGACGTGTCTCACTCATGGGGTGACTCCTGTCGTACGTACGGCTCTTGTGCGGTTCCGCCGGTGGCCGGGCCTGCCCGGCAGGGGCGCCGGCCGCCTCACAGCTGGCCCCAGCGGCGGATGGTGGGGGCGACGCGCTGGACTCCCTGGCGGTACGCCGTGCGCGCGGAGTTGCGGACGAACTCGCGGACCGCCTGGCGGACCGGTCCTGCCTCGCGGGGGGCGAAGCCGGCGATCGGCTCGCCCTTGGGGGTCAGGCCGTGGCGGGCGAGGATGCCGGGGAGGTAACCGGGGGCGGTGCGCAGCGTGTAGTAAGGGGACAGCGCCGGGAGTTCGGCCAGGTCGAGCAGCGCCGTCACCCGGCCGCGCAGCGCGGCATAGGGGGCGCTGCCGGCGACGCCGTGGGTGGAGGTCCAGTCCTCGGAGGCCCGCGGCAGCCGCCCGTCGTCCAGCTCGTCCCACGAGGCGTAGCAGCCGGAGCCCAGGAAGTGGTGGTTGCCCAGGGACTCGCGGATGCCGAGGTCGGTCAGTACCGCGGTCGGGATGCCGCGGTGCAGCGATTCGAGCGCCGCGGTGGAACTCACCGTCACCAGCAGGTCGGTGCGGTCCAGGACCTCGGCCATGTTGCCGTAGACCAGGCGCAGGTTCTCCGGCGGATCGAGGGCGGCGACCAGCTTCTGGTAGGGCTGCTCCTCGATGTGGGTGGTGTGCTCGCCCGGCTTGCTGCGGAGCTTGACCAGCACCTCGCGCGACGGGTGCAGCCGGGCGTGGCCGACCGCCCGCCGCAGCAGGTGCTGCCGGTCGGCGCGGCCGTCGGGCACGGAGGGCTGCACCGCGAAGGTGACGGTGAACGGCCGGCTCTCGTCGGCCCGGTAGGGCTCGCCGCCGAGGAAGGGCAGCGCGGTCTCCACGATGCTGCCGGTGCGGTAGCCGACGCCGTCGTAGACGTCCCTGAACCGCCGTGCGTCGTCGGCGCTGTTGGCCAGGACGACGTCGGCGCCGGCGCGCAGCAGCAGGCCGTCGGCGAGCTTCTCGTAGACCACGCCGACGTATCCGGTGACGACGACCGGCCGGCGGTCGCTGCCCTGCCAGGCGCGGGACAGGCCGTGCAGCAGCGCCTGGACGGTGCCGCCGACGCACGAGACGACCAGGACGTCGCAGGTGCCGGCGTGCGTCTCCGCCAGGATCTCGGCCATCGTCGACTCGGTCATCGAGTCGGCGGGGATGCCGAGTTCGGCGAGCTGCCGCGGTGTGGGAGTGGCCCGGCCGCGGAGCAGCCGCGCGTCGAGGCGGGCATCGGGGTCGATGCGGCGCGCGGTCAGCGCACCCCATTTCCACCGGGTGTCCGAGTCGGCGATCACGGTGACCCGCAGGGGTCCTGACTTACGTTCTGGCACACGCCGACAGTAGGAAGCAGGCGGGTGGAATGCACTAATCGCAGGACAACAGGAGGTAAACAGAATGCCGCTACTTCGCGAGTACGCCGGCGTATTCCGTCAATCACCTGCTGGCCATTTTCCGTTTACCCAAACGTTCCCCGCCCGCCCTTCATGCCGCCATGCGACACCTTAGGATTCGGCGGGTGGTCAAGCTCTCCGTCATCGTGCCCTTTTTCAATGTGCAGCCTTTCGTGCCTGACGCACTGCACAGCCTCCGGGCCAACGCCCGCCCGGACTACGAGTTTCTGCTGATGGACGACGGGTCGACCGACCGGACGCCCCAGCTGCTGGAAGAAGGGGTACGTACGCTCCCCGGAGCGCGCATCATCCGCCGCGAGCACACCGGGGTGTCGGCGCTCCGCAACGCCGGCATCGACGAGTCACGCGGCCGCTACGTGACGTTCATGGACGGCGACGACTGGCTCGCGCCCGGCTACCTGCCGCAACTGGTCGCCGCCATGGACGACCTGGACGTGGACTTCGTCCGTACCGACCACCTCAAGTGCACCGGCAGCAAGCGCAACATCATGCGCGCGCCGCACGGCCGCCGCAACGCCAGGCTCGATCCGCGCGACGCCGTGCTGCCCGCCGACCGGCCCGCGCTGGTCGACTACGCCTACTGCTGGGCCGGCGCCTTCCACCGCCGCATCGTCGACGAGGGCATCGTCCACTTCCCGACCGACCTGCGCACCGCCGAGGACCGGCCGTGGACCTGGCAGCTGCACCTGGGCGCGCGGAGCTGCGCGGTGCTCGACCTGATCGGGGTGCACTACCGGCGCGGGGTCACCACCTCGCTCACCCAGATCAGCGACGAGCGCCAACTGGACTTCGTCCGCGCCTCGGAGCGGATCTTCTCGATGCTCGCCAACGACAAGGACGGCGACCGCTTCCTGCCCAAGGCGGTCCGCCAGTTCTGCGCGCTGATCGTCTTCCACCTCGACCAGATCGACCGCTTCGAGCCGGCCATGGCCCGCCGCCTCAAGGCGACCTGCGCCGCCGCGCTGGGCCGGGTGCCGTCCGACGTGCTCAACGGGGTGCTCGACTCGATGGACCTGGAGCGCAGCGCGAAGATCCGCCGGCTGCGCTGGCGCTTCGGCGGCAGATCGGAGGCCCCCGATGCGGAGGTCGACGACGTGCAGGACAACGCCGGCACTCCCGGTGCGGTGGTCGCGTGATGGCCGGCACCCGTGGGCACACCCAACTCCTGCTCGCCTCCACGCTCTACGGCGCCGCGACGCTCGCCGCCGCGATCGACGCCGGCGCGCTGCCGGCCGCCGACCGCCGCATCCTGGTGGTCAGCAACAACTCCTCGGTACCCGAGACGTCAGAACGCCTGGACCAGGCACCGGGATTCGGTGCGCTGCGCGGGCGCTTCGACCAGGTGGTGTCCTGGAACGAGGCCATCTCACCGATGCACCCCAGCGACTGGTCGCCCGGCTCGGACGACATCCCGCTGTGGCAGCGCTACTTCCGGCTGCTGTGGGCGCTCGGCGACGACAGCCTCGACCTGGTCGTGGAGTCCCTCCAGGTCGCGCCCGCCCTGTCGTTCGCGCAGGTCTTCCTCGGCTCGCCGATCACCGTCTACGCCGACGGCCTGATGTCGTACGGGCCGACGCGCAACAAGCTGGGGCTGCTGGTCGACACCAGGATCGACCGGCTGCTGCACCTGGACCTCGTGCCGGGACTGGAGCCGCTGCTGCTCACCGAGTTCGGGGTGCCCTCGCAGGTGGTCCCGAGCGAGGACTTCACCAAGGTCCTGGGCGAGGTCGCCGAGGCGGCGGCTGACGCCGGCGGCGACGACCTGGACGCCCTGCCGCGCGACGCCGCGCTGCTGCTCGGGCAGTACCTGTCGGCGCTGGGCATACTCACCGCGGAAGAAGAGGAAGAGCTGCACCTGTCGATGGTGCGCGGCGCCGTCGCGCTCGGCCACCGGCAGATCGTCTTCAAGCCGCACCCGACCGCGCCGGCCCACTGGACCGAGCCGCTCACCGCGGAAGCGGCCAGGCTGGGCGCGGAGTTGACGGTGCTGGACACCCCGGTGCTGGCCGAGGTGGTCTACCAGAAGTGCCGTCCCGCCCTGGTGGCCGGCTGCTTCTCCACCGCGCTGCTCACCGCGTCGGTGCTGTACGGCATCCCGGTGGCGCGTACCGGCACCCGGCTGCTGCTCGACCGCCTGGCGCCGTACCAGAACAGCAACCGGATGCCGGTCACGATCGTGCACGCCACGCTGCCCGACCTGGCCGACGCCGCCGCGGTCCGCGCCTGGTCGCCGCCGTCGCCGGAGCGGGTGGCCGCGGAACTGACCCCGCTGCTGCACACCGTGGGCTACTGCATGCAGTCCCAGGCCCACCCGCGGCTGCGGGACGAGGCCGTGGCCTGGCTCGGCGCGAACCTGTCCGCGGAGACCTGGCCCTACTTCAAGCGGCGGCGGCTGACGTCGCTGGGGCTGCCCGGTGCGGTCCCCGCGCGGCTGGCGTTCGTGCCCCGCAACCGCACCGTCCGCCGGGTCGCCCGCCGCGCCCGCGCCCTCAAGAAGGCCGCACTCGGATGAGTCCGCACGTCCCCGGCCAGGCGGGTCGTCGCCGGGCGCGGCCCGGCTGGTGCACCTGTCGGTGGAGCGCGCTCCCGCGCGGCGGCCGGGGCGGACGGTGAACCGCCCGCCGGCCGCGGCCGCGCGGAGCACGGAGCGTCAGAAGGCGTCGGTCGGCACGTAGGTGCCCCACACCTCGCGCAGCGCGTTGCACACCTCGCCGACCGTGGCGCGGGCGCGCAGCGCGTCCTTCATCGGGTAGAGGACGTTGTCGCTGCCCGCGGCCGCCTTCTGCAGCGCGGCCAGGGCGGCGTCCACCGCGTCCTGGTCGCGGGCCGCCCGTAGCCCGCCGAGCCTGGCCGCCTGCTGCGCCTCGATCGCCGGGTCCACCCGCAGCGGCTCGTACGGCTCCTCTTCGTCGAGCTTGAAGCGGTTGACGCCGACCACCACCCGCTCGCCCGCGTCGGTCTCCAGGGCGATGCGGTACGCGTTCCGCTCGATCTCGCCCTTCTGGAAGCCGTGCTCGATCGCCGACACGGCGCCGCCCAGCTCCTCGACCTTGGCCATCAGCTCGACGGTGGCCGCCTCGACCTCGTCGGTCAGCTTCTCCACCACGTAGCTGCCCGCGAACGGGTCCACGGTGGCGGTCACGTCGGTCTCGTAGGCCAGCACCTGCTGGGTGCGCAGCGCGAGCCTGGCCGACTTGTCGGTGGGCAGCGCGATGGCCTCGTCGAAGGAGTTGGTGTGCAGCGACTGGGTGCCGCCGAGCACCGCCGCCAGGCCCTGGACGGCGACCCGCACCAGGTTGACCTCGGGCTGCTGCGCGGTGAGCTGCACACCCGCGGTCTGGGTGTGGAAACGCAGCATCAGCGACTTGGGATTCTTCGCGCCGAACTCCTCGCGCATCACCCGCGCCCAGATCCGCCGGGCCGCCCGGAATTTCGCGACCTCCTCCAGGATCGTGGTGCGCGACACGAAGAAGAACGACAGCCGCGGAGCGAAATCGTCCACATCCATACCGGCGGCGACCGCGGTGCGCACGTATTCGATTCCGTCGGCGAGCGTGAAGGCGATCTCCTGCGCCGGTGAGGCGCCGGCTTCCGCCATGTGGTAGCCGGAGATCGAAATGGTGTTCCACTTCGGGATCTCGGCCCTGCAGTACGCGAAGATGTCCGCGATCAGCCGCAGCGACGGCTTCGGCGGGAAGATGTACGTGCCCCGCGCGATGTACTCCTTCAGCACGTCGTTCTGGATCGTGCCGGTCAGCCGGTCGGCGGACACTCCCTGCTCCTCGCCGACGAGCTGGTAGAGCAGCAGCAGCAGCGCGGCGGGCGCGTTGATCGTCATCGACGTGGACACCTTGTCCAGCGGGATGCCGTCGAAGAGCACCAGCATGTCGTCGATCGAGTCGATGGCGACGCCGACCTTGCCGACCTCGCCGTGCGCGATGGGCGCGTCCGAGTCGTGGCCCATCTGGGTGGGCAGGTCGAAGGCGACCGACAGGCCCATGGTGCCGTTGGCGATCAGCTGCTTGTAGCGCGCGTTGGACTCCGAGGCGGTGCCGAAGCCGGCGTACTGGCGCATCGTCCAGGGCCGTCCGGTGTACATCGACGGGTAGACCCCCCGGGTGAACGGGTACCCGCCGGGCTCGCCGAGCTTCTCCGCCGGGTCCCAGTCCCCCAGCGCCTCCGGGCCGTAGACCGGCTCGATCGGCAGGCCGCTTTCCGACTCGCGCGTCATGCTTCACGCCTCCGCAGTGCTGGTGGGGTGGGGTTGGGGGGGCTCCCGCCACGGACTGTAGCGGCGGGCGTGCACGCCGTGCACCGCTGCGGGCTGGGACCTTCCTCACAGTCCGCCGTTCGTCCCCGAGTCTCTACCAAGGGTGCCGCAACCGTGCGCCCCGGAAACGTGTCTAGGGGTGCACAAGGGCTGACACAGGGGGATGAGAGGTATGACGGCAGACAGGAACAGACGCAGACGGCGGGTCTCGGTGGCGGTGGCGGCGGCCGGCGCGGCGCTCGCCATGGCGGTGCTCGCCGCGTGCGGCCCGCAGGACACCGGGGCCGGCCAGAAGCCGCCGGCCGCCACCACGGCGGGCACGACCGCGGCCGGCACCACCGCACCGGCCACCAGCGACGCGGCACCGACCACCGCGCCGCCCACGACCGCACCCGCCACCGAGCCGCCGACCACCGCGGCCACCCCGTCGGCCACGCCGACGACGACGAAGCCGCCGGTGGAGCAGGCCGTGATGAAGGTCGGCGCGAACAGCTCGCAGGTCCGTGAGCTGCAGGCCAGGCTCGGCCAGCTGCACCTGTTCTCGCGGAACCCGACCGGCTACTACGGCAGCGTCACCGAGCACGCGGTGCGCGACTTCCAGGAGCGGCACGGGCTGTCCGTGACCGGCAGCGTCAGCCAGGCCACCTGGTCCAGGCTGCGGTCACTGACCCACCAGCCGACCCACAAGGAGCTGTACCCGCCGATCCCGGCCAAGCCGGCCGGCAAGCTGGACGCGCGCTGCCTGACCGGGCGCACGCTGTGCATCAGCAAGACCAGCCGCACCCTGTCGTGGGTGGTGGACGGCAAGGTGCAGGCCACCATGGACGTCCGCTTCGGATCGCAGTACACCCCGACCCGCGAGGGCCTGTTCCATGTGAACTCCAAGAGCCGCGACCACGTCTCGACGATCTACCACTCGTCGATGCCGTACGCGATGTTCTTCAGCGGCGGCCAGGCGGTGCACTACTCGTCGGACTTCGCCGCCCGCGGTTACGCCGGGGCGTCGCACGGCTGCGTCAACGTCCGGGACAAGGCCGCGATCGCGAGGCTCTTCGACCAGGTGCGGGTCGGCGACAAGGTCGTCGTCTACTGGTGAGCCCGGACGTACGGGTGAGGCCGCAAGGGGAGGAGCGCGGCCGGGCAGGGGGAAATGCGCCCGGCCGCGCTCCGTAGTGCCCGAACCCGATACGGGGAGAACCGGGGTCAGGAGGGCCGATGACCAGTCGGCCTTACTCCCTACAGCGCACGGACCGTCAGAAGTGTCACCTGCCCGGCGCCCGTGACGCGGGGCGCCGCCCGGGGCGGGAGTGGCGCGGGCCGGCGCCGGCGCCGGCGCGGGCCTTGCCCGGCTTTCCGGCCCGGTCCTGCGCCGCCTTGTCCGCCATGTTGTCCTTGCCCGCGTTGTCGGGGCCGGTGACCGCGCCGCCGCCGTGCCCGTCCTTGCGGCCCTTGCCGCCGAAGTGCCCGCAGCCGTGGTCCTGGCCCTGGCCGAATCCGTGACCCCCGGTGCGGCCGAATCCCCCGGTCCTGCCGGTGCCGCTGCCGGTGCCGCTGCCCGTGCTGTGCTCGTCGGCGCCGCTGCGCACCGGCGGCGTCAGGGGGTTGGCGCCGCCCATGCCGGGGGCGGCGGTCCACGGCCCGGCCGTCGTGCCGTCCGTCGCCACCGCCGCGGGCGGCCTGGTGTCCTGCGGCGCGTTCCCCGCGCCCTCCCCCGGGGCGAACGACCGGGTGACCGCGGCCATCCCCACCGCGACCCCGCCGAGCGCCAGCGCGGAGACCACCGCCGCGGCCATCATGCGCGGCCGCCGTACCGCGAACGCGGTGCGCAGCGCGGCCAGCGGGCCGCCGCGCGCCCTGCCGCGGGC
>NZ_CAJSLV010000064.1 GCF_907177275.1 Actinacidiphila cocklensis
CGTCGCGGGGGGCAACACCGGGCGGCCGCAGCCGGCCTCCCGGCGGGACAGCGCGGTGACGGTGTACGTGTGCGCCGCCACCGTCAGCGCGGGCACCGCCGCACGCCACCACTTCCCCGGGCGCGAGGTCGCGCCGAGCAGGACGTCGAGCCCGCGGCAGGCGGCCATGGCGGCGGGTCCCGCGCCGGTGCCCTTGAAGGCGGTGTCGTACGCCCACACCGCCGCGGTCAGCGGTACCGCCACCGCGAGCGCCCGCCGGCCGCCGGCCAGGCCCGCCAGGGCCAGGCCCGCCGCGCTCAGGCCCGCGGCGACGCCCAGGGCGGCGCCCGGCGAGACGCGGCCGGACGGTATCGGCCGCTCGGGGCGCTCCTCGGCGTCCAGTTCGCGGTCGGCCCAGTCGTTGGCCGCCATGCCCGCCCAGTACAGGCACACCGCGGACGCGGACAGCCCGGCGGTCCTGGGACCCAGCACGCCTGCCGCCGCGGCTCCCGCGACGGCGTCGCCGGGAACCGACAGGGCGGCCGGCGCGCGGACCAGCTCCGCGAGGTCGCGCAGCCCGGTCACCGCCCGCCGCCGGCGCCGGCCTCGGCGCCCAGTCCGGCGACGAAGGTGCGCAGCGTCTCCCACTGGGCGTGCAGCGCGTGGTCGACGTCGCCCATCGGGTCCTTGAAGAAGTACGCCAGCTGCTCCAGCGGCCCGCCTCGGCCCGCCTCGTGGGCGGCCAGCGTGATCCTGGCCAGGTCCAGGACGAGCGGCGCGGCGAGCGCGGAGTCGCAGCCCTGCCAGGTGAACTGCAGGCACATGCCGGTGCCGAGGAAGCCGGCGAAGGTGACCAGGTCCCAGGAGGTCTTGAAGTCGCCGATGTCGGCCACGTAGTCGATACGGGTGTCGCCCTGCGGCGCGTAGCCGAGGGTCTCGCGCAGCACCCGCTGCTTGCTGACCGACTTGGCCGCGTTGGCACCCGGGTCGACGAGGTTGGCGCCGTCGCCGCCGCCGAGCAGGTTGACGCCCGACCAGGTGCGCACGTCCAGGTTGCGCATCGCGAACATCGGCGCGAGCACCGACTTCAGCAGCGTCTCGCCGGTCTTGCCGTCGTGGCCCGCATACGGCAGGCCCTGCTGCGCGGCGAGTTCGGCCAGGGCGGGCAGCCGGGCGCCGGTGGAGGGGGTGAAGTCGACGTAGGGGCAGCCGGCGGAGAAGGCCGCGTACGCGTACAGCGAGCTGGGCGGCAGCACGTCGCCCGGTTCCGCCAGCGCGGCGGCCAGGGCGTCGAGCCCGGCGTGGGCGGGGTGCTCGGCGGGCGCCGCCTCGGTGGAGGAGACGTTGACCACCACGACCCGGTCGAGCCGGTGGCGGGTGCGGAAGTCGGTGAGGTCGCGGGCGATCAGCGCGGCGGTCTCCGCCTGGGTGGCGCCCTCGGGCGCGTGCCGCAGGTCCGCGTCGACCGCGTCGAGATCGGATTCCAGGGCCTGGACCAGCCGGGCCGGTACGACACCGGCGGCGGCGAGCTGCTCGGCCTTCTTGGCCAGCGGTCCCGTGGTCACGTCGTGGCCGCCGAAGCGAAGGTCGCCGAAGCCGGGCAGTGCGGCGCTGTTCATGTCTGGGTGGGCGGTCACGCATCCCACCGGGTCGGTCAGTCCTGCGCGCAGCGCGAGGGCGCCGACCACGCTGGTGGTGGCGACGGAACCGCGGGCGCCGATGAGCCAGATGCCAGCACGCACGTTCTTGTCCTCCGATCACGAACACAGCGAACGGATGGTGCGGTTCCCGTTGCGGGCCGCGGCCGGGGCCGGAGGCCGCGCGGCAGCGGCCCGCAACAGGGTGGTGACCGGTCGGTCTCAGCCGATCTTGATGATCTCCCCGTCGTGCGCGCCGACGGTCGACGAGGTGGTGCACGCCGGCGCGTCGTCGCAGGCGGGCCACATCATCGTCTTGCTGGCGACGTAGATGGAGCCGTCGCGGCCGGCCAGGAAGCCGGTGGGCGCGAAGAGCTTGCCCGACGCCAGCACGGTGCGCTCGTTGGTGTAGCGGTTGATCTGGATGACGTCGCCGATCGGGTCACCGGTCGGCAGGAAGCCCGTGGTGTCGAACTCGGTGACGTAGAAGTCGCCGTTGGCGCCGAAGCCGCAGCCGCTGATGGCGCTGAAGCCGCTCTGCCACACCGACAGGCTGCCGGTGCGCGGGTTGTACTTGTAGATCTTGGCCTCGGTGTTCGAGCTGGGCTTGCCGGTGATCTCACCGACGTAGACCGACTGGTCCGGGCCGACGGCGACGCAGGACGGCACGGAGTCGACGCCCGTCGAGGTCTTCGGGATCCACTTGAGGACCTTGATGTTGCCCCAGGGGTCCACGGAGTCCAGGGTGTTGGCGGCCGCGTTCACGGTGTAGAAGCCGCCACCGGGCTTGGTCGTCACCGCGTACGGGTTGGACTCGGGGTAGCTGTTGCCGAGCTCCAGGTGCGCCTGCGTCCACTCGTAGTCGAACGAGCCGACGTTGGCGACGTCCGTCGCCTGGTTCCCGGTGATCTTCAGCAGGCCGCCGTACTGCGTGGTGAGCGACGCCTTCAGGTCGGCCGGGATGGTGTCCGGGATCTGCTGTGCGGAACCGGTCTCCAGGACGTACAGGTGCCCGTCGGAGTAGGTCAGGCCGTTGGCGCCGACCACCTCCTCCTGGTTGAAGTTCGACGCCAGGCCCTCGATGATCCGCACCGGGGTGCCCGAGGAGACGTCCGCGAGGGACCCGGTGAAGCCGAAGCACTTGGTCGGGAACCCGGTGCCCACGCAGGTGGGCGGGGCCTCACCGGCCTCGGAGACGATGAGGTGTCCGCGCGGCCCCCAGACCAGGCTCCGCGGTGAGTTCAGGCCACTGGCCACGACGGTGACCGGTGCGTTGCTGGTCAGATGGGCGGGATGATGGGCCGCCTGGGCCTCCGCCCCTTCCGAGGGTCCTGCACCCACGCCGACGAGTGCTGTCGCCGCCGCCACGCCGGCGAACAGCAACCGACTCGTTTTGAGACGCCACATCTTGGCCCCATCTCCTCCGGGTTCGGGTGATCTGATTGCGTGAACGCCAAGGCGCACACAGGGAAACCGCCCGTCACGGTGGTGACCGGCGCGTTTCCTGTTGCCCCAGGCGCCTCAGCATTGATCAGCCGTCTTGGCCGGGACTGTTCGTCTGCTTGGCGCCGACTTGGTGTCGACGCGAAACCGACGGGGGACGGGACCGGTGGTGACCGCGGGCCGCCGGGCTGCGGACGCGGTGCGCGGGCGCTCCTGACGCGGGAACGGCGGCGGGCCGCCCGGCATGCGCCGGACGGCCCGCCGCCGTCACCGGTGGTGCCGTGGACGTCTCAGGAACGTGCCTTTTCGGCCGCGACGGCCGGCTTCGCGGCGCCGGGTCCGTGCGCGGGCGCCGGCAGCGGGCCGCTGCGCAGCAGCGCGCCGCAGATGACCGCGCCGACGCCGAAGATGGCGGTGCACCACCAGAAGACGGTGCTGTAGCCGTGGATCGTCGCGAGGTGGATCTGCACCGGGTTCGGCTTGCCCTGTGCATGGCTGCTCAGGTAGTGGGTGGCGGCGCTGGCCGCGATCGTGTTGAGCAGCGCGGTGCCGATCGCGCCGCCGAGCTGCTGCCCGGTGCTGATGGTCGCGGAGGCGATACCCGCGTCGCGGGGCTCGACGCCGGAGGTGCCGGTACGCAGCGCCGCCGCGTAGATCAGGCCCATGCCGAAGCCGCTGACCACGGTCGGGCCGAGGAGGGCCGCCGCGTAGCCGGAGTCGGGCCCGATCTGCGTCAGCCAGGCCATCGCGGCCGCGTTGACCAGCATGCCGCCGGCGACCAGCGGCCGCGGCCCGAACCTGGGCATGATCACGATGTTGCCCACGTTGCTCGCGACCGCGGTGACCGCGACCATCGGCAGCAGGGCCACACCGGAGGTGATCGCCGAGTAGCCCAGGTCGGTCTGCATGTAGTAGATGAGGAAGAGCAGGACGCCGAAGGTGCCCATGCCGACGATCAGCCCGGTCAGGTACGCGCCGCCGCGGTTGCGGTCCAGGACCACGCGGGGCGGCAGCAGCGGGTGCGGTGCGCGGAACTGCCAGAAGGAGAAGATCACCAGCAGGACGCCGCCGGCCGCCAGGACGGCCCAGGTGGAGGTCGCGTGCCAGCTGTGGGTTGCGGCGTTGGAGAAGCCGTAGACCACGCAGAACATCCCGCCGGACACCACGATCACGCCGGGGATGTCCATCTTGGCGCCGGACCTGGGCTGCCGGGTCAGCAGCGTCAGGCCGCCGACGAGCGCTATGGCGGCGAAGACCAGGTTGACGTACATGCACCAGCGCCAGGACAGGCCTGAGGTCAGCGCGCCGCCGATCAGCAGGCCTATGCCGCCGCCGCTGGCCGCGACCGCGCTGAAGACGCCGAAGGCCTTGCCGCGTTCCTTGGGGTCGGTGAAGGTCGTGGCGAGCATCGACAGGGCGGTCGGCGCCAGCAGCGCCGCGAAGGCGCCCTGGCAGGCGCGGGCCGCGACCAGCATGCCGAAGCTCTGGGCGGCGCCGCCGACGGCGGAGGCGAGGGCGAAGCCGCTCAGGCCGATGAGGAAGGTCTCCTTGCGGCCGACGAGGTCGGCCAGCCGCCCGCAGAAGAGCAGCAGGCTGCCGAAGCAGAGCGCGTACGCGGTCAGGATCCACTGCTTGTCCGCGTTCGAGAAGTCGAGGGCTTCCTGGGCCGACGGGAGTGCCAGGTTCATGACCGTGATGTCGAGGGTGATCATCAAGTAGGCGGTGCAGATGACGGCGAGGACCAGCCACCGCCTGGGGTCCCCGGCCGCTGTCCCGGCCGCCCCCGGCCCCTGTCCGGCTGCGGGGGCTGCGCTCCGTGCTGACATGTGTTCATCTCCTAGTCGCAGTGAACGAGCATCAGGCTCCGCTCGTATGACAGGCACTGGCGATCGGATGTGACCGTGGCCCGCCACTTTCGGACGTCCGGCGCCCCGTGACGTGATGTCGGCCGCCCGGGGGCCGGGGCGGCGCGGGCTAGCGCACCTCGGCGGCCTGGTGGTCCAGGATCTGCGAGACCACCTGGCTCAGGACCTCCGCGGGAGTGTCGCTGCCGCCGGTCGAGCGCCACGCGACGTGGTTGTCGGGGCGCACGAGGAGGGCGCCGGCGTCGCCGATCTCCCGGACCGCCGCCCACCGGCCGTCGGCGTCGGTGCAGTCGGCGCCGTCGGCCGGGTCGCCGATACGGGCCGTGGTGATCGGGACGGAGAACTTCTCCGCGACCTGCGCGGCCGCCTCCACCCACGCGGCGCCCGCAGGACCTGCGATCAGCGCGAAGCCGGTGCCCGCCAGGTCGTGGGTGGACAGCCGGCGCCCCTCCCGCTCGATCCAGGCGTGCGCCAGCCGGTGCCCGGGGCGGGTCGTGGGGTGGTACGCGTCGCCCATCGGTGAACGGGCCGGCGGCGGGCTGCCGTCGGGGACGACGGCGCCGTCCTCGTACGCGAAGCCGATCTCCAGGTCGTGCGCCTGGCATTCGGCGCGGTGGGTGCCGAAGATCTCCGCGGCCCGCGCCCTGACGGCCTCGCCGACCGGCGAGGTGTCGAAGTACGTGCTGAAGGCCGACGAGCGGTGCTCCGGCAGGATGTGCGCACCCAGGCCCACCGCGGCCTCGGTCATCAGCCGGTGGTGGAACCAGGTCGTCAGCCCCCACTCGACGTTGCGCTTGCCCAGCGGGCGGCGCTCGGCCTCGTAGGTGTCCAGCAGGCTGTCGTCGGCACGACCCGAGACGACCGCGGCGAGCTTCCACGCCAGGTTGTGCACGTCCTGGATGCCGCCGTTGAGGCCGAGCCCGGTGGTCGGCGGCTGGCGGTGCGCGGCGTCGCCGACGATCAGCACCCGGCCGTCGCGGTAGCGGTCGGCGAGCACGCCCTCCACGCTCCAGTGCGACACCTTGTGCAGCGTCAGGTCCAGGCCCGGCAGGCCCAGCACCTCGCGGATCCGCGCGGTGATCGCCTGCGGGTCGTCGCGGTCCGCGTCGCCGGGGACGAAGTGCAGGCCCCACTCCTCGCAGGCCTTGCCCCAGCTGGGGCCCATCTCCAGCAGGGTGCTGGACAGGTCGGGGCGGTAGGGGTTGAGGAACCAGGTGATGATCGTGCCCTCGTGCCACCAGCGCGACAGGTCGGCGGAGAAGTACGCGGTGGTGACGTCGACCATCGCGGGTACGCCCTGCATCCGCACGCCCAGCTGCGGGCCGAGGGTGCGGCCGCCGTCGGCGGCGACGACGTAGCGCGCGATGACGGTGGTGATCTCGCCGGTCGCGGTGTCGCGGATCTCGGCGACGACGTGGTCGCCGTCCTGCGTGAAGGCAGCCAGCTCGTGGCCGAACAGCACCCGCCCGGGATTGCGCTGCTCGGCCTGGCTGCGCAGGATCGGTTCGAGGCGCAGCTGCGGCAGCTTGATCGGCAGCACGGGTCCTGCCGCCGCGTAGGTCCCGGTCAGGGCGCCGCCGCCGAAGGCGTCCATCTCGTGGATCACCTGCCGGTCCAGCGGCCCTTCGCCGGTGAGCGTGGTCTGCCAGCGCACCCTGCCGAACTTCTCCAGCGGGGCCGCCCGTTCGACCGCGGCCTCGTAGAGGCCGTGCTGGCGGAAGATCTCCATCGTGCGCTGGTTGAGGTAGTGCGCCTTCGGCAGTTTCGACGTGTCCGCGTGCCGTTCCACCAGCAGGTGGTCGACTCCGTGGTCGGACAGGAAGACGGACGCGGACAGCCCGCACCCGCCGCCGCCGACGATCAGAACCGGAACCTCGATAGCCTCCATGTTCTGCCTTCCCTCATATGACGGCCCGGGCGCGAAGGCCCGGGCCGACGTATCACGGCCGATGCTGAGGGGACCCAGCATCGGCCGCGGGAATTGGCCGGCACCTGTCGGCGGGTTGGTGCCGGCTTGGCGTACGGGGGCAGCTCAGGCGGACTTGGCGATCACCCGGGGGTGCGGGCGCCAGTCGAGGGCGGGAGCGTGGTTCAGTATCTCGTTCTCCAGGTGCTGCAACGCGGGTCTGGGGTCGATGCCCAGCTCCTCGGCCAGCCGTTTCTGGTTGGTCCGCAGCACCCCCAGCGCGTCGGCCTGCCGGCCGGCCCGGTAGAGCGCCAGGCTCAGCAGCTCGCAGCCGTACTCGCGCAGCGGGTGCGCCCGGGTGAAGGCCTCCAGTTCGGCGACCGCCATCTCGTGGGCGCCGACCGCCAGCAGCGCGGCGCAGCGCCCCTCGACCACCGAGAGCCGCAGCTCCTCCAGCCGGGCCACGTCCGGCCGCACGTAGGTGGTGTCGGCGACCTCGGCGTAGGCCTGGCCGCGCCACAGCGCGAGGCCCGCCTCGAACTCCCGCACCGCCTGCTGGGGTTCGCCCCAGTCCAGGGCCTGCCAGCCGGCGGTGGCGCGTTCGCTGAAGCGGTGCACGTCGACCTCGACGACCCGGCTGTCGAGCAGGTAGCCGCGGCCGTAGGTCCGTAACACCGTCGCCGGGGTCCTGGGCGCGCGGTCCGGCTCCAGCACCCGCCGGAGGTTGGCCACGTACGCCTGCAGGGAGGTGATGGCCGACGGTGGCGGATTACCGGTCCACAGCTCCTCGACGATCATGTCGACGGCCACCGGTTGGCCCACCTTGCTGACCAGCAGCGCCAGCAGCGCACGCTGCTTGGGCGCTCCCGGATCGACCAGCCGGCCGCCGACCACCGCCTCGATCGGGCCGAGTGCCCGGAATTCGGCCATGGGTTGCGGAGTGTCCGGAATCTGCGGCGACTGCCCGGGGGTCCAGCGCACCGCACCCGGGGGTCCCGCGGGTGTCGAAGCGATGACTTCCGGCCGACTTCTCTCCCCGATCGTGCCGACGACTCGGGGGGGCGGCGATGGCAATGGATCAGCATCGAGGTCTTTAGCGAAATACTCTTTCAAAAACTCGTTCGTGCGCCGAAGTTCCCACACTTCGCGTTCCAACTCGGCGATGCGCCGGGCATCCGCGTTTCCGCTCACTGACGGCCGCCCGCCTTCGGTCCGCGTAGGGCGGCCGCCGACTAACTCAGCGCCGATGACGCGGCTATCGACATTGATTTCCTCGTTCGCCATCCCGAACTCCCAACATCTCACCGCCTGATCCGGTCGCCCGACCGGACCGGATTGCGGCCTGGCAGGCTGCCGGGCGTCACGGCCAGGCAGTTTCCGGTCACCGAACGCTCCGTATAGCGTGCGCGAACGGCCTACATGAGACGACTTTCAGAGTGCGCTCACAACACGCCGGGGGAACGCCAGAAGGCACGCATCCCTGAGGGGTATGCGTGACCCAAACACGATGTGTTGCCGGAAACGGCAATCGTGACTGGAGTGCCGATGCTTTCGACTTCCACCGGACCTGGCGACCAGAATGTCAACTCCCGGTCAATACGCCCACGGTCGGGTTCCAGTCCTGCGTCAAATAATTGCACGTCGCGCCCCCGCTGCGCTAAATAATTATCCAGTCTGCGCGAGAGAGTCTAGCCCTGTGCTCATAGAGAGTCAAGGGCGCGTTACAATCCGTAGCGGTAATGAGGCAAATACGCACGAAATCGGTGCAATGACTTATCACTTGCCCCTGTAGGCCGCCGCCTCCGCAGCCTACCCTCCGGCGGGCCGCGCAGTGACAGGAAACTGTCATCGAGGGGAACGGCGGCAATATGTTGCCCCTGGCCACGGGTTGACGGTATTTCACCGCCGCCAGGAGTGTTGCCGTATGACACTCCTTGATTCACTCCGCGGTCCACAGGACTTGAAGGATCTCGGACCGAATGAGCTGACGTCCCTGGCCGCGGAGATCAGGAGCCGCCTGATCTCGACAGTGTCCGCGAACAGCGGGCACCTGGGACCCAACCTCGGGGTGGTGGAGCTGACCATCGCCCTGCACCGGGTGTTCGACTCGCCGCAGGATCCGCTGGTCTTCGACACCGGCCACCAGTCCTACGTGCACAAGCTGCTGACCGGCCGGCAGGCGGAGTTCGCCACGCTGCGGCAGCCCGGCGGCATGTCCGGCTACCCCAGCCGGGCGGAGTCGCCGCACGACCACGTGGAGAACTCCCACGCCTCGACCTCGATGTCGTACGCCGACGGGCTCGCGAAGGCCTTCCGGCTGCACGGGGAGCAGGACCGCACCGCGGTCGCGATCATCGGCGACGGCGCCCTGACCGGCGGCATGGCCTGGGAGGCGCTGAACAACATCGCGGCCGACCGCACCAACCGGGTGGTCATCGTCGTGAACGACAACGGCCGCTCGTACGCCCCCACCCACGGCGCCATCGCCACGCACCTGGCGCAGGTGCGGACGACCCGGCGGTACGAGCACGTCCTGGACACCGTCAAGTCGACGCTGCCCAGGACCCCGCTGGTCGGCGCCCCGCTCTACGAGACGCTGCACGGGATCAAGAAGGGGATCAAGGACGTACTCCAGCCGCAGGTGATGTTCGAGGACCTGGGCCTGAAGTACGTCGGCCCGATCGACGGCCACGACCAGGCCGCGGTGGAACGGGCGCTGGCGCACGCGCGGGGCTTCGGCGGGCCGGTCATCGTGCACGTGCTGACCCGCAAGGGCCACGGCTACCCGCCGGCCGAGAACAACAACGAGGACCACCTGCACCAGGTCGCGGCGGGCACCGACCCGCTGACCGGGACGACGGTCAAGGCGGCGGCCCGCACCTGGTCGCACGTCTTCGCCGACGAGATCCTGCGGATCGGCCACCGCCGCAAGGACGTGGTCGCGATCACCGCGGCGATGCTGCACCCGACGGGGCTGGCGCCCTTCGCCGAGGCCTACCCGGACCGGGTCTTCGACGTCGGGATCGCCGAGCAGCACGCGGTGACCAGCGCGGCCGGGCTCGCCATGGGCGGCCTGCACCCGGTGGTGGCGCTCTACTCGACCTTCCTCAACCGGGCGTTCGACCAGCTGCTGATGGACGTGGCCCTGCACCGGCTGCCGGTCACCTTCGTCCTGGACAGGGCCGGGGTCACCGGCCCCGACGGCGCGAGCCACAACGGCATGTGGGACGGCTCGATCAGCCAGCTGGTGCCGGGCCTGCGGATCGCCGCGCCGCGGGACGCGGCCCGGCTGGCGGAGCTGCTCACCGAGGCGCTGGACGACGCCACAGGGCCGACGCTGCTGCGCTTCCCCAAGGCCCCGGCCGGCGGCGAGGTCCCCGGCCTCGGCGTGCTCGGCGGCATGGACGTCGTGGCCAGGCCCGAGGCGGGAGCGGCGGTGGACGTGCTGCTGGTCGGCGCCGGGGTGATGGCCGGCGTCTGCGCGGACGCCGCGTCCCGGCTGGCCGACCAGGGCATCGGCGCGCTGGCCCTTGACCCGCGCTGGGTCAAGCCGGTGGACCCGGCGCTGGTCCCCGCGGCGCGGGACGCGCGGCTGGTGGTCACCGTCGAGGACAACGGCATCGCGGGCGGCTTCGGCGACGCGGTCTCCCGCACCCTGCGCCAGGCGGGCGTCGACACCCCGGTGGTGGCCTTCGGCCTCCCGCAGGAGTTCCTCACCCACGACAACCGGGGCGACATCCTCGAACAGGCCGGGCTGACCGGCCGGGACATCGCCAGGTCGGTCACCGAGGCGGTCTCGGGGCGCGGCACCAAGGACACCGTCGTCGGCTCGCGCTGACCCGCGTACGGGAGCGGGCGCCGGCGGGGCGGGCGCGCAAGCAGCCGCCAAGCCGGCGCCAACCGGCAGCACAGTCCCGGCCAAGGTGCGTGGCCAATGCTGGGGCGACCGACCGTCACGATCTATGCGTGGAGGATTCAATGTCCGGAGCCGCTGAAGTCGAGCGCGTGTATTCGGCCATGGAGGAATCGGCCGGGCTGCTCGATGTCGCCTGCTCGCGTGAGAAGATCCAGCCGATCCTTACCGCGTTCCAGGACGTACTCGCCGACGGCGTGATTGTCTTCTCGATGGCCAGCGGCCGCCACGCGACGGAGCTGGACTTCAGCATCTCGGTGCCGGCCGACCACGGTGACCCGTATGCCGCGGCGCTTGCGCACGGGCTCATCCCGGAGACCGACCACCCGGTCGGCGACCTGCTCGCCGACACCCAGAAGGCGCTTCCGGTCTCGATGTTCGCGGTGGACGGCGAAGTCACCAGCGGATTCAAGAAGACCTACGCCTTCTTTCCGACCGACGACATGCCGGGTGTCGCGCAGTTGATGGACATCCCCTCGATGCCGCCGAGCGTGGCGCAGAACGCCGAACTCTTCGCCCGGTACGGCCTCGACAAAGTGCAGATGATCTCGCTCGACTACAAGAAGAACCAGGTGAATCTCTACTTCAGCAATCTGAAGTCGGAATTCCTTGAGCCCGAGCCGGTGCAGTCGCTGGTCCGCGAGATGGGCCTGGAACTCCCCGGCGAGAAGGGGCTGCCGTTCGCCAGGCGGTCGTTCGCGATCTACCCGACGCTCAGTTGGGACTCGCCGAAGATCGAGCGGCTCTGCTTCGCGGTGATCTCCACCGACCCGACCCTCGCCCCCGCGCAGGACGAGGCGGACCTCTCGCTGTTCTCGACCTACGCGAACAACGCGCCTTACGCATATGCCGGTGAGAAGCGCACCCTGGTCTACGGCCTGACGCTGTCGCCGAGCGAGGAATACTACAAGCTCGGCTCGTACTACCAGATCAGCGATATCCAGCGCAGGCTGCTGAAGGCGTTCGACGCCCTCACCGACTGACCCGCCGTACGCTTTCCCTTCCGCCGGCGCGCGTGCGGGGCGGCCTCCTGGAGGCCGCCCCGCACGCGCGCCGCGCTGTGCGCCCGGGTGTCGCCCGGGGTGTCGCTCAGGTCAGGACGATGTCGATGCCCGCCAGGTCGGCCTGGACGTCGATGGCGGCGATCCGCCCGCCGTCGATGGCGAAGCGGAAGACGACCCGCGGTGCGCCGTCGTGCGCCCAGACCAGGCCGGGCGAGCCGTCGACGAGGGCGGTGACCGGGGACCAGGTGCGGTTGAGGAAGGCGCGGGTGACGGCGTCGGCGCCGTGCACCTCGGGGACGGTGTTCCAGTTGGCGGCGTCGGCCATCCTGATCGCGGAGTCGTCGGTGCGCAGCACGATGTCCGGATCGAGCACCGCGAGCAGCGCCTCGAACTCGCCCTCGCGGGAGGCGGCGAGGAAGGCGCGGACCAGGTCGGCCCTGCCGGCCTGGGCGGCGGCGTCCGCGGTGTCGTCGCCGGCTCCCCTGGCCCCGGCGTCCGCCGCGTTCGCGCCCGCCCCGGCCTGCTGGACGCGGCGCCGGGCGCGGCTGGCCAGCTGGCGTGCCGCGGCCGGGGTGCGGTCCACGATGGGCGCGATCTCCTCGTAGGGGACGGCGAACATGTCGTGCAGCACGAAGGCCAGCCGCTCCGCGGGGGTGAGGGTGTCGAGGACGACGAGCAGGGCGAGGCCGACCGAGTCGGCGAGCATTGCCTCCTGTTCCGGGTCGGCGATCACCTCGGCGCGGTGCGCCGCGGCGTCCTCGGGGGCGTCCACCAGGTCCTCGCGGCGCGACTTGCGGGACTTCAGCATGTTCAGGGACACCCGGGCGACGATCGTGGTGAGCCAGCCGCTCAGGTTCTCCACGGCGTCGACGTCCGCGCGGCTCAGTCTGATCCAGGCTTCCTGGACGGCGTCGTCCGCCTCTGACAGCGAGCCGAGCATCCGGTACGCCACGGCGCGCAAGCGGGGCCGGTCGGTCTCGAACCGCTCGACCAGCCAGTCGTGTTCGTTCATCACGTCACATTCTCCCACTGGTGCCTGCCAGAACATGACAGCCGGAAGCCCGCCGATGTGACGGGACGGCATATCGTCCGCCGCCCCATCCGCCACCCGGACCTCTGCCCGACACACCCCGACGATACGGGGCGTGAATGAACGGCGACACGGCGTCCCCCTCCATGCGCCCGTTGCCGGGCGGGTTGTCGACCACTCGTGGTGCGTGTGGGTAACCTGACGCGCATGCACGGGGGTTGG
Organism: Actinacidiphila cocklensis; assembly: GCF_907177275.1. Classification (GTDB taxonomy): domain Bacteria; phylum Actinomycetota; class Actinomycetes; order Streptomycetales; family Streptomycetaceae; genus Actinacidiphila; species Actinacidiphila cocklensis. The sequence continues at coordinate 13,000 of NZ_CAJSLV010000064.1, forward strand.
GACATGGACGTCGATCTGGGCGGGAGCGGTGCCCTTCCGCTCGCCGAGCGCGACCCGCGGCGGATCGGGCCGTTCCCCGTGGTCGGGGTGCTGGGCTCCGGCGGGATGGGCCGGGTCTACCTCGGGGTGGCCGCGCAGGGGCGCTACGCGGCGGTCAAGCAGGCGCTGCCCGCGCTCGCCGGGGACGAGGGCTTCCTGCGGCGCTTCGGCCGGGAGTTGGACGCCCTGGAAGGGCTGCCGGCCGGGTCCGGCGCCGCGCTGCTGGACAGTGACCGGGACGCGCGCCCGCCCTGGTTCGCCACCGCCTACATACCCGGGCTCACGCTGACCGAGGCGCTCAGGGCGCACGGCGGGCCGCTGCCGGTGCCTGCGCTGTGGGCGCTGCTGCGGGAGGCCGCCGCCGGACTGGCGGACCTGCACGCGCGGGACATGGCGCACCGGGACCTCAAGCCGTCCAACGTCATGCTGACGCTGGACGGCGTCACGCTGATAGACGTCGGCGTCTCCCGTGCGGCGGACCGGAGCAGGCCGGCCAGGACCGGCGTCACCATCGACGCCCCGGCGTACCTGGCGCCGGAGCAGGCCCCCGAACAGGCCTCCGCGCAGGGGGAGCCGACGGGTGCGGCCGATGTCTTCGCGCTCGCCGCGGTGCTCTCCTACGCGGCGATCGGCGCACCGCCCTTCGGCGAGGGCGCGGGGCCTGACGTGCTGCACCGCATCGTGCACGACGAGCCGGAGCTGGGTCCGGTACGGGCGGTCGACGCGGACCTGGCCGGCGTCCTCGCCTCGTGCCTGGACAAGGACCCGACGGCCCGGCCCACCGCGACGGAGCTGTCAGGACTGGCCGGTACGCACGCGGCGGCCGGCTCCGGCGCCGCCGGGCTGTGGCCGGCGTCCGTCCGCGAACGGATCGCGCTGCGGGCCGGCTTCGCGACGTCGGCCCCCGACCCGGCCGCCGTCGGCGGCGCAGGCGGCACCCCGCAGGACCCGCCGCGGGACGCGCCCGACGCCGGCAGGCGGCCCGAGCGCCGCAGGAAGCTGCTGCTCCTGGCGCTGCCCGTGCTGGTGGCCTGCGGTGCGGCGCTGGCCGTCCTGCTGGCCCCCGACAGCGGTTCCGCGCAGGGCTCGGCCGCCCCCGGCGCCTCGGCGGCGGCGCTGGCCGGCCCCTCGGCCTCCGCCCCGCAGTCCCCGTCCGGCACGCCGTCGCCCGCCCCCTCCTCGGACGGCGCCGCCTCCCCCGCCCCCGACGGCTCCGCGTACGAGGGCGGCACCGGCGGTACGGGCGGTACGCCGCACGCGTCCGGCGGCGCCACGGGGACGAGCCCGAGCCGTGCGGGCACCGGCGGCGCCACGGGCGCCGGTGCCGTGCCGCCCCCGGCGGCGCCCGGCCCGCCCACCGGGACCGGCCAGTTGCGGAACTCCGCGGACTCCCAGTGCCTGACCGACCTGTCCCTGCTCGCCACCCACACCCCGCAGGTCGGCCCGTGCGGCTCGAAGGGCTCCCTCGGCGGCACCCTGACCTACTCGTGGACCTTCGCGGCCGCCTCGGGCGGCACCTTCCGGCTGGTCGACCAGGCGGGCGACGCGTGCCTGACCGCGGCCTCCCGCGGCGGCTCCACCGGCCTGAGCGCCTGCGACGACTCCCCCGGCCAGCAGTGGCGGATCGGGACGGCGACCGGCACCGGGAGCACGTACCAGAGCGTGTCGAACGGGCAGTGCCTGGTGGTGGCGTCGCTGCGCAGCGTGGCGACCGGCGCGTGCGACAGCGCCCAGGCCGCGCAGGTCTGGTACCGGCCCTGACGTCGACTCCGGGTACCGGCCCTGACGTCAGCTCTCGGCGAGGCGGGGTTCCGCGGTCGCCGTGACGGCCGCCGGGGCGGCCGAGCCGGCCGGAGACCAGGTGTCCGGCGATCCCGGCGCCCCCGCGGTTGAACGGGACGCGCCCCGGCCGCGTATCCCCCCGTTTGCACGCGGGGTCGATAGCGTCGCGGGCATGGACACCTCCGCCGTCGAGACGCGGCACATCGGCATCCGGATCGACCGTCCCGCCGACGCGGTGTACGCCTACGCGTCGGTGCCCTCGCACCTGCCCGAATGGGCGCACGGGCTGGGGAGGTCGGTCGAGGAGGCCGGCGGGAAGTGGGTCGCCGAGTCGCCCATGGGGCGGGTCGAGGTCGCCTTCGTGCCGGCGAACGACTTCGGCGTGCTCGACCACGACGTGACGCTGCCCTCGGGCGGGACGGTCCGCAACCCGGTGCGGGTGCTCGCCGACGGCGACGCCTGCGACGTGGTGTTCACCGTCCGGCGGCGGGCGGGCACGAGCGCGGAGGACTTCCGCCGGGACACCGACGCGGTGACCGCCGACCTCGCCCGGCTCAAGGAGGTGCTGGAGGCCCGTTGACACCCGGGCCCGGCCGCGGCGCGACGCCCGGGCCCGGCCGCTGCCCTACGCCCGCCGCCGGCCCTTCGCCCGCTGCGGGTAGGGGAAGAGGCGGGGGCGGCGCTTGGCGGCCGCGTCCTCGACCCAGCCGAAGAGCAGCAGTGCCACCGCGATCAGCGGCACCGCGATCAGCAGCGGCAGCCACTGGCTGGACAGCAGCCAGCGCAGGTGGGCGTAGCAGAACGGGTTGTTCCACAGCGGGTCGATCAGCGGCTCGGTCAGCACCAGCGCGACGCAGTGCCACAGGTAGACGGTGACCGCACGGGAGTTGAGCAGCGTGATCACGCCGTTGAACCGCTCCAGCGGTTTCGGCCAGCGCTCCCACGACGGGCTCAGGTGCAGCAGCAGCATGACGCAGCCGAACGACCAGACGGCCTGGGCCAGCGGCACCGCCTCCAGGTCGGGGCCGATCCTGGGGTCGTCGACCGGCGCCTGCTGCAGCCACCAGAAGCCGGCTGCCAGCACCAGCGGTGCCAGCGAGGGCACCACGTACTGCGGGATGCGGCGCAGCAGGCCCTCCTGGTGCGCCATGCCCAGCAGCCAGCAGGAGCCGAAGGTGGTGAAGTCGGTGGCGGTCTCCATGACGCGGCCCGACTGGTCCAGGAGACCGGAGTTGAGGACCGCGGAGAGCACCAGCGGCACCAGGAGCGTCACCCACGGCAGCCGGCGTACGGCCTTGAGCATCAGCGGCGACAGCAGCACGTACCAGAGGTAGGCGCGCAGGTACCACAGCGGGACGACGACCTGCTCGGCCCAGCTGGTCGGCAGGTGGCCGCCGAAGCCGTGCACGGTCTCGGCGAAGGGCGGGGTGCTCAGCGGCAGCACCCAGAAGGCGAGTTTGCCCCACCACCAGTTCGGGTGGCCCTCGGCGTGCGGACCCCAGCCGTCGAGGATCATCGCGGTCAGCACGACCGCGCCGAACATCCACATCGGCGGCAGCAGGCGGCGCATCCGGCCGCGGATGACGCTCCACGCGGGGCGGTTGAGCGAGCGGGCCATGAGCGAGCCGGCCAGCGCGAACATCACGCCCATGGAGGGGAAGAGCAGCGGCAGCCAGGTCCAGCCGAAGTTGTGGTAGATCACCACCCGGATCAGCGCGAGCGCCCGCAGCAGGTCGAGGTAGCGGTCGCGCACGCCCCGGCGGGCGGCCGGCGCCGGCTCGGGCTCCTCCGGGGTCTCGTGCACGAAGGGCGCGGGGATGGTGATGGTCCGCAGCCGCAGGGTCGCGGTGGGGTCCGCGTACGCGTCGTGCTCCGCCGTGCCGTTCATGACTGCACCGCCTCCGTGCTGGTGACGTCGAGGCCGACCTCGCCGGTGCGGTGCAGCTTCTGCCAGCGCAGCCGGCCGCCGGTCAGCGCGGTGATCCAGGACTGGAGCAGGACCATGTACATCAGCACCCGGTAGACCACCTGCTGCACCGGCAGCGTGATCAGGTACCAGGCCTTCTCGCGGTCGAGGCGGAAGGACCACCAGGCGCAGAAGCCCTGCAGGGCGAGCACCGCGAACCAGGCGAGCAGGCTCTTGTACGGGTCGACGAAGAAGACGCCGTAGACCATGGCGATGTCGATGGCCGGTGCCAGCAGCGGGGTGAAGACCATGAAGAGCGCCACGAACGGCAGCCCGATGCGCCCGAAGCGGCCGCCGGGGCCGCGCTCGAAGAACGCGTGGCGGTGCTTCCACATCGCCTGCATGGTGCCGTAGCTCCACCGGTAGCGCTGCGACCACAGCTGGCTCATGCTGCCCGGCGCCTCGGTCCACGCGCGGGCGTTCTCCGCGTAGACGATCTTCCAGCCGGCCCGGTGCAGGGCCATCGTCACGTCGGTGTCCTCGGCGAGCGTGTCGTCGCTCATGCCGCGGCACCACCGCGAAGCTGCGGCCGTACTACCCGGGCGACGCCTACGTCGACTGGGTCGGCCTGATCGGCTACTACGGCCCGATCGACGGCGCCGCGTTCTCCGGCCTGTTCACGCCGACCCTGAAGGAGATCGCCCGCTTCTCCGACAAGCCGGTGCTGATCACCGAGACCGGGGTGGCGGAGAGCGACCGCAAGGAGCAGCAGGTGCGCGACCTGTTCCAGGGTGCCGCCAAGGCCGGCGTGATCGGCCTGGTCTGGTACGACCAGCGCAAGGACTGGCCGGGCAGCACGCAGATGATGGACTGGCGGATCGACACGTCGGTGGGCGCGAGGGCCGCCTTCCGGGTGGAGTCGGCGCGGTACGGGTTCGGCCACCCCTTCGGGAGCGGCTGACAACCGTTCGGGCCGTCGGTGACGGCAGGGCGCGAGGCAGCAGGACCGACCATGGGGCGAGCGGAGTGGAAGTGCGGGGGATGACGACGGAACCGTCGCCTGGGCAGGTCGCGCCGCAGGCGGGACCGCCGCGGGCCGACCGCAGGGCCGAACAGCGGGCGGTACGCCGGCGGGGCCGCGGGCGGATCGCGCTGGTGCTCGCGCTGCTGGCCGCGGGCGGCACCGCCGCGGCCGTCGCGCTGCACCGGGGGGAGTCGGCGCCCTCCGCGTCCCGGCACCTGGCACCGGTGTGGCAGGTGCGCTCGCCCGCCGCCGACGACGAGTTGATCGGCAGCTGGGTCACCGGCAAGTTCCTGGTCCGCGCCAGCACCCGCGGCGGCGTCACGGCCTACGACCTGGCCGACGGCAGCACCGCGTGGACGGCGGCGCTGCCGCCCGAGGTCGGGGGCGGCGGCACCCAGCCCTGCGCGATGTCGCCCACCCTGACCGCGGCGGGACTGGGCACCGTCGCCTTCGGCAAGGACGGCCACACCTGCACCACCCTGGCCGGTGTCGACGCCGCCACCGGCACGGTGCTGTGGACCGTACCGCTGGTGGACGCGGCCCACCCGACCGCGATGGGCGCGAAGACGTACCTGCAGGGCGGCGTCGCCACCGTCGTCGGTGAGAACTTCCTCGGCGGGCTCGACGTCCGCACCGGCCACCGGGTGTGGGGCTTCCACGCCCGCGGCGACTACTGCAACGCCTACACCTGGGGCGGCGCCGGGGTCGTCCTGGTCGACGACTACTGCGCCGACAGCAAGACGCCCTTCACGCTGACCGCCTACGACGGCCGCACGGGCAGGACGCTCTGGAGCCGGGACCAGGACACCCACACCGACATCGCGCACGTCTTCTCCGGCTCGCCGCTGATCGTCTCCGAGCACGCGGCGGGCGAGGACAGCGTGCGCGTCGTCGCCCCGTCGGGGACCACCCGCAAGCTGGTGGTCGGCGACACCGAGCTCGCGCCGGGCAACGACAGCGACGCCGACCACTCCGCCCGCCTCGTGGGCGACGTCCTGGTGACCCCCGCCTCGACGGCCCACGGCAGCGAGATCGACGCGTTCGACACCGCGACCGGGGCGAAGCTGTGGAGATACCCCGCCACCGCGCTGGCCACCGCCACCGCTTCGGGGGACCGCGTCTACGTCCTCGCCGGGTCGCCGAGCGCACCCCAACTGGTCAGCCTCGACGCGCGCACCGGGCAGGCCCATGCGGTGGCGGCGCTGCCCGACGCCACCGCGAAGCAGGGCTTCACCGCGGGCACGGTGTACGTGACGCCGGACGGCGGGGTGCTGGAACTCGACGCGCAGGGCACGGGTGTCGGGGTGCGCTTCTCGCGGTAGCGGGACGCGGTCCGGCCCTGGTGCCGTACCGCCGGTCGGTCCGGCGGTACGGCACCAGGGGGCGCTGCGGGGTTACGGAGCCCAGGGGGACGCCGTAGCCCAGCTCACGTCGTCGGCCCAGGACGTGGCCGAGTCCCAGGCGTTCGAGCCGCCGTTCGAGGCGATGTAGACGGTGTAGCTGTAGTGGCGCAGGTACTTGTCGGGGAAGTTGACGGACTGCAGCGAGAAGCCCTGGCCGTTCTGGCCGGTCTGCGGGCAGAAGGTGGCGTCCTGCTGGAAGGTCGTGCTGCCGTCGCTCGACGCCAGTTGGAGCTTGTAGTTGGAGTGGCGCAGGTACTGGCCCGACGTGTTCGCGGACTCGAAGGACACGCAGGTGCTGTTGGCCAGGCCCGCGCGGACGATCCAGGTCGAGTCGCCCTTGTCGGTGGCCGAGCTCGACGAGGTGATCGGGGCGATGACCACGTTGGCGTCGGCGTCGTCGTGCTTGATGTAGTCGCCGGTGCAGCAGGCGGTCGTGGCGCGCAGGGACGTCTTGGACCCCACGGCCGGGAAGCCCGAGCCGCCGCCGGAGCCGTTGCCGTAGCCGACGGAGTTGATGTTGGCCTGGACGGAGTTCTCGGTGGCGTCCGACGGGTAGCCGGAGGTCATCACGCCCTCGTAGAAGGTGCCCTGAGCCCCCTTGCTGTTGTCGCCGCCGATGCCGAGGATGATCGCGCCCTGCTTCTTCATCGGGTTGTAGCCCGAGACGTTGGGCCGTACCCCGTTGTAGAAGGTGGACAGGCCGCCGGACTGGGCGTTGCCGCCGCGGATGGCCCAGTGGTTGGGCTCGCCCTTGATGATGGCGGTGGTGTAGCGGTAGTTGATGGTGGGGTCACCGGAGTTCAGGTGCTGGTTGACACCGGAGAACAGGCCGTTCTCCAGGTCGGCCATGATCCACGGGCCGTTGCCCGAGCCATAGCCCCAGACCTTGATGTTGCCGAAGTAGATGGCCTCCATCGTGCCGTTGCCGTCGTCGTTGTTGTTCGTTTCGGCGTTGCCGTAGTCGAAGCAGCAGCCGCCGTTGTAGTGGGTGCCGTCGAAGATGGCGTACATGCCCTCGGCCGCGTCGCCGGTGGCGATGCCGCTGGTGTGGTCGTTGCGGTAGCCGGTGCCGGGGGCGACGAAGACGCCGTAGGCCTTGTGGCCGCCGACCGTGGTCGGTGCCGCCGTCGCGTTGGCGAGGTTGTCCGGGCCGCCTGCCGCACCGCCGGCGGGCGCCTGGGTGAGGTTGTTGCCGCGGCCCGACTGGTCGTAGATCACGGTGATCACGCAGGCCGTGCCGGAGCAGAAGGAGTCCTGCGCGGCGGCGTTGGCGTAACCGCCGGCGCTCAGCACGCCGATGTTCTGCGTGGCGTTGTCCGACGCGCGCCGGACCTGGTAGAGCGAGCCGTTGTACGAGCCGTACAGCGCGCGGGTGGTGCTGTGCGCGGCCACGCAGGGCGTACCGCCGGACTGGTAGATGTCACAGGGCAGCGAGCCCGCGGCCTGCGACGCCGGGGAGGTGCCGGCCAGGACGCCGGCGATCAGCGCGACGACGGCGGTGAGGGCCAGAGCCCATTTTCTGACGTGCCGTTGCAGATGAGCCAGTGCGGGTGCGGACACGGAGTCCTCCTCCGGTGTGGGGGGGGGTGGGGGGCTACCGGCAGCCGCGGGCGCGGCTGCCGGTACGTGGGGGGCCTGCGGGCGGGCAGGCCGAAGGCAGCCCTGGCGCCGTGGGGGGGTGCCAGAGCCTGCCCTGCCGATCAGGGGGACGTGCGCGTCCGGCACCGCGCTCGCCCGGACTGCGTCCAAGGGCGCGCGCAGGCTGACCCGCCGTGTTCCGCCGGAAGGGCGCTAGCCGCGTCTGGCGACGCTTCTGGCGCGCAGCCGGTCGGCGGTGATCGCCAGACCGAGGACGCAACCGAGCACGATGTTGGTGTAGTTGGAGTTGATCTGCAGCGTGGTCAGGCCGTTGTTGATCAGTTCGAGCAGGATCGTGCCGGCCACGATGCCGATGATCCGGCCCTGCCCGCCGACCAGGCTCACCCCGCCGATGACGGCAGCGGCGATCGCGGACAGCTCCCAGCCGACGCCGACGCCGCTGGCCGAGCCGACGCCCATCCGGCCCAGCACCATGATCCCGGCGAAGGCGGACAGCAGCGAGCTGGTCACGTACATCGACACGATCCGCCGCTCGCCGCGGATACCGGCGAGCCGGGCCGCCTCCGCGTTGCCGCCGACCGCGTACACCTGGCGCCCGGCGTAGGTGCGCTCAAGGAAGAACCAGGCGACGAGCGCGACGATGACGAAGAGGATCAGCGGGAGCGGGACCTGGGCCACGTACTGCTGGCCGACGTCGGAGAACAGGCCGCCGATGCCGGTGATCGAGGTGCCCGAGGTGATCGCCAGCGTCACGCCCTGCGCGACGGTGTACGTCACCAGGGTGACGACGAAGGGCGCCATCTTCAGCCGGGTGACGGCGAGGCCGTGGATGAGGCCGACCGTCCCCGCGATCAGCAGCGTGACCAGGATCGCCAGCACCGGCGGCAGACCCGCCCGCACGTTGAACCAGGACATCAGGATCACGCTGGTGCCCAGCAGCGCCCCCACCGACAGGTCGATGCCGCCGGTGAGGATCACCAGCGACTCGCCGATCGCGATGAGGCCGTACTGCGCCAGGTCGAAGCCCATGCCCTGGAGGTTGACGGCGCTGGCGAAGGTGGACTTGTCGATGGCGAGCGCGGCGAAGACGACCACGCAGGCCGCGACGACGCCGACTTCGGGGGTCTCGGCCAGCCGCCGGAGCAGTGACGTGCGCGACTGCCCCGCGGCGCCGAGGTCCGCGAGTGCCGGGGCGGTGCTGGTCTTCATGCGCGAGCCTTCCCTTCGCCGGGCGTGCCGGCTTCCTCCGTACCGCCGCCGCGGGCGGCCTGGGTGCCGGCCGCCGCGGTCATGATCACTTCCTTGCCGAACCGCTCCCGCGGGATGTCCGCGACGACGCGGCCGCGGGCCATCACCACGATGCGGTGGCAGATCCAGAGCAGTTCCTCCAGTTCGGAGGAGGCGACCAGGACCGCCAGGCCGTCCTGCGCGGCCGTGTCGATCAGGCTGTAGATCTCGGCCTTGGCGCCGACGTCCACCCCGCGGGTCGGCTCGTCGAGCAGCAGCAGCCTGGGTTCCGCTGCGAGCCAGCGGCCGAAGACCGCCTTCTGCTGGTTGCCGCCGGACAGCGAGCTGATCGGCTGCTCGTTGCTGTGCAGGCGCACCCCGAGGTCCTTGACGATGCGGGCCGCGTGCTCCTTGTCGCGCCGGGGCCGCAGCACACCGCGGCGGCTGATCCGGCGCAGGGTGGTGAGCGTGACGTTCCAGCGCACCGGGTGCGCCGGCAGCAGCGACTGGACCTTGCGGTCCTCCGGCACCAGGCCGATACCGGCCGCGACGGAGTCCGCCGGGTGCCGCGGGCGGAAGTCGGCGCCCTCGAAGGCGACATGGCCGCCGGTACGCGGCTGGGCGCCCATCACGGTGTGCAGCAGCCGGCTGCGGCCCGAGCCCATCAGGCCCGCCACGCCGACGATCTCGCCGGCGTGCACGTCCAGGTCGACCGGGCCGAGGCCGTCCGCGGTGAGCCCGCGCACGCTCAGCGTCGCCTTGCGCTCGACGGAGGACGGCGGCGCGAGGTCGGCGCGGGCCAGCTCGCTGCCGACCATCTCGCGGATCATCCGCTCCTCGCTCGCCTCGGCCGGTGTCAGGTCGGCGACCAGGTGACCGCTGCGCAGCACCACCACCCGGTCGGCGACCGACCGCACCTCGTCGAGGCGGTGCCCGATGAAGAGCACCGCTCCCCCGGCGGCGGCATGGGTGCGGGCCAGCTCCAGGACCCGCTCGGCCTCGACCGGGCCGAGCGAGGACGTCGGCTCATCCAGGATCAGCACGACGGGGCGGTGGCCCCAGGCCTTGGCGATCTCGATCATCTGCCGTACGGGGACCGGGAACCGGCCGACCGGGCGGTCGACGTCGACCCCGTTCACCCCGACCTCGGCCAGCAGCGCCCTCGCCTCCGCCCGGGTACCCGCCCGATCGACCACCACCCGGCCGAGCGGGCGGGCGGCGGCTCGCTGGGGGCGGCGGCCGAGCAGCAGGTTCTCTGCCACGCTCAGCTGGCCGACCAGCGGGAACTCCTGTGCCACCAGGGCCACTCCCATGTCGCGGGAGTGGTCGGGCCGGCCGGGCTGCAACGGCTGCCCGGCGATCTCGATGGTGCCGGTGGTGGGGGTGACGGTGCCGGAGAGCACGCCCATCAGCGTGGACTTGCCCGCGCCGTTCTCGCCCACCACCGCCACGATCTGACCGCGCGCCAGGTCGAGTCGCGGGATGTCGAGCACTTTCACCGGGCCGTAGACCTTGCTCACGTCGCGGAGCGAGACGGCGATCTCGGACGTGGCGACCGTCCGCTCGCCGGCCGGCGTGCTCTTCGGCGCAGTCATCAGCCGATGCCGAGTTCGGTCAGCTTGGCCTGGTAGTCGGTGAGGTTGGCCTGCGTCACCAGGCCGACGCCGGAGCTGATGGTGGTGCCGTCGGACTCCAGGTAGGGCTTGACCAGGTCCAGAGTGGCCTGCTTGCCGAGCACCTTCAGCGCCGCCAGCAGGTACGCGCCGGTGTACCCCTGCTGGTAGGGCTGCTGCAGGACGGTGGCCTGGATGACCCCGGACTTGACGAAGTTCAGCGTCTGCGGGTCGGAGTCGTCCGAGATGATCTTGACCTTGCCGGACTTGCCGGCCGCCTGGACGGCCTGGCCCGCGGACGGGCCGTCGTAGGAGTACACCCCGTACAGGCCGTTGATGTTGGGGTTGGTCTGGATCGCGGTCTGCGCGTTGGTCAGCGCCTTGGCGGCGTCCATCCCGTCGCTGAGCTTCTGGGCGACCTTGATGTCGGTGCCCTTGAGGGCGTCCTCGAAGCCCTGGATGCGCTCGACGGCGTTCGACGTGGTGAGCGAGCCGACCAGGACCACGACCTGGCCCTTGCCGTTCAGCGCCTGCTTCATGGCCTCACCGGCCTTCTGGCCAGCCTGGTAGTTCGGCGTGCCCAGGTACAGGGCGGCGCCGTCCTCCTTCGGCAGCGGCGAGTCGATCGCCAGCACCGGGATGCCGGCCTTGTTCGCCGACGTGATCGGGGACTTGATGGCGGTCGGGTCGATCGCCGAGACGCTCAGGCCCGTGATGCCCTGGCCGCGCAGCGTCTGGATGATCGACAGCTGCTGGTCCAGCCGGCCGTTCGCCGGGGCCTGGTAGGTGCCCTTGACGCCGAGGTCCTTCAGGCCCTTGTTGAAGCCGATCTTTCCGGCGTTCCAGTAGTCGACGGCGACGTTCACGACCATCGCCTCGTCGAGCTTCGAGAGGTCCTTGCCGGCCAGCGCCTGCTTCAGCGCGGCGTCCAGCTTCGCGAGGTTGGCGTCGTTGAAGGTGATGTCGCCCTGGATCGTCACCGCGGGCGCGTTCGACGTCGAGCCGCCGGAAGAGCCGGAGCCGCTGCCCGATCCTCCGCTCGACGACGAGCCCGCACCGCTCTTGCTGCACGCCGCCGCGCCGACCACCACCGCGAGCACGACGGCCGCGGCGCCGCAGCGACGCCCCAGCCCGGCTCGTCCGACCCGCCCACTCCGCACTGCACCCATGACCAACATCCCGTCCGGAAAGGCCTCGCAGCCATTTGTTAGCGCTCACATACAGATCGCGCAGAAATGCCGTTCTCGTTCCCCCGCCGGGCCGGTGGACGGGTCGGCGCGACCCGTGCCCCAGCCGGTGGGCGGGGTGCCCACGGTGACCACGACCGGGAGAATTCGGTGCCGTTGCGGCGGCGCCGGGTTCTCCCGCGTCTCATTGACGCCCGTGCGTGCTCAGGAGCAACACGGTGGAATTCGGGGCCACAGGGGCATCGGCACCCCTGGACTCCGTCGTCTCCGAGAATGTTAGCGTTCACTGAGGGACCGTCAAGATGTTGCGCAAAAGAAAAACGGCCTCCGGCCCGGGCCTTCCGCACGGCCCTCCACCCGCCGGTGGTCCGGCATCGCCTCTCCGGGGCGGAGGCTCAGCCGGCCGCCGGCCGGGTGATCCGGATGGGACAGCAACAGCCCCCTTGCGTCGGTGACGACCCGCGCCCCGGTGGTCCGGATACGACTGCGACAGGCCCTCTCGGACGGCGGCGAGGCGCAGCTCCTCGCGCCCCTCCGGGTGGGCTGGGGCGCGAATCGGGCGTGCTCGTAAGGGAGTTCAGTGCAGGAGGTCCAGGACCTCCGGGTGCAGGGACGGGTCGGCCGTGGAGAGGAAGGTGCCGGTGGTGGTGAGGTCGAGGGGGGCGCCGGACCACTGGGTGGTGCGGCCGCCGGCGCCGGAGATGACGGCGGCGGGGGCGAAGACGTCGTACGGCTTGAGGCCGCTGTCGACGGCCAGGTCCGTGCGGCCCGCGGCCAGCAGGCCGAACGCGTAGGAGCTGGCGCCGTAGAGGGTGTACTGGACGCGGCCGCGGACCCGGGCGAGGCGGGCGTGGTCGGGGGCGCTGAAGAAGTCCGGGTTGGAGCAGGTGGCGAGCGCGGTCGACAGGTCCGCGCACGGCCTGGTGCGTACGGGGGCGCCGTTGCGGCGGGCGAAGGCGCCGTCGACTCCGGTCCAGCGGTCGTCGGTTGCGGGGTAGTCCATGACGCCGATCCACGGACTGCCCTGCCGGGCAAGGCCGATGAGGGTTCCGTACACGGGGATTCCGGCGACGAAGGGCGCGGTGCCGTCGAGCGGGTCGAGCACCCAGACGTGGTCCGCGCCCAGGCCGTGCGCGCCGAACTCCTCGCCGAGGACGCCGTGTCCGGGGTGGGCGTCGGCGATCAGCTCGCGCAGCCGGGACTCGATGAGGCGGTCGGTCGCGGTGACGTAGCTGTTGTCGGCCTTGACGTCGGGGCGCACCGCGTCCAGCGCGGCCGCGGCGAGCAGCTTGCGGGCCTCGTCGGCGAGGCGTTCGGCGAAGGCCAGCATCTCGCGGGTGTGGGCGTCGGGCACGTCGTCCGGCGCTGCGTCGCTCATGCGTACTCCTCCTCGGTCTCGGCGAACGCCCAGTCGATCCAGGGCAGCAGCAGGGCGATGTCGGCGCTGTCCACGGTGGGGCCGCCCCAGATGCGCACCCCGGGCGGCGCCTCGCGGTGCCCGGCGATGTCGTATCCGGCGCCCTCGGCCTCCACCCGGGCGCACAGCCGGTCCACGAACCGGGTGCGTTCGGCCGGCGGCAGCGCGTCCAGCACCGGTGAGGTGAAGGTCAGGCAGATGCTGGTCGAGGAGACGGTCGCGGGGTCGGCGGCCAGGAAGCGGGCGTAGGGGCGGTCGGCCACCCACGCGGCGACCGTCTCCAGGTTGCGGCGCGAGCGGGCCAGCATCTCCGGGAGCCCGCCGGCCTGTTCGCACCAGTCGAGCGCGCCCAGTACGTCCTCGACGGCGAGCATGGAGGGCGAGTTGATGAAGAAGCCGTCGAACACGTCGTCCAAAAGCCGCCCTTCACGGGCAATGCGGAAGACCTTCGGCAGCGGGCGCTCGGGGCGGTATTCGGCCAGCCGGTCGACGGCGGCCGGGGACAGGGCGAGCATCCCGTGCGCTCCCTCGCCCCCGAGCGCCTTCTGCCAGGACCAGGTGACGACGTCGAGCCTGCTGAAGTCGACCTCCATCCCGAAGACGGCGGAGGTCGCGTCGCACAGGGTCAGCCCGGTGCGGTCGCGGGGAATCCACTCGGCGTCGGGGACGCGCACGCCCGACGTGGTGCCGTTCCAGGGGAAGACGACGTCGTGCGCGAAGTCGACCCGGGTCAGGTCGGGCAGCTGCCCGTAGCCGGCGCGGTGGACGGTCACGTCCGGCAGCCGCAGCTGGTCGGCGACGTCGGCCAGCCAGGTGTAGCCGAAGTTCTCCCAGCAGCAGACCTCCACCCCGGTGTGGCCGAGCAGGTTCCACATCGCGGTCTCGATCGCGCCGGTGTCGGAGCCGGGCACGACCGCGAGCCGGTAGCCGGGCGGCAGCCCCAGCACGCGCGCGGACCGCTCGATCACCTCCCGCAGCCGTGCCCGCCCGTCGGGGTGGCGGTGGGACCGTCCGACGAAGGCGTCCTTGAGGTCGCCGGGGTCCCAACCGGGCCGTTTGGCGCACGGACCGGAGGAGAACCACGGCCGTTCCGGCTTGAGTCGGGGCTTGCGCGCGCGCAATGGTCGCCTTTCCGTTCGTGCGGTGCCGCGCTCCGGCGGCCTGCGTGCGGTGCCGTGCTTCAGCGGCTGAGGCTGACGTAGTGCCGGCGCCTGCCGGTGTAGGACATCCGGCCGTGCTGGACGACCCGGTTGTCCAGCACCAGCAGGTCGCCGGGGCGCATCCGCACCGCCCGGGTGCTGCGCCACAGCACGCCCCGCAGGAAGGAGATCTCGTCGTCCTCGATGGGGCCGCCGTCGCCGTAGGTGGTGGTCGCCGGGTAGTGGTGCGCGGGCAGGTCGGCGGGGAAGTCCGGGTGGGACCGCCAGTAGGAGCAGTGCAGTTCGGTCACCTGGTTGAACCACAGCTCCTGGCCGGTGTCGGGGTGCGCGGCGAACGCGTCCTGCCGGTAGTGGTAGCGCAGGACGTCGTCGCCGCCGTCGCCGCCCCACTCGTAGTCGTAGCCGGAGGCCCCGAGGTGGTCGGCGACCTCGTGCGGGTCGGTCGTGCCGAAGGTGTCGGCCCAGCCGGTGGCGCCGGGTCCCGACTCCTTGGCCAGGGTGCGGTGGTAGCGCACCCCGCGGGTCCTGAAGACCTCCTGGATGTCCGGCGGGATGGCCGCGACGGTCTGGCGGATGTCGTTGACGGGGACCTCGCCGCCCGCGGCCGCCGCGGTCTCGCAGAAGAAGAACACCCGGCGCGGCGAGTCGGGCAGGTAGGCCATCTCGTTGTGCGGCGAGAGGGTGATCCTGGGGTCCTCCTCGCTCGCCTTGAGCGCGACCCCGGAGTCGTTCCTGCGGACGGCGATCCCGCCGCGGTAGCCGAGCGGCTCGTATCCCAGGCCGGTGACCAGCTTCTCGAAGCCGGTCCTGTCGGCCAGCGGCAGGCCGCGGACCAGCACCCCGCCGGCGGCGGGCAGTTCCTCGTCCACGACGTCGCGGACCGCGCCCGCCAGCAGCGCGTCGGCCGGGTCGGCGGCGACCGGGCCTGCGGCCTCGCGCACCGGGATCATGCCGCCGGCGTCGGGTATCCGCTCGGGGAAGCTGAGGTGGGCGGAGCCGGCCAGGAAGGGGCGGTTCCTGACCGGGATCGTGAAGGGGGCGCCGCCTTCCGCGCGGCGGAAGCGCGGTGCGCCGGACAGGACGGTCACAGTAAGCCTCCGGTCGCCTGGGGGTGGCCGCGCAGCACGCAGATCTCGTGGTAGACCGGCGCCGCCGGGTCGGTGTCGAGCAGCGCCCTGGCCTGCCGGGCCGACAGCTGCGTGCGGCCCTCGGGGTCGGCGTAGAACTCGCAGCGGACGTCCTGCTCGTAGCCGGTGCCGCGCATCGCGGTCTCCAGGGCGACGAAGAAGGAGATGTCGGTGCCCGCGTGCTGCCGCACGATGCGCGAGGCGAGTTCCTCGGTGCGGTAGCCGTAGGAGCGCAAGACCTGCACCAGGGTGGCCTTGCCGATCCGGCAGCCGAGGTTGAGCACCACCTCGGCCTGCGGTGCGACGGTCTTGAGCCGGGTGAGCAGCGCCTCGATCAGGCCCATGCCGATCGAGTTGAAGGGGCGGTCGTTGAAGGCGGTCCACGGGTAGTAGTGGGCGACGTGGTCGTCACCGGGGTCGCCGGGGTGGGCGGCGGTCTTCAGCTGGGCGGTGCGGAAGCGCGCGTAGAGCGGGTCGAACGGGTCGGGCACCTGGGGCAGGCAGGCCACGACGACGTCCGCGGCGGCCGCCTCGGTGACGGCCTCGTGGACGTCGAGCAGGCTCACCGGGCCGTGCACCGGCCGGAAGCGGTCGGCGAGTTCGGGTGCGGTCCTGCTGAGCAGGGCGCGGGCCAGCTCGGGCAGCCTGCGGTCCAGGTCGCTGCCGGCCACCCGGGAGGCGGCGCAGTCGCGGAGCATGAACAGCACGTTGGCGCCGCTGCCGACGCCGACCTCGTAGACCCGGCGGCCGCGGAGCCCGGCGCGTTCCAGGCCGGCCTGGAAGGTCTGCGTCCACGGGTCGGTGGGGTCGAAGGCGTAACTCGGCACCGGCTCGTCGGTGTCGACGTCCAGGGGTGCTCTCACGGGTCTGTCGTTGACCAGATGCATGTCCGGGGTTCCTCCGTGTGGGCGTGGGGTGTCCGCGGTGGGCGGGGTGGGACGGGGACGGCGGTGTCCCGGGCGCGGGGTGTCCGCGGTGGGCGGGGTGGGACGGGGGACGGCGGTGTCCCGGGCGCGGTGCGGGCGGGTGCTACGGCTGGGTCGGCGGCTGCTCGTCGATGAGCAGCACCTCTCCCGCGCCGCCGCGCAGGCAGTGGTCGGAGCGCATCGAGGCCGCGTAGCCGCCGGAGTTGATGAGGGCGACGCGGTCGCCCTCGCGCAGCGGCGTCATGCGGTGGTCCACCGCCCACTGGTCCAGGGCCTCGTTGATGTTGCCGACGACCGTGTAGGTCTCGGTGCCCTCCTCCCAGCGCGGGGCGACCGCGACGGGCTCGCAGGGCATCCCGTAGAAGGCGGGCTCCACGGCGAGGTTGAAGCCCGCGTCGAGGCCGGCGAAGAGCACCTCCCTGCGCCGCTCGACGTAGGTGGCGGTGGTGAGCAGCAGGCCGGCGTCCTTGACCAGGTAGTCGCCCGGCTCCACCGCCACGGTCAGGCCCCGGCCGGCGAAGCGGCGGGCGACGGCGGCTGCCCAGCGGTCCAGGTCGAGTGGCGCGTCCGCGGGGGTGTGCGGGACCCCGAGGCCGCCGCCGATGTTGACCTCGGCGAGGTCGGGCAGCTCCGCGGTGAAGGCGTCGGCGGCGTCCAGCGCCGCCTCCAGCTGGTCGAGCTGGCCGTCGAGGTAGCCGCAGCCGGCGTGCAGGTGCAGGCGGACGACCCGCAGGCCCCACCGTTCGGCGACCGCCTTGGCCTCCGCGAGGTGCTCGCGGTAGATGCCGAACTTGGTGGTGGCGGCGCCGCTGTAGCTCAGCCGCTCGTCGCCCTGGTAGCCGACGCCGACCGCCGGGTTGATCCGCAGGCCGACGTCGCGGCCGGGACAGCTGCGGCCGAAGCGGTCCAGGGCGGAGACCGAGTCGAAGTTGACCCGCAGGCCCGTGAAGCGGGACAGCACCTCGATGTCCTGGCGGGACAGCGAGGTGCCGGTGAAGGAGATCGCCTCGGGCGGGAAGCCGCAGCCCAGCGCGTGCGTCAACTCGCCGGTGGAGCAGACGTCGACGCCGCACAGCCGGGAGGTGCGCAGGTAGGACAGCAGCGCGGGCGACCTGTTGGCCTTGATGGCGAAGTAGATCCGGTGGTCGAGGCCCGCGGCGGCCATCGCCCCGGAGAGCCGCTCGATGTTCTCCCGCACCCTGCCCGCCCTGCACACGTAGGCGGGGGTGCCGACCTGGCTGGCCAGCTGGTCCATGTCGACGCCGCCCAGGTGCAGCCGGCCGCGGTCGTAGCGCAGGTCGCCGCGCTTCCACCAGGGGTCCTCCGGCGGGTGCTGCGGCCGCTGGGCCTGCGCGGCGGGGGCGTCGTCCTGCGCGCCGACGTAGCGGACGCGCGCGGCCACGTCGCCGAGCGCGCGCGAGACCTCATCGCGCCGGCACTGCTCGCCCAGCATGACGTGCAGCGGGGCGTCGGCGGTCGCGCCGGAGCTGGCGGCCTGTTTGACCCGTAACACCGTCAGGGCCGTCGTCAGTCCACGGCAGTCCAGGACGTCCTGGAGTGCTTCCATGCGTCACCTCCCACGGTGAATTCGGTGCGCGGCGCTAGCCCGCGGCGACGGTCCCGGCCCTCAGGTCCGCTTCGGCCCGGGCGAGGGCGCCGGCCATGATGCCGGCGATCCGGTCGATGCCGGCCCGGTCGACGACCAGCGGCGGCGACATGATGCAGAGGTTCTCGTAGGGCCGCACCAGCAGCCCGCCCGCCTCGCAGTACGCGTCGACCCGCTGGGCGAGCGCCATGTTGCGCGGCGTCGGCCCGGACTCGCCGGGGACGCGGCACTCGACGCACGCCATCAGGTGGTCGCCGCGCACCGCGTGGACGATCGGCGAACCGCGCAGCTCGCGCAGCCGGTCGATGAAGTACGGCCCGACGTCGCGGACATGGCCGCAGATGTCCTCGCGGCGCATCAGCTCGATGTTGGCCAGAGCCGCAGCGCAGGCCACCGGATGCCCCGAGTAGGTGAAGCCGTTGGAGAACACCGGCTTGCCGGGGTCGGCGGTCCCGGCCAGCGCGTCGGCGATGCGGTCGGAGATCAGGACGGCGCCCAGCGGCTGGTAGCCGGAGGTCAGGCCCTTGGCGGTGGTGATCATGTCCGGCACGATGCCGAACCGGTCCTGGGAGGCGAAGAAGTGGCCGAGCCGCCCGAAGCCGGTGACCACCTCGTCGCTGACGTAGAGGATGTCGTGCCGCCGGCACAGCTCGCGGGTGGCCCGGTGGTAGCCGGGCGGCGGGACGAGCACCCCGCCGGAGGCCAGGACGGGTTCCGCGACGAAGCACGCGATGTTCTCCGGGCCGATCCGGGCGATCGCCGCCTCCATCCCGTCGAGCAGCCCGGTGAGGCGGTCGTCGGCGGACAGCGGGGAGTTGTCCGGGTCGTGACCGGGGCTCTCCAGGTGGTGCACCCACCGGTCCTCGTAGTGGAAGCGGACCCGGTCGGCCTCCTTGCCGGACAGCGAGGCGGCCAGGTAGGTGCTGCCGTGGTAGGCGTCGACCCGGGACAGCACGTGGTGCTTCTCGGGCCGGCCCATGGCCGCGTGGTAGAGGTGGGCGATGCGGACCGCGGAGTCCACGGCGGTGGACCCGCCGGTGGTGAAGTGCACCCGGTTCAGGTCGCCCGGCGCCAACGCGGCCAGCTGCGCGGCCAGTTCGATGGCCGGCTCGTTGGCGACGTCGCCGAACGGCGTGAAGTACGGCATCCTGCGCGCCTGGGCGGCCATCGCCTCGACGAGTTCCTCGCGCCCGTAGCCGACGGTCACGCACCACATGCCGCCGATCGCGTCGATGTAGCGCCGCCCCCGGCTGTCGACCACCTCCACGCCCTGGGCGCCGGTGATGACCAGCGCGTCCTGCTTGCCCAGGGTGCTCAGGTCCGCCCAGGGGTGCAGGGCGTGGCGGGCGTCCTTCGCCAGGAGCGGCCCGTGCGCGGGTGCCGCGCCCGCCTGCCCGGCGGGTGCGCTGTTCTGCTGTGCGGTCACTGCCGCTCCTTGTCGTGTCGGGTCGGCCCGCAGGCCCGTGCCGGGGCCGGCCGGGCGTCGCCCGGCCGGCCGGCGCGGTCAGGGGCGGCCGAGGATCGCCCGGTAGGCGTCGTGGGTCCTGGTCATGGCCGCGGCCTTGTACGCCGCCTCGTAGTCCGCGAGGCTCGGGTATCCGGCCTGTGCCTCGCGGCTCAGCTCCGCCACGAAGTCGCCGTTCCTGATCCCGGCGAGGATCTGCGCGCCCTTGTCCCGCACCTCGGGTCCCAGCAGGGTCCCCAGGTACTTCTGGACGCCGAAACGGCAGGTGGGCGAGCCCTGTTCCTCGATCACCTCGTAGAGCCCGGTGGTGGCCGCCTCGACCATCATCTCGGCCATCTCCCCCGAAGCGTGCATGTCCAGCAGCGCCGGTACCGGGTCGCAGCCCGCCTCGACCAGCACCTCGAAGGCGGTGCGGAAGGCGTCCAGCAGCAGCGGGGTCAGGAACTGCTCCTGGAAGAGGTCGAGTTCGGTCTCCGTGGCGAGCGAGACCGGCAGCACCCCGTAGCGCGTGAAGCCAACCGCCTTGGCGAGGCCCAGGGTGCGGCGCAGCGCCCGCCCGGTGCGGTCCTCGACCACGTCGAGGAAGGCGAGCACCCCGGAACCCTCGGTGTAGCGCTGCCTGATCGGCTTGCCGAACATCTTCGGCGCCAGCAGCGCCACGTCGATGTCCTGGGGCAGCGCGATGCGCCGGTAGCGCAGCGAGAAGCCGTGCGCCAGCACGAACAGGTCGCCGGCCCGCAGCCCTGGCGCGATCTGCGTGCCGTACACCTCCTGATGGGCCTCGTCCGGGATGAGCAGCAGCACCGTCGACGCGGCGGCGACGGCCTCGGCGATCGGCCGGGTGTCGAAGCCGTCGGCGACGGCGGCCGCGCGGTAGTCGTCGTCGCGGTTGCCGACGACCACGGTCACCCCGCTGTCGCGCAGGTTCGCCGCGAAGGCCTTGCCCTGGATGCCGTAGCCGACGACGGCGACGACCTCGTCCTGGATGTCGTGCAGACTCGCGTCCTTCTCGAAGTACACGCCTTACCCCTCTCGCGTCGGAGATGGTGCACGTGGCTCACGTCGGAGGTGCTGTGGTGCCGCCCGGCGGCCGGGCGCCTACTCCGCGGCGCCGGCCGCGGCACCCGGCAGGCTGAAGGGCTCGGCCGGCTTGTGGCCGCGGACCTTCCCGCCGAGGTCGGCCCACGCCATGTTGCGGCCGTACACCTCGGCGAAGCGCTCCCACTCGGCCCGCCGGCGGTCGGCGTCCCAGCCGAGCAGGGACGCCATCTCGTCGAGTACGAGGTCGAGCACCGCGAGGTCGATGTCGCAGCGCCCCTCGTCGTCGAAGGCGACGGCGTCCCTGATCCCGCCGGAGTTCAGCAGGTAGTCGTCGTAGCCGCCGGCCATCTGGTGGCGGACGTAGTGCCCGACCTTCTGCGCCACGAACTCCGGCTCTCCCCAGGGTCGTTCGGCGCCGCCGGGCGTGAAGCGGTGCTCGCCGGGGACGGTCAGGAACGGCAGCCGGCGGGTGGTGGAGCGGCCCAGCACCTTCGAGGTCCTGCGCCGCACCTCCTTGGCGATCAGCTCGCCCACCTCGCGGCCGGCCCAGCGGAACTCGGTGAGCTTGACGTTGACCATGTCGAAGACCGGGCCGCCGCCGTGGTCCTGGCGGGTGATGCGGAACATCCGGGAGATGTCCTGGACGTTGATCTTCCCGCCGTCGCCCGAGGCCAGCGGGCGGATGCCGCAGAAGACGTTGAAGATGTCCTGCCGGCCGATCTTCCAGCGGTCGTCCACCAGGGCGTTGTAGGAGTGCAGCAGCTCCTCGATCTCGTCCTCCTCCGGCACCACCACGTCCGGGTCGGTCTGCGCCCGGTCGGTGGTGGTGCACTGCACATACCACATGCCGTGCTGGTGGAACGGCCGCAGGTAGTGCTGGCGTTCGGCGTTCAGCGGCACCAGGCCGACCTGGAGGCGCGGGTCGGCGGTCAGGCTCTCGTGGATGAAGCGGTTGGTCGCCTCCAGGTGGGTGCCGCGCGAGTACACCACGGACTGCCGGCCGTCGGGCCGCTCGGTGCGGTTGCGCACCCGGTCCACCCACGGCCCGGCCGCGTTGGTGAGGGTGTGCGCCCTGACGGTGACCCGCTCGGGCAGCTCGTCGTGGTCGAAGCGGCGGGCCAGCGTCACCACGAAGTGGCCGCCGCCGGGAGCGCCCTGCTGCTCGCGCCACTCGTAGTGCTCGACCTCGACATGGCTCAGGGCGCGGATGGGGTGCGCGGCGGTACGCCGGTAGTACGCGTCCCTGATCGCCTTGAGGACCAGGATCTTGTCGTTGTTCGCCTTGCCGTCCCAGTAGAGGATGCCGCCGAGGACGTCCTCGGAGTCCAGGTTGGGCAGTTCGCGGTGCAGGGACTTGCCGTTGAGGAACAGCTTGACCCGGCTGAACCTGGGCGTCAGCCCGCCCCACGCCCACACGGTGGTGAACAGGTCGTACAGCGAGATCCCGAAGAAGACCGCCCACTTCTTCTCCGGGCTGTCGGGCAGCACGAAGACGATGTTGGGGATCTCCTCGACGGTGTTGTCGGCCGTCTCCAGGAGGATCTTCCGCTCCCGCGTCCCGTACCAGACCAGTTGCAGGTCGAGCCACGCGCCGCGCAGGTTCTGCGCGGTGGTCTGCTTGATCTTCGGGTCCCTGCGCAGGTGGAAGGCCAGCAGCCCGCGGTGGAAGGCCATCCGCAGGTAGCGGATGCCGGGGTGGATGGCCTTGCCGGTCTTGCTCGACGTCTGGCCGCCGAACGGCCCGCGGTCGACCAGCAGCGCGCTGGCGTTGCCGCGCGAGGCGAGGTCGCGCAGCACCCCGGCGCCGGCTGCCCCGCCGCCGATCACCAGGGTGTCGTGGACGAAGCCGGTGTCGTTGTGCTGCTCCTCGACGAGTTCGCGGTACTGGCTGACGACGTCGGACATGGCGAACGTCCAGTCCGCCGGCTGGTTGGGGGACGACGATCCCCTCGCCTGGCTCACGCTGCTCGGGCTCCTTTTCGCACGGCGATCACTCGGTGGCCCTCGTCCCGCCACGCGCGGAAGGTGACCACCCGGTCGGGGGGGATCGGCGAGGTGGTGCGCCAGTCCCAGCTCTGCTCGGTCATGTACGCCATGAAGCCGCGGATGTGGTCGGGCGACATCCCGCGCCGGCCGTGCCGGGCCTCCACCAGCCGCTCCTGTGCCTCGCGTTCGGCCACCATCTGGTCGAACGAGGGCCACTGGTAAGCCCACAGCGCGTCCATCCGGGCGAAGACCGGCTGCCACGAGGGGAGATGCTCCGCGACGCGGCGCCGCAGCCCATCGGGCAGCGCCAGCGGGTCCACGGCGGTCTCGGCGCCGGCGAACCACAGGTCGAAGAGGAAGACGCCGACCTTGCCGTGCACCGTGAAGGCGTCGGCGGGCTGGTCGTCGGCCTTCTTGTCGAAGTTTCCCAGCGCCATGGTGCTGTCCTGCCGGCTGTGCTCCAGCTCGTGCAGGTTGCGCAGCAGCCAGTCCATGTCGTGGGTGCCGGGCAGCGAGCGGTTGGAGACGCCGGGCGGGCCGGGGTCCCAGCCGCGGGCGCGCAGCGGCTCGCGGGCGCTCCTGGGCAGGTACCAGTCGTCGCCGCTGCGGGCCAGCGCCCGCCCCTCGGTGCGCGGGTCGAGCAGCTGGTCGAGGACGACGGCCACGGCGTTGGTCAGCACGGTCTTGCCCGCGCCCGGGCTGCCGTTGAAGCCGGCCATGTACAGCTCGCCGGGGCGGCGCCGGCGCTTGTCGCGGACGATCCACTGCGCCAGCGGGAGGTGCAGCCGCCACAGGTCGGCCAGCGCAGCCCCCGTGGGGTCGCTGCCGGGGAAGTACGAGCGCCACCACGCGGCGAAGGGCTCCCACACCCGCGGCAGGAGCGCGGCCCTCCCGGCGACGAGGGCGCCGGGGCTGCCGGCCGCACCGGGCGGGTCGAACGCGGGCTGTACGCCGTCGGCTTCCGCGGCCGCGGTCAGCTCGGCCAGTTCCTTCGGGCCGAGCTCGCGGCCGGCGGCGAGGTCGTGCAGGACGGGCGCGAGGCGCCGGTCGGTGGCGTCGCGGTCGGCGGCCGCGCCGAGGGGCGGCGGCGCCGCGGCGGGCGGGGCGGCGGGCGCTTTGCCGTCGGTCACGGACATCGGCGGGCTCCCGCGGGATGAGGTCGTTCGGCCGGGGTCAACACTCGGACAGGAAGGCGTAGAGCTGGCCGAGTCGCTGGTCGGGCCGGGCGAGGGCGGACAAGGGCACGTCCTTTCCGAAGGTTCGGGCGAAGTCGCCGCGCATGCGGGCGAAGTCCAGGGAGTCCAGGCCGAGTTCGCCAAGCCGGCGGGACTCGTCCCAGCGGTGGACGTAGGCGCGGAGGAAGCTGCGGACGGGGTCGGCTTCGTCGCCTGCGCCGGTTGCGTCGTCCGCCGCCGGGGTGCGCTCAGCGGCCGGCCGGCCCGCGGCGGCGGGCTGCCCGGCGGGCAGCGACGCGACCAGGGGGTTGCCCGCCCAGGGCGAGGCGGGCCAGTCGATGTCGCAGACGGCGAGGTTGCGGGCGGGGGCGCTCCCGGAGAGCAGGCCCGCGACGACCTTCCCGAGCAGCGCGAGTGCCGTGCCGGCGGGCAGCGGGCTCTCCCCGCCGCCGCGGGCGGCCTCCCCCGCTCTGGCGTTGGCTGCGGCCATCCCGGTCGCCTCCCAGGTGCCCCAGCCGACCGCCACGAGGGCCGGGCCGCCCGCGCCGGGGTGCGCCCAGTGGGCGTGGGCGTCTGACCAGCCGTTGGCGGCCGCGTAGTTGGCCTGTCCCGCGGCACCGAGCAGGGAGCTGGTCGACGAGAAGGCGGTGACCCACGCGGCACCGGCCCGCCCGGCCAGCTCCATCAGGCGGGGCAGCGCCAGCTTCGGAGCGAGCACCGCGGGCAGCCGGGAGGCGTCCAGGTTGCGCAGCACCCCGTCGTCCAGCGCCCCGGCCAGGTGGAAGACCCCGGCCAGCGGTCCGGTACGTGCGGCGAGCGCGCCGGGGTCGAACGGGGCGGCCAGGTCCAGCGCGAGGAACCGCACGCCGGGGCGCAGCCCGGAGGGCGCGGTGCGGCCGGTGACGGTCACCCGCTCCGGCGGTACGCCCTGGTGGTGGATCAGCCAGTCGGTGACGGCCCGCCCGATGCCACCGGTGCCGCCGGTGACCAGGTAGCCGCCGTCGGCGGCGCCCAGCGTCCCGGGCGGCAGCGGCGGCAGGACCGCGGGCGCGAGCCGCCGGGCGAGCAGGTGCCCGCCGCGCAGCAGTACGTCCTGCTCCCCCGGGTGGCCGCCCACCCGGCCGAGCAGCCGCCCGACCGCGGCACCGTCCCACCCGCCCGCGGGCCACGGGTCGACATGCACCCGCCGCACCCGCAGCCCCGGCTCCTCCAGCACGAACGCCCGCGTGAGCCCCGCGACCAGCCCGCTGTCCGCAGCCGCGGGCAGCACCAGCGTCAGCCCGCCCCGCGCCTCCCTCTCGGCGAGGCTCCTCAGCACCCCGAGGAACCCGGCGCAGTACGCCTCCGCGTCGCCGTCCCCGGGCGGCGGGCACACGAGCACCGCCTCACGGTCGGCACGGTTCAGCACTCCTTGCAGGAACCCCGCGGAGGTGCCGGCGTCGTACACGCCCCAGGGCACGCCGGGGGGCGTCATCGTCCCGGCAGGGCTGCCGACCGCCACGGCTGCGCCACCCGGCGCCGGCTCGCCCTGCGGTGCTCCGTCCGGCGCCGGCTCACCGGCCGCCCGAGCCACGCCGGCCGCCTCCCCCGGCGCGGACCTGCCATGCGACGCCACCGATGCCACGGGCGCCGGCTCACCGGCCGCCTCCCCCGGCGCGGACTCGCCCCCCGCACCGCCTGAGGTGGCGCCCGTCCCGCCCGGCGCGGCCTCACCGTCGCCCGCCACCGCCCGCGCCGCGGGCAGCGGCTCCCAGCGGACCTCGTGGACCTTGCCGTCCCATGTGCCCGGGTGCGCCGGCCGGGGGGTGAGGCGGGACAGGAAGGGGAGGAGGCGGGCGAGGATCGCGTCGCGTTCGTGGAGCATGAAGTCGTGGGCGCCCGGGTGGGTTTCGACGTCGACGAGCGGGCTCGACGTCGCCGCTGCCCACCGGGGCGCCGCCGCCGGGGGGAAGGACGGGTCGTGCGTGCCGCAGTGCACCTGGAGGGGCGCCGCGAGCGGGGGCCGGCCGGTGGCACGGCGGCGGGCGGTGACGCGCCGCTCGGTACGGGCGTCCCACGCCAGGTCCGCGCGGAGCAGCGGCAGCACCGTCTGCTGCCAGCGCGGGTCGGCGCGGACCTCGTCCGGGGCCATCAGGTACGTGTCGGCGGGTGCGCCGGGGTCCGCGGCGGCGGGGCCGAGCGGGGCGCGGCCCACCGCGCAGAAGGCGGCGACCCGGCCGTCTTCCGCCCAGCCGGCGAGCGGCCCGCCGAGCAGGTCGAGGGCCAGCGCGGCGCCGAAGCTCAACCCGCAGAAGGCCACGGCCGCTTCTCCCGGGTCGCCCGCGTCGGCCGCGATGGCCTCGGCGAGGTGGGCGAGCACCGCGGTGTCCTCGTCGTCGCCGGCCGGTACGGGCAGCCCCGACCGGCCCCCGCGGCCCGGCGGTTCGACCGCCACGACGTCGAGCCACGGCGGCGCCGCGTGCGCCCAGGAGCGGACGGCGGAGCTGTCGCCGCCCGCGTAGGGGAAGCAGTAGAGCCGGGTGTGCGCGGCGGGCTTGCGGACGTGGCGGACGAGCGGCCCGTCCGTACGCTCCTCGTTCCCGTCCGCGCTCGTACGGCCCACGTACGGCGAGGCGTCCGGCTTCGTCCAGTAGCGGCTGCGGTCGAAGACGTACGTCGGCAGCAGCAGCCGTAGCGCGGGGTCCCCCGCGGGCTCGCCCTCATGCAGGGCGGCGAAGTCCAAGTCCACCCCACGGCACCACAGTTCGCCCAGCACCGACAGCAGTGACCGCTCGTCGTCCTCGGCCGGGTCGGCCGCGTGCGGCAGGGCGGCGAGTGCGACCGGCGCCGAATCCTGCCCGGCGTCCAGGCACTTGGCGGTGAGCGCGGTCAGGACGCCGCCGGGTCCGATCTCCAGGATGACGTCCGGCGACCACTTGAGCAGGGTCGCCACGTCCTCGCGCCACCGCACGGTCGACGTCACGTGCTCGCCCCAGTACGTCTGCGGCTGGTGGCGGGCGTCGAGCCAGGTGCCGGTGAGGTTGCTCGCGGTCGGCACGTCGGGGACGCGCGCGGGCAGGTGCGCGGCGGCGGCGTCGAGTCGCGCGGCGACCGGGGCCATCAGGGCGCTGTGGAAGGGGTGGGAGACCGGCACCGTCCTGCACGTGAAGCCCTGCGCGGGCAGTTCCGCGGCCGCGGCGCGCAGGGCGTCCGGGGTGCCGGAGACCACCGTGCGGCCGGGGGCGTTGAGGGCGGCCGTCCACAGGTCCTCGCGGCCCGCGAGCCATCCCGCGAGCCGGTCCTCGTCGCCGACCACGCTCAGCATCCCGCCGGGCGCCGACTCCTCGGTCGCGCGGGCGCGTACGGCGACGAGCATCGCCGCCTCGTCCAGGGTGAGCAGCCCCGAGAGCGCGGCGGCCGCGTATTCGCCGATGCTGTGGCCCGCGACGGCGACGGGGCGTACGCCGAGGTCGACGAGGGTGCGCGCGAGTGCGTACTCGACGGCGAACAGGCCGCACTGCGTCGTCAGGGGGCGCTGCACCGATGCGTCGTCCGCGTCGAGGACGAGCGGGGCGGGGTCGGTGCCGAGGTGGGCCGCGAGGGCTTCTGCCGCGGCGTCGAAGTGCCGCCGGAAGCGGCCGCCGTCCGCCCGTCCGCGGTAGAGGCCGCGGGCCATCGCGGCGGTCTGCGAGCCCTGGCCCGAGAAGACGAACGCCACGGTGGCGCCTCGGGCGCCGTTTCCTGCTGCTCGGTGCAGCCACTCTCCCGTTGCGGTGTCCAGCACGGCGGCCCGCCGCAGGGGGTACGCCTCCCGCGTCAGGTGCCACGCGCGTACGGCGCCGGCCGTCTCCTCGGCGGAGAGCCCTTCGAGCGCGCGCTGCAGCGCGTCCGCGGTGCTCTCCAGCGCGCTTTCGCTCCTCGCGGACGTGGTGACGAGCTGCAACGCGCAGTGCGCCGACGGCTCTTCGCGGACCGGGCTGCCTTCGCCCGGCCCATCGCCCGCCGGTGGTCCGGAGCGGACCGGACTGCCCCCTTCGGACGGAGACGACGCGCCACCCGGCTGGTCGCGCCCCTCAAGCGCGCCCTCCGCCGCGGAGGCGACGCCCCCCACAGGGGCGCCCCCTCGCGCGGAGGGTGACGGGGCCGGAGGCGGAGGCGGCTCCTCCAGGACGACGTGCGCGTTCGTGCCGCCGATGCCGAAGCTGGAGACGCCGGCCCGGCGGGGGGACTGGGCGGGGGAGACCTCCCAGGGCTCGTGGTGGGTCTGGATGGTGAAGGGGGTGCCCTCGTGGTCGACGAAGTCGACGAGTTTGGGGTTCACCGTGTGGAAGTTGACCGTGGGGACCAGTTCGCGGTGGTGGAGGCAGAGCACCGTCTTGATGAGGCCGGTGATACCGGCGGCACAGTTGGCGTGGCCGATGTTCCCCTTCACGCTGCCCAGCGCGCACTCCCCAGGACCCGGCGCGGCGGCGCCGTCCGCGCGGTGGCGGGCGAAGGCGTCGGACAGGCCCTTGACCTCGATCGCGTCGCCGACATGCGTGGCCGTCGCGTGGCACTCGACGTACGAGATCTGCTCGGAGCCGATGCCGGCCATGGCGATCGCGTCGGAGATGCACTGCTCCTGCGCGCGGGCGCTGGGCGCGGTGTAACCGGCCTTCATGCGGCCGTCGTTGGAGACGCCGTAGCCGGACAGGACGGCCCAGACGTGGTCGCCGTCGGCGAGCGCGTCGTCCAGGCGCTTGAGCACGACCGCCCCGACCGCGTCGCCGAACAGCGTGCCGCTCGCGGCCTCGTCGAAGGGCCGCACCCGGCCGTCGACGCTGCCGACCAGGCCCTCTTCGTACCGGTAGCCGAAGTTGGGGAAGTTGAGCGACGAGGCCCCCGCCAGGGCCATGTCGCACTGGCCGGCGGCCAGCGACTGCGCGGCCTGGGCGACGGCGACGAGCGCGCTGCTGCACGCGGAAGTGACGGTCGCGGCGGGTCCGCCGAGGTCGAGGAGGTAGGCGACCCGGGTCGCGATGTAGTCCTTCTCGTTGCCGATCTCGGTGAGGAAGAGCCCGGCGGGGTCCAGCGGCCGGGTCAGGCCGCCGCCTTCGAGGTGGTGGATGAGGTAGCCGTCGATGCCGCAGGCGGCGAAGACGCCGGTGCGCCGCCGGTAGGGGTTGTCGCGGCGGGCGTAGCCGGACTGTTCGAGTGCGGTCGCGGCGACCTCGACGAAGAGCCGGTGCTGCGGGTCCATGAGCACCGCCTCGCGCTGCCCGATGCCCCACATCTCCGCGTCGAACGCGTCCGCGTCGTCGACGAGTTGGGCGGCGGCCACCCACTGCGGGTGGGTGACCACCTCCTCGGGTACGCCCTTGGCGCGCAGTTGCTCGGCGGTGAAGGTGGTCAGCGCGTCGGTGCCGTCCTTCAGGTTGGACCAGAAGGCGTCGATGTCCTGCGCCCCGGGGAAGCGTCCCGCCATGCCGACGACGGCGATCCTGGTGCCGTCCTGCCGGGGCGGGCGCGGGCGCTCCCGCACGGCTGGCGAGGCAGCGGCGCCGGAGCAGCGGGCGGCGAGTTCGCGCAGCGTGGCGTACTGGAAGACGTCGACGACTGGCAGCGCGATGCCGTACCGCTCGGCGAGCAGGCCGGACAGCCGGGCGGCGCTGAGCGAGTCGCCGCCGACGTCGAAGAAGTTGTCGTCGGGGCCGGCCGCGCGCAGGCCGAGCACCTCCGTCCAGGCGTCGGCGACCCGCTGCTCGGCCGTGCTGAGCGGCCCCGCGGCACCGGGCTCGGGCTCGGGCTCCTCGGACGGGGCGGGCAGCGCGGACAGGTCGAGCTTGCGGGAGTCGCTGCGGGTGAAGGGCAGCGCGTCGAGTCCGATGACGTGGCGGGGCCGTGCGTACTCCGGCAGGTCGCGGCCCGCCTTGCCGCGGGAGCGGGCGAGCAGCGTCGGCGAGGGGCTGCCGTCGTCGCCGAGGACGTAGGCGAGCAGGTGGGACGGCTGGCCGGTGCGCGGGTCCTGGACCGGCCGCACGATGACCCGGGCCACGCCCTCCTGGTCCTCCAGTACCGCCTCGACGGCCCGCAGCGACACCTTGAAGCCGCGCAGTTTGACGACGTCCCCGGTCCTGCCGAGCAGTTCGAGGCCGCCGCCGGGCAGGAACCTGCCACGGTCGCCGGTGCGGTAGAAGACCTGGCCTGCGAAGGCGGAGCCGGCCAGCGCGGGCGGGCAGGGCACGAAGCGCTCGGCGGTCTTGGCGGGGTCGTCGAGGTAGCCGGTGGCGACGCCGGGGCCTGCGACGTACAGCTCGCCCACCGACCCGTACGGCACGGGCTCGCCGTCGTCGTCGAGGAGGGCGGCGGCGCTGCCGTCGAGGACGTGCCCGACCGGTGCGCAGCCGGATGTTCCCGTGGGCGGTGTGCCGGGCGGGCGCGGCAGCAGGTCGGCGAAGGAGACGTCCAGGCTCTCCCACGTGCTGTAGGCGTTGACGACCCGCACGTGCGGCGGCAGCAGCGCCGCGGCCTTGTCCACGACGCGGGTCGGGACGACCTCGCCCATCAGGAAGACGATCTCCATGTGGGCGAGGCTGTCGGCCAGTCCGGGTCCTGCGGCCGGGTGGTCCAGGACGCTCTCGAAGAGCGACGGCGGCACCACGATGCGGGTGATCCGCTCCTGCCGGAGGGTGCCGACCAGCCGGACCGGGTCGAAGACGTGGTCGTCGGGCACCACGACCGCGGGGCGGCCCTGGAGCAGCGGCCGCAGGCACTCCCAGGCGAAGAAGACGTTCAGGCCGTCGCGGGAGGTGTCCTGGTACGGGTAGAGCGCGTAGCGGGCGTCGAAGCAGTACAGGCAGCCCAGGTGGGTGTTGAGCACCGCCTTGGGGGTGCCGGACGTGCCGCTCGTCATGGAGATCAGGGCGATGTCCGACGGTGCGACGTCGGGCAGTTCGGGCGGGGGCGTCGTGGGGGCCGTGGGGGCCGTCCACCGCTCGGGTGTCAGGACGAGCAGCCGCTCGGGGGTGGTGTGGGTGTCGGGGAGCAGCCCGACGAGGTCGGGGGTGGTGACGACCGTGGTGACGCCTGCGCCGGCGAGGAAGCCGGCCAGCAGCGAGGGCGGCCAGTTCTTCTCCAGCAGGCAGGCGGGGGTGCCGGCGGCGAAGCAGGTCAGCAGGGTGATGGCGTACTCGGCGGAGTGCGGCAGCAGCAGGCCGACGACGTCGCCCTTCTCGACGCCGCGGCCGGCCAGTTCCGATGCCAGGCCCAGGGCGCTGTCGCGCAGCTCGCGGTAGGTCCAGGAGCGGGGGCCTTCGCTGAGTGCCGGCCGGTCGGGGG
Organism: Actinacidiphila cocklensis; assembly: GCF_907177275.1. Lineage (GTDB taxonomy): Bacteria > Actinomycetota > Actinomycetes > Streptomycetales > Streptomycetaceae > Actinacidiphila > Actinacidiphila cocklensis. The sequence goes on from NZ_CAJSLV010000064.1 coordinate 43,979, forward strand.
CGGCGTCGGCCTGTTCACTGAATCTGGCCCATAAGCTCCGGGTCGGCGGCGGGTACGGGCTGCCCGCGACGGCGATGGACGGCCCTGAGGCGGTCCGCAGCCGGTCCAACTGCCGGGTGAGGCCGGTCAGGAGGGCCTGCCGGGAGTCGACGGTGTAGAAGTGGCCGCCGGGGAGCGTCTCCACCGGTACGTCGCCCTCGAAGTGGTCCCGCCAGGCCCGCAGTTCGCCGGGGGCCACGGTGCGGTCCGTGCTGCCGCCGTAGACGACGCAGGGGACGGGGAGCCGGCCGCCGGCCGGCGGGGCGTACTCCTCGTCGAGCCTCAGGTCGGCCCGGAGCGGCGGGAGTACGAGGTCGAGCAGTTCTTCGTCCTGCAGCAGTTCGTCGGGGATCAGACCCCATAATCGCACCCGGCCGAGGAACTCCTCGTGCGGCAGCCCGTGCGCGGGCCGGTCCGGCGGGAGGTGGGGCGCCCGGTGCGCCGAGACCATCAGCAGGCCAGGACATCGGCCGCGCAGGCCGACGAGCCGGCGGCTGACCTCGAAGGCCACCAGGGCGCCGAAGCTGTGGCCGAAGAAGGCGAACGGAGCGCCGTCGTCGAGCCGTTGGACCATCTCGACGAGGTCGTCCACGAGGTCCGTGAACCGCTCGTGCGGGGCGTCCTTGCGGCGGCGGCCGCGGCCGGGCAGCGCGTAGCTGACGACTTCCACGTCGTCGGGCAGCCCGGCAGGCCAGTCCTGGAACGCCGTGTGATTTCCGCCGGCGTGCGGAAAGGCGAACAGGCGTAAGGCCACGTCCTCGCGGCGGGCGATGACGACGGGCTCGACGCCGCCCGTCGGACCGTGGGAGTTCATGGAACGCGGCAAAGCGGTTTCCCTCCCCCGTCAATACGGTGGAACCCTGGTGACCCGTGACAATACCTGTGCCATACACGACGGTGCGGGACGTGCAGGAGAACAGAAAGCACCAGGTCCCGAGAAGGGGGACTCTGCTCTGCTTGCGGAAAACTGGCGATTATTTTTACAGTGGCCGACACTCGTCGTCAAGGCCGTCAGGAAGAGCGATTTCAGGCCTGGGTGATTGGCTCGATCGTGGGGTTCGCAATGGCGAGGTAGTCCTTGGTCGACAGTGCGATCGTGCGGTCGAGCCGGCCGGCGTTGAAGAACACCTCGGGGAATTCCAGCAGCTCAGGGTCCATGAACAGGCCCATCCGCTCGTCGAAGGAGAACGGCGGGATGGTGCCGACCGGGGTGCCCGCCAGCTCCTCGGCGACTTCCGGTGTGGCGAACGAGGCGTATGTGCCGTTGCACAGGGTCTTCATACGGTTGAAGTCGACACGGCGATCTCCCGGAAGGACCGCGGCCGCGTACCGCTTCTCCTTCTTTCCGATCTTCACCATGATGACGATGCACTTGGCGGCCTGTCGCGGATCGTGCCCGCGCAGCCGGCTGACCGCCTCTGTCACGCCTTCCGGCTCGTGCTCGATGATCCGATAACTGGCGCCGTGCTCGTCGAGGAGCGAGATCAGCTTGCCGTACACGTCCTCAGAGGCCATCGGTGCCCACTGCTCCCTGACTGAAGAAATACCTGTCCGCCGGGTGAATTGCCCCCGCACAAAAGCCGATAGGGAAATCGCGGCGTGCGTTCTTGTCGGGTTGCCGAGCATACCCGATCGGACGGACCGTCAGACGGGCGCGGCCGCGGGCCCGCGGGTGGCCTCCGCCCACCGCACCGCTCGCGGGGTCAGCGCGCCGCAGCCGAGCAGCAGGGCGCCCAGCACCGCCCAGCCCGGCGGCCCGTGGTCGAGGCAGACCGCGGCGAGCACCGCGGGCGCCGCGGCGTTCGCGCCACCCACGCCGAGCCCGAAGATCCCGGCGTACTGCCCCTGGAGGTGCGGCCGGGCCAGGCCGAAGGCGAGCTCGAACGAGGCGGCGGCCTGCCACAGTTCGCCGAAGGTGTAGACGACGGTCGCGACGAGGAGCACCAGCAGCGCGGACCACCAGGCCAGCCCGGACATGGCGCCGATCAGCACCGTGGAGACCAGCAGTGCGGCCCCCGCCCACCGCATCCGCAGCGCCGCGGTGCGCGGGTCGGTCACCCCGCGGCTCACCCGGACCTGGAGCGCGACCACCAGCACCCCGTTGACGAGCATGATCCCGGTGATCGCGGCGCGCGGGGCCGAGGTGTTCTCGACGATCCACAGCGGCAGCGCGAACGTCGGTATCGCCAGGTGCAGCGACATCCCGCCGTTGATCAGCGTCACGGCCAGGTAGGCGCGGTCGGTCAGCGCCGCCCACCGGCTGTGGGCCGGGTCCACGGGCAGCGGCGGTACGTGCGGCAGCCGGGTGAGGATCGCGGCGGCGACCAGGAAGGTCCCGGCGGCGGCCAGGATCAGGCCGACGTAGACAGGCCCCGAGTCGAGCTGGATGCCGACGGTCCCGATGAGCACGCCCGCCATGATGGCCACGTTGGTGATCGCCCGCTGGTAGGCGAGGTAGGCGGTCGCGTCGGCACCGGCCAGCGCGCGGATCAGCGGCGCCCGGCTCGCCACGGCCGCCGAGCCGACCGCGGTGGTCAGCAGCGAGACCAGCGCGAGCGCCCAGAAGGAGCGGGCCACCGCGAAGCCCGCGGTGGCCGCCACTCCGCACATCATCGTGGCCACGTGCACCTCGCGCGGGCCGCGCCGGTCGGCGAGGTGGCCGATGTACGGCCCGAAGACCAGCCCGAGCACGGCCCCGACGGTCAGGCCGAGCCCGACCCGGACCGCGGACATGCCGACGATCCGGGTCAGGTAGAGCATGGTCGTGCCGGCCAGCATGCCGCCGCCCACGGTGACCGCGAAGGACGCCCCGGCGAGCAGGCGCTGCGGCCCGGGCTCGGGCAGGGCGCGGCGCACGGCGGCGCGCAGCCTGCCCGGGCGAGGGCCGGCTAATCGCGGCGGCTCGGGCGACTGCGGCGGCTCCGGCTCCGCCGGCTCCGCAGCCGTCCCGCCGCGGGGCGGGCCGCCGGCACGCTTCACCGGCCCTCGTACAGCCAGTCGCGGTACTCGCGGTCCGGCCAGTTGGCGTTCTGCCAGGCCCACCGCTGGCCGCTGTTGAGGTTCGGCCGGGCGACCACGAGCCGGTCGTCGATCCAGGTGCGCAGCTCCACCACCCGCTTGTCGAAGTCCTCGACGCTCTGCGTGGACAGCAGGATCGCGCCGAGCATGTCGGCGGAGGCGGAGAACTTCGTGGACAGCGTGGCGCCCGGCGGCACGTACGTCTGGGCGAAGATCACGTCGGGCTCGGCGATCAGCTCGTCGGGTGTCGGGTAGCTGATCACGGTGCCCGCGGTGCCGTAGAAGCCGACGCAACCGATGACGTCGGGGGTGACGTTGACCTTCAGGTCGGGGCGGCGGCCGAGCGCGCACAGCAGCGCGGCCTCGGCGAGGTCGACGTTGAACTTCGCGTGCACCTGCTCCTGGGTGAGCGCTCCGCCGCGCCGGGCGGCGCACTCGCTGAAGACGATCCGGCCGGTGCCCGGTTCGCGGAACAGCTCCATGTGGAAGACGCTGTCCTGCAGCCCGAGCGCGGCGATGGCCGCGCGCACCACGGGTTCGGCGCTCGCGTACGCCTCCGCATCCTTGGTGGGGTCCAACCGGCGCAGTGAGATGGGCACTTGGCCGCTCACGGCCTCAAGGCAGGGCTCGGTGTAGGCGCCGAGGCCGAAGAAGATCACCTCGCCGCCGAAGACGATGCCCTCCGCCATCCACTCGTCGCCCTCGACGAACTCCTCCAGCAGGAAGGTGCGGCTGGTCTCCTTCTGCTCGCGGAAGGCGCGGCTGGCGTCCTCCAGGTCCTTGCGGGAGGTCACCACGCTGGTGGAGGTGGTGCCGCCGCCGGCGATCGGCTTGAGGACGGCGCGCTCGAAGTCGAAGGGGACGTCGGCGACGTCGAAGACGTCGGGAACGACGACGGCCCGCGTGACCGGGACGCCGGCGTCTCGGAGGCGGGCCTTCTGGAGGGACTTGTCGCGGAAGTGCAGGGCGGTGACCGGGTCGATGGTGCGACAGCCGAGGGCGCGCGCCAGGACGGCGGTGGTGACCGCGGCGTACTCCCAGGTGGTCTGCACCGCGTCGAACCTCAGGTCGCCCAGGCCCTCGCGGTGCAGGGCGCCGAGTATGTCCTCGACGTTGGTGACGTCGTCGACCCGTATCAGCCGCCCCCCGGTCGGCAGCCGCACCCGGCCCGACTCGTACGCACCGGAGTTGCTGATCACCACCGCGTCCACCTGGTGGCGCTCGCAGGCCCTCAGTACGTAGCTGTCGGCCCCCACTAACAGGACGGTCGGCCTACTCATGTCCCCTCCAAGCTCTCCGGTCCTCGTGACACTCCGTGTGGTAAAGCCCGCGTAGTGTAACAGGGCGGGGAGGCGCCCCCACAGGGGCACCAGGGGTCGTTTTTACGCTCCCTGCGGCCCCTGGGAGGCGCCCTGCCGGGGACTACAGGCCGCGGGCCAGGTGGTAGTAGGCCTGGTTCCAGCGGATCTCCCTGGTGAACTGGCGGATGTCGGTGTCGGTGTCGATCATCAGCAGCTCGGTGCCCAGGAGGTCGGCGAGGTCGGTGAGTTCCTCGGCGCCGATCGCGGTGGACAGCACCGTGTGGTGCGGGCCGCCCGCGGTCAGCCACGCCTCCGTGGAGGTGCGCAGATCGGGGGCGGGCCGCCACACCGCGCGGGCCACCGGCAGGGCGGGCAGCGGCTCGACGGGGTCGACGATGTCGATCTGGTTGGCGACCAGCCGGAAGCGGTCGCCCATGTCGGCCAGGCCCACCACGACCGCGGGTCCCGGGGCGGCGTCGAAGACCAGCCGGACCGGGTCCTCGCGGTTGCCGATGCCCAGCGGGTGGATCTCGCAGCTCGGCTGCGCGCCGGCGATGGTGGGGCAGACCTCCAGCATGTGGGCGCCGAGGATCAGTTCGCTGCCCGGAGCCAGGTGGTAGGTGTAGTCCTCCATGAAGGAGGTGCCGCCCGGCAGCCCCGCGCCCATGGCCTTGATGGTGTGCAGCAGCGTGGCGGTCTTCCAGTCGCCCTCGCCGCCGAAGCCGTATCCGTCGGCCATCAGCCGCTGCACGGCCAGGCCCGGCAGCTGCCGAAGTCCCCCGAGGTCCTCGAAGTTGGTGGTGAAGGCGCCGAAGCCGCCGTCGTCGAGGAAGGTCCGCAGGCCCAGTTCGATACGGGCCGCGTAACGCAGCGAGTCGTGCCGGTCGGCGCCCGCGGCCAGTTCCGGTGCCAGGCGGTAGGCGTCGGCGTACTCCTTGACCAGGGCGGTGACATCGGCGTCGGAGGCCGAATCGACCGCCTCGACCAGGTCGTTGACGCCGTAGGTGTTCACCGACACCCCGAAGCGCAGCTGCGCCTCGACCTTGTCGCCCTCGGTCACCGCGACGTCGCGCATGTTGTCGCCGAAGCGGGCCAGCTTCAGCCGGCGCAGCGCCGCGTGGCCGACCGCGGCCCGCATCCAGGCGTGGATGCGCGCTCCGACCTGCGGGTCGGTGACGTGGCCCGCCACCGTCTTGCGGGTGACGCCGAGCCTGGACTGGACGTAGCCGAACTCCCGGTCGCCGTGGGCGGCCTGGTTGAGGTTCATGAAGTCCATGTCGATGGTGGACCAGGGCAGTTCGACGTTGGCCTGGGTGTGCAGGTGCAGCAGCGGCTTGCGCAGCAGGTCCAGGCCGCCGATCCACATCTTCGCCGGGGAGAAGGTGTGCATCCAGGCGATCAGCCCGACGCACCCCGGGTCGGAGTTCGCCTCCAGGACGATGCCGGTGATCGCGGCGGCGTCGGTGAGCACCGGCTTCCACACCACCCGCGCCGGCCCGCCCGGCAGCGCGGCGAGCTGGTCGGATATCTGCCGGGACTGCTCGGCGACCTGCGCGAGGGTGTCGGGACCGTACAGGCCCTGGCTGCCGGTCAGGAACCAGACCTCTGCGGTGGGGGTGGAGTTCATGCGGTGGCTCCTCGGTCGGTGGCGGGGCGTTCGGTGGCGGGCGCGGGCTGGCCGTAGACGTTCTGGTAGCGCTCGTAGAGCCGGTCGATGTCAGAGCCGGCGATCGGCAGCGGATCGCCCAGCTGCCGCGAGATGTGCACCGTCCGGGCCACGTCCTCGCACATCACCGCGGCCTTCACCGCGGCACGGGCGTCCCGTCCCACCGTGAAGACGCCGTGGTTGCGCATCAGCACCGCGGGCGAGCGGTGGCCCTCCAGCGTCTCGACGATGCCCCGCCCGATCGAGTCGTCCCCGATCAGCGCGAACGGCCCCACCGGGATCTCCGCCCCGAACTCGTCGGCCATCGCGGTCAGGACGCACGGCACCGCCTCGCCGCGGGCCGCCCACGCGCACGCGTACGTCGAGTGGGTGTGCACCACCCCGCCGACCTCGGGCATGTGCCGGTAGACGTACGCGTGCGCCGCGGTGTCCGACGACGGCGACAGGCCGCCGCCCTCCACCACACGGCCCTGGAGGTCGCACACGATCATGTTCGCGGGCGTCAGCCGGTCGTAGTCCACCCCGCTGGGCTTGATCACGAAGAGATCGGCGTCCGGCACCCGGGCGGAGACGTTTCCGGCCGTCCACACCACCAGGTTGTAGCGGACCAACTCCTGATGCAGGTCGCTGACCTGCTCACGCAGGCGCGCGACGGCGCCGGCCGGTGCGGGGGGACTGCTCATGGCGAAGAACCTCGGTCTCGTCTCTCGGATAGTGAGCGCTAACAAAAATAGTGATCGCTAACAATCTGCGGTGTGTGCCGACCCGGCACCTCACGCCTCCCGGGCCGTGCGCAGCGCGCGCAGCCGGTGCATGACCTCGTTGCCGCCGCGGCCGAAGTGGTCGTGCAGGGTGCGGTACTCGGCGTACAGCAGGTCGTACGCGGCCGCCCGCTCCGGATCGGGGACGTAGACCGCCCGCTCGATCCGCCCCATCGCCTCCGAGGCGCTGCGGATGTCCGGGTACTCCCCCGCCGCGACCGCCGCGTGGATCGCCGCGCCCAGCGCGGGACCCTGCTCGGAGGCCAGCAGGTTGATCGGGCGGCCCAGCACATCGCTGTAGGTCTGCATCAGGAAGGCGTTCTTCAACAGCCCGCCCGCCGCAGTGAATTCGCCCACCGGCACGCCCGACTCCTCGAACGCCTCGATGATCGTGCGGGTGCCGAACGCGGTCGCCTCGACCAGCGCCCGGTAGATGTCCTCGGGGCGGGTGTCCAGCGTCAACCCCACGATCAGTCCTGACAGATGGTGGTCGACCAGCACCGAGCGGTTGCCGCTGTGCCAGTCCAGCGCCACCAGGCCGTGCCCGCCGACCGGCTGCGACGCGGCCTTGCGGGTGAGCAGCTCGTGCACCGAGACGCCCTCGCGCCGGGCCTCGGCGGCGTACTCGTGCGGCGCGGCGGTGCGCACCGCCCACGCCAGGATGTCGCCCACCCCGCTCTGCCCGGCCTCGTAGCCCCACAGCCCGGGCACCACGCCGTCGCGGACCACCCCGCACATGCCGGGGACCTCGCCCAGCACGTCGGAGTTCATGATGTGGCAGGTCGAGGTGCCCATGATCGCCAGCATGTGGCCGGGCTCCAGCGCCCGGGCCGCCGCGCTGGTGACATGCGCGTCCACGTTGCCCACCGCGACGACCGTGCCCTCCCGAAGCCCGGTCAGCGCCGCCGCCTGCGCGCTCAGCTTCCCCGCCGGGGCGCCGAGTTGGGACAGCGGGTGCTCCAGCTTGGCGGTGAAGTCCGCGAAGTCCGGGTGCAGCGAGGCCAGGAAGGCCGCGTCGGGGTAACGGCCGTCCTGGTGGATGCCCTTGTAGCCGGCCGTGCACAGGTTTCGGTTCTCCGAGCCGGTCAGCTGCCACACGATCCAGTCGGCCGCCTCGATCCACCGCTCGGTGGCGGCGTAGACCTCCGGGTCCTCGCGCAGCATCTGCAGCGCCTTCGCGTACTGCCACTCGCTGGAGATCTTCCCGCCGTAGCGGGGCAGCCAGTCCTGCCCCGACTCCTCGGCCGCCCGCACGATCGCGTCGGCCTCCGGCTGGGCCGCGTGGTGCCGCCACAGCTTGGGGTACGCGTGCGGCCGGTCCGCGAAGTCCGGCAGCTCGCTCAGCGGCGTACCGTCCGCGAGCGCCGGCAGCACCGTGCACGCGGTGAAGTCGGTGGCGATGCCGACCACCTGCTCGGCCCGCACCCCGGCCGCCGCCAGCGCGCGCGGCACCGCGAAGCGCAGCACGTCGCGCCAGTCCTGCGGGATCTGCAACGCCCAGTCGGGCGGCAGCACATGGCCGCTGCCGGGCAGCACACCGTCCACCACGCCGTGGGTGTACTCGTGCACCGCGCTGCCCAGCTCGGCGCCGTCCTCGACGGCGACGACCAGTGCGCGGCCCGACAGGGTCCCGAAGTCGACACCCACGGTCACGGCGGGCGAATCGGTGGTCATAGATGCTCTCCAGATATGCGGGAGGTCCCGGCGGCGCCCGTGGCGTGCCGGAACCTTCGTGCGGGCCGCCGCGCGGGCGGCCCTGGCGGCCTCAGGACGACGTACTGCTGCGCCGGACGATCAGCCGGGGTTCGATCACCACGCGCTCACCGTCATGGCTGGTCGAGCCGGACTCCAACTGGGACACCAGCAGGCGGATGCTGGCCTGCCCGACCGCGGCGAAGTCCTGCCGGACGGTCGTCAGCGGCGGGGCGAAGAACTCGGCCTCGGGGATGTCGTCGAAGCCGGCGATCGCGACCTGGCCCGGGACCGAGAGGCCCGCCTCGCGGAAGGCCCGCATCAGGCCCAGCGCCATCTGGTCGTTGGCCACGAACACGGCGGTGACGTCGGCGGACGTCCTGCGGGCCGACCCGGCGGCGACCCGCCCGGCCAGCTCCTGGCCCGCGCGGTAGCCCGACAGCGGCGTCCAGTCCCCCACCAGCGGCGGCGGCACCTCGACGCCGGCCTCCTCCAGGGTGCTGCGCCAGCCGTTCACCCGGGCCTCGGCCTCGAACCAGTCCGGCGGCCCGGCGACATGCCACACCGTACGGTGGCCGACCCCCAGCAGATGGCTGGTCGCCAGCCGCGCGCCCAGCTCCTGGTCGACCGACACCCCCGCTATCGGCAGCGAGTGCCCGCCCTCCACGGTGACGACCGGGAACGGCAGGCGCAGTTCGGCCAGCGCGGCGACGGCCTCGCGGTGCGGCACTATCACCACGATGCCCTCGACGCCCCAGTCGCTCAGGTGGTCGATGGCCTCTTCGAGCGCCTTGGCCGTGTAGCGGCGCAGCGTGACGGCGGAGACCATGTAGCCCTCGTCGCGGGCGGCCTCCTCCAGGCCGAACAGCGTGCTGGCGGGACCGAAGAGCGTCGGGTTGCACGCCACCACCCCGAGGGTGAGGGTGCGCCGGGTGACCAGGGCTCTCGCCGAGGAGTTGCGCCGGTAGCCGAGCTGCTCGATGGCCCGCTGCACCTCGGCGCGGGTCGTGTCGCGCACGTTGGGGTGGTGGCTGAGCACGCGCGAGACGGTCTGGTGCGAGACGCCTGCCACCTGGGCGACATCCGCCATCGTGGGCGCGCGGCCCCGGCGGGCGTGCCCGTCGCTCTGCGCGGTGTGCGACATGGTTCTCCGATCCGTGATGATGTCATTGTTAGCGCTCACAGCACAGATCGTCAAGGCCAGCGCACCACCCACTCCACGTGGGGCGCCCCCGAGCCTATTGCCCCACCGGGCGGTGCGTCGCCCCCGACGCGAGGGGGCTCTGCGGTCCGTCCCGGACCACCGGCGCAAGGGGGCTCTTCGGTCCGTCCCGGACCACCGGCACAAGGGGGCTCTTCGGTCCGTCCCGGACCACCGGCGCAAGGGGGCTCTTCGGTCCGTCCCGGACCACCCGCCGGTGGTGGTGGGCTGAGCGCGCAGTTCCCCGCGGAGGAGGGCAAGCCCTCAAGGTGGCGCTGGGGGTACCTCCACGACGGGCCGCACGTCGCCACCGGCCCAAAGGGGCTCATCGGTCCGATACGGACCACCCGCCGGTGGAGGGCTGAGCGCGCAGTTCCCCGCGCCCCTGGTGTGCCCCCCTTGCGCAAGTGACCGCGACACCACCGTCACGTGGAAACGGACCGCCACCGCGTCCAGGTGGCGCTGGGGGTGCCCCCAGGCGAAGCCATGGGGGGCGGAATGCGCGATCAACCGTCGACGGGCTGTACGGCGCCACCGGACCGGAGGGGCTGTTCGGTCCGATACGGACCACCCGCCGGTGGCCGGCTGAGCGCGCAGTTCCCCGCGCCCCTGGGTGGCACCCTCATGCGGCGACGGGCCGCCAGCCGATCAGGGGCGCGGGGAACTGCGCGACCAGCCCACCACCGGCCGTCGTGTGGCCACGGACCGCCAGCGCATCCAGGTGGCGCTGGGCGCGGCCAACCGTCGACGAGCTGCACGTCGCCACCGGACCGGAGGGGCTGTTCGGTCCGATACGGACCACCCGCCGGTGGACCCGTCACAGCGCGCCCGCAGGGGGAACCGCGCGCAGGCCTCCCCGGCAGGGGAAGGCGGCCAGGGCGGCGACGCAGGCCGCGGAGGCCAGGGTGGTGGGGAGGGAGCGGGTGGCGAGGGGGCCGGCGAGGGCCGCGCCCAGGGCGAATCCGGTGAGCTTCACGCTGGCTCCCGTCGTGAAGACCTGCGCACGCAGGTGTTCCGGGGCCTCCCGGTGCCGGATGGCGAACAGTGCGGCCAGTTGGGGGCCTTCGCCGAGCCCGGCCAGGAGCGCCGCCGCGACGAGCACGACGGGTTGGCCCCAGGCCGCCAGGGCCAAGGCCGCCGCCTGGACGAGCGCGCCGGCCCGGATGACCGCGGCCGGGGCGACCGCCCGCGGGAAGCGGGCGAGTACCGCGTTGGCCACCAGAGCCGAACCCGCCGCGCAGGCGAGGAGCACCGCCCCCCGTCCGGCTCCGCCCAGAACCCGCTCCCCCAGCAACGGAACGCAGGCCATCAGCATGCCCTGGGCGACGCAGGAGAGGACCGAGGCGAGAGTCGCCCGCGCCAGCGCGGGCCTTCCGGCGACGACCCGCAGTCCGGCCGCCAGGGTCGCAGCCCTCCTCACCCGGCCGGGTCGGCCGGGTCGGCCGGGCAGAGCCCACGCGGCGGGCAGCGCCAGCGCGATGAGCATCAGCGCGACGACGACCGCGGTCCGAGCTCCCACCGCCTGCGCCACCCCGCCGGCGAGAGCCGGACCGGCCAGGCTCGCCACCCCGAAGGTCATCGCGTCGAACGCGTTCGCCCGGGGCAGGCGGTCGCCGTCCACCACGCGCGGCAGTTGGGCCGTCCATCCGCCCGACAGGGCCGGCCCCGTCAACCCCGTCACCACAGCGATGGTGATCGTGACCGCGAACGGCACCCGCCCGAGGCCCAGGAGAACCGCCCCCAGCCCCACCGCGTACAGCGCCAGCGCTCCGGCGAGCAGGCGACCTGGCCGTGCGGCCCTGTCGAGGAGCACCCCGAGCACCGGCCCCCCGACCGCGGCGGAGATCGTGATGCCCGCGAGGAGCGCCGACGCGTCGGCGGTCGACCCGGCCAGGGCGAATCCGGCCAGCATCAGCGCGGGTCCCGACATCTCGTCCCCGGCGCGGGCCACCGTCGCCCCCGCAAGATAGAAGGTGAGCGAGTAACGCCTTCTCATCGAAGCGACGTTACGGTGGTAACTCAGAACCTTTCAAGATGCGTTACATTCGCACGGTGTCCACCGACAGCGACGACTGGTCCACCCGGCACTCCGTACTGGCCACGGCCCGGCGGGCCGCCGCACTCGTCAACGCCCTGTCCGGCGACCGCCCCGACCCGGCCGACGTCGCCGACGTCGCCGACGTCCTCCGCGCGTACGGCGAGACGGACCCCCTCGACCTCACCGCCCACGACGTCGCCGGGATGCGTACGGCAGCCGCCCTGCTACGCCAGGTCTTCGCCGCCGAGCACGCCGACGCCGCCGCGGCCGTCCTCAACCGCCTCCTCCAGGAGCACACCGGGCCGCTCCGCCTGACCTCGCACAGCGGCAGCACCCCCTGGCACCCGCACGTCGACCGCGACGACGACGGACCCTGGGACGAATGGCTCCTCGCCTCGTCCTGCCTGGCCCTGGCCGTCCTGGTCTGGGATCGTCAGCATCCGCCCGGCAGGATCTGCGCCTCGCCCAGTTGCGACAACGTCTTCATCACCCAGGGCAGCGGCCAGGAACGCCGCTACTGCTCCCGCCGGTGCGCAACCCGCGAACGGGTCGCGGCCCACCGGCGCGCCCACGCCGGCGGATGAGCGGGGGCGCCGCACGCAGCAGCACCCCCGCGCACCGCGTCAGCGGTAGAGGTGGAGGTCCGCCACGCTCCACCAACTGCCCGAGGCAGCCGTCTGGTTCACCCGGACGTAGCGTGCGACGGCAGCGGACCGCAGGTCGACGTTCGTGAGCTGGCCCGTACCGGCGCCCGAGGCGACGTCACGCCAGTGCGTACCGTCGTCGCTCAGCGACAGCGTCCAACCACGGGCGTAGTCACCGAGGTTGTCACCGCTGTCGATCCCCACCCGCCGGAAGGCGACCCGGTGGCCCAGGTCGAGCTGGACGTACTGGCCCGGGGTCTGCGCGGCCCCGGTGGTCCAGCGGGTGGACCCGTCGCCGTCAGCAACGAGTGCCGCCGAGGCGGGGGTTGAGGCCGAGACGGTGGCACCGTCGAGCGGCACCTCGTGCAGCGGGCTCACGAGCCGCCCGTCACGCGGCCAGGTGAAGGTGGCCAACGCCCCGCCCGGCAGCGTGTAGTCGAAGCTCTCGCCGCCCACCGCGACGGTGAAGGACCGCGGGTTGTCGTTCTCGTTGTGCACGACCAGCGCCGTGGAGCCGTCCGGGTTGCGGAAGGCGACGTCGGTGAGCTGGCCGTTCCAGCCGGTCGTGCCGTAGTTCGTGCTGCCGATGCGGACCGCACCCGGCTTCACGAACTTCGACAGGTGGCCGATCGTGGAGTATTCGGCGTTGGTGGTGACGGTGCCGTCGGGCGCGACGGTCAGCAGCGCCGAGCAGGTGTCGCAGCCGCCGTTGTGCGGGCCGCCCGCCGGGTCCAGGGCGAGGTTCCAGTCGGCCACGGACTTGGCCCAGTTGCGGGTGGTGCCCACCGTGATCGTGCGGGCGTGCCAGGTGAGGGTGCCGCGGAAGATCTGCGCGGGCGTGTCGGTGGCACCGTGCGAGCCCGAGCACTCGGTGAACCAGATGCCCTTGTCCGGGTGCGCGTCGTGCAGCGCGGTCTGCGCGCTGGGGTCGCCGGAGTAGCAGTGGTACGCGGTACCGGCGATCCAGCGGGCGGCGGAGCTGTCCAGCACCTCGTACGGGTAGTCCGTCTGCGGGTCCTCGCCCAGCTTCTCGGCGGTCGCGATGTCGCCGGGGTGGGTGGTCCAGTTGTGGTCGTACGCGAGGATCTTCGTCCGCGGGCTCGCCTCGCGCAGCAGCGGGCCGAGCGCCTCGATGACGGCGACCTCCTGCCGCACGTCCAGGTCGGTGCCGGGGTACGCGTTCGGCGCGCGGTTCTGCGGCTCGTTCTGGACGGTGAGGTAGTCGACGGGGACGCCCGCGGCCGCGTAGGCCTGCACGAACTTCACCAGGTAGCGGGCGTACGCCTGGTAGACGGCCGGGTCGTCCTTGAGGTGCCCGCCGACCAGCGAGTCGGAGTCCTTCATCCAGGCCGGCGGGCTCCACGGCGTGGCCATCACGGTGAGCTGCGGGTTGAGCTGCCTGGCCTGCCGCAGCAACGGCAGGATCTGCGCCTGGTCGTGGGCGACGCTGAAGTTCTTCAGGCCGAAGTCGGTCTGCCCTGCGGGCATGTCGTCGTACGTGTAGTGCGCGGCCGCTGCGGTGAAGTCGGAGGAGCCGACGGGCTGGCGCAGGAAGCTCACGCCGATGCCCTGCCGCGGGTCGAACAGCTTGCGCATCGCCGCGGCGCGCGCCGCCGCGGGCAGCGAACTGAGCACCGCCGCGGAGGAGTCGGTCATCGCGCCGCCGAAGCCGTCCATCCGCTGGAAGGTCTGGTTCGGGTCGACGGTGATCGTCGTCAGATCGGAGCCGCCGGCGTGGAACGCGACGCTTGCCTGCGGCTGCAGTTGGGCGGAGTCGTCGGCGGTGGTCAACCACACATGCGCGCTCGGCTGCGTCTTGTGGGTGGCCGGAGCCGCGGTCGCCGCGGCGGGCAGGCAGGTCAGGCACAGAGCGGCGGCGCTGACCGCCGCGGCGCCCAGGGTGCGTCTCATCGGGAGCTCCTTGAAACACATGTAACACGTTGGAAACGTTGGGGTGTTCCGCCCAGGGAACCGTTGCGCTGCCTTGCCTGTCAAGGCTTGTGCCGCACGTCCGGAGCGCCAGGTTCCGGCCGCGGATGTAACACCTCGCTGTAACGCCTCGCCATTCGCCGCCGGGCGGCCACCGTCCCAGAGGGGCTCACGGTCCGATCCGGACCACCCGCCGGTGGCCGGCTGAGCGCGCAGTTCCCCGCGCCCCTGGGCGGCACCCCCCTTGCGCAGGGGACCGCGCGACCACCGCGCCCAGCGGAAGCGCACCCTCCCGCGGGAGAGGCACCCCCACGGCACCGCGCCCAGCGGATGCGTACCGCTGGATAGGGATGTGGCCCACACATCGGTGGGGCTCTTGTGGCGGTAGGCACCATCGTCGGGGCGGGGTGCGGAAAATACCGTCACCGGGCATGGACGACGACCGCAGCATCCTGGCGACACACGGCCTGTGCAGGGACTTCCAGGGCTTCCGCGCCGTGAACGCGGTGGACCTGGCGGTCGCCGAGGGCACCGTGCACGCACTCGTCGGACCCAACGGGGCAGGAAAGACAACCCTGTTCAACCTGCTCACCGGGTTTCTCCCGCCCACCGCAGGGCGGATCACCTTCGCCGGCCAGGACATCACCGGGCAGCCGCCCGAGCGGATCGCCGCCCGCGGCATCGCGAGGTCCTTCCAAGTGACCAGCCTCTTCGCGCAGATGGGCGTCCGCGCCCACGTGGAGCTGGCGCTCCAGGCGCGCGAGGGCCTGGGCCGCCGCTTCTGGCGCAGCGAGAACCTGATGCGCCGCTTCTCCGCCCCGGCCCAGGACATCCTCGCCGAGGTCGGCCTCGCCGACCTCGCGGAGCGGCCCGCGGGCAGCCTGCCGTACGGGCAGAAGCGGGCACTGGAACTCGCGCTCGCGCTCGCGCTGGACCCGCGGCTGCTGCTGCTCGACGAACCGACCGCGGGGATGGGCCTGGAGGACGTCGACCGCACGGTCGCCCTCATCGCCCGTATCCGCAAGGGCCGGACCGTGGTGATGGTCGAGCACAACATGACGGTCGTCGGCTCGCTGGCCGACACGGTGACGGTGCTCCAGCGCGGCGAGGTCCTGGTGACCGGCCCGTACGAGCAGGTCAGGAGCGACCCGCGGGTCGTCGAGGCGTACTTGGGAGCCGACGTTGCTTGAGGTGGAGGGCGTCAGCGCCCGTTACGGCGAGGCCACGGCCCTGGACGGGGCGTCTCTCACGGTCGGCGAGGGCGAGGTGGTGACCCTGGTCGGCAGGAACGGCGCGGGCAAGACGACGCTGTTGCGCTGCCTGATGGGCCTGCACCGGCCCGCCGCGGGCCGGATCGTCCTGGCGGGGCGGGACATCACCGGGCTCGCGGCCCACCGCAGGGCCAGGCTCGGCCTCGGCTACGTCCCCGACGACCGCGGGATCTACGCCGGGCTCTCCGTCGAGGAGAACCTGACGCTGCCGCCGGTCGCCGCAGGCTCGGCGTGGCCGCTGGCCCGGGTCTACGAGGCCTTCCCCGTGCTGGCCGCCAGGCGCCGCTTCCCGGGCGGGCGGCTGTCCGGCGGGGAGCAGCAGATGCTGGCGCTGGCCCGGGTGCTGCGGGCGGGCGCGCGGGTGCTGCTGTGCGACGAGCCGACCGAGGGCCTGGCCCCGGTGGCCGTGCGGCAGATCGGCGAGATCCTGCGCGGCGCCAAGGAGCACGGGGTCTCGGTGCTGCTGGTCGAGCAGAACCTGCGGTTCGCCACGACCGTCGCGGACCGCCACTACCTGCTCGCGCAGGGCCGGGTCGTCGAGGCCCTGGACAACCGCGACGTCAAGCAGCGCGAGGACGAACTCCTCGCCCATCTCGGGCTGTAGCCCGCAACCCCGGGCGCACGCCCGCAACCTCAGGCCGACGCCCGCAACCCCGGGCCGACGCCCGCAACTTCGCAACCTCGGGCCGCGGCCCGGATCTGGAGGCAGTGCAATGAAGCGCAGGCTGACGATGGGTGTGGCCGCGGCCGCGGTGGGGACGCTGCTCGCGGCCTGCGGCGCCGGCGGCCCCGGCTCGGGCGGCGGGAAGATCAGCGGCGGCAAGCTCACCCTGGGCGTGCTCACCGACCTGTCGGGCGTCTACGCCGACCTCGCGGGCAACGGCGCCGTCGCCGCGGTGCAGATGGCCGCGGACGACTTCCAGAAGAAGTACGGCGACAAGGCCGTCACCAAGAAGATCGACGTGATCAAGGCGGACCACCAGAACAAGCCGGAGGTCGCCAACACCCAGGCCAGGGAGATGTACGAACGCAAGGGCGCCGACGCCCTGTTCGACGTGCCGACGTCGTCCGCGGCGCTCGCGGTGCAGACGGTCGCCGCCCAGCAGAAGAAGCTGTACTTCAACACCGGTGCCGCCACGACGGAGTTGGCGGGCAAGTCCTGCAACGCGTACACGTACGAGTGGGCGTACGACAGCTACATGCTCGCGCACGGCACGGGTACGCAGGTGACGCAGCAGGGCGGCAAGAACTGGTATCTGATCTACCCGGACTACGCCTTCGGGCAGGACATGCAGGCGAAGTTCACGCCCGCGATCGAGAGCGCGGGCGGCCGGGTCGTCGCGAAGGACCCGACGCCCTTCCCCAGCGACAACTACTCGACGTTCCTGCTCAAGGCGCCCACCCTCAACCCGAAGCCGGACGTGCTCGGCGCCCTCCAGGCGGGCGGCGACCTGGCCAACGTCGTGAAGCAGTACGACCAGTTCAAGGTGAAGGACAAGGGCGTCCAGCTCGCCATCGGGCTGCTCTTCGACAGCGACATCAGGGCCATCGGCGCGGACAAGCTCGCCGGGACGATGTTCACCACGGCCTGGTTCTGGAATCTCGACGACCGCTCGCGGGCCTGGGCGCAGCGCTTCCAGCAGCGCACCGGCCAGCTGCCGACCTTCGACCAGGCGGCCGACTACTCGGCGGCGACCGCGTATCTGGAGGCGGTGCAGAAGGCAGGCACCGACAAGGCGGAGTCGGTCTCGAAGGTCCTGAACGGCATGACCTTCGACGACTTCTTCGCGCGCAACGCGACCGTGCGGACCGCCGACCACCGGGTGACGCACGACGCCTACCTGGCGAAGGTCAAGGCGCCGGCCCAGGCGACGCAGGACGGTGACTACACCGAGCTGGTGCGCACCATCCCGGCGGCGCAGGCCTTCGACAAGCCCTCCCCCGACTGCCACCTGGGCTGACGACATGACCTCGTTCCTGCAACAGCTCTTCAACGGCCTGGTCAGCGGCAGCTTCTACGCCCTGCTGGCCCTCGGCCTGGCCGTCATCTTCGGCATGCTGCGTGTCGTCAACTTCGCGCACGGCGCCCTCTACATGCTCGGCGCCTTCGGCGCGGTGGTGCTCGGCGACAGCGCGGGGCTCGGCTTCTGGTGGGCGCTGCTGCTGGTCCCGGCGGCGCTCGCCGTCGCCGGGATGGCGATGGAACGGCTGCTGGTGCAGCGGCTGACCGCCCTCGACCCGCTGTACAACTTCCTGCTGACGTTCGGCATCGCCCTGGTCTGCCAGGACCTGCTGCGGATGAAGTACGGCTCGCACTCGCAGCCGTACGACCACGCGCCCTTCAGCGGCACGGTGGACCTGGGGCTGTTCGACTACCCGGCCTACCAGGTCTTCGTGCTGGCCGTCTCGGTCGCCGTGTGCGTGGCGGTGTGGCTGCTGCTGACCCGTACGCGGATCGGCACGGTGGTGCGGGCGTCCACCGAACGTCCCGAGCTGACACGGGCGTTCGGCATCGACACCCGGCGCTGGGTGACGCCGGTCTTCGGCTTCGGCGTCGCCCTCGCGGGCCTGGCGGGGGTGCTGGCCGCGCCGATGCGGGCGGTCAACTCCGACATGGGCGCCGACCTCATCATCACCGTCTTCGCGGTCGTGGTGATCGGCGGCCTCGGCTCCGTCTTCGGCTCGGTCATCGCCGGGTTCGCGATCGGCATGCTCCAGGCGCTCGGCAATCTGTACGTCCCCGTCCTGTCCCAGACCTCGGTCTATCTGCTGATGGCCGTCGTCCTGCTGGTCAGGCCCGCGGGCCTGTTCGGCAAGGAGGAGCACGCATGATCCTCGGCCTGATGCGACGGCTGGGCGACCGCCCGGCGTGGATGCGGTGGGGCCTGCTCGCGGTGGGCCTGGCCGTGGCGGCGATCCTGCCGTGGGTGCTCTATCCGCCGGTGGCCACCGACATCCTGTGCTGGGGCCTGTTCGCGGTCGCCTTCGACCTGCTGCTCGGCCACGCGGGCCTGCTGTCCTTCGGCCACGCCGCCTTCTGGGGCGGCTCGGCGTACGTCACGGGCCTGATCGCGCTGCACAGCGGACTGCCGTTCTACGTCGCCGTGTTGGGCGGGGCGGTGGCGGCCGCGGTGCTGGCGCTGCCCATCGGCTACCTCGCGGTGCGGCGCAGCGGCATCTACTTCGCGATGATCACCCTGGCGTTCGCGCAGATGGTGTACTTCGTCGCCAACCAGTGGAGTGCGGTCACCGGCGGCGAGAACGGGCTCCAGGGCATCCCGCGCAACCTGCCGGGCGTCGACCTGTCCGACGCCTTCACCTTCTACTACGCCGCCCTGCCCGTCGTGCTGCTCGGCCTCGCGGCGGCGCGGCGGATCGTCCGCTCCCCCTTCGGCCGGGTCACCGCCGCCATCCGCGACAACACCGACCGCGTCCGCGCCCTCGGCTACCCCGCCGACCGCTACAAGCTCACCGTCTTCACCGCATCCGCCTTCCTGTCCGGCCTCGCGGGCGGCCTGTTCGCCGTCAACCACGGCTTCGCCTCCCTCCAGGAGGTCGACTGGACCACCTCCGGCAAGGTCGTGGTGATGACCGTGCTCGGCGGCATCGGCACGCTGTGGGGCTCCCTGGTCGGCGCGGCGGCGATCGTCCGCCTGGAGGACTGGCTCTCGACGGCGGGCTTCGAGCAGACCGACCTGGTGACGGGCGGCGTCTTCATCGTCGTCGTCCTCCTCTTCCGCCAGGGCCTGTGGGGCACCGCCACCCGCCTCCTCCGCCCGCGCCCCCCGGCGCCCCCGACCCCGGACCCGGCCGAGCCGGCCGACCCCGACCGCACGCCACACCTGACCAAGCGCTAGGGACGTGTCCGCGGCGGCCTCGCCACCGAGCTGCACAGACGGTCGAGGCCGTCAGAGCGCATCCGTCAGAACGTGCCGTTGAGTTCTGACCAGTCGGCGTTCACCATCTTCGCCGCGCGGAAGGTGCCACGGCCGGTGCCGGAGTAGAGCAGCTGCCTGCCCACTTCACCGCCGTGATAAAGCTCGTTGGTGACGGTGTTGAGGTCGTTGATGCCGTCACCGTCTGTGTCGCCGACGCTGACGAAGGACTCCATGGCGTTCCAGCCGGATCCGATGAGCTTGCGCGCCCCGAAGCTGCTGCGGCCGGTGCCCGGGTAGAGCCACAGCCTCCCGGTGGTGTCGCGGGCCAGCAGGTCGTTCTTCTTGTCCCCGGTCAGGTCGCCCGGCCCGGTCAGGGCGTTCATGGAGTTCCAGCCGCCGCCGACCAGCCGCCGCGGCATGACGTGGCTGTGCCCGGTGCCGGGATACAGCCACAGCTTCCCGGTCTTGTCCGCGGCCAGGACGTCGTTCTTCCCGTCACCGGTGAGATCACCGGCCGCGGCGATGCGGGACATGGTGTTCCAGCCGGTGCCGATCAGTCTGCGGGTCAGGAAGCCGCCCCGGCCTGTGGCCGGATACAGCCAGAGCTTCCCGGTGGTGTCGCGGGCCAGGAGGTCTTCGATTCCGTCGCCGGTGAGGTCGCCGTGCCGGGTGATCGCGGTCATGGAATTCCAACCGCCGCCGATCAGCCGGCCGCTGTTGTCCCCCGGTGCGAACCAGAGCCGACCCGCCGTGTCGCGGGACAGCACGTCGGCGCGGCCGTCACCGTTTATGTCGCCGAACCCCGCCTTCGTGGGGCTCTTTTCCGAGTACCACTGGCCGTAGGCGGTCCAGATGCACTCGCGTTCGGTCTTGAAGAACCTCAGCGAGGTCATCACCTTCAGGTAGATACCCCCGCCGCCGCCCCCGGTACCGTCCGGAAGGTCGGTGTGAACCGTGCCGTCGGTGCCGTACAGGCACGCCACGCTCGACGTGCGGTTCACGGTCCACTTCAGCTTGCCGTTGAAGGCGCCGAAGGACGACAGGTTCGTCTTCGTCTTCATCATGCTTCCGGTGGCGTCGCTGCCCGTCCACCCGCAGTAGTAGCCCATCGGGCATGCACCGGCGCCGCTCGCCGCCTGAGACGGGACCGCCGCGGGCAGCACCCCCAGCACCGCGCCCGCCGTTGCCACAGCCAAACCCCGCACCATCGCCCTGTGCACAGCCGAACTCCTCACCCTGTCGGGTCCCCACCCTTGAGATCTGAGCAGTGAATATAATCCCTCGGCCCGGACACCCACGGCCGCCACCGACCGATTCACGCCGCGCGCCCGGGGAGGCGGCGAAGCGGCTCGGGACCCGATCCAGCGATTCCCTCCGGCTCCCCACAGCCCAGCCGTCCCCGGCGCCTGCACGGTCGGTCATCAGCCGCGATCCCCGGCGGGTGGAGCCCGCCGATTCCGACCGCGAGGCGCACCTGGCCGGGCAGTGACCCCGGCTACCTGTGCGCCAGGATCACGACGGCCACGATGACGACCCCGACGCCCACGCCCACCAGCCTCCCGATCTGCTCAGGCGACCTCCGGTACAGCCAGTTGCCCGTGGCCCGGAACCTGGTGGACGGGTCCGTGCTCGCCTCCCACCAGCCGATGACCTCCTGGCAGTTGGCGTCGAAGTCAGGGTCGGGGTACAGGGAGCTGCGCTGGAGCGCGGGCAGCGAGCGGGTCCGCCCGTTCGCGAAGGTGACCTGGAGCGTGGAGTAGCCGTCGAACTGGCCTCTCGCGTGATGGACGCCGACCCATCGGACCTCACTCCAGGGGTGGGTGCGCCCCCGCCCGAAGTCCGAGCAGATGGTGACTCCGGCCGCCCCGACCGTCGTCCGGCACCGGCGCATCCTGACGATGGTCAGCCCGGCGAACGCCAACGTCCCGCCCACCAGCCACCCGGCCGCCGCGGCACTGAGCTGCGAGAAGGAGACGGCTCCTTCGACGAGCACCAGCACCCCCAGCAGGGAGATCCTCGACCACTGCGCGTTGCGGTACCGGTCCCTCCCCCGGAAAGTCAGTTCCTGCCCAGCACTCACAGCGCATCCCCCCACCTCGCCCCCGCGACGGACGTCCGATCCGCCCGCCGTCGTCCGGCCCTGCCCCCCGGCGAGCAGGATCAGGGATCTCGCTCGCGGGTGCAATGGTGGCACCAGCTGTCCTGATCCACCTGTGCCGTACGCGGCAGCTTCACCAGGGCGAACACTGCCGACTGCTGATGCAACCGATCGCCGCCCGCCGGCGTCTGGCGCCGCAGGACTACTGCGCCCTGCCCGCCGGGCGGGCGGGGAGGTCGAGTTCGGCGCGGACGGTCTTGCCGACCGGGTGGCGGTCGACCACCGCCCAGCGGTCCGCGACCGCCTCGACCATCAGCAGTCCGCGCCCGGACTCGGCGAGCGCCCCCGGGGACAGGAGTTCGCCCGGGCCTGGCGGGCGCCGCTCGCTGCGGGTGTCGGAGACCTCGATACGCAGCGTGGCCCGGCTGAGTACGAGCCGCAGCTCGAAGTCCCGCCCGGTGACGCACCCGTGCGTCACCGCGTTCGCCGCCAGCTCGGCCACGATCGTCTCGGCCGCCTCGAACTCGGCGGAGCTGTACGGGATTCCCCAGCCGCTCAACTGGTGCAGCGCCAGGTGCCGCGCGAGCCGCGCACCCCGGCGGGTGGAGCTGAACTGCTGGCTGAACTGCTCGATGAACTCACCCTGCGCAAGCGGGAGTTGACGAGTGGTGGGAGTTCTCATGATGCCCAATGTGGCCTGCGGAAACACCGTGACACCAGCGCCCCGCCTTGTACGCTGCGCGAGCGTACATGCACCAACGGTGGACAGTACACGTCACCCAGGGTGACCCTGTACTACGGCGGTAGTACCACCAGGGCGAGTGCGCGGGAGGTGGCCGATGACGGCCAACAGTACGGGCGGCGGCGGCAGCGGTACGGGCGCGGGAGGCGAGCCCGAACACTCCGACAGCTTGCGGACGTTCGGCGCGTTCGTCCAGGCCTTACGCGAACACGCCGGCCTGAGCCGGGAGGAGTTCGGCGGCCTCGTCGGCCTCTCGAAGCACACGGTGACCTCTATCGAGGTCGGGCGACGGATGCCCGATCCCGACTTCGTCGAGCGGGCCGAGCCGCTGCTTGGCGATACGGGGGCGTTGCGCAACGCCGTGCGGCACCTCAGCCGCAAGCCGGGGCTGGCCAGTTGGTTCAGGCAGTGGGCGAGGAAGGAGGAGTCGGCGATCACGTTGTGCACGTACGAGTGTCGCCTGATGCCTGGTCTCCTCCAGACGGAGGCGTACGCGAGGGCCCTGTTCGAGGTGCGCCTACCGCCCCTCAGCGACGAGGAGATCGAGGCCCAGTGGGCGGCGCGCGCCAAGCGCCAACGCCTGTTGCAGGAACGTCCGAACACAGCGTTCAGCTTCGTGCTTGACGAGCACCTGTTCCTCCGCCGAACAGGAGGCCGCGACGTCAGCCTGGAACTGGTTGACCACACGATGGAGATGGGCCGCCAGCGCAACATCGAGATCCAGATCCTTCCGCTGACCACCGGTGTACACCCAGGGCTTGACGGCCCGATCGTGCTGCAGGAGACACCCGAACACCGTTGGTTTGCCTACGGCGAAGGCCAGGAGACAGGCCAGCTCATCGCTGACGCTAAAGGCGTCAGCGTGCTCCAACAGCGGTATGCAAAACTGCGCTCGCAGGCCCTCACCCCCGAGGAGTCCAGGAGCCTGCTGTGGCGACTGCGAGGAGAGCTATGAGCACCCCCGAACTGGCCTGGTTCAAGAGCAGCTACAGCGGCAGCTCCGGCGACAACTGCATCGAAGTCGCCCTCTCCTGGAACAAGTCCAGCTACAGCGGGAGCTCCGGTGACGACTGCGTCGAGGTCGCCGCCTGCCCCGAGACCGTCCACGTACGGGACTCGAAGGACAAGGAAGGCCCCCGACTGGCCTTCACCCCCGCCGAGTGGTCGGCCTTCGTCACGTACGCCCGCGCCCTCTGACACCCCCGGGTGGGGCGGGGGAAAGCCCCCCGCCCCGGTTGTTCATCCGTGCCACTGCTGGGTGGTACCGGCGTAGCAGTCGTACTGCACCAGCGTGGTGCTGTTGCTGTGGCTCCACACGGCATCCAGGCACTTGCCGCTGTCCGCGTTGACGACCTCCCACGAACTGCCCGCCGCGCGCAGGCTCCAGAGCTGGGTGGCGCCGCCGTAGCAGTCGTACTGCACGACAGCGGTGCTGTTGGCGTGGCTCCACTGGGCGTCGAGACACTTGCCGCTGTCCACGTTCACGATCTCGGAGCCGTTCCAGCTCCAGTACTGCGTCGCGCCGACATAGCAGTCGTACTGCACGACGGGCGTGCTGTTGACGTGGCTCCAGGCCGCGTCCATGCACTTGCCGCTGTCGCCGTTCACGAAGTACCCGTAGCTGAGAGCCGCGGACGCTTTCACGTGCCCGGGAGCCGCCGCCGGTGCGGCCGCGTCCGCCGCGGTGGGTAGTGCGGCGGACATGAACAGTGCGGCCCCGGCTAACGCCGTGACGGTGGACTTTCGCATGGTTGTCCCCCTCTCACCGCGGCCGCCCTGGCCACGGTGATCCGAAGCGTAATCGGGCCGTCACACCCCGTACCAGAGCCTTCGCGGGGCGGAACAACAATGGCCAGAAGTCGCGAATCGGCGCGGGCGGCGGCCCCCGCTACGGCCGCCCCCGGAGTCCGTCGAGGATGAGCGCCAGCATGCGCGGCGCGCGGTCCACGGGCTCCGTTGCGGCACGCCACAGCGCGCCGGTGAGCTGGAGGAAGTCCTCGGGATCGGCGTCCTCGCGGATCGCGCCGTCCTGCTTGCCGGCGTCGAGGAGTCGGGTGATGGCGGCGACGACGGGAGCGTAGGTCTGCTGGGCGATGGCCTGGTGGGCGCCGGGGCTGAGGGCGTCGCCGAGGCCGTGCTTCCTGCGCATGGCCTCGACCAGGCTCATCGTCCACGCGCGGAGCGCTTCGAGGGGCGGCAGCTGCTCCAGGAGGCCGGGGACGGCGCCGATGAGGCGTTCGACCTCCTCCTGGTAGACGGCGAGCACCAGCGCCTCGCGGGTCGGGAAGTTCCGGTAGAGGGTCCCGGCGCCGACGCCGGCGCGCTGGGCGACCTGGTTCATCGACGTACTGCCGTCCTCGGCGAACGCCTCGCGAGCGGCGGCAAGGATGCGCTCCCGGTTCTCACGGGCGTCTGAACGGACCACGGAATCCTCGCTTTGCTATGTGGAGAGTTCTCCACTACGGTAAATGGAGACCTCTCCACATAATCTAGAGGAGCATCGTGCGGTACATCAAGCTCGGCACCACCGGCATGGACGTGTCCCCGATCGCGATCGGCGCGATGACGTACGGCGACCCCGAACGCGGGCACCCCGTCTGGTCGAAGGGCGAGGACGAGGCACGCCCGCTGATCAAGCATGCGCTGGAGGCGGGGATCAACTTCTTCGACACCGCGAACATGTACTCGAACGGGTCCAGCGAGGAGATCCTCGGCCGGGCACTCAAGGACTTCGCCGACCGCGACGACGTGGTGATCGCCACGAAGCTGCGCCACCCGATGCGTCCGGGGCCGAACGGGCGCGGGCTGTCGCGGAAGGCGGTCATGACCGAGGTCGACCACTCGCTGCGCCGGCTCGGGACGGACTACATCGACCTCTACCAGGTACACCGCAACGACCATGCCACTCCCCTGGAGGAGACCCTCGAAGCACTCAGCGACCTCGTGAAGGCGGGCAAGGTGCGCTACCTCGGTGCGTCGTCGATGCACGCGTGGGAGTTCGCCAAGGCGCTGCACCTGCAGAAGCTGAACGGCTGGGCGCGGTTCGCGGCCATGCAGGACCACTACAACCTGCTCGCCCGCGAGGAAGAACGCGAGATGGTCCCGCTGTGCCGGGACGAGGGTGTCGGCACGGTCGTCTGGTCGCCGCTGGCCCGCGGCCGTCTCGCCCGCGCGTGGGACGACGCCCGCTCGACGAGCCGCTCCGCCACGGACGGGGCCTTCGCGGACCTGCTCTACTCGCCCGCCGAGGAGGCCTCCAACCGCGCGATCGTCGACGCGGTCGGGCAGGTGGCGGACGCCCACGGCGTCAGCCGCGCGCAGATCGCGCTGGCCTGGCTGCGCCGCCAGCCGGTCGTCACCGCACCGCTGGTCGGGGCGGGTTCCACCGGGCAGATCGACGAGGCGGTCGCCTCCCTGGACGTCGAACTGGCCGACGAGGACGTCCGCGCCCTGGAGGCGCCGTACACGCCCCGGTACGACTGGCAGGGCATCTCCGACGAGGCGGAACTGGACGCGATCCGCCGCCGCATCCCCGGCATGGCGCTGTCCTGATCCGGCGGCCGGCGGCCGGCGGCGCGAGCAGCCGTACGGTCCGCGTTCAGGATCCCGGACCCGTTCCCGCCAGCACGTCGGCCAGGGCGAAGGCGTCGGCGGTCTTGGGGTGGGCCCTGCCCAGCCGCGTGTCCAGGATCTGCGCGCCCCTGCGCGCGAGGCCCGCCGCGGCGGGGTCGTTCAGCGCGTGCACAGCCCGGGCCTTGAGCAGCAGGGCGTATCCGATGTACAGGTGGTCCGGCGCGTAGCTGGCCTCACGGATGCGCAGCGCCCGGGAGATCAGCGGCACGGCCACGGCAGGGTCGTCCAGGGCGAGGTGGACGCCCGCCAGTGCGATCAGGTCGAAGCTGACGTACGGGTCGTCCGGCCCGTACGCCGCCTCGTCGATCCGCAGCGCGCGCTCGGCCAAGGGCACCGCCGCCCGGTGATCACCGAGAAGGTGCCGGATGCGCGCCAGGGTGGCCAGGTCCGTCGCGATGGCGGGGCTGTCCGCCGGCAGGCAGGACTCGTGCAGGCGCAGGGCACGTTCCGCCGTCGAACCCGCCTGCTCCGGAGCGCCGCGGTCCCGCTGGATCTGCGCCAAGGTGATCAGGTCGAAGCCGAGTTCCGCATCCCTGTGTCCGAGCGACTCGTCGATCGCGACGGCACGCTCGCACAGGGGCAGCGCCACCGAGGGGTTCCCGATCGACAGGAGGAACTCCGAGGCCAGCCTGAGCAGTTCCGCGGTCTGCGCGGAGCACTCGGCCGGCGGCTCGTCCCTGGTCACCACGAGCGCGTGCGGGAGCAGTCGCTGCCATCGCGACCACGCGTCCGGGTCACCGTGGATGTCGTGCGGCACCGCCGCGAGCAGCGCCCGGCACAGCCGCACCCGGGCGTCGGTGCGTACGTCGGCCGGCATCGCGGCGCGGACGGCGGCCTGCACCAGCCGGTGCAGCACCAGGGAGGTGGCTTCGCGCCTGGCGAGCCCCAGACCGGCCAGCGCACCGACCGTCGTGTCCCACCCCACCGGGTCGGCCGCGGCTGCGTTCAGCGGTTCTGTGCTGCCGGTGAACAGGTCCAGCGGGATCGGCTCGGGCGCCAGCAGGGCGCACTGCTCCAGCAGTTGCCTGGCTTGCGGCTGTTCGGCCTCCAGCTTGCGCACGCTGAGCTGCCACAGGGTCGCGACCACCACCGCCGGCCGGTCCGGCAGCTCGCCGAGCGCGATCATGTCCTCCAGCCGCGAGGACAGCAGCGCCAGGTAGTCCTCGGGTGCGGTGTGGTTGTAGTCCATGTACCCGGCCGCCTGCTCCAGCGCCAGCGGCAGGTCCCCCAGCTGCTCGGCGATCCGGTCGGCCACCGCTGTGGTCATGCCGCGCACCCGCCGGGCCAGCAGTTCCACCGCCTCCCGGCGGGTGAACACCTCCAGGTCGATGACGCCGGCCCTGCTCGACCAGCCACGGCGCCTGGTCGTGACGATGACGTGGCCGCCGCTCCCCAGGTCACCCGACGGCAGCGCGTCCAGGAGCGTGCCGGGCCTCTCCCCGTTGTCGAAGATGACCAGCCAGGGCGCGTGGTCCAGTAATCGCCCGTACACCTGCGGGACGACCTGCTCGGAACTCACCTCCGCCAGCCCCAGTTCCCTGGCCAGCGACGCGAACTGAGACGCCACCAGATCGGGGTCCTCGGCGTCCACGAACACCACGTACCGGTATTCCGACCGGTAGAGGTAGGCGTACTCCACCGCGAGCTGCGTCTTGCCGACGCCGCCCAGCCCGTGCACGGCCTGCATCGCGCCGTCGTCGCCCGAGGTGAGGCGCTGCCGCAACTCCCGCAGTGCGGCGTCGCGGCCGGTGAAGTGGGTGTTGCGCGGCGGCAGCCGGTACGTCGCCGGACGGGTTCGCGAGCCCGCGGGACGTGCCGCCGGAGCGCGGACCTCCCTGAACGCGGCCTCCAGCAGGTCGGTGAGCGTGGCGTGGTCGCCGCGCAGCCGCGCGAGTTCCTCCTCCGGGGAGAGGTCGATCCGAGCGGCGTGCGCGGCGCGGACGCAGGCGGTCGCGTAGGCCGCGACCCGCTCCCACGGGGGCGGCTTGGTGAACTTGCCCGCCAGCAGGTCCGACAGCGACGACCGGGAGAGGACCTTCTTCTCGTCGTAGGCCAGCAGTTGCGCCTGGGTGGGCGACCCCGAGGACGTGCGCAGGCGCCGCAACCGGTTGACGAACCAGCTCTGCGGTGAGTCCGGTCCGCCCATGTACGCCGCTCTCCCCGTCTCGCCCTCCGGAATCGTCCGGACATCGGAGTCCGGACATGTGGCTCATCCGGCGGCGGAGCCCAGCGGATCCGGGCTCCTCCGGGAACTTCGTACCCGATCTGAGCCACCCCTCACCGTGGACGGCGGCAATCCGAAACGAGAGGGGATCGACATGGAATGGGACGTCTCACCACTCACCCGGCTGGCCGGTGCGGGCGCGGCGCTCGCACTCGGCTCGACGCTGATGGTCGGCGCCGCGACCTCGGCGCAGGCGGCTGTGGCCAACTACCGGGTGATCAACGGCAACAGCAGCGACGACTGTCTCCAGGTGACCGTCAAAACAGGGGGCGCATGACCCGTCGTCCTCGGCACCTGCGACCGCAGCGACCAGGTGTGACACGCCGGCCGGCCCCGTGAGCCCGGCGGGCCGCCTACCCTCGGGCTTCCTCACGACTCGCGCTGAGGCGTGAGGACGATCTTGCCCTTCGCCCGGTTGGTCTCGCTGCGCTCGTGGGCCAGGGCCGCGTGCTCCAGCGGGAGGACCTGGTCGACGGCCGCCCGCAGCTCGCCCTGTTCCACCAGGGCCGTGATCGCGTCCAGGTCGGTGCCCGACGGGGTGAAGCCGAACTCGGTGAAGCGCAGGCCGCGTTCGCCGGCCCGGGCGCGGACGGCGTCGCGGTGGGCGTCGGAACCGGTGGAGCCGGTCACGTCGACGAGGAGCCCGCCGGGGGCCAGGGTGTCCAGGGAGCGGGGGCCGTAGTCGCCGCCGACCGTGTCCAGTACGACGTCGACGCCGGTCACCGTGGCGGCGAAGTCGACGGCGGTGTAGTCGACGAGCTGGTCCGCGCCCAGCTCGCGCAGGAACGCGTGGTTGCCGGTCCTGGCCGTGCCGATGACGTGGGCGCCGCGCGCCTTGGCGATCTGCACGGCCAGGTGGCCGACACCGCCGGCCGCCGCGTGGACGAGCACGCGCTGCCCGGCGCGGACGTCGGCGGTGCGTACGAGCGCCTGCCAGGCGGTGAGGGCCGCGACGGGCAGCGCCGCGGCGTGCACGCTGTCGAGGCTCGGCGGTTTGGCGGCGAGCGTGCCCACCGGCGCGACCGCGTACTCGGCGTACGCGCCCCGGGGCGGGAGGGTCACGCCGTACACCTCGTCGCCGGGCCGGAACCGGGTCACCTGCTCGCCCACGGCCTCGACGACGCCGCAGACGTCCAGCCCCAGGGTGAACGGCGGCTCGCCGAACCTCGTCACCTGGCCCGAACGGATCTTCCAGTCGGCGGGGTTGACCCCGGCGGCGCGGACCCGCACCAGCACCTCGCCGGGACCCGGGGCCGGCCGGTCGACCTCGACGACCTTCAGCACCTGCGGGCCGCCGTAAGCGTCCTGGCTGATCGCGCGCATGCGGATGGTCATATGGGCACTCCCGTCGGATCGTGGTGATCGCTGGTGCCGATCACGGTGTCCATCCTGGTCAGTGCAGGTATCCCTTGTGAAGAAGGCACCTGTTTGATATCTAGGTTCCTCATGGATACCACCCCAGTGGCGAGTTCCCCGGACTGGGCCGCCCCCTACGGTCCCCGGGACTGCCCCTCGCGCACCGTCGTCGAAACCCTGGGGAACACCTGGACGCTGCTCGTCCTGGGCGCCCTGCGGCTGCACGACCGGCCGCTGCGCTTCAACGAACTGCGGCGCCTGCTGGACGGAATCACCCAGAAGATGCTCACCCAGACGCTGCGCAAGCTCGAACGCGACGGCCTCGTCAGCCGCACCGTCTACCCCACCGTCCCCCCGCGCGTGGAGTACGGGCTCACCGAACTCGGGGTGAGCGCCGGGCGGTTGACCGGCGCCATCGCCGACTGGTCGGTGGCGAACGTCCACGAGATCCTCAGCGCACGCCGGACCTTCGACGAACTGGCCGCCGCAGCGCCCCAGCCCCTCCCGCACCCTGGTGGCCCACGGGCCGTGTGACGCCGGCCCTGTACGCTCCGGAAGGTGGCCGGGTTACAGCGTATGGACGAACTGTCGGCGGCGGACTGGCTCGTCGGCTCGGGCTGGGGCTCGGGCGCCGAGCCGATGCGGCTCATCAC
Organism: Actinacidiphila cocklensis; assembly: GCF_907177275.1. Classification (GTDB taxonomy): domain Bacteria; phylum Actinomycetota; class Actinomycetes; order Streptomycetales; family Streptomycetaceae; genus Actinacidiphila; species Actinacidiphila cocklensis. The sequence goes on from NZ_CAJSLV010000064.1 coordinate 74,123, forward strand.
GTTCGGCCCGCCCGGCTTCGCGGCGTACGCGCGGCTGCGCTTCATCCCCGACCCGGCAGGACCCGGACTCTCCGAGGCCGACGTCTTCCTGCCCGAGGACCACCCCTCGGAGATCGAGCAGTCCCGCATCGCCCTGCGCACGCTGGCGTCCGGGAGCGAGGCCGCCGACTGCTACTTCTGCGTGTGGGAGGGCTACACCGGGTCCTTCCTCTCCCCCGAGCTGACCCGCGGCCCGCTGGTCACCCTCCCCCACCGCCGCTACGTGCTCTTCGCCGGGCCGCTGGCCGAGGTCGAGCGCTGGGAGGACCACTTCGGCGCCGGCCGCCCCTGCCCGCCCCCCGCCTTCGCCTGGCCCGCGGACCACGCCTGGTGCTTCACCAGCGACGTCGACCCCCACTGGGCGGGCATCGCCGCGAGCGCGGCGGCGGTCACGTCCCTGACCACCCACCCGTCCCTGGACGTCGTCCCCGCTTCCCCGGACCGGCCCCCGCAGGCCTACGACAGCTGACCCGCGCATCCGCCCATTGCCGCGCGCCCCCTTGCCAGCCGCTGCGCCGAGCCCTCACACGAAGCCGGTCTCCGTGAAGGAGAGGCCTCCGCGGCCGGCGGGGGTGAGGACGAGGCGGGGGGAGAACCGCGGCGGGCGGCGCATGTACTGGTGGAAGCCCGCGGCCCGGAAGGTCAGGTCGAAGGAGTGTCCTTCGAGGTGCCAGCGCGGGCCGCCGCGGGGGTCCTCGGGGGTCGAGCGCCGGAGGTGGTCGATGTCGAGGCTCAGGGCCGTCCCCTTGAAGTCGAGGTCGCCCTCGACGTCCCAGACGTCGTCGAAGGCAAGCGTGGACGGGGCGATCCAGAAGCTGAAGTGCGTCTCCGGGGCGACCGGATGCACCCAGCGCACGATGTAGTCGAGGTCCAGCAGCAGGCGCGGCAGCGCGTCGTCGGAGGCGGCGGGCTGCACGCACAGCCCGTGGACGGTGGCGTCGTGCCACCCCATCACGTCGAAGTCCGCGTCGCTCCAGACGCTCTTCGTCAGCCCGGATTCCGCGTGCGTGCCTGCGCTCATGGCGGCATCCAACCAGCCGCGGCAGGTGTCGCCGCTCGGCCCCGGGCGGTCCACGTCACTCAGCCGTGCAGCTGGGCCACTCCGTCAAGGAATCCGGACCCGTCTCAGATCGGAGAGAGGTCCCCGAGCGGGGAGTCCAGGAAGAAGTCCAGCCCCACCAGGACGAAGAAGACCAGAACCACGGCATCGGGTTCGTCCAGTCCCGCGCAGCTCCATCGCCCTCGGCTCTCCTGTGCCAGGGGGACCGACACTCCGCCGCTGGACGATGACATGACCCGGCGGAACCCCTGCGCGCGAAAGCTGACCACCTTGTCGTGAGAGGTGAAGTCCACACGTCGGCGCGCCGACATCAGGTTGCGCATGGCCCCCTGCGCGCGGAACTCGTTTCCCAGGATTTCACCGTGGATTCCGGTCCGCATTCTCTTCTGCAGGGAGATGCCCGGCGCACCCGCGTCGCGCACGCTCATCTTGGTCTCGCCACCGACCACCAGCTCCCAGGCCTCCAGGCAGTTGGCCCGTGCGTCGAAGTCCTGAGCAGCGCTGCGCCGCCGGTAGAACTCGGCCTCACCCATGCTCGACTCCACCAGAGCGTGCAGCTTCCGGGCGCCGGCCGGGCGCACCCACTCGCGGCGCGGCACGAGAAGCTTTCGCTTGATATCGCCATCCGACATGAGTCCACCCATTCACAGGCATGCCGAGCATCGGGCCCACGCCTGCACGAGCGTAGATGACGCATCCTGCTCCAGCCGTCCGAACGCAGACACCTGCCGCAATCGGACCTGCGGCGAAACCCACGCCTGCGCCGACGCCGGGACGGATGCCGCCGAAGCCGGATGCCGTCGCAGCGATGAGTTTCCCGGGGTCGGCCGGTCTACCCCCCGAGCGAGACAACCACCTCACCGGGAGCACGCCATGGGCCTCATCGAAATCGAGCTGTTCGCCACGCTGGACCTCGTCGGGCAGGCGCCCGGCGGTCCCGGGGAGGACGAGGCGGGGGGCTTCCCGTTCGGGGGCTGGCAGGCGCCCCTGATCGACGAGGTCACCGGGGCGCAGGCCGGCGCCGCGTACGAGGACACCGACGCGCTGCTGCTCGGGCGGCGCACGTACGACCTGTTCGCCTCCTACTGGCCGCACCAGAAGGGCGGCGAGGACGGCGGGATCGCCGAGATCTTCAACCGCGTCCCGAAGTACGTGGCCTCCCGCGGCACCGCCGACCTCTCGTGGGCCGGGTCCACGCAGCTCGGCCAGGACCTGGCCGACGAGGTGCGCAAGCTGCGCGAGCGGCACGAGCACGTGAAGGTCGTCGGCAGCCTGGACCTGGTGCAGACCCTCCTGCGCGAGAAGCTCTTCGACCGCCTCGACCTGTGGGTCCACCCGGTCATGCTCGGCGTCGGCAAGAAGGTCTTCGACGGCGGCGAGGTCCCCACGAACCTCACCCTCCTCGCCCCGCCGGCCGCCGGCCCGAACGGCATCGTCTACCTGCGCTACGGCCTGGCCGGCGGCATTCCCGCGACGGGCGACATGAGCGCCCCGAGCCGCGGCGTCTGAAGTCCCGCCGCCACGCGTGGTGCTGATGTGACGGCTCCGCATGTTCGGCGCGTCCTCATAGGGGCGGACAGCCCCAAGATCGGGAACGGAGACCGAACATGACGATTGCCGGACGCGGGCGCCTCATCAAGGCGACCCTCGCAATGGCAGCCTTCCTCGGGGCGTCACTCGCGCAGACGGGCGGCGCCGCAGCGGCCGGAGGCAGGTGGGTCGCGGAGCCGGTGCCGTACCCCCAGGGCTACCTCGCGGACATCACGCACCTGGACGCCCACACCACCTGGGCCGTCGGCAGCCGGGAGAGCACCGTCGACCCGTACCACCCGGTGCTGGTCGGCAAGGACGACCGCGACGGGCAGGGGTGGAAGGTCATCCCCACCCCGGACGACGGCCAGGACCACACCTGGTACCGGAACCTCGACGCCTCCTCGACGCGGGACGTGTGGGCGGTGGGCGGCGCCCTGTCCGGCACCTCCGTCCCCGCGGTCCACTGGGACGGCAGCACGTGGCGTTCCGCGGACATCCCCGTACCGGAGAACAGCAACGTGGACATGCGCGTCGCCACCGTCTCCCCCACCGACGCGTGGGCCGCCGGCTGGTACAGCGACCCGGACACGCAGATCAGCTCACCGCTGCTGCGGCACTGGGACGGCACCGCCTGGAACGCCGTGCCGGTCCCTGCGGACGCCGACGTCATGAACCTCATGGCGATCGAGGCCACGCCCGCGCACGACGTGTGGGTCACCGGCTTCTCCGACACCGACCAGCCGCGCGCCCTCCACTACGACGGGACGGGCTGGACGCCGGCCGCGATCCCCTTCACCGGCGTCAACGGGGAGCTGTACGACATCGCCGCGAACGGGCCTGGCGACGTGTACGCGGTCGGCCGGACGCTGCTCGACGAGAAGGACTGGGGCCACTCCCTGGTCATGCACTACGACGGCACCGCCTGGCACCAGGTCGCGGCACCGGCCAAGGCCGGGCAGCTGATATCCCTGGCGAGGACCGCCGACGGCGGCATCGTGGCCGTCGGACAGGACGTGGACCGCACCGAGTCGATCGTGCTCAAGAGCACGACGGCGGGACTGTCGATGCGCGCCCTGCCGTCCGTCAACGGCGTGGCGCCCTACGTGGACGGCGTCGACGCGACCGCCCGCGGCACGGTCACCGTGATCGGCATGGCGGGCGACACTGCGGGCGACCCGCCCGCTCCCCTGGCGCTCACCGGATCGCTCTGACCGCCCGTACGCGACAAGGACCAGGGGGGCGCGGCACACGGGGGTCGCGCCCCCCGCCCCGACGTGAACGCGACGCGCTGTCCCCCGGAGGAGGAACGGTCCGTAAGGCGACGACGGATGACGCCACCTCATGGGCGGGGACAGAGCCTGGTCTTCGGCCAGGCCTTACCGCCGGTGCCCTGCCGGGCGGAAGCCCCGGGCGGCGGCCACTAGTGCCCGGCCACGCGCTGGTGCCCGGCAGGGCGGACGCCCCGCCGGGTCAGTCGCCGGTCGTGCCGTCGGCCAGCTCGCGGAGGATGTCGAGGTGGCCGTTGTGGCGGGCGGTCTCCTCGATCAGGTGCAGCAGGATCCAGCGCAGGTTCATCCGGCGGCCGTCGCGGATCGGGCGCTCGGCGAGGTCGTCGAGGGAGTGCGCGGCGACCGTCTCGCGGTGCCGGGCGGCGTCGGCGGCGTAGTCGGCGAGCAGCTCGTCCAGCGGGATCTCGGCGCCGACCCGCATCTCCCGGTCGGGGTCCTCGTCGGTCCACGGCCCCTTGTCCTCGCCGCCGAGGAAGATCACGTCGAACCACCAGTGCTCCACCCACCGCAGGTGGCTGATCAGCCCGCCCAGCGTCATCAGCGGGGAGCCGGGCAGCTGCACCTTGCCCGCGTCCTGCGCGGCGACCCCCTCGCACTTCATCACCGCGGTGTCGCGTACGTAGTCGAGGAAGGTGACCAGCGACGCGCGCTCGTCCCCGCTGGGCGGTACATCGGTTCGTGTCATGAGGACGCATGCTCTTCGATCGGCCGCCCGTTGTCGAACGCATAACGGGGACCGCCGCACACCAGGGCTCCTGAAAAGCTAGCGGCTAGTCTTGGTTCATAAGCTGTTGTCACCGGTTGTCGCAGCTGCACAGCTCTCCTCGCCCGCGGGAGGCGGTCGCCATGAGGCCGAAGCGCACATACGGCGACGGATGCGGCATCGCCCGCGCCCTGGATCTGGTCGGGGAGCGGTGGGCGCTGCTCGTGGTGCGGGAGCTGGTGCTCGGGCCGAAACGCTTCACCGGCTTGCACGCAGGACTGCCGGGGGTGAGCCCGAACGTGCTGGCGCAGCGGCTGCGGGAGCTGGAGGCCGCAGGGGTGCTGCGGCGGCGCACCCTGGGGCCGCCCGCCGGGGCAAGGGTGTATGAACTCACCGAGTGGGGCCAGGAGTTGGAGCCGCTGCTGGTCGGACTCGACCGCTGGGGCGGGCGCACCCCCGAGCCGACCGCCGACCCGTACCGCAGTGCCGACTCGCTGATGCTCTGGCTGTGCTCGCGCTACGCCCCCGCCGCGGACGTCCCCCGGCTCTCCGTGGTCCTGGCGGTGCGGATCGGGGACGACCGCTTCACGGTGACGGTGGGCGAGGGCGCGCTCACCGTGGGGCGCGGGGTGCCCGAGCGGCCCGACGCCACCCTCGCGGGTGACCTGGTCACGTTGACGGACGTGCTCCAGGGGCGCCGCCCGATCATCGCGGCCGCGCAGCGCGGCGAGCTGGCGGCCGGCGGCGACGTGGCGGCGGTGGACCGGCTGGTGGACGTGCTGATCAGCTCCCGGCCCTCGGTGGCGGGGGCCGCGGTCCCGGCGTAACCCACCCCTTCGGTCCGCGGCGCGCGCATGGCAGCATCTGACCGAACGCACGGCCGACGACCGGCCGGCCCCGGGGACCACCAGAGACGAGACGCGCCATGCCGCTGCAGATCAGGGCCTTCGACGCCGGGCATCCCTCCGACCTGCTCGACCTCGAATGGCATCTGCCGCTGGAACAGTGGTCGGACGAGTCCCTGGTCGCGCTGCCGCGCGGCATCTCGCGCCACGTGGTGCGCTTCGCGCGGGCCGGCGACGAGGTGGTCGCGATCAAGGAGGTCAGCGAGTGGGCGGCGGTCCGCGAGTACGGCCTGCTGCGGGACCTGGACCGGCTCGGGATACCCGGCGTCGACCCGATCGCGGTGGTCACCGGACGGGTCGACGCGGACGGCAAGGAGCTGGAGCCCGCGCTGGTGACCCGGCACCTGAACGGCTCGCTGCCGTACCGCTCGATGTTCGAGACGACGATGCGGCCAGGCACGGTCAACCGGCTGCTCGACGCCCTCGCGGTGCTGCTGGTGCGCCTGCACCTGGTGGGCTTCGCGTGGGGTGACTGCTCGCTGTCCAACACCCTCTTCCGGCGCGACGCCGGCGCCTACGCCGCCTACCTGGTGGACGCAGAGACCGGGCAGATCCAGCCCGAACTGAGCGCCGGGCAGCGGGACTACGACATCGAGCTCGCCCGGGTGAACATCGCGGGCGAGCTGATGGACCTGGAGGCGGGCGGCTCGCTGCACCCCTCCGTGGACCCGGTGACCTTCGCCGAGGCGATCTGCTCGCGCTACAACGACCTGTGGCACGAGCTGACCCGCGAGTCGGTCTACCCGGCGGACAAGCGGCACTACATCGACCGGCGCATCCGCCGCCTGAACGAGCTCGGCTTCGACGTCGCCGAGATGCAGATCCAGCGCTCGCCGGCCGGCGACAGCGTCACCTTCCTGCCGAAGGTGGTGGACGCCGGGCACCACCAGCGCCAGCTGCTGCGGCTGACCGGCATGGACACCGAGGAGAACCAGGCCCGCTCCCTGCTCAACGACCTGGACTCCTGGATGACCACCCAGGACGACTACGCGCCGGGCGACCCGATGGGCCTGGGAGCCCGCCCCGAGGTGCTCGCGCACCGCTGGGTGCGGCAGGTCTTCCGGCCCACGGTGCGGCTGATCCCGGCCGACCTGCGGCGCAGCATGGAGCCGGCGCAGGTCTACCACGAGATTCTCGAACACCGCTGGTACCTGTCGGAGGCCGCAGGGCACGACGTCGGCCTCGACGAGGCGGTGGCCGACTACCTCTCCGACGTCCTGCCGCACATACCCGACCCGAACGCGCTGGTGGACGAGCCGGAGTGACCCCGGCGCCTCAGGTCAGCCGCAGCGCCGCCTCGCGTACGGCCAGCGCGTCGGCACGCACCTCGCGCAGTCCTGGCAGCGGCCAGATGCCGGGCCGCGGCGCCGGGCGCGGACCCGGGTTCGGAATCCAGGACACGCTGCGGGTCCAGGCCCGCAGCTGCTCGCGGAAGCCGATCCTGGCCGGCCCCGCCTGGTGGGTGCGCCGGGTGGCCATACCGGTGCCGGCGTCCCACGTGTCGATGTGCAGGGTCGCGCCCTCGTCGCGGGCGTAGGGCGAGGGCAGGGTGAGCGTCGCGACCGAGTCGGTGCCGGTGAACTCCAGCGTCTCGCGGTAGCGGCGGTGCGCGGGCACCCGCAGGTGGCTGACCTCCACGACCAGGTCGTCGTCCGGCCGCCAGCGGCAGCTGACGGCGCTGCCCCCGGCCCACTGCATGCTGTGCTCCAGGCTGCCGTGCAGCGCGCGTCCCGTACCGTCGAGCGCCGCGTGCACGATGTTGACCTGGTGGATGAGCGAGCCGCCGAGCCCGCGGGCGTAGACGTCGCGCTGGAGCGCCGAGGCGCCGGGGCCGAGCGCGCGGGCCAGCGCGGCCTCGGCGGGCGGCGGCTGCGGGCCGACGGGCGGCGCCGGGTACGGCACCAGGTGGTCGACCAGGTGCGGGGCGTTCGGGTCGTGGATGTCCACCGCGATCCTGCGGGCGGTGTCCGCGTGCTCCCGGCAGTGCTCGATGAACAGCTGCACCACCGGGTCGTGCCGCTTCATGTACCCGGCGGTGACGGGGACGCCGGTACGCACCTCGGCCGCGATCAGCTCGTCGATCTCGGCCGGGTCCAGGCTGACCGGCTTCTCGCACAGCACCGGCAGCCCGGCGTCCAGGCAGCCCAGCACGGCCTCCCGGTGGGTCCACCACGGGGACAGCACGAGCGCGGCCGTCGCCCCGGCCCACACCGACTCCTCCGGCGTGCCGCACACCGCGGTCCGGGGAAATCCGGCCATCAGTGCCGCGCGGTGCGCGGGATCCGGGTCGATCACGGCGACGGGCCTGATCAAGTGGGGCAGGTCGCGGATCTCCCGCAGGTGCGCGGCGTGCGCGACCTTGCCCGCACCGATGACCACGACCCTTACCGGCGCGGGGGTGGACTCCGGCTCGTCCGCAGAGCCGGAGGCACCCTCCGGCCACGGGTTCTCCGCTGCGGTGAGGGTGTCCGGCACCCCCGGCTGCCCCTGCTGCCCCGCCTGACGCATCGTGCTCATCCTTTCGGCGTTCGGGGTTCGTTCCTACCAGGAAACGTGGCGCGACCGCGACGCCGGGGTGTCCGAACCGTGATCTCCCCCATGGCGTGAGGGCCATCCATTGCTAGAGTCGGTATAGCGTGCGGTTGCCACCTTGCAGGCACCTGCACGTTTCGGCGCACCCGGCGACGAAAGAGGGAATCCGTGGCCAATTCGGTGAGGGGCGGTGGGCCGAATGCGGCCGACATCGGGCTCGCCCTTTATCAGACGCTGCGCACCAATGGCTCCTCCGTCCCGGCGAAGGCCGCGGCAGCGATCGGGCTGACCGAGGCAGAGGCCGAGGCGGGCTGGCGGGAGCTGGAGGAGCTGGGGCTGATCCGCCCCGGCGACACCGGTGACGTGGTGGACCCGGTCGAACCGGACACCGCCCTGATCGAGCTGCTGGCCCGCCAGCGGGCCTCGCTACGGCGCCAGCGCGACGAGCTGACCTCGATGGTCACGGCCGCCGAGTCGCTGATGGAGCGGTACCGCCCGGCGGTGATGCGGGAGAACGCCGAGATCGAGGTCGAGCTGGTCACCAAGGACCACCGGCGGCGGCAGTTCCTGCGCGACTTCGACGCGACGATCACCGAGTCGGCGAGCTGGATGCACCCGGGGCCGCTGCCCTCCAGCGAGGTCCTGGCCGGCTCGCTCACCGCGGACAACGCGCTCATAGCCCGCGGCATAAAGGTACGCGCCATTTATGGCCAGAGCATTAATTCCGCACCCAGGCAGCGTAAATATCTCTCCGATCTCACTGCCGCGGGAGTGGAGGTCCGATTGGCGCCGCAGGTGCCTTTCGATCTTCTGATGGCTGATACACACAGTGCGCTGGTACTAGCGAATCCGGAAGACCCCTCAGGCCCCGCAGTCGTCGTCAGAGGACCGGCTCTCGTGCGTTCGTACGTGGCAATGTACGAGGATTGCTGGCTGCGCTCGGTCCCCTACACAGCGAACGCGGCGAACGGCCTCGACCCGGACAACGAGCTGACGGAACAGCACCGCACGACGATGCGACTGCTGGCCAACGGCTTGACGGACGAGCGGATCGCCCGAAAACTCGGGGTGTCACTGAGGACGGTGAGTCGCCTGGTTTCCGAGATCATGAGGTATCTTGAGGCTGAGAGCCGATTCCAGGCAGGGGTGCTTGCGGCAGCGCACGGGTTGATCTGAAGACGATCACACCGGCGCATTCACGCCATGGCAGAGATACGCACAAGCGGAACCTGGCTTCCGCCTGTGTGCATTTGCCATCATTGGGAAAGTTACGTGTCGCCACACCACCATAGTGAGCACCCACTTCTCTCTGCCCACCTAAGGATTATGATGTCGCGGATCCGGCGTTCGACCCATGTCTCCGCTGTTGCAGCACTGGTGCTCGTTCTGTCGTCGGCCGCCGGCACTGCCGTTGCCGCCGAGACTGCTTCTTCCTCCCCCGCCCCGGCCCCGGTCTCCTCGACCGACACCGTCACCCCTGACGGATGGTTCCCCGAGGTTGCTTCCGCGGGCTGGTTCCCGGACTCCACCACGCCGGTCTCCCCCGACGGCTGGTTCCCGGAGGCGACTCCCGCCGGCTGGTTCCCGGACTCCACCACGCCGGTCTCCCCCGACGGCTGGTTCCCGGGGGCGACTCCCGCCGGCTGGTTCCCGCAGACCGCTCCCGAGGTTGCTCCCGCGGGCTGGTTCCCGGGGGCGACTCCCGCCGGCTGGTTCCCGCAGACCGCTCCCGAGGTTGCTCCCGCCGGATGGTTCCCGCAGTCCACCCCCGCGGCCGCTCCCGCCGGGTGGTTCCCGCAGACCGCCGCCCCGGCCGGCTGGTTCCCCACCGCCGTCGAGGTATAGCGCACGCAGCCGAAAGCACCGTGCGGTCCGTGATGATTCGCGGACCGCACGGTGCTTCTTGCATTTTTCGTGGGGGGAACCTCGGGGCGGACGGCCCGGTCGGAGCTCGGGTCAGGACCCGACCGAGACCGCCATCGCCATCAGGGCGTGGTGCGGCCTGGCGACGGTCAGTGCGTGCTGCAGGACGGTGTCGATATCGGTGGCCGCGTCGTCGGCTGCCGGGTGAACGGCGAGCCAGCCGAGGTGGCGGCGCAAGAAGGCCGCGAGGGCCGGCACCGTCCGCAGGGGGAGGCGGACGGTGCGGCCCTCGACTATCAGATCGGCCCAGGAGGCCAAGGTGTCCCGAATAGCTGCGCGCGCCTCGACTGCCGACCCGTTCAGGGGGATGCCGGGCCGGTCAGTGCCGGACAGTCTGTCGCCGGGGTCCTGCGCTGCTACGAGTACAACCTCCAACTCGCCGTATACCCGGGGAAGCAAGGCGAGCTGCCGATCCAACCGCTCCTGGCAGGGCAGGCAGAGCGCAGGATCCGTCTCGACACACAGGTGGCCGGTCCGGAATTCGTAGTCCTGCACTTCCACTGTCCCTTCTCGTCGCCGGGGCGGTGGTTAAAGACTTCCAGCAGGGCAGCTTCCGGACAATGTCCGCCGACCGGCCGGATTCTGCCATGGCGCATACGCGCATCTAGGCACCTCCGTCCCAGGTCAGACCGGGAGTGCCACCCCGGGGAGTGGGTCAGCGCGACAGCAGCGCCTCGATCGCCCCAGTGACCTCGGAGGCCTCCGGAGCGACAGCGGGGCGGAATCGCGCAACAGCCTCTCCCGAGCCGTTGACCAGGAACTTCTCAAAATTCCAGGTGATATCGCCCGCTTCGCCCGCCGCGTCGGGCAGCTGCGTCAGCTCCGCGTAGAGCGGGTGGCGGTTCGCACCGTTGACATCGGCCTTGGCCAGCAGCGGGAAGCTGACGCCGTAGGTGGTGGAGCAGAAGGTCTGGATCTCCTCGGCGGTGCCGGGCTCCTGGCCGCCGAACTGGTTGCACGGCACACCGAGCACCGTGAAGCCGCGGTCCGCGTACTTCTGCTGGAGCCGCTCCAGGCCTTCGTACTGCGGGGTCAGCCCGCACTTGGACGCCACGTTGACCACCAGGACGGCCTTGCCGCGGTGCTCGCCGAGGGTGGTGGCGGCGCCGTCGAGGGTCTGCAGCGGGATGTCGTGGAGGGTGCTCATCGTGTGGTGCTCCTGTCGTGGTGCGACGTGAGGGCGGGCTCGGCCACGGTCAGGCCGAGGGTCTGGGCGAGCGCCGGGGCGAGGTCGAGCAGCTGGGCCGGGGAGATCACGGCGCCGCGCAGCGACTCGTAGCCGTCGGCGAGGTCGATGGTCAGGGCGCCGCGCAGGTCGGCGTTCTTCAGCGTGGCGCGGCCGAACCTGGCCTGCTCGATCCGGCTGCCGGGGAAGGTCACCCCGTCGAGCCTGGCCTCGCCGAAGTCGACGTCGCGCAGCACGCAGTCCTCGAAGGCCACGTCGTGCAGCGCGGCGGAGCGCAGGTTGACCGAGTCGAGCTTGCAGCGCACGAAGGTGACCCGGCGCAGCACCGCGTCGTAGGCCTCGACGCCGGCCAGCGAGCAGCCGACCAGCGCGGTGTCCAGCCACTGGCTGCCGGCCAGGGTGCAGCCGGTGAAGCGGGTGCCCGACGCCCACGCGTCGTTGAAACGGGCGCCGCGCAGGTCGGTGCCGGCCAGGACGCAGTCGGTGATCGCCGACTCCAGGAAGCGGGAGCCGGCCGCCCCCGTCCCCTCGGGCACGTCGAGCCGGTCGAGGTGGACGGTGTCGTAGTCGCCCTCGACGGCCAGCGGCCCGGTGTGCGGGCTCAGCAGCGCGGCGTACGGAAGGTCGGCGAGGTCCTCGGGGACGGCGGCGCGTGCGCCCTGTGCGGTCACACGGGAAACCCTACGCGCGGGGCCTGACAGCGCCCCGGGGGGACCGGCTCCGCCGCCTCGCGGGCGACATGACGGACATGTCGGCCGCGCCTTGCTAGGTTGCAGCCCATGAGCGCAACGTCGGCCGACGCTCCGCCACCGAAGGCTCCCCCGGCCGCGGCCCGACCCGCGGCGCCGCCCGGGTCCCGCCGCCGCGGGGTGGAGCTGTCGCTGACGGTGGCGGCGGTGCTGGTGTCGGTGTACGGCTACGCGGAGGTGGGCCTGGCCACCAGCGGGGCGGTGCCGCGCGACGCGGCCGGCTACGGCGCCGGGCTCGCGCTGCTCGCGGTGCTCGCGCACCTGGCGGTGCGGGCCAGGGCTCCCTACGCGGACCCGCTGCTGCTGCCCATCGCGGTGCTGCTCAACGGCTTCGGCCTGGTGCTGATCTACCGGCTCGACCTGGAGCCGGCACTCGGGCCGCGGGCCGCGCCGACCCAGCTGGTCTGGTCGACGCTGGGCATCACGCTGTTCGTGCTGGTGGTGCTGGCGCTGGACGACCACCGGATGCTGGCCCGCTACTCCTATCTCGGGGCGACCGGGGCGCTGGCGCTGATGGCGGCGCCGATCTTCTTCCCCGCGGTCAACGGGGCGAAGATCTGGATCAGGGCCGCCGGATTCTCCATCCAGCCGGGCGAGTTCGCGAAGGTGCTGCTCGCGGTCTTCTTCGCCGCCTACCTGTCGGCGAACCGGGCGGCGCTGGCGTACACCGGGCGGCAGGTCTTCGGGCTGCGCAGGCTCCAGCTGCCCACCGGGCGGGTGCTCGGCCCCGTACTGGCGATCTGGCTGCTGAGCGTCGGACTGCTGGTGCTGGAGCGGGACCTGGGCACCTCGCTGCTCTACTTCGGCCTGTTCGTGGTGCTGCTCTACGTGGCGACCGGCCGCACCGGCTGGGTCGCGGTGGGCCTGCTGCTGTCCGCGGCCGGCGCGGTCGCGGTGGGCTCGCTCGAACCGCACGTGCACAGCAGGGTCGAGGACTGGCTGCACCCCTTCGCGTCGGTCGACGCCGGGCTCGGCCCCGGCCAGCTCGCCCAGTCGCTGTTCGCCTTCGGCAACGGGGCGGTGCTCGGTACGGGCCTGGGGCAGGGGCACTCGGCGCTGATCGGCTTCGCGACCAAGTCGGACTTCATCCTGGCCACCGCGGGCGAGGAGCTGGGCCTTGCCGGGCTGTGCGCGCTGCTGGCCCTCTACGCGCTTCTGGTGGCCCGCGGGATGCGGGCGGGCCTCGCGCTGCGCGACCCCTTCGGGCGGCTGCTCGCGGTCGGGCTCGCGACGATCCTGGCTCTGCAGGTGTTCGTGATCACCGGCGGGGTGACCGACCTGATCCCGCTGACCGGTATGGCGATGCCCTTCCTGGCGCAGGGCGGCTCGTCGGTGGTCACCAACTGGATCATCGTGGCGCTGCTGATCCGGGTCAGCGACAGCGCCCGCCGCCCGCTGCCGGACCTGCCCGAGGGCGCCCCGTGATCCGCTGCATCCGCCGCTGCGCGGCGCTGAGCCTGGTGCTGCTGCTGGCGCTCGCGGCCAACGCGGTGCGGGTGATGGTCGTCGACGCGGGCTCGTACGCCCGCGACCCGGCCAACCGGCGGATCGCCATCGCCCGTTACGAGCACCCGCGCGGCGGCATCCTGGTCGGCGGCAGGAGCGTCACCGGGTCGCAGGACACCGGCGGCCAGCTGGCGTACGCCCGCACCTACCGCGACGGGCCGCTGTACGCGCCGGTGACCGGTTTCGCGTCGCAGACCTACGGCACCTCGCTGCTGGAGGGCACCGAGGACGGGCTGCTGTCCGGCACCAGCTCCCAACTGGCCTCGGTGCCCCTGTGGAACGAGATCACCCGCGACCGGCAGCGCCCCGGCGACGTCCACACCACGATCGACGCGGCGGCCCAGAAGGCGGCCTACGACGGGCTCGACGGGCGGCGGGGCGCGGTCGCCGCGGTGGACCCGGCGACCGGGCGCATCCTGGCGCTGGTGTCGTCGCCGTCCTACGACCCGGCGCTGCTCGCGGGGACGGGACCCGCGGTCACCGCCCAGTGGCAGCGGCTCAACGACGACCCGGCGCAGCCGATGCTGGACCGGGCGATCCGGCAGACGTATCCGCCGGGTTCCGCCTTCAAGGTGGTCACCGCGGCCGCGGCGCTGGAGACCGGCGCGGTCACCGACCTGCTGGCGCCGACCGACTCCCCCGACCCCTACCGGCTGCCCGGCACCACCTGGTCGCTGACCAACGAGGGCCGCGGCTGCGCCGACGCGAGCGTCTACGACGCCTTCCGGGTGTCGTGCAACACCGTCTTCGCCAAGCTGGGCGCGGACGTCGGCCTGACCGCGATGGCCCGGCAGGCGGAGGCCTTCGGCTTCAACGACAGCGGGCTGCGGGTGCCGACGGTGGTGGCGAAGAGCAACTTCGACACGAAGATGAGCCCCGACCAGGTGGCGCTCTCCTCGATCGGGCAGTTCGACACCACCGCGACCCCGCTGCAGATGGCGATGGTGGCGGCCGCGGTCGGCAACGGCGGCGAGCTGATGACGCCCTATCTGGTGGACCGGGTGACCAACCACGGCGGTGCGGTGGTCTCCCACACAGGTCCGGCACGGCTGCACCGGGCGCTCGGCGAGAGCACCGCCGAACAGTTGCAGCAGCTGATGGAGGCGGTCGTCGCCGACGGCACCGGCACCAACGCGGCGATCCCCGGTGCCGTGGTCGGCGGCAAGACCGGCACCGCACAGCACGGGGTGGGCAACAAGGGCACGCCGTACGCGTGGTTCATCAGCTACGCCAAACCGCCCGGCGCGAGCCGGGCGGCGGTGGCGGTGGCGGTCGTCGTGGAGGACGCGGAGGCGGCCAGGGCCGACATCTCGGGCGGCGGCATCGCGGCCCCGATCGCGCGGGCGGTGATGCGGTCGGTACTGGCCGCGCCGCCCCGGCCGTACAACTAGTGGCTGCTCAGCGGACCTTGGGGAAGCTGAAGGTGTAGCCCTGCTGGGCCAGCCAGGTCAGCGTCTGGTCGAGGGCCGTCACGGTCTGGCTGCGGTCGCCGCCGCCGTCGTGGAAGAGGACGGTCGGGCCGTTGCTGATCTCGCCCTTGACGGTGGCCATGATCGTGCCGACCCCGGGCCTGGTGTAGTCCTTGGTGTCGACGTTCCAGCCCAGCGGCCGCATCCCGTTCTTCGCGGCCAGCGCGCGGCTGGCCGGGGTGAAGGCGCCGCCGGGTGCCCGGTAGTACTGCACGGGGGCGCCGCCCGACGCGTCCTCGATCATGTCGAGGGCGTCCATGATCTCCTTCTGCTGGTACGCGAAGTCCCTGTGGTCCATCGACTCGTTGTGGGTGACCGTGTGGTCGCACAGCCGGTGGCCCTCGGCGACGACCCGGCGCACCAGGGCGGGATTCGCCTTGGCCTGCGGGCCGATCATGCAGAACGTCGCGTGCACGTGGTGCCGCTTGAGCACTTCGAGGACCCTCGGCGTCCACAGCGGGTCGGGGCCGTCGTCGATGGTGATGTTGACCGCCTTACCGGGCGCCTCGGCCTGGTGCACGATCGAGTCCGGCACCGCGGCGACCGTGGTCGGCGGGGTGGTGGCCGGGGTGTGCGACCCGGTCGAGCCGGGCGGCACGGAGGCGTGCTGGGTGCCGCCCTTCTGGTCGCCGGTGGGCGAGGCGGCATGCGCGTCGCTGCCCCCGCCGCCCGGCGCCACCAGCGCGGAGACCAGGGCCGCGAGCAGCACCACCGCCAGCGCGACCCCTATCACCGCCGCCTGGGGTGCGCCCTTGAGCCGCCCGAGGGATATCCGCCGTCCCGTCATGATGAGTAACCGCCCGCCCACTTCGTCGCCCGTCCAGATGTCGCAGATCCGTGTCCAGCGCGGCCTGCGCACGGATAGATGCGGGCGCCCACAGTACGGTTCCTTCGCCCCGCCCCCACCAGGGGGTCGTTACACGATCAGGACGTATCAGTGCGGAGCGGTCGCCAGGCCCGTACATCCCCGCAGTTGCGCGTACCGGTCGGTGATGCTGCTCCCCGCGGCGCCGGTCTGCGGCCGGGGCACTCCGTTGCCGTCGACCAGGGCCGGGGTGAAGACCGCCTTGGCGACCTTGCCGTGGGTCACGGTCAGGGTGGTGACGCCGGTCTGGTCGGAGTGCGGGTAGGGCGAGGAGCCGTACCAGAGGAAGTTGCCGAAGCCGTAGGCGACGTAGGTCGGCCCGAGCATGCCCGAGCCGAGCATCACGTGCGCGTGGGTGCCGACGACCGCGGTGGCGCCCGCCGCGGACAGGTCGGCGGCGATCGACTTCTGCTCGGGTCCCGGGCAGCTCTGCCCCTCGGTGCCCCAGTGCAGGTACACCACGATCACGTCGGCCTGCTTCTTCGCGTCCCGTACCGCCTGCAGCAGCCGCGTCCGGTCCAGCGCGGAGGCGATACCGGGACTGTCGGGTCCTGCCCTGAAGTTCTGGTTGGTGTAGTCCTGGACCTGGCTGGCGGCGACCACCGCGAGGCGCACGCCGTTGATCGTGGTGACGTACGGCCGGTAGGCGGCGGCCTCGTCGGCGCCGATGCCGACCACCGGGATGGGCGAGGAGGCCTGGGCGGCGAGGCTGTCGGTGAGGCCCTGCGCGCCGTAGTCGACGGCGTGGTTGTTGGCCATGGTCACCGCGTCGATGCCGGAGCGCTGGAGGGCGCCGAGCGCGGCGGGGGTGGTGCGGAAGTGGTACTTCTTCGGCTGCGGGGTGCCGCGGGTGGTGATCGCGGTCTCCAGGTTGACCATCGCGAAGTCGGCGGCGGACAGGGTCGCCGCCATCGGGCCGAGCGCGGGGTCGACGCCGAGCCGGTTCGCGGTGCGCTCGGTGAAGTGGACGTCGCCGGCGAAGGCGAGGGTGACGGTCCCCTTCGGCTCCGCCGGGGCCTTCGCCGACGGCTTCGCGGCCGCGCCGTGCGTCGCCGCCGGGGCCGGCCCGGTGGCCTGGCGGGCGGCGGCGTCGGCGGGGCTGCCGCCGCGGCCGTAGACCGCCCAGCCGGTGGCCACCGCGGCGAGCAGCACCACGGACACCCCGATGCCCGCGTTTCTGCGGCGCCGGCGACGCGCCTTGGCCCGGCGTTGCGCGCGCCGCGATATCGGTCCGGTGTCCGTCATCGGACAAGCGTACGATCCTACGCGGCTCCGCCGCCCCCCTGACTGATGGTTTCCGTCACCTCGGAAACCCGCGCCTCCTCCTCGGCGGCGAACCGCTCGGCGTCCAGCCGCTCGGCGATCTCCTCGTCCTGGGTCATCAGCAGGTCCAGGTTGGAGTCCCCGAGGTCGAAGACGCCCAGGTCGACGTACGCCTTCTGCAGCCGCGGCCCCCACAGCCCGATGTCCCTCACGCACGGCACGATCCGGGAGAACAGCAGCTTCCTGAACAGGTGCAGGAACTCCGACCTCTCGGTCAGCTCGGCCGCCTCCGCGGTGGGGATGCCGAAGTTCTCCAGCACCTCAAGGCCGCGCAGCCGGTCCCGCATCAGGTAGCAGCCCTCGATCACGAACTCCTCGCGCTCGCGCAGTTCCGCGTCGGTGAGCTGCTTGTAGTAGTCGCGCAGCGCCATCCGCCCGAAGGCCACGTGGCGGGCCTCGTCCTGCATGACGTAGGCGAGGATCTGCTTGGGCAGCGGCTTGTTCGTGGTGTCGCGGATCATGCCGAAGGCGGCCAGTGCCAGGCCCTCGATGAGCACCTGCATCCCGAGGTACGGCATGTCCCAGCGGGAGTCGCGCAGGGTGTCGCCGAGCAGCGCCTGGAGGTTGTCGTTGATCGGGTAGAGCATGCCGATCTTCTCGTGCAGGAAGCGGCCGTAGATCTCCGCGTGCCGCGCCTCGTCCATGGTCTGGGTCGCGGAGTAGAACTTCGCGTCCAGGTCGGGCACCGACTCCACGATCCTCGCCGCGCACACCATCGCGCCCTGCTCGCCGTGCAGGAACTGGCTGAACTGCCACGAAGTGTAGTGCTGCCGCAGCAGGCCGCGGTCCTTGTCCGACATCGCGTCCCAGTAGCGGGTGCCGTACAGCGACATGGCCTCGTCCGGGGTGCCCAGCGGGTCGTACGGGTCGACCTCCAGGTCCCAGTCGATCCGGCGGACCGCGTCCCACTGCTTGTCCTTGCCCTTCTGGTACAGCGCGAGCAGCCGGTCGCGGCCGTCGTCGTACTCCCAGCTGAAACGGGCCGAGCCCTGCGCGGGCACCTGCCAGATCCACTCGGTGGGCGGTCGCGTGTAACGGCCTTCCGTCGACATGGGCGGCTCCATTCGCCGTGCGGGGGGGCTTGACGGCCTTGTTGACACAGAGTCTCATAAGAGCCGTACCGTAGGTAACCCTCGTGCACCGGAGGCCCGTTCGGCATGGACGCCACACTGACCGACCGCGAGAAGACCGCGGAGCGCCTCCTCGCGGCGTCCGCGAAACACTCCTTCGACCCCGACACCGAGCTGGACTGGGACGCGCCCTTCGAGGAGGGCAGCTGGTACTGGCCGCCCGAGCTGGTCTCGCTCTACGACACCCCGCTGTGGAAGCAGCTCTCGGAGGAGCAGCGGATCACGCTGAGCCGGCACGAGGCCGCCTCGCTGTGCTCGATCGGCGTGTGGTTCGAGACGATCCTGATGCAGCTGCTGCTGCGGCACACCTACGACCTCGACCCGACCAGCGGCCACGTCCGCTACGCGCTCACCGAGATCGCCGACGAGTGCCGGCACTCCAAGATGTTCGCCCGCGCGGTGACGAAGATGGAGACGCCCGCGTACCGGCCGAGCCGGCTCGACCTGCAACTGGGCCGGGTCCTCAAGACGGTGTCCACCACCCCGGGCTCCTTCACCGGCACGCTGCTGGCCGAGGAGATCCTCGACTGGATGCAGCGGCTGACCTTCCCCGACGAGCGCATACAGCCGCTCGTGCGCGGCATCACCCGTATCCACGTGGTGGAGGAGGCCCGGCACATCCGGTACGCCCGCGAGGAGTTGCGGCGGCAGATGGCCACCGCGCCGCGCTGGGAGATCGAGTTCACGCGGCTGTCCTCCGCGCAGGCCGCCCGGGTCATCGCCCGCTCCCTGATCAGCCCCAGGGTCTACGCCTCGGTCGGCCTCGACCCCGAGTACGCCGCCCACACGGCGCTGAACAGCCCGCACCGGCAGGACGTGATGAAGCAGTCGGCGAAGCGGCTGATGGACTTCTTCGAGGAGATCGGCTTGATCAGGGGACCGAGCCGGAGGCTCTGGCGGGCGTCGGGGCTCGTCGGCTGACGCTTGCGGGCGGGCGGGCCGGACGCGGGCCGGTCGCCGATGCGGGTCGGCTGCGCCGGGCCTCCCGGGGGCGCGGGGCGACCCGCGGGGCCGGCTGGTGCGGCGCTAGCCTGCGCCTTGGCTTGGGCTTTCGCCCCCGCCCTCGCCGAGCAGGTGGCTCACCGCAGGGGCCAGGGGGGTCAGGCGGGCGAGCAGGCTGCCCGCCGGGCTGTCCCCGGTCTCCTGGGGCAGCGCGCGGGCGGCGGCCTCCGCCGCCTCCGGGTCGGTGGTCGCCGTCACCAGCAGCAGCCCGATGAAGTGGTCGACCAGCCAGTCCCGCAGCTCCTCGACGGGCGGGCGGCGGCCCTCGTCGATCCAGATCAGCGAGACCGCCTCGACCGAGGCGATCCACGACCGCACCATCATCGCCAGGCGCGGGCCCGGCTGCGTCACGCCCAGGTGGTGCAGCACCTGCTCCGCGGCGCGGCGGCGCACGCCGTCCACGATGGCGCCGGTGCGGCTCGTCTCGGCGACGCCGCCACCGCCGAGCAGGGCGCCGTACGCGGGCGCGTGCTCGTCGACGTAGGCCAGGTAGCGGTCCAATGCCGCCGCCAGGCGCCCGGTGGGCGGGCCCTCGGACGGTACGGCGAACCGCCCGGTCAACTCCTCGGCCGCGCCGAGCACCGCGGCCTCGTAGAGCTGCTGCTTGCCCCCGGGGAAGTAGCGGTAGACCAGGGGCCGCGAGACGCCTGCCGCCGCGGCCACGTCGTCGATCGACACGTCTTCCGGGCGGCGGTGCCCGAACAGGTCGACCGCCGCTCTCAGCAGCTGCGCCCGGCGCTCAGCCACACTCATCCGGCGGTACGCCGGCGCCACACCGCCCATCCCCTCAGAGTACGGCGCCCTCCCCCCGGCCGCGGGGGGTGTACGGCTCCCCTTCCGACGGCGCGGGGCCTCGTGGGGGTGCCCCTGCGGAGGGCGGTGCTCCTCAGGGGCGCGTGGGGGTACCCCCGCGCGAAGCTCTGGGGAAGAACGGAGCGACCAGCCCTCCACCCTCCGGTGGTCCGGAGCGGACCGAACAGCCCCTTCGGGTCGCGGCCGGCGGATGCGCGCCGTCAGGCGCAGGTGTGGCCGGGGGGCGTGGGAAAGTGGGCCGGTGAGGCATGAGGAGTGTGAGTTCGTCGGGGGGCCGCTGGACGGCCGGGTCATCGAGGTGATCGTGGGGATGACGGGGCAGCCGCCCCGTTCGTACACCGTGCCGGCCGGTGAGCACCGGTACGTGTACCACCGGGAACACGGGGAGCGCGGAAAGCACCGCACGCCGTGGGTGTTCACGTTCGACCCCGACGGCAAGCCGCCGGCAGGGCCGAAGTGGCCCTGGTCGAAGCGGGGCTGACGCACGGGCGGGGACTTTGGTCCGGACCATTGACACGATTGGTCTAAACCTGTTTGCTGCGCGGTGAGCGTCCCCCACCGAAGGAGCCCCCCCATGCCCACCCGGAGAAGATCGCTCGCCGCCGCGTCCGCCGCCCTCGCGGCGGCCGTCGCCGTCGGCGGCCTCGTCGCCCTCGCCCCCACCGCGAGCGCCGGCGAGTTCCTGGCCAACGGCGGCTTCGAGGCAGGGAACCTGAGCGGCTGGACGTGCGACGCGGGCGCCGGCGCCGTCAGCGGCCAGGCGCACAGCGGGACGTACGCGCTCCAGGGTGTGCCGTCCGCCTCCGCCACCGGCCAGTGCAAGCAGACCGTGAGCGTCGCGCCGAACACCGCGTACACGCTGACCGCCCAGGTCAAGGGCAGCTACGTCTACATCGGCGTGGACGGCGGCACCAGCACCTGGACGCCCGGAACCGGCAGCGGCTACGCCCAGTTGAGCGTGTCCTTCACCACCGGCGCGAGCCAGACCAGCGCGTCCGTCTTCGTCCACGGCTGGTACGGGCAGCCCGCGTACCTGGCCGACGACATCTCGCTCCAGGGTCCCGGCGGCGGCGCCACCACCCCGCCGACCACGCCCCCGACGACACCGCCGACCACCCCGCCGACGACGCCTCCCACCACTCCCCCGACGACACCGCCGTCCTCCGGCGGGCTGCCGGCCCACGCGCTGGTCGGCTACCTGCACGAGACCTTCGCCAACGGCTCGGGCTACATCCGCCTCGCGGACGTGCCCGACAGCTGGGACGTCATCGACCTGGCCTTCGGCGAGACCAGCTCGCCGACCTCGGGCAGCATCCACTTCACCCGCTGCTCGGCCGCCGAGTGCCCCTCGGTCGAGTCGGACGCCGACTTCAAGGCCGCGATCAAGGCCAAGCAGGCCAAGGGCAAGAAGGTGCTGCTGTCGATCGGCGGCGCCAACGGCGAGGTGCAGCTGACCACGACGGCCGCCCGCGACGCCTTCGTCTCGTCGGTGAGCGGCATCGTCGACGCCTGGGGCCTGGACGGCATCGACATCGACTTCGAGGGCCACTCGCTGTCGCTGAACACCGGCGACACCGACTTCAAGAACCCGACCACCCCGGTGGTCGTCAACCTGATCTCGGCGCTGAAGTCCCTCAAGGCCCGCTACGGCAGCGGCTTCGTGCTGACGATGGCGCCGGAGACCTTCTTCGTGCAGATGGGCTACCAGTTCTACGGCTCAGGGCCGTTCGGCGGCCAGGACCCGCGCTGCGGCGCGTACCTGCCGGTGATCTACGCCCTGCGCAACGACCTGACGCTGCTGCACGTCCAGGACTACAACTCCGGGCCGATCATGGGCCTGGACAACCAGTACCACACCATGGGCGGCGCGGACTTCCACATCGCGATGACCGACATGCTGCTCACCGGCTTCCCGGTGGCGGGCAACACCGCCAACATGTTCCCGGCGCTGGCCCCCTCGCAGGTGGGGATCGGGCTGCCCGCCTCGGTCAACGCGGGCAACGGCTACACCGCCCCCGCCGCGGTCGACCAGGCGCTCGACTGCCTGACCAAGAAGACCAGTTGCGGCGGCTACGCCACCCACGGCACCTGGCCGGCGCTGCGCGGCCTGATGACGTGGTCGGTGAACTGGGACAAATTCAGCAACTGGGAATTCAGCAACAATTTCCACAGCTACTTCGGCTGACCGCCGGGTAGCTCCCCGATACGCGTACGGCTCGGTCCCGAGGGCGGCGACCGGGCCGTACGCTTGTCCGCCGCCAGGCGCTAGTCCTCCGGCAGCACGAGGGGGAGGCCGAAGGCCGGGAAGAGGTCGGCGTTGAAGGTGGTGATCTCGGCGATGGCGCCGTCCCTGATCCGCAGGACGTCGAACTTGAAGGCCCGGTAGGCGGTGTCGCCCGGGCGGCGCAGGTAACTGGCCGCGGTGGGCATCCGGTTGGCCCGGGTCGGCACCAGCCGCCAGTCGCCGCCCAGTTCGGGGCCGAAGGCCTGGTCCAGGAGCGGGGCGATGGCGTCCCGGCCGTCGTAGCACATCGGGAACGGCGGCATCGTGATCCGCAGGTCCTGCGCCGAGATCGCGATGGCCGCGGCCGCGTCGCCGCTCTCGTGCGCGGCGATGAAGCGGTCCAGCAGGTCGCGCTCCTCGGCGCTGGTCTCCCCGGCGCTCCAGTCGCCGCGGCGGGCCGGGACGTGCGCCCGCATGGTCGCCCTGGCCCGCTGCAGCGCGCTGTTGGCGGCGGCCACGCTCGTTCCCAGCAGCTCGGCCGACTCCCCCGCGGGCCAGCCCAGCACGTCGCGCGCCACGAAGGCAGCCCGCTGGCGCGGCGGCAGCACCTGGAGGGCGGCCAGGAAGGCCAGTTCGATGGTCTCCCGCTCCACCACGACCGCGTCGGGCTCCTCGGCGACCGGGGCGACCTCGTCCAACTGCCCGTCGGGGAAGGGCTGGAGCCACGGCACCTCGGCGAAGGACGCAACGTGCGTCAGGCGGCGCGAGCTGCGGCGCAGCAGGTCGAGGCAGACGTTGGTGGCGATCTTGTAGAGCCAGGGCCGCAGCCCGCTGTCGTCGGCGAGGGAGTCGCGGGACTTCCATGCCCGCAGCAGCGCCTCCTGGACGGCGTCCTCCGCCTCGTCGTACGAGGCGAGCATCCGGTAGCAGTGGACGTGCAGTTCGCGCCGGTGGCGTTCGGCGCGCGCGGCGAACCCGCTGCCGTCGTACGCCGTCCTGCCGTCCTGCGGTGTCGCGAGGGTCATGGGGTCGCTCCTGTCTTCCGGCCTACGGCGTTGTCTAGCGCAGAACGAGTCCGGCGGACACGTTCACCATGCTGCCGGTCAGGCCGGCGGCGCCGTCCGAGGCCAGGAAGGCCGCGGTGGACGCGACGTCGGCCAGCCGCACGTTCCTGCGCAGCACCGACATCGCGGCGATGCCGTCCAGCGCGCTCTGCGGGTCGGGGGCACGGTCGCCCGCGACCGCGGCGAGCTTCTCCCGGGTCAGCGTCTCGGCGACGCCCGCGGTCCAGATGCCGCAGACCCGCACCCCCTGCGGGCCGTTCTCCGCGGCGAGATAGCGCATGAAGGCCTCGGTGGCCGCGTCGGCGGGTCCCGTACTGCCCATGCCGGGCATCGCACCGGCGCCGGAGCCGCTGTTGAGGTGCAGGATCACGCCGGAGCCCTTGGCGGCCATCCGGCGGGCCGCGCCGCCCGCGGTGTGCAGGGCGCTGAGCAGGCCGTTGTCGACGGCACGCAGCAGGTCGGCCGGGGCCATCGCGGTCAGCGGCACCCCCTGGACGTCGCCGCGGGTGACCAGGTTGAACGAGATGTCGACGGCGCCCGCGGCCGCGACGACGTGGTCGAGGTGGGCCTCCACGGCCGCCTGGTCGAGCGCGTCGACCACCGCCGCCTCGGCCCGGCCGCCCGCGGCGGTGACGGCGGCGACGACGGTGTCGAGGGTCGCCCGGGTGCGGCCCGCGAGGAAAACCCTGGCCCCCTGCCGGGCGAACTCCGCGGCCACCGCGCCGCCGATGCTGCCGCCGCCTCCGTAGATCACCGCGGTCCTGCCGTCGAGGATGGTGCCGCTCATGTCCGCCTCCAGTGGGGTGCTTCGGGGTGTCGTGGTGCTCGGTTGCCGGTGTAACGACGCCGGGCGCGGAAACTCATCGGTGGGCCGCTGCACCGGTGTGGCGGTGAACGCGCGGGGAAGAGCGGAGGGCGAGGGAAGACGGTCACTCGTCGGAGTGACCCACTTGGGCGGAATCGCCCATTCCAGCTGTCGAAGATACGACAACCTATGACACGATCCTGAGGGATCGTCACCGGGAGGACATGGGGATGCAGGTGGCTCGGACAACCAGGACCTGGCTGCGCGCCGCCGCGGTGTGCGGGGCGCTGCTCGCCTCCGCGGCGCTGTCGCTGCCGGCGGCGCAGCGGGCCGCGGCACGCCCGTACGACCCGCCGG
>NZ_CAJSLV010000065.1 GCF_907177275.1 Actinacidiphila cocklensis
GCGGCCTCGGTGGACGGCGCGACCGGCGCGGCAGCCGGCTGGGCCGGAGCCGGGGCGGCCTCGGCAGCCGGCGCGGGGGCGGCTGCGGGGGCACCGCTGCCGTCGTCGATGACGGCCAGCTCGGCGCCGACCTCGACCGTCTCGTCCTCGGCGACCTTGATGGACGCGAGAACGCCGGACGCGGGGGAGGGGATCTCGGTGTCTACCTTGTCGGTCGAGACCTCGAGCAGCGGCTCGTCGGCCTCGACGCGCTCACCCTCGGCCTTGAGCCAGCGGGTGACGGTGCCCTCGGTCACGCTCTCGCCGAGCGCCGGCAGGGTTACGGAAACCGCCATGGTTGCGGTTACTCCTCACGATCTGTGCGAATGGGTGGCGTGATGAGGGTCAGTCGTGCGAGTGCAGCGGCTTGCCCGCGAGGGCGAGGTGGGCCTCGCCCATTGCCTCGTTCTGCGTCGGGTGAGCGTGGATGAGCTGCGCGACCTCGGCGGGCAGCGCCTCCCAGTTGTAGATCAGCTGCGCTTCGCCGACCTGCTCGCCCATCCGGTCACCGACCAGGTGGACGCCCACGACGGCACCGTCGCGGACCTGGACGAGCTTGATCTCGCCCGTGGTCTTGAGGATCTTGCTCTTGCCGTTGCCCGCGAGGTTGTACTTGAGCGTCACGACCTTGTCGGCACCGTAGACCTCCTTGGCCTTGGCCTCGGTGATGCCCACGGAGGCGACCTCGGGGTGGCAGTACGTCACCCGCGGCACACCGTCGTAGTCGATCGGCACGGCCTTCAGGCCCGCCAGCCGCTCCGCCACCAGGATGCCCTCGGCGAAGCCGACGTGCGCCAGCTGCAGGGTCGGCACCAGGTCGCCGACGGCCGAGATGGTCGGCACGTTCGTCCGCATGTACTCGTCCACCAGGACGTAGCCGCGGTCCATCGCGACGCCCTGCTCCTCGTAGCCCAGGTTCTGCGAGACCGGGCCGCGGCCGATCGCGACCAGCAGCACCTCCGCCTCGAAGGTCTTGCCGTCCGCCAGCGTCACCTTCACACCGTCCGCGGTGTACTCGGCGCTCTGGAAGAAGGTGCCCAGGTTGAACTTGATGCCGCGCTTGCGGAAGGCCCGCTCCAGCAGCTTCGAGCTGTTCTCGTCCTCGACCGGCACCAGGTGCGGCAGGCCCTCGACGATGGTCACGTCGGTCCCGAAGGACTTCCACGCCGAGGCGAACTCGACGCCGATCACACCGCCGCCCAGGACGATCGCGGTCTTGGGGACCCGGTCCAGGGTCAGCGCGTGGTCCGAGGAGATGATCCGGTTGCCGTCGATGGTCAGCCCGGGAAGCGAGCGCGGCACGGAACCGGTCGCCAGCACCACGTGCCGGCCCTGGATCCGCTGACCGTTCACATCGACCGAGGTCGGGGACGACAGGCGCCCCTCGCCCTCGATGTACGTCACCTTGCGTGACGCCACCAGGCCCTGCAGGCCCTTGTAGAGGCCCGAGATCACGTCGTCCTTGTACTTGTGGACGGCCGCGATGTCGATGCCCTCGAAGGTGGCCTTCACACCGAACTGCTCGCTCTCGCGAGCCTGGTCCGCGATCTCACCGGCGTGCAGCAGCGCCTTGGTGGGAATGCAGCCGTTGTGCAGACAGGTGCCCCCGAGCTTGTTCTTCTCGATCAGGGCGACGTCCAGTCCCAGCTGCGCGGCACGCAGTGCGGCTGCGTAGCCGCCACTGCCGCCGCCGAGGATCACTAGGTCGAAAACAGTGCTGGCGTCGTTCGCCACGTCACGTCCTCCATGCATGGGTTCGCCGGAGCCGGTCCACCATGACCGGTCGGCGGCTTTGGTTCGGCCGCTTTGTCTTAAAGGGGGCCCTGTCGTGCCGAGACAACATCTTCGCACTTCTCAGGCGCGCGCGGGCCACCGGCCCTGCCGCGGGGAACACCGCGAGCGGCCCCCGGCATGTCGCCGGGGGCCGCACGTGACACATCTCACCCGGACTTCGCCGGATTCAGAGCAGGTCGCCCTCAGCGGTCTGCCGGGCCAGTGCCACCAGGGTGCGCACGGCGGAGCCGGTGCCGCCCTTGGGGGTGTAGCCGGACGGGCCGCCCTCGTTGAAGGCCGGCCCCGCGATGTCCAGGTGCGCCCACGTGATGCCCTCGCCGACGAACTCCCGCAGGAACAGTCCGGCGACCAGGCCGCCACCAGGGCGTACGCCCATGTTCGCGATGTCCGCGGTCGGGGAGTCGAAGGTCTTCCGCAGCTGCTGCGGCAGCGGCATCGGCCAGGAGTCCTCGCCCTCGGCCAGCGCCGCGGTGTGCACCGCGGTACGGAAGTCGTCGTCGTTCGCCATGATCCCGAACCGGCCGTCGCCCAGCGCCAGCACCATCGCGCCGGTCAGCGTCGCCACGTCCACGATCGCGTCGGGAGCCTCCTCGGACGCCCTGGTCAGCGCGTCGGCCAGCACCAGCCGGCCCTCGGCGTCGGTGTTCAGCACCTCGACGGTCTTGCCGCTGTACATCTTCAGCACGTCACCGGGGCGGGTCGCGCCGCCGCCGGGCATGTTCTCGGCCAGCGCGAGCCAGCCGGTCACATTGACCTCAAGGCCCAGCTTGGCCGCGGCCACGACCGCGGCGAACACCGCGGCGGCGCCGCTCATGTCGCACTTCATCGTCTCGTTGTGCCCCGGCGGCTTGAGCGAGATGCCGCCCGAGTCGTACGTGATGCCCTTGCCGACGAAGGCCAGCGACCTGGTCGCCTTGGCGTGCGAGTACGCCACCCGCACCAGCCGGGGCGGCGTCGCCGAGCCCTGGCCGACGCCCATGATGCCGCCGTAGCCGCCCTTGAGCAGCGCCTTCTCGTCGAGCACCTCGACCGTCAGGCCGTACTCCTTGCCCGCGGCCTGCACCGCGGCCGCGAAGGCCTTCGGGGTCAGGTCGTTCGGCGGGGTGTTCACCAGGTCACGCGCCCGGTTGACCTCCTCGGCCACCGCGGTCGCCCGCTCCGCCGCCGCCTTGAACGACTTGTCCCGCGGCTTGGCGCCCACGACGGCGACCTCGCCGAGCGGGCCCTTGCCGGAGTCGGTCTGGTACGCGGTGAACGCGTACGCGCCGAGCAGGGCTCCGATCGCGACGGCCTCGACGTCCGCGGGGTCGCCCGCGGGCAGCGCGAACGCCGCCTTCTTGGCTCCCGCCAGCGCCCTCGCCGCGGTGCCGGCCGCCTTGCGCAGCGCCTCGGGGTCGAACCCCGCGCCCTCCTCGGGGGTGTCCCCGAGCCCCACCGCCACCACGACCGCGGCCTTGACGCCGTCCGGCGCGGGGAGCTTGGTCAGCTCGCCCTCGGCGCCGGTCGCGCCGAGCGTCTCCAACGTCGAGCCGAGCTTGCCGCCGAAGGCGGCGTCCACCGTCTCCGCCCCCGGGGCGACGCGCGGGCCGCCCTTGGCGGCCTTGGTCACCCCCACGACGACGGCGTCCGCGCGCAGCGCTGCGGCGGCGGAGGTACTGAGTGTCAGAGCTGTCACGGTGGCTCAGGTCCTATTCGGTCGAGGTCCTTGGAGAAGGCCGGTGGATGGCCCGGCCGGGGCCGTCCCCGCATCGTATTCCGCCACATCATCGGGGCGATCCGCGGTCGGCTCAGCCGAGCCTACGCTGGCGCTTGCCGGGGGTGTGTCTGCTTGCGTGCCCGCCCTCCCCCATTGCTCCGCGTGGGGGTGCCCCCATCTCGCTCCGCTCGCCCGTGCGGGTGTGTGGTCGGGTGCGGGTGCCGCCTGTGGGTGGGGCGGCGGCGATCCGGGTGCCGCCTGTGGGTGGGTCGGTGCCGCTCCGGGGGTATCTCCTCGGCCTGCGCGCCCGAGCTCTTCCCGAACGTCCCAGCGGGAGCCGCGCGCATGCCTGCGGGGACACCCCCGGATCGTCCCCTCCCCGCTGCCGGCGGCCGTCCGTTGCGTGGTGGCTGAGGCGTGGGCAGTCCGGGGGCGCCGTCTGCGGTACGTGACCCGGCGCCGGTCACTGTGCCGGCCTGCTACCTGCGTCCCGCCTGCTGCCGTCGGCGTTCCGCCGTCCTGTGTCGCCCGCTGCCTGTCGGGATCCCGCTCCTGCTCGCGTGCTGCCTGCGCCGCTGTCCGGCGCGGGTGCCGCGTCCTGCTGCCTGCCGCTGGGGCCTCTGCGGTCGCACGGGCGCGCGGGCACTCGGGGGCTAGCGGAGGGACAGGGTCAGGAAGGCCAGGGTGGCGGCGGATTCGGTGACGGCGCCGAAGACGTCACCGGTGACGCCGCCGAGGCGGCGGGTGCAGCGCCGCACGAGGAGGTCGCCCGCGGCGGTGGCGAGGAGGACGGCGCAGCCGAAGCGGAGGGGGGTCAGGCCCCCGAAGCCGGCGCCGCCGGCGGAGGCGAGGGCGGCGTACAGGGCGGCGGAGCCGAGTGCGGCCCAGCGGGGCACGGAGCCGGCGACTGCGGCGCCGAGGCCGCCAGGCCTGGCGGCCGGTACGCCGCGCCGGCAGGCGACGAGGAGGGCCACCCGTGCGGCGACGGCCGAGACAACCGCGGCCGCGCCGCCGTACACCCAGCCGTGGGCGTAGCACGCGGCCGCCGAGGCGACCTGGGCGAGGAGCGTGAAGACCAGGACGACGACCCCGAACGGCCCGATGTCCGACTGCTTCATGATCTGCAGCGCGTCCTCCGCCTCCTTGCCGGAGCCCAGCGCGTCCGCGGTGTCGGCGAGCCCGTCGAGGTGCAGCGCGCGGGTGAGGACCGCGGGTACCGCCACCGTGCCGACCGCCGCGAGCAGCGGCCCCGCGCCGAGGGCGACCAGGAGACCGCCGCAGGCCGCGGCGGACAGGCCGACGACGGCACCGACGAGCGGCGCGGCGAGCATCCCGCCGCGGGCCGCGGCCCTGTCCCAGCGGGTGAGCCGGGCGGGCAGCACGGTGAGCGTGCCGAAGGCGAACCGCAGCGCGTCGCCGGGCGAGGCGGCGGGGAGGTTGGTCACCGCGCGAGGCTACCCGCCGCGGGTCAGCGCTCCGCCGCGGGTGCGGGTGAAGAGGGCGAGGACGAGGGCGACGCCGGCGAGGTGCTCGTAGCCGGCGAGGTTGGGGAGGGAGACGACCTCCACCACCATCGCCAGCACGATCGTGCCGACCGTCCACCACGCCCGGAAGCGCAGGGCGACGTAGACGCCGAGGGCGACGACCGCCGCGGACGGGCCGGTGTCGCGTACCAGGAGGTCGTGCGCGGGCAGGCCGAGCGGCCAGTGCGGGGCTTTCCCCGCCCACAGCGAGTAGCGGGCGAAGCCGGTGCCGGCCAGCGTCGCGAGCAGGGCGACGCTCAGGGTGCGGCGCGGCCCCACCGTGGTCTCGGCGATGCCGAAGACCACGACGACCTGGAGGAGCAGGCCCCACACCGGCAGCGAGGGGTCGGGCAGGAAGACCGAGACGGGGGTGCGGAGCAGCGCCTGCCACCAGGGGAGGCTGGCGTAGACACCGCCGAGCCGTTCCACCCAGCCGCTGGTGCGGTGGCCGTGCTGGAGCAGCTGGAGCACCAGGATGCCCGCGCACGCGCCGAGTGTGACCGGCACCGCCCGCGCCCCTCGCTCCCGCAACTCCCTTCGTACGCCGCCGAGTACGGCCCCCCACTCGGCGACCAGCCCCGTCATGCGCCCGCCTTGTCCGTGGCGGCCTTCACTGGCACACCCTTTCGGCCGGGTGGCCGGGGGGCGCCGGGCGGCGGCGGAGCGGGGAGGGGAGGCGGGGGACGCCGAGGAAACCCTCGGCGCGGGCGCCCGCGAGGCCGATCCTGGGGAGTTCGCTCGACTTGCCGAAGAGGACATACCGCGGCTCCCAGATCGGCCGGAATTTGGCGTTGGCGCGGTAGAGCGACTCGATCTGCCACCACCGCGAGAAGAACGTCAGCAGCGAGTGCCACAGCCGCAGCACCGGCCCGGCGCCGAGCCGCGAGCCGCGTTCGAAGACCGACCTGAACATCGCGAAGTTCAGCGAGACCTGCTCGACCCCCACCTCCTCGGCCCGCTGGATCAGCTCGATGACCATGAACTCGATGAGGCCGTTGTCGGACCCGCGGTCCCGCCGCATCAGGTCGAGGGACAGGCCGTGCGGCCCCCACGGCACGAAGCTCAGCAGTGCCCGCGGGCTACCCGCGCCGTCCGCGCACTCGACCATCACGCACCGCCCGTCGGCCGGGTCGCCGAGCCGCCCGAGGGCCATCGAGAAGCCGCGTTCGGTCTGGCCGTCGCGCCAGTCGTCCGCGCGTTCCAGCAGCACGGCCAGCTCGCTCGCCGGGATGTCGGCGTGCCGCCTGATGCGTACCGTGCAGCCGGAGCGCCGCACCCGGTTGTGCGCCTGCCTGACCGTGCGCATCGCGCGCCCTTCGAGCGTGAAGTCGGCGGTCTCCACGATCGCCTCGTCGCCGAGTTCGAGTGCGTCCAGGCCGTGCCTGGCGTAGACCGTGCCGGCCTCCTCGCTCGCCCCCATCACGGCCGGCACCCAGGCGTGCTCCCTGGCCTCGGCCAGCCACGCGTCGATGGCGCCCGGCCAGGCCTCGGGGTCGCCGATCGGGTCGCCGGAGGCGAGCGAGACCCCGCCCAGCACGCGGTAGGCGATCGCCGACTTGCCGCTCGGCGACCAGATCACGCTCTTGTCGCGGCGCAGCGCGAAGTAGCCGAGCGAGTCGCGCTCGCCGTACCTGTCGAGCAGGACCCGCAGCCGCTGCTCGTCGTCCGCGCCGAGCAGTTCCCTGCCCCGCGGGGAGCGGAAGGCGACGAAGAGGACGAGGACGAAGAGCAGGGTGCTCATGACGTTGATGACCACGTCCACCCAGCCGGGGGTGGAGATGGCCAGGAACGCGCTGTCGCCCGGGACCAGGGAGATCAGCCGGAGCAGGGCGTAGCCGAAGCTGTCGCCGAAGGTGCCGCCGTGCTGGGAGTTGGTCGCCGCGACCAGCCCCGTGCCGATCAGTGAGGCCAGGACCAGGCCGACGGCGGCGACCACCGCCGCATGCCACGGGTTGGCGGGGTCGCCCTTCGCGTGGAACTCCCGCCGCCCGGCGACCAGCGCGGCCAGGAAGGCCGTGGTCAGGGCGAGCGAGACCCAGTTCTGGGGGTGCTTGTGGATGTCGGGCCAGATCATGCTCAGCGCCAGCGCGGCGAAGAACAGGCCGCACAGCACGAGGTTGAGGATCCACGCGGCCCGCTTGCGGCGGCGCATCGTGACGGCGAGGAAGAGGGCGATGGCGCCCGAAGTGAAGCCGGCCGTCAGGAGGTACGGGGTGAAGTAGTCCTGCGCGTTGTGCCGCCGGATGTCGGCGCCGAAGGAGACCCAGACGGCGCCGAGGAAGTTCAGCGCGGCCACGACGCGCAGGTACCAGACCGTGAAGACCGCGCTGCGCGCTGCCAGGCGGCTTGGAGGGCGCGGACTTCCCATGAGTGGGAAGCGTAGAGCATAATGTCTGATTTACGTCATTATGCTCTACGCGTGTCGGGTGGACCCCTTCAGGCCTCCGCGGAGACCTCTTCCTCTGCTTCCTCTGCTTCCTCTTCCGCGGGCTCCGCTGCCGGCTCCTCCTCGGGGAGTTCCGCCGACAGGGCCGCGGCGGACTGGATCAGCGGCAGTGCGAGCAGGGCGCCGACACCGCCGCCCACCCGGATGCCGTGGTCGAGCAGCGGGTCGAGCGAGACCCGGTCCAGCGCCTTGGCCTGGCCCGGCTCACCGCTGGCGTGCCCCGCCAGCCACCAGTCCGGCGCGCGGAAGGCGATGCGCTGGCCGACCAGCGCGCAGGCCGCGCTGACGACGCCGTCGAGCACCACGGGCAGCTTGCGCACCGCGGCCTGGAGCAGGAAGCCCGTCATCGCGGCGAAGTCGGCGCCGCCGACGGTGCCCAGCAGGGCCAGCTGGTCGCCCAGCACCGGGCGGGCGCGGCGCAGCGCGTCCCGGATCGCGGCGCACTTGCGCATCCAGGCGAGGTCGTCGATGCCGGAGCCGCGGCCGGTCACCACGGAGGCGTCGGTGCCGCACAGCGCGGCGATCAGCACGGCGGCCGGCGTCGTACCGCCGACGCTCAGGTCGCCGAGCACCACGAGGTCCGTGCCCGAGTCCGCGTGCCGGTCGGCGAGTTCCATGCCGGTGCGGAAGGCCTGCTCGGCCTCCTCCCGGGTCAGCGCGTCCTCGACGTCGATACGCCCCGAGCCGCGGCGTACCCGATACGCCGTCACCTCGTCCGGCAGGTCGGCCGGGTCGCAGTCCAGCGCCATGTCGATGACGTCGACGGGGACGCCGAGGCGGCGGGCGATCACGTTCACCGGGGCGGTGCCGTCGATCGCGGCCCTGGCCAGGACACTGGCCGTGCCCGCCTTGCGGGTCGAGACGTCCAGCTCCGCGACGCCGTGGTCGGCGGCGAACAGGATGACGCGGGGCGCGGTGACGGGGCGCAGCGGAACCGCGCCCTGCACGGCGGCCAGCCAGTCGGCCAACTCCGCGGCCTTCCCGAGCCCGCCGGCGGGCCGCACCAGCCCCTGCCACCGGTCCGCCGAGTCCCGCCGCAACCTTGCGTCGGGGCGCTCCACCAGGGAGCCGAAGTCATCCAACTCAATCCCACTCACCCGCCGAACAGTACCGCCCCCTCCGCCCCGCGCCCCCGCCGCCCGGGTTCCGCCGCCGCAGAGGGCGCGTTTCGGGGGCGCGGGGAACTGCGCGCCCAGCCATCCACCGGCCGGTGGCCCGGATGGGACCGGAACAGCCCCTGCCGGTGACGACCCGCGTCGCGGGAAGCGCTCAGCGCAGGCGGAGGGGGAGGCCGGCCACCAGCAGGAGGACGTGGTCGGACTCGGAGGCCATCGCCGCGTTGAGCCGCCCCAGCTCGTCGCGGAAGCGACGCCCCGCGGAGGTCGCCGGGACCACCCCCGAGCCGACCTCGTTGGAGACCGCCACGGCGGTGCGGCGCGTCGCGCGCCATGCCGCGGCGAGCTCGTCCGCACGGGCGCGCACGCGGCGCGCCGCGCCGTTGTGCCAGGCCTCGTCGTCCCAGGCGTCCTCCGTGTCGAGCACGTCGGTGAGCCACAGCCCGATGCAGTCGACGAGCAGCGGCGGACCCGAGGCGTCCGCGAGGAGCGGGACGAGATCGCGGGTCTCCAGGGTGCGCCAGCCGGCCGGGCGGCGCTCGCGGTGCAGGGCGACGCGGTCGGCCCAGTCGGCGTCGCCGTCGCGGGTGCCGCCGGTGGCGACGTAGAGGACCTCGGGGAAGGTCGCGAGCCGGCGCTCGGCCTCCGCGGACTTGCCGGAGCGGGCGCCGCCCAGCACCAGGGTGCGGCGGGGCACGTCGGGTACGGCGTGGTAGTCGCCGGCCACCAGCGTCGTACCGTCGGGCACGGCCCTGGCGCCGTACGCGGCCAGCCGCCGGTTCAGTTCGGGCTCGGGCGGCGCGTCGTGGCCGAGGTGGACGGCGACCACGTCGGTCGTACCGGCCACCGCGCCCGCCGCCCGCAGCCGGGCGAGCGCGTCGGGGCGCCCGACCGCGTCGAGCAGCACCAGGTCGTACGGCGGCTCGTCCGTGCCGTTGACGCCTGCCGGTGCGCAGCCGGGCGGAAAGTACAGCAGCCGCAGGCCGTCGGGCGACTCGACGGAGTAACCCGTGCCGGGCGCGTCCATGGGCACGGCCCGCACCTTGTGGCCGGTGATCAGCGTGATCCGCTGCCCGTCGGGCACCCGGGTGGGTGCGGGCAGGCCCGGCGGGATCTCCACGGCCGGGCCGTCGTGCGGGTGCGAGAGCAGGACCAGGCGCAGCCCGGCGAGGCTGTGCCCGGCGCGGGCCGCGGCCAGGGCGACACCCGGGGTCAGGTCGAGCAGCACCACGCCGTCGACCAGGACGGAACCGGGGGCGCGGGCGCCGTCGCCCACGGCGAGGGCGCAGGCCGCGCACGGGCAGTCCGGGATGGGCAGGCCCTCGGGCGCCGCGGTGCCGAGCAGAGTCACTTCCACGGCACGATCGTCTCGCGTCGCGCTGCGTCACGCCGCGCGGGGCGCGCGGTGTTCGCCTTGTGGCGACCGCCCCACCACCGCCGACCGTGCGGTTACGCTGCCTTGGCAGGCCCCCGCGGCACTCTGGACCATGGACTTGCCCGACTTGCGACACTGACGGACCCGGCACCGAGGAGACATACATGGCGTGGACGTGGCGGTTCGAGAAGGCCGACGGCACCGAGGTGGAGCCTGCGGTGCAGCCCGAGGAGTTCACCACGCAGGGCGACGCCGAGTCCTGGCTCGGCGAGTCCTGGAAGGACCTGCTCGAAGGCGGCGCAGACCAGGTCGTCCTCTCCGAGGGCGACGCGAAGATCTACGGCCCGATGAGCCTGCACGCCGACGCCTGACGCGGTCCGGTGCCGTCCTGCGCGGGAGCGGGGGGCGGCACCGCTCCCGTTCAGCCCAGCGACCCCAGCGTGACCTGCGTCGTCCTGGTCGCGCCGTCCCTGTCGTAGGTGACCTGGACCTTCGCGCCCGGCGTGAGCGCGGCCAGCGCCGTGGTGAGGCTCTGGACGGTCGTGATCGGCGTACCGCCGACCTTGGTGATCACGTCACCGGCCCGCAGCCCGGCGTCGGCGGCGGCGCCGCCCTTGCTCACCGAGACGATCGCGACGCCCGCCGGCTGCTGGTTCTGGTCGACGACCCCGCGCACCGTCACGTCGAGCGCGGCGCGGCCCGAGTCGGTGACCTTGCCGCTCTTGATGATCTGGTCGGCGATCCGCTTGACCGTGGAGGACGGGATCGCGAAGCCGATGCCGGGCGCGGCCCCGCTGCCGAACTGCGGGTCGGTGGCGGCCAGCGTCGGGATGCCGATGACCTGGTTGTCGAGGTTCACCAGGGCGCCGCCGCTGTTGCCCGGGTTGATCGCGGCGGACGTCTGCACCATGTCGGGGATCGTCGCGCCGGTGCCGCCGCCGGACGAGCCCTCGCTGACGGTCCTGCCGGTCGCCGACACGATGCCCTGCGTGACGCTGCTGGACAGGCCGAGCGGATTGCCCATCGCCAGCACGATCTGGCCGACCGCGACCTTCCCCGAGTCCCCGAAGTCGGCGGGCTTGAGGCCCTTGGGCGGGGACGTCAGCCGGATCACGGCGAGGTCGCTGGCGGGGAAGGACGAGACCAGCTTCGCGCTGAGCGGGCTGCCGCCGGTGGCCAGCGACACCTGGAAGCTGGTGGCGTCGCCGATGACGTGGGCGTTCGTGACGATGTCGCCCTTGTCGTCGTAGACGACGCCGGAGCCGAGGTCCTGCTGCGTGGTGATCTGCACGACGGACGGCAGGACGTCCTTGACGGTGCTCTGGTAGGCGGCCTGCAGGTCGCCTCCGCCGCCTGACGCCGCGGCGACCTGCGCGTTCGCCTCGGGCGAGTTTCCGGCTGCGCCGGAGGTGCATGCGGATGCCGCCATGGCGAATGCGCATGCGGCTGCGCCGGGCAGAAGGAGGGTACGCGGTCGCCTCATACCGGCATCGTCCCTCCGCCCCCGCCCCGCCACCCGCCGCCGGCACCCATCCGGGTGCCTGGGCCAGGCGGGATGAGCTCCCCGCGCCCCTGGGAGGGTGCGCCTTGCGGTGCCTGGCGCCTCCCGGTGCGTCGTGCTTGCGCGCGCGGTTCCGCCCCCAGCGCCGCCTGGGTGGGTGCCCTTGCGGTGCGGTGCGGTGCTTTGCCTGCGGCCGCGTCGGGGCTTGGCGCGCGGTTCTCCGCGCCCCTGAGGCGCTGCTCCTTGCGGTGCGTTGTTTACCTGCAGCCGCGTCGGGGCTTGGCGCGCAGTCCTCCCCCAGAGCTTCGCCTGGGGGTACCCCCACGCGCCCCTTTTGACCTGCATCCTCCTCCGCACAGGGTTTGCCCCTGCCGGGGCTTGCCCTCTGCGGAGAGGGTGAGCGTTTTTCAGGGACGCGTGGGGTACCCCCAGGCGAAGCTCTGGGGGCGGAACCGCGCGCGCAACCACGACGGTGGGAGGGGTGCGACGCCACCGCAAGGGGCAATCACCTGCGGGCGCGAATCCCCACCGGGGAAAAAGGTGACCGC
Source organism: Actinacidiphila cocklensis (assembly GCF_907177275.1). Classification (GTDB taxonomy): domain Bacteria; phylum Actinomycetota; class Actinomycetes; order Streptomycetales; family Streptomycetaceae; genus Actinacidiphila; species Actinacidiphila cocklensis. The sequence goes on from NZ_CAJSLV010000065.1 coordinate 12,038, forward strand.
ATGCAGCAAACGCGCCGCATGGCGTCAGGTGCGGAGGCCGCACACGTGGAGGAGTGCGGCCACGCCGCGATACGGATCGGCGCGGCCGGCCGCCTCCTCGGCGTCGAGGAGCGCGGCGAGCGCGCCCGGGTCCGAAGGGACCACCGCGTGGTCCGGCGCGGCGTCGGTGAAGACCCGCACGCCGTACCAGGCGTGCAGCGGCGCGCAGATCCCGGCGAGCGTCTGCGTCAGCGGCGCCAGCCGGTCCGCCCGGGTGGCGAGCCCGAGCCGGTTGACGTAACCGGCGTAACCAGCGGAACCGGCGGAGCCGAAGGCCTGCAAGGCGGTGCCCCAGTCGCCGAGGAGCCCCGGCCGCATGGCCAGGGCGTCACCGTTGCGGACGAGCAGGGACAGCAGGCCCCCGGGTGCCAGCACCCGGGCGAGCGCGGCCAGCATGGGCTCGGGGTCGGGCACGTACATGAGCACCCCGTGGCACAGGACCACGTCGAAGCACGCAGGCCCGAAGTGCCTGCCGGTCTCGCGGCCGTCGCCCTGGAGGACGACGACGCGGGCGCGTACGTCGGCGGGCTCGGCCGCCACCGCCGCCCGGAAGGCGGCCAGCATCGCGGGGTCGGCCTCAAGGCCGGTGACGAGGTGCCCGGCGCGGGCCAGCCGCAGCGCCTGCGTGCCCTGGCCCGGGCCGATGTCCAGCACCCGCAGGCGCCGTACCGCGTGGGCGCCGCCCGCGGGCGGGAAGTGCTCGGCGAGCTGTTCGTCCAGCTGCCGTGCGACCAGCTCCTGCCTGACGGTGTTCCGCAGTCCGCCCAGGCCCGCGAGCCAGGTGTCGGCGCCGCCGTGGAAACCGCCCCCGCCGGGGGCGGCCGGCAGGCCGGGGAAGAAGCCGTTCAGAGCTTGGCGCCGCGCTGGACCTGCGGCTTGGGAAGCCGCATCCGGCGCATCTGGAGCGTCCGCATCAGGCCGTAGGTGACGGCGCGCTTCGTGTTCTGGTCGGGGAAACGCTTCGCCAGCTGCCTGCGCAGCGCGAAGCCGGTGATCACCGAGTCGATCAGGATCAGCACGATGACCAGCACCCACAGGAACAGCGAGAGCGTCTGCACGGCCGGCATGAGGCTGCCGATAAGGATCACCACTGCCATCGGCAGGAAGAACTCGGCGACCCGGTAGCGGGAGTCCACGTAGTCGCGGGTGAACTTGCGCACCGGCCCCTGGTGGGCGGCCGGCAGGTGCCGCTCGTCGCCGTTGGCCAGCGCTTCGCGGCGCTTGGCCAGGTCGACGCGGCGGGCCTCGCGGGCCTGCCGGGCAGCGGCCTTGCGGTCGGTCGGCGTGTTGGCCACCTTGCGGCGCTGCTGCTGGGCATCGCTGCGCTTGGGCGTGGGGCGACCCTTGGGAGCCTGCGGGTCGCGGGTCTGGTCCTCAAGCACTGCGGCTACGGCGAGGGCCTGCTCATCTTCGGAACGACGTCGGAACACATCTCCAAGGTTACGTGCTTCCGCCCCCGGCCCCTAGCCCCCGCCTACTCCCTGGGCAGGGGGTGGCCGAACCGTGATCGTCCTTGCGGATGAGCGCATCCGCGTCCGAACAGTGCGGTAATGGAACCAAGGCCCGTAGGCTGGGGTCTGTAGAGGTGCTGGAGCAGTTTGCCGGAGAAGGGGGCGCGCGAGGCCCATGAGCGGTGTCATGAAGCGGATGGGACTGATCTTCCGCGCGAAGGCCAACAAGGCCCTGGACAGGGCCGAGGACCCGCGCGAGACGCTTGACTACTCGTACCAGAAGCAGCTGGAGCTGCTGCAGAAGGTGCGGCGGGGTGTGGCCGATGTCGCCACCTCCCGCAAGCGGCTCGAACTGCAGCTGACCGAGTTGCAGAAGAAGTCGGCGACGTACGAGGACCAGGGCCGCAAGGCGCTCGCGCTGGGGCGCGAGGACCTGGCCCGTGAGGCGCTGTCCCGGCGGGCGGCCCTGCAGCAGCAGGTCACCGACCTGGAGACGCAGCACACCACGCTGCAGGGCGAGGAGGAGAAGCTCACGCTGGCCTCCCAGCGCCTGCAGGCCAAGGTGGACGCCTTCCGTACGAAGAAGGAGACCATCAAGGCCACCTACACCGCCGCCCAGGCGCAGACCCAGATCGGCGAGGCGTTCTCCGGCATCTCCGAGGAGATGGGCGACGTCGGCATGGCGATCCAGCGTGCCGAGGACAAGACCGAGCAGCTGCGGGCGCGCGCGGGCGCGCTGGACGAGCTGATCGCCTCCGGTGCCCTTGACGACCCGACCGGCATGGCCAAGGACGACCTCCAGGCCGAGCTGGACCGGATCTCCGGCGGCAGCGACGTGGAGCTCGAACTGCAGCGGATGAAGGCGGAACTGGCGGGCGGCAGCGCCCCGCAGGCGATCGAGGGCGGCCAGGGGAACCGGGACGCCCAGGGGCAGCCGCAGGACACCCCGAGGTTCGACAAGCAGTGAGGCGCGGCGGCCGGCGGCAGCGCCGGCCGGTTCACCGGCACGCAGACCCACCCGGCACGCAGTCACGGACCCCGGCAGTGTGCCCGGCAGCAACGGAGCCGCAACGGAGGAGGCCGTCATGATCGCGCGGATCATGGGGGAGGGCCAGGTGAGGTTGGCGGACGCCGATCTCACCCGGCTCAACGAGCTGGACAACGAGCTGCTCGCCACTGTGGAGAGCGGTGACGAGGAGGCCTTCCGGCGCACGCTGGGCGCCCTGCTCGACACGGTCCGCAGCCTCGGTGAGCCGCTGCCCGACGACGCGCTGGAGCCGTCGGAGCTGATCCTCCCCACGGCGGACGCCACCCTCGACGAGGTCAGGGCCATGCTCAAGGACGACGGGCTGATCCCGGGCTGACCGGCTGACCGCGGACCAGGGACGGCCGCCGGCGACGGCCGGGACAGGGACGGCCGTCCGGCGGGCCGTCCGGGCCATCGGCGGGGGCGCTGCCCCGGAATACAGTGGTTACCGTGCAGTATCCCAGGAGAGCTACCGGCCGCCCCGTGCGGTGGCGGCAGGTGCCGCACCGCAGGGTGCTGTGGGCCGTGCTGCTGCTCGGCTGCGCGCTGTCCGCACTGCTCGTCGTACGGCACTGGGTCGACGGCTGGGTCGTCGCCGTCGCCGCCTGGGCCGGTACGGCCGTGGCCGCGGGCGACGCCGTACGGAGCCGCCGGGCCTACGCCGCCGCCATAGCGGAGCGCGCGCAGCGGGCCGAGGAGACCCGGGAGGAAGAGGCCAAGCGGCGGGTCGCGGAGGAGCGGATGCGGATCGCCCGCGAGCTGCACGACGTCGTCGCCCACCAGATCGCGCTGGCCAACGTGCAGGCCGGCGTCGCCGCCCACGTCATGGACCGCCGCCCCGACCAGGCCCGGCAGGCGCTGGCGCACGTGAGCGAGGCGAGCCGGTCGGCACTGGACGAACTGCGGGCCACCGTGGGGCTGTTGCGGCAGCGCGGGGAGCCCGCGGCGCCGATGGAGCCGGCCCCCGGGCTCGGGTCGCTCGACCAGCTCCTCGACGGCTTCCGGCAGGCCGGGCTGCAGGTCACGGTGGAGGACCGCACCGGCGGCGAGGCGGCACCGCCCCCGCAGGAGCCGCTGCCGGCCAGCGTCGACCTCACCGCCTACCGGGTGATCCAGGAGTCGCTGACCAACGTCCAGAAGCACGCGGGACCCGGCGCCGGCGCGGTCGTCAGGATCAGGCGCGACCCGGGGGCGCTGGAGGTCGTGGTGGACGACGACGGGGCGCCCGGCACCGCCGCGTCGCTGCTGCCCGTCCAGGGCAGGCCGCGGCCCGACGCGGCGGGCGACGGCAGTTCGCACGTGCCGCCCGGCATCCCCTGCCCCGGCGGCCCCACCGAGCGCGGCACCGGCGGGCCGGGACTGCTGGGGATGTACGAGCGGGCCAGCGCGCTCGGCGGGGTCTGCCGGGCCGGCGCCCGCCCGGGCGGCGGCTTCCGGGTCTGGGTCCGCCTCCCGCTGTCCGCCCCGCCCCGCGGCCAGCGCCACCACCCGGCCGCACCGGCCGTCGCGGACGGGACGTGCGGCTGATCCCGCGCGGGATCACGCGGCGTCAGAGGAAGAGCTGCGAGGGGATGTACGGGTTGGGCGGGCGCATCCCGCGCAGGCACACGTAGCCGTCGTTGGAGATGTCCAGGCCCGCGGCGATGCCCACGTCGACCGCCCACTCCTGCTCGGCGGTCAGCCCGGCCACCCGCACATGGCGGCCCGGCGGGATGCCCACCAGGGCCGCGGTCAGCAGCCGGGTGGCCAGCCGCCGGGAGGTCGCGGCCAGCAGCTCGACGCCGTGGTCGTCGGCGTAGCAGTAGCCGCTGCCCGCCAGGTCGTCGACGACGAACAGCCGGAAGTGCCGCGGCAGTTCCTCGTGGTCGGGGCCGTGGGCGCCGCCGCGGGTGCGCCGGTCGACGGAGTCCATCAGGTCGCGGTGCCGTGCGGTGCCCTCGTGCACGGCGCCGTCCAGCGGCGGCAGGCCCGCCGGGTCGACGACCCCGGTCAGCCGCATCGCCGGGTGCAGGGTGAAACCGGCCCTGCGGTACGTCCGCGGGGCGGCCGGATGCCGCGAGGCGCAGATGATGCCGCGCAGGCACGCCCGCCCGTGCACCAGCGCCCGGGCCATCAGGGCCTTGCCGACTCCCTTGCCCTGGGCGCCGGGTGCCACCGCGAGCAGCGACATGCCCCAGGTGCCCTCGCGCCGGGACGACAGCACCGCGCCCACCGGCCCCGCCGCCTCGTCCTGGGCGATCCAGCAGCCGCCCGGGTCGGTCCTGGCCAGGTGGCGGGTGCGGCCCCGCTCCCGGGCGGCGACCTCGGGCCGGGCGCCGCCGGGCGGGCGGGCGTCCGCCGGGTCGCCGCCGCTGAGCTGGTGCGAGGCGCCGAAGGCGGCGGCGGTGACCTCCCGCACGACCTCGGCGTCCTCCTCGTCGTCACGAACCGGTCGAAGGATCACCGGTCCATCATCGCGCCGTGCCGCCCGTACCGGCAGGGCCTTGGCGGCCGCCGGTCACGGCAGCGCGAGCATCTGCTCCAGGGCCAGCTTGGCGAAGTGCTCGGTGTCGGCGTCGACCTCGATGCGGTTGACCGGCTTGCCGTCGGCCAGCGACTCCAGCGCCCAGACCAGGTGCGGCAGGTCGATGCGGTTCATGGTCGAGCAGAAGCAGACGGTCTTGTCGAGGAAGACGATCTGCTTGTCGGGGTGGGCCTTGGCCAGCCGGCGCACCAGGTTCAGCTCGGTGCCGATCGCCCACGCCGAGCCGGCGGGGGCCGCGTCGAGCATCTTGATGATGTACTCGGTCGAGCCGACGTGGTCGGCGGCGGTGACGACCTCGTGCTTGCACTCGGGGTGCACCAGCACGTTGACGCCGGGGATGCGCGCGCGGACGTCCTCGACCGACTCCAGCGAGAAGCGGCCGTGCACCGAGCAGTGCCCGCGCCACAGGATCATCTTCGCGTCCCGCAGCTGCTCGGGGGTCAGCCCGCCGCCCGGCTTGTGCGGGTTGTAGACGACGCAGTCCTCCAGGGCGATGCCCAGGTCCCGTACCGCGGTGTTGCGCCCCAGGTGCTGGTCGGGCAGGAAGAGCACCTTCTCGCCCTGCGAGAACGCCCACTCCAGGGCGCGCTGGGCGTTGGACGAGGTGCAGATCGTGCCGCCGTGCCGGCCGGTGAAGGCCTTGATGTCGGCCGAGGAGTTCATGTACGACACCGGCACGGTGACGTCGGCGACGCCCGCGTCGGCCAGCACGTCCCAGCACTCCGCGACCTGCTCGGCGCTGGCCATGTCGGCCATCGAGCAGCCGGCCGCCAGGTCCGGCAGGATCACCTGCTGCCGCTCCGAGGTGAGGATGTCGGCGGACTCCGCCATGAAGTGCACACCGCAGAAGACGATGTACTCCGCCTCGGGCCTGGCCGCAGCGTCCCTGGCCAGCTTGAAGGAGTCGCCGGTCACGTCGGCGAACTCGATCACCTCGTCGCGCTGGTAGTGGTGGCCGAGGATGAAGACCTTCTCGCCCAGGCGGGCCTTGGCGGCCCTGGCGCGCTCCACCAGGTCCGGGTCGGACGGCGCGGGAAGGTCGCCGGGGCAGTCCACACCCCGCTCGCTGCGCGGGTCGGACTCCCGGCCGAGCAGCAGCAGTGCCAGCGGGGTGGGCTGTACGTCCAGGGTTTCTGTGGTGGTCACGGGCCGGACGCCCTTTCTTGACTGCGCAGACCTTTTCGTCTACTTGACGCTATCTATGATAGCCCGTTCGCGTCACATTGACGATGCCGGGTCGCGTCAATGTGACGCATTCGTCCATCCCTGCCGTGCGCGGCCCGCCGTGTGCGAGCATGGTGGGGACGAAGACACCGCGGACTCGCACGACCCGCCCGGAATGAATCCGGAAGGGCGCCGGTTAGCAGTCGGTAAGCCAGTAGTCCGTACAACCCGGGAGTGAAGCAGATGACGGTTCAGGACGAGACCACCACGACGGACGGCATCCTCCTGTCCGACGCCGCCGCCGGCAAGGTCAAGAGCCTGCTGGAGCAGGAAGGCCGCGAGGACCTCGCGCTGCGGGTCGCCGTCCAGCCCGGCGGCTGCTCGGGCCTGCGTTACCAGCTCTTCTTCGACGAGCGCTCGCTCGACGGCGACGTGGTCAAGGACTTCGGCGGCGTCAAGGTCGTCACCGACCGCATGAGCGCGCCCTACCTGGGCGGTGCGTCCATCGACTTCGTGGACACCATCGAGAAGCAGGGCTTCACGATCGACAACCCGAACGCCACGGGTTCCTGCGCCTGCGGCGACTCCTTCCACTGAGCTTCAGCCCTGCGGGGCGAGCGAGGTTTTCAGGGGCGCGGAAACGCGCGAGCACCCACCGTCCGGTGGGTGCTCGCGCGTTTCTGCGCCCCGTGGCGCGGGCCGGCTAGGAAACCCTGACCGGGGAGCCGGTGGAGGTGTCGACCACCGTGCGCGAGCCGAGCGGCTCGCTGAGCCGGACCGACGCGCTCTGCGCCTTGGCGAGCGCCGGACAGGGCGCCCCGGGGTCCTTGGGCGTGCCGGTCACCGTGACCCGCACCTGGCCGGGGGACTCGACGGCCGCGGCCGTGTAGGTGTCGCAGATCCCGCCCCAGAAGGTGAGGGTCAGCGAGCTGCCGTGCGGCTGGTAGCCGGACAGCGTCACCGGAGGATTCGCGGGGGGCGCGGGAGAGGGGCCGCCGGGGGTGTTGCCGCCGTCCTGGAGGTCGGACTGCTCCACCGCCTGCTGGGCGATGACCGAGCCGGTCGCCGCACCCTGCGGCTTCGCGTCGAAGAGCCACGCGGGCACCAGCGCCTGGCCGCCCGGGGCGAACTCCCGGGCCAGGCCGAACTCGGCCCCCGTGATGTCGATCGGCGTCACCCGGGGCGCCACGCACGGCAGGCTGGTCGGCAGCGTCCTGTCCTGGCCCGGGACGGTCGGCGAGACCGCGGGTCCCGCGGCGTTCCCGCCCGGGTCGGCGGGCTGCGCCTGCCCCTTGTCGGGCATCGGCACCTGGCAGGACATCTGGTGGTCCGGCTGCATGATCCGCCCCGACGACAGGTTCCTGTACGCCTGATCGGCGCTGATCACCGGTTGGCTCCCGCTCTCGGCCAGCGTCGACAGGCGTCCGTGCCCGCCGGTGATCCGCCCGTTCGGGTCGACGTCGAGGGTGGTGTCCCAGCCGTGCGTGGGCAGGCCGCCGACCACCGGGTCCGCGGTCACCGTCCTGGCCGAGCCGGCCGTCCTGGTCGCGTCGACCCGCGCGCCCGACAGGCCCAGCGCGTCCAGCACCGGCGCCGCCGCCGCTTTCGCCTGCTGCTCGGGGATCGGCGGGGTGCCCGCGTCAGCACCGGTGGAGGCCGACGTCCCGGCGCCGCCCTCCGCCCGGTGCGAGGTCGAGCCGGAGTCCGCGGAGCTGCCCGCCGCGGGCGGCGGGACCTGCGGCAGCGCGGGCGGCACGACCTGCCGGGCGCCCGGGGTGACCGCGCCGTTGGAGGCGTACGACCAGGTGCCCGGGGCGTCCTGGCTCGCCAGCAGTGCGGGACCCGTACCGTCCGCGGAGCCGGCCCGCCACGAGCCGTGGTCCGCGACCACAGGGCCGGTCACCCCCAGCAGTGCCGCGAGCCGGCCGACCGCGGCACGGTCCGCGCCGCCGTCCGGGCGGTAGAGGGGGGCCGACGCCGGGCCGTCCTGCGGCAGGCTGCCGGTCAGCCGGTAGTCGCCGCCCCCGGTGCCGGGGGCGATGCCGATGGCAGTGCCCGACTTGGTGGGGAGCTGCGCCGTCGGCGACTTCCCGCCGCCGTCCCCGGACGCCCAGTACGCCCCGCCGCCCGCGGCCGCCAGCACCGCGGCTGCCACCAGGGCGACCGTCAGCCGCCGCCTGCGCGGCGAACCGTCATGCGTGTGCCCGCCGGCGTCACCGCCGACGAGGATGTCGTCGTCCTTACCGGTGTCGTGGCCCTCGCCGGCCTGCCGCACCTCATGATCGTCGTGCTCGCTGCTCACCGCGCGCCCTCCTCGGCTCCGTCAACCGTCAGGTGCCGATGTGACGCGGCCGGCCGGCCGGCGGTTCCCCCGGGCGGCGCGGGGCAGGTCAGTCGCCGAACTCCGCCATGCCGGCGACCACATGGGCCGACGCCGGCGGCACCGTGATGCCGTGCAGGCCGGCCGGGGCGGACGCGGTGCGCTCACCGGCGGGGACGTGCCAGTGCGCGGCCATCTGCCGGCAGTCGCCGATCAGCTGCTCCAGCGAGTCCGGCTCGGCGAGTGGAACCGGGGCGAGCGGGGATGTGACACCGGTGGCACGCGGGGTAGACCTCATAAGACCGACACTAGGCACGAGTGGTCCGGGGAGAAAGCCCTACTATCGGGTAGTTTCGCCGTGCCCCGCGGATGCACCGGCGGGCGGCGGCGGACGATCCGTGGATGTCCCGGCCGTGCCCCAGTTTGCCGGTAGCGTGGACGACTGCTCAGCCCGACGCAACCCCCCGCGTACGATTCCCCCGTCCTCAGGAGCCTGCCGCCGTGCGTATCGCCGTCACCGGATCCATCGCCACCGACCACCTGATGACCTTCCCAGGCCGCTTCTCCGACCAGCTGGTCGCCGATCAGCTGCACACGGTCTCGCTGTCCTTCCTGGTCGACGCCCTCGATGTACGGCGCGGCGGGGTCGGCGCCAACATCTGCTTCGGCATGGGCCTGCTCGGCACCGCTCCGATCCTGGTCGGTGCAGCGGGCAACGACTTCGGCGAGTACCGCGCCTGGCTGCAGCGGCACGGCGTCGACACCGCCTCGGTCCGCATCTCCGAGGTGCTGCACACCGCCCGCTTCATCTGCACCACCGACGCCGACCACAACCAGATCGGCTCCTTCTACACCGGCGCCATGAGCGAGGCGCGGCTGATCGAGCTGCAGCACGTCGCCGACCGGGTCGGCGGCCTCGACCTGGTCTCGATCGGCGCGGACGACCCCGAGGCGATGATCCGGCACACCGAGGAGTGCCGGACCAGGGGCATCCCGTTCGCCGCGGACTTCTCCCAGCAGATCGCCCGGATGGACGGCGACGACATCCGGGTCCTGGTCGACGGGGCCGCGTACCTGTTCAACAACGAGTACGAAAAGGGCCTGATCGAGAGCAAGACCGGGTGGAGCGAGGAGGAGATCCTCGACCGGATCGGCACCCGGATCACCACGCTCGGCGCCAACGGAGTGCGGATCGACCGCAAGGGCGAGCAGCCCATCGTGGTCGCCTGCGCGGAGGAGCAGGCCAAGGTCGACCCGACCGGCGTCGGCGACGGCTTCCGCGCCGGCTTCCTGTCCGGCCTCGCCTGGGGCGTCGGCCTGGAGCGCGCCGCGCAGATCGGCTGCATGGTCGCCACCCTCGTCATCGAGACCCTGGGCACGCAGGAGTACGAGCTGCGGCGCACCCACTTCATGGAGCGCTTCACCAAGGCGTACGGCGAGGACGCCGCCTCCGAGGTCCACCGGCACCTGGGAGCCTGACCCTGCGCCCGGGGGGCGCCCGGCAGGGGCGCGGGGAACTGCCCGCGCCCCTGCGAGGCACCGCCCGCCGCAGAGGCGGGGTTCAGGCCTGGCGCCGGACGCGGTAGGCGGTGCCCTGGGGGGCCGGGGCGGACCCCAGGTAGGTGTGGCCGCGCATGGAGCACCAGGCCGGGATGTCCAACCCCGCCGCCTCGTCGTCGGAGAGCACCGTGACCACCCCGCCGGGCGGCACCTCGCCGATGACCTTCGCCAGCTCGATCACCGGGATCGGGCACAGCTTGCCGAGCGAGTCGACGACCAGGTCCGCGTCGAGCGCCGGCGCCGGGACCGACCCGAGGTGGGAGCGGACCTCGGCGACCAGCGGCGGCAGCACGTCGAGGAAGCGCTCGACGTCCGCCTCCGCCGTCCCCGCCGGCAGCGACACCCGTACGTTGCCCTCGGACAGCACGCCCATCGCCTTGAGCACATGGCTCGGCGTCAGCGTGCTCGACGTGCAGGAGGAGCCGGACGAGACCGAGAAGCCGGCCCGGTCCAGCGCGGTCAGCAGCGCCTCGCCGTCGACGTAGAGGCAGGAGAAGGTCACCAGGTGCGGCAGCCGCAGGGTGCCGTGCCCGACCACCTCGACGTCCGGCACCAGCTCGGGCACCCGCGCCCTGATCCGGTCTACCAGGGCGGACAGCCGGGCCGCCTCGGCGTCGGCCTCGCTCCGTACCGCCCGCAGCGACGCGGCCGCGGCCACGATCGCCGGCAGGTTCGCGAACCCGGGGGAGCGGCCCGACTCCCGCTCGTCCGCGGGATGCTGGGGCGCGAACCTGGTGCCCTTGCGCACCACCAGCAGCCCCACCCCGGGCGGTCCGCCCCACTTGTGCGCACTGCCGGCCAGCAGCGACCAGCCGCCCTCGACCGCGCCCCACGCCAGCGACTGCGCCGCGTCCACCAGCAGCGGTACGCCCGCGGCGCGGCACAGCTCGGCGACCTCGGCGACCGGCTGGACCGTCCCCACCTCGTGGTTCGCCGACTGCAGGCACACCAGTGCGGTGTCAGGGCGCAGCGCCGCCGCCACGTCGGCGGGCGCGACCCGCCCGGCGCGGTCCACGCCGACCGGCACCGCTTCGTAGGCGTCGGCCGCGTGCAGGACGGCGGAGTGCTCGACCGCGGAGACCACCACATGGCGGCCCGTCCTGCGCCGCCCGGCCATCGCCCCGGCGACACCGTCGTGCAGCGCGCGGGTTCCCGAAGGAGTGAAAACCAGTTCGTCGGGGCGACAGCCGACGGCCGCCGCCGCGGTCTCCCTGGCCGCGTCGAGCAGCAGCCTGGCCCGGCGTCCCTCGCGGTACAGCCGGGCCGGGTCCGCCCACCCCTCGTCGAGCGCGGCGAGCAACGCCTGGCGGGCAACCGGGTGCAGCGGGGCGGCGGAAGCCATATCGAAATAGGACACCCCAGCACGCTACGCCCCGGGGGCCGCGAGGGGCTGGGCGCAGTGTCAGAACACCTCGTCCGCGCGGGATTCCATCCCTTCGGGGAGAGCCCCGGCGCGTTGGACCCCCTCCCCGCGCGACCCCAAATTGCGTCCAGTAGGGTTTGGTCCGCATAAACATCCACACCTCATTGCCTGCAGCCCGGGCCGACCGACCAGCACACGGCCGGAACACCCGGACGAGCGGGCGAGACTCTCGGGAAGGCGCTACGTGAGTCCCAACGGCTCCGACCTCCCCCACCGCCCAAAGGGCGTGGGCGGCACTCCCACGTCGCGGCGCGGGTTGCGGCGGAGGATCCCGCAGGCGCTGGCTGCGGGCCTGGTCCTGGCGATGGCCACCGGCTGCTCGTACAAGGACTATCCCCGCCTCGGCATGCCCAGTCCTGCCACCGAACAGGCACCCCGCATCCTCGCCCTGTGGCAGGGGTCGTGGGCCGCGGCTCTGGCGACCGGTGTACTGGTCTGGGGACTGATCCTGTGGAGCGTGATCTTCCACCGCCGCAGCAGGACCAAGGTCGAGGTTCCGCCGCAGACCCGCTACAACCTGCCCATCGAGGCGTTGTACACGATCGTTCCGATCGTGGTGATCGCGGTGCTCTTCTACTTCACCGCCCGCGACGAGAACAAGCTCCTGGCGACCTCCAAGAAGCCGCAGCACATCATCAACGTGGTGGGCTTCCAGTGGAGCTGGGGCTTCAACTACGTCGAGAACGTCGACGGCACCTCTCAGCCCACGAAGCCCCCGGCCGAGTTGAGCGAGATCCCGGCGAACAAACTGCTGTTCCCGCCGGGCGCGGAAGGCGTCTACGACGTCGGCACCCCCTCCAGCCGCAACCCGGAGACCGGGAACCCCGGTCCGACGCTGTGGCTGCCCGAGGGCCAGACGGTCCGCTTCGTGCTCACGTCGCGTGACGTCATCCACTCGTTCTGGATCGTGCCGTTCCTGATGAAGCAGGACGTCATCCCGGGCCACACCAACGTCTTCGAGGTGACTCCGAACAAGGAGGGCATCTTCATGGGCAAGTGTGCCGAGCTGTGCGGTGTCGACCACTCCCGGATGCTGTTCAACGTGAAGGTCGTATCGCCCGAGGCCTACCAGGCGCACCTCAAGGACCTCGCCAAGCAGGGGCAGACGGGCTATCTCCCGTCAGGTATCGCCACCACGGGCAACGCGAAGAACTCGGAGCCCAAGACCACATGAGCATTCTCAACGAACCGCAGGGCGCCGCGACGGCCGATGACTCCTATGCGGACGAAATCCCGGCCCGCCGCAAGAAGCCCGGTTCTGTGGTGGTCACGTGGCTGACCACCACCGACCACAAGACCATCGGCACCCTGTACCTGGTCACGTCGTTCGCGTTCTTCCTGATCGGCGGTGTGCTGGCACTGCTGATGCGCGCCGAGCTCGCGCGGCCCGGCAACCAGTTCCTGTCGAACGAGCAGTTCAACCAGGCCTTCACGATGCACGGCACCGTGATGCTGCTGATGTTCGCGACACCGCTGTTCGCGGGCTTCACCAACTGGATCATGCCGCTGCAGATCGGTGCGCCCGACGTGGCGTTCCCGCGGCTGAACATGTTCGCCTACTGGCTCTACCTGTTCGGCTCGCTCATCGCGGTCGGCGGCTTCGTCACCCCGCAGGGTGCGGCCGACTTCGGCTGGTTCGCGTACTCGCCGCTGTCCAGCGCGGTCAACTCGCCCGGTGTCGGCGCCGACATGTGGATCATGGGTCTGGCGCTGTCCGGCTTCGGCACCATCCTGGGTGCGGTCAACTTCATCACCACGATCATCTGCATGCGCGCACCCGGCATGACGATGTTCCGCATGCCGATCTTCGTGTGGAACGTGCTGCTGACCGCCGTCCTGGTGCTGCTGGCCTTCCCGGTGCTCGCCGCGGCGCTGCTGGCACTGGAAGCCGACCGTAAATTCGGCGCACACGTATTCGACTCCGCAAACGGCGGCGCACTTCTGTGGCAGCACCTCTTCTGGTTCTTCGGCCATCCAGAGGTGTACATCATCGCGCTGCCGTTCTTCGGCATCATTTCCGAGGTCATTCCGGTCTTCAGCCGGAAGCCGATGTTCGGCTACATCGGCCTGGTCGCGGCGACCATCTCCATCGCGGGCCTTTCCGTGACGGTGTGGGCGCACCACATGTACGTGACCGGCGGTGTGCTGCTGCCGTTCTTCTCGTTCATGACCTTCCTGATCGCGGTGCCGACGGGCGTGAAGTTCTTCAACTGGATCGGCACCATGTGGAAGGGGTCACTGAGTTTCGAGACCCCGATGCTCTGGTCGGTCGGCTTCCTGATCACCTTCGCCTTCGGTGGTCTGACCGGTGTCATCCTGGCGGCGCCGCCGCTGGACTTCCACGTGTCCGACTCGTACTTCGTCGTCGCGCACTTCCACTACGTGGTCTTCGGCACCGTCGTCTTCGCGATGTTCGCCGGCTTCCACTTCTGGTGGCCGAAGATGACCGGCAAGATGCTCGACGAACGGCTCGGGAAGATCACCTTCTGGACGCTCTTCTTCGGCTTCCACGGCACCTTCCTCGTCCAGCACTGGCTGGGCGCCGAGGGCATGCCCCGCCGGTACGCCGACTACCTGGCCGCCGACGGCTTCACCACGCTGAACACCGTCTCCACGATCAGCTCGTTCCTGCTCGGCCTGTCGATCCTTCCCTTCCTCTACAACGTGTGGAAGACGGCGAAGTACGGCAAGAAGGTCGAGGTCGACGACCCGTGGGGCTACGGCCGCTCGCTGGAGTGGGCGACGTCCTGCCCGCCGCCGCGGCACAACTTCACCTCGCTGCCGCGTATCCGCTCCGAATCCCCGGCGTTCGACCTGCACCACCCGGAGATCGCGGCGATCGACGCCCTCGCGGGCCACGGCGCGGGCACGGCCATTACCGGTGCTGAGAGCAAGGGAGCGGGCCAGTGAAGGTCCAAGGTTGGATGTTCGGCGGCTTCGCCCTGTTCATCCTGGCGACGGCCGTGGTGTACGGCCTGTGGTCCAAGGAACCGACCGGTACGACCGCGCTCTTCCTGGCGTTCGCGCTGTGCACCATGATCGCGTTCTACCTGGGCTTCACCGCGAACCGGGCCGACACCGGGGCGATGGACCGCGAGGACGCCGACATCGCCGACGACGCCGGCGAGGTGGGCTTCTTCAGCCCGCACAGCTGGCAGCCGCTGATGCTCGGCGCCGGTGGCGCGCTGGCCTTCATGGGCGTCATCTTCGGCTGGTGGCTGCTGTTCTTCTCGCTGCCGGTGATCCTGCTCGGGATCTTCGGCTGGGTGTTCGAGTACTACCGCGGTGAGAACCGCACGCAGTGACCGTCTGACGCGGCACAGCGGCCCGCCCCTTTTGCACCCTTCTGCCGTGCGGAATCGGTGGCCGGTTCTTAGCGTGAGGCCATGAGCCACATTCCTCGACGCCGGATAGCGTTGCGCTGCGCCCTCCTCGTGGCGCCCCTCGCGGTGGGGCTCACCGCATGCGGTGGAGACGGCAACCCGCTTGCCGCCCCGCCGTACGAATCAGCGGCCAAGGTCGCCTACTCCGTCGCCGACGGCGGCAAGGCGGACCCCAGCAAGCCGCTCAAGGTCACCGTCAAGGACGACGGCAGCCGGATCACCGATGTCACCGCAACGGACGGCGCAGGGCGCTACGTACGCGGCAAGCTCAGCGAGGACGGCCTCAGCTGGCAGTCCACCACCGCGCTGGCCGCAGGCGCCCACTACACGGTCCGGGTGAGCACCGAGGACTCCGACGGCCACCCCGGCCGCAAGGTCCTCACCTTCGACACCACCCCGGCCGACGCCGGGCTGCACGTCACCTTCGGCCCGGACGCCGGCACGTACGGGGTCGGCCAGCCGATCACCGCTGCCCTGAGCACCCCGGTGAAGTCCCCCGCGGCCCGCGCGGTCGTGGAGTCCGGCCTGCTGGTCAGCAGCGTCCCGCAGGCAGCACACGGCTCCTGGTACTGGGTCGACGACCGCACCCTGCACTACCGCCCCGGCGAGTACTGGCCCGCGCACGCCCAGATCGACGTCCGCAGCACGCTCAGCGGCGTCAAGGTGCAGAACAAGCTCTTCGGCGGCGTCGACAAGCCGCTCACCCTGCACACCGGCGACCGCATCGAGGCGATCACCGACGCCGCGAGCGACCAGATGACCTTCAAGGACGACGGCAAGGTCATCAAGACCATTCCCGTCACCACCGGCAAGCCGGGCTTCGACACCCGCAACGGCATCAAGGTCGTGCTCGCCAAGGAGAGCTTCGTCCAGATGAAGAGCACCACCGTCGGAATAGCCGCGGGCAGCTCCGACTCGTACGACCTGCCGGTCTACTGGGCCACACGGGTGACATGGAGCGGTGAATACGTGCACGCCGCGCCCTGGTCCGAGGGCTCGCAGGGCTACGCCAACGTCAGCCACGGCTGCACGGGAATGAGCACGGACAACGCGCACTGGTTCTTCGACCACGTGCGGCAGGGCGACGTCGTCCAGGTCATCAACAGCCACGGCGCCACGATGACGCCGTTCGACAACGGGTACGGCGACTGGAACCTGGACGCGGCCAAATGGCAGCAGGGCAGCGCCCTGGGCGCGAAGGCCTCGGGCCTGGCCGAGCAGGGCTCGGCGGCCGTCGCGAAGAACCCGCTGTCCAACCCGGCGCGACTGCGCCCGGAGACCGCCTGAGCCGTGCCCCTAGCGGGCCGCGACCGTCTTCGAGGCCGGCTCGACCCGGCGCCGCAGCAGGACCGCGAGAGTGTCGCTGAGCGCCACCGGGTCCACCGGGTGGGTCACCGCCGCGTCCGCGCGGCTCCACGTGGCCAGCCATGCGTCCTGCGGGCGGCCGATCAGCACCAGCACCGGCGGGCAGCGGAAGATCTCGTCCTTGATCTGCCGGCACACGCCCATACCGCCCGCCGGGGCCGTCTCGCCGTCCAGGACGCAGGCGTCGATGCCGCCCCTCTCCAGTTCGGTCAGCACCGCCGGCATCGTCGCGCACTCCACGAACTCCACCGGCGGCAGGTCGGCGGCGGGCCTGCGGCCGACGGCCAGCCGGACCTGCTCCCGGGTGTTCGCGTCGTCGCTGTAGACCAGCACCGTGGCAGTCGCCTGCATCGTGGGCTCCTCGTGAACGATTTCTCAAGTGCTTCGGATGCTACTCCCGCGGGCGCTGTCCGTGGAGGGTCCGTAGCGGCCCGAGATCCCGCGGACGGATCGTCATCCCTCGTTCGGGGGACGTCGGCGGCCTCCGACACGGTCCTCCGCGGGGCCTTGACACACCGAAGGGGACCCCCGGAGTGAGCGCCGGATAAGGGACCGACATAATGTCGGACGTGGCGACAGCAACAGCAGTAGAAACCGGGCACGCGCACCCGTCGGTCAACCGGCCGAACCTCACCAGCGTCGGAACCATCATCTGGCTGAGTTCCGAGCTGATGTTCTTCGCGGCCCTCTTCGCGATGTACTTCACCCTTCGGTCGGTCACGGGTGCCGATTTCTGGAAGGAACACGCCGATGCGCTGAACGTGCCGTTCTCCGCGACGAACACCACGATCCTGGTGCTCTCCTCCTTCACGTGCCAGATGGGCGTCTTCGCCGCTGAGCGCGGCGACGTGAAGAAGCTGCGCTCCTGGTTCATCGTGACGTTCGTGATGGGCGCGGTCTTCATCGGCGGGCAGATCTTCGAGTACACGAACCTGGTCAAGAAGGACGGGATCTCACTCAGCTCCGACCCGTACGGCTCGGTGTTCTACCTGACGACGGGCTTCCACGGGCTGCATGTGACGGGTGGTCTGATCGCGTTCCTGCTGGTGCTCGGCCGTACCTACGCGGCCAAGCGGTTCACCCACCAGCAGGCCACCGCTGCCATCGTCGTGTCCTACTACTGGCACTTCGTCGATGTCGTCTGGATCGGCCTCTTCGCCACGATCTACCTGATCAAGTAGTCGGTCGCGTACCGCAGCACGGTGCCGGACAGGCACAACCCGAAGCATCGACACAAGAGATCCTGACACCGGGGTAATCCGTGAAAAAGCTCTCCGCACGACGACGCCACCCGCTGGCGGCGCTTGTCGTCCTACTCTTCGCGCTGGCGGCCACCGGGGGGCTGTACGCCGCACTCGCGCCGGCGCCCAAGGCGCAGGCCGACGACTCGTCCCAGTCCATCCAGATCTCCGAGGGCAAGAAGCTGTTCTCGGTCGGCTGCGCCAGTTGCCACGGCGCGCGCGGCCAGGGGAGCTCGGACGGGCCCAGCCTCGTCGGCGTCGGCTCCGCCGCGGTGGACTTCCAGGTCGGCACCGGCCGGATGCCCGCGCAGCAGCCCGGCCCGCAGATCCAGAAGAAGCCGGGGCAGTACACCCAGGGGCAGATCGACCAGCTGGCGGCGTTCATCGCCTCGCTCGGTCCCGGCCCGGTGACTCCCACCTCCGACCAGTACGACCCGGCGGGTGGCGACTCGGCCAAGGGCGGCGAGCTGTTCCGCACCAACTGCTCGCAGTGCCACAACTTCGTCGGCAAGGGCGGCGCCCTGACCGACGGGAAGTACGCGCCGACGCTCAAGGGCGTCGACCCCAAGCACATCTACGAGGCCATGCAGACCGGCCCGCAGAACATGCCGTCCTTCCCCGACACCACGATGCCGTCGCAGGCCAAGGCCGACATCATCGCGTACCTGCAGGCCGTCGACACCGCTGACAGCAAGAACCCGGGCGGCTTCACGCTCGGCAGCCTCGGCCCGGTGCCTGAGGGGCTGTTCGCCTACATCTTCGGTCTCGGCGCACTGATCGCCGTCGCCACCTGGGTCGCGGCCCGCACGACCAAGGCCAAGAAGTCATGAGCGAAACCGGATCCCACAACGACATGGCAGAGCCAGAGGAACACCTCCCGGCCACGCACGGCGCCCACGGCGCCGAGGCGGCGGTCCCCGGCGACCCGTTCGCCAACCCCGGCCACCCGGAGCACGAGTACCGCCGTCAGGACATCGACGAGAAGGCGGCCAAGCACTCCGAGCGGGTCGTTGCAGGGCTGTTCACCCTGTCGATGCTGGGCACCCTCGCCTTCATCACCAGCTTCGTGATCTTCCCGGTCGACAAGTACGTCTACATCTTCCCGCTCGGCCACGTCAGTGCGCTGAACTTCTCGCTCGGCATCTCGCTGGCCGTCGCGCTGCTCGGCATCGGCACAGGCGCCGTGCACTGGGCGCGCACCCTGATGTCCGACGAGGAGATGCCGGACGACCGGCACCAGGCGGACGCCGACGACGAGTTGCGCGCCAACATCGAGGCGCAGTGGAAGCAGGGTGCCAAGGAGAGCGCGTTCGGCCGGCGCAAGCTGGTCCGTACGACGATGCTCGGCGCGCTCACCCTGGTGCCGCTGTCCGCGGTCGTGATCCTTCGCGACCTCGGCCCGATGCCACAGGACAAGCTCAGGCACACCGCCTGGGCCAAGGGCAAGGCGCTGATCAATCCCAACACCAACAAGCCGTTGCGTCCCGAGGACATCCCGGTCGGCTCGCTCACCTTCGCCCAGCCCGAGGGGCTGAACGAGGAGGACGAGGACTTCCAGCAGCAGATCGCCAAGGCTGCCCTGATGGTCGTCCGGCTCAAGCCGGAGGACATCAAGGACAAGAAGGAACTCGACTGGTCGCACCAGGGCATCGTGGCCTTCTCCAAGATCTGCACGCACGTGGGCTGCCCCGTCAGCCTGTACGAGCAGCAGACGCACCACGTACTCTGCCCTTGCCACCAGTCGACGTTCGACCTGTCCGACGGGGCCAGGGTGATCTTCGGCCCCGCCGGTCACCGGCTGCCGCAGCTTCGGATCAGCGTCAATGGTGAGGGCAACCTCGTCGCGATGAGCGACTTCGAGGTTCCCGTCGGTCCGGCCTTCTGGGAGCGCGGATGAGTACTTCGACAGAGACCTCGACGACCACTCGGCGAGGCCCCAAACACCCCGGACAGCGCGTAGCAGAGTGGGCTGACAGCCGAGTCGGTCTGTACAAGCTCGGCAAGTCCAACCTGCGGAAGATCTTCCCCGACCACTGGTCGTTCATGCTGGGCGAGGTCTGCCTCTACAGCTTCACGATCCTCATCCTCACGGGTGTGTATCTGACGCTGTTCTTCCACCCCAGCATGAACGAGGTCGTGTACAACGGCCCGTACGCGCCGCTGCAGGGCGTGCGGATGTCGGACGCGTACGCGTCCACGATGCACATCAGCTTCGAGGTGCGCGGTGGCCTGCTCATCCGGCAGATCCACCACTGGTCCGCGCTGATCTTCATCGCGGGCATGATCGTGCACATGATGCGGGTGTTCTTCACCGGAGCGTTCCGCAAGCCGCGTGAGCTGAACTGGCTCTTCGGCTGGACCCTGCTGTTCATCGGCATGTTCGAGGGCTTCACCGGCTACTCGCTGCCCGACGACCTGCTGTCCGGCACCGGTGTCCGCTTCACCGAGGGCGCAGTGCTGTCCACGCCGATCGTCGGCACCTACCTGTCGATGTTCCTGTTCGGCGGCGAGTTCCCCGGCCACAACTTCGTGCCGATCTTCTACTCGGTGCACATCCTGCTGCTGCCGGGCATCATGGCGGGTCTGCTGGTCGCCCACCTGATCCTGGTCTTCTACCACAAGCACACCCAGTTCCCGGGTGCGGGCAAGACCGAGAAGAACGTCGTCGGTATGCCGTTCTTCCCGATCTACACCGCGAAGGCCGGCGGCTTCTTCTTCCTGGTCTTCGGCGTCATCGCGGCCATCGCGGCGATCGCCACTATCAACCCGATCTGGACCATGGGTCCGTACCGGCCCGACCAGGTCTCCACCGGTGCGCAGCCCGACTGGTACATGGGCTTCTCCGAGGGCCTGATCCGGGTGATGCCAGGCTGGGAGATCAACGCCTGGGGCCACACCCTGGTCCTCGGCGTCTTCATCCCGCTGATGGTCTTCCCCGTGGTGCTGGCGGCCATCGCCGTCTACCCGTTCATCGAGTCCTGGGTCACCGGCGACAAGAGCGAGCACCATCTGCTGGACCGCCCGCGCAACCGCCCGGTGCGCACCGGCTTCGGTGTCGCCTGGCTGACGCTGTACTTCACGCTGCTGATCGGTGGCGGCAACGACCTGTGGGCCACGCACTTCCACCTGTCGATCGAGACGATCACCTGGTCGGTGCGGGTCGGCTTCTTCGTCCTGCCGGCGCTGGCGTACTTCGCCACCAAGCGGATCTGCCTCGGCCTGCAGCGCAGGGACCGCGAGAAGGTGCTGCACGGTCGCGAGACCGGCATCATCAAGCGGCTCCCGCACGGCGAGTTCATCGAGGTCCACGAGCCGCTCGACCAGGAGCAGCTGCACGTCCTCACCGCGCACCCGCAGCCCCAGCCGCTGGAGATCGGCCCCGAGGTCGACGAGAACGGCGTGGAGCGCAAGGTCAACCCGGTCACGAAGGTGCGGGCACGGCTGTCCCGCAACTTCTACGGCGAGCACAGCCAGATCCCGAAGCCGACGGTCGAGGAGTACGACGAGATCACGAGTGGCCACGGCCACCACTGACTCGCCGTCGGACTGGTCCCACCCGGGCCGGGTGGCCCCCTCAGTCGAGGGAGCCACCCGGCCCGGGCCTTTTCCGGCCGAACGGGGCTGTTCGGTCCCGGCCGGACCGTCCGCCGGCGGTGGGCTGAGCGCGCAGTTCCCGCGCTCCTGTAAGGAGCCCTCTGCGGCAGGGGAGCCGTGGGTTTCGCCGCGCCCCTACGGGGCGCTCCGCGCCGCTAGGCTGGGGCCGCAGAGACCCTTACACCACCAGGAGTGTGGACCATGAGCGTTGTGAACCCGGCAGGTGACGAGACCGGGGCACTGCGGACGTGGCCGGACGTTCTGTCGATGCTGATCGCGGGGCGGGACCTGGGGGTCGACGACACGGCGTGGGCGATGGACGCCATCATGCGCGGCTCCGCCACCGACGCGCAGATCGCCGGGTTCGCCGTGGCGCTGCGGGCCAAGGGCGAGACCGTCGAGGAAGTCAGCGGCATGGTGCGGGCGATGTACGCGCACGCCAACACCATCGACGTGCCGGGCGCCACCGTGGACATCGTCGGTACCGGCGGCGACCGGGCCAAGACCGTGAACATCTCCACCATGTCCGCGATAGTCGTCGCGGGAACCGGTGCGAAGGTCGTCAAGCACGGCAACCGGGCCGCGTCCTCGGCCAGCGGCGCCAGCGACGTCCTCGGGCACCTCGGGGTCAACCTGGACCTCACCCCCGAGCGGGTCGTCCAGGTCGCCGAGGAAGCCGGCATCACCTTCTGCTTCGCGGTGAAGTTCCACCCGGCGCTGCGCCATGTGGCCACCGCCCGCGCCGAGTTGGGGGTCGCCACCACCTTCAACTTCCTCGGCCCGCTGACCAACCCGGCCCGGGTGCGCGCGCAGGCGACCGGGGTCGCCGACCCCCGCATGGCGCCGATCATGGCCGGCGTGCTGGCGGAACGCGGCTCGTCCGCGCTGGTCTTCCGCGGTGACGACGGCCTGGACGAGCTGACCACGACCGCCACCTCGCAGGTGTGGGTGGTCGGCGACGGCAAGGTCACCCAGCACGCCTTCGACCCGCGGGACATCGGCATCGGCCTGGTGCCGGTCGAGGCGCTGCGCGGCGGCGACCCGGCCCACAACGCGGACGTCGCCCGGCGGGTGCTGGCCGGCGAGACGGGTCCGGTCAGGGACGCGGTCCTGCTCAACTCGGCCGCCGCGCTGGTGGCCCTCCACCCGGGCACCGGCACGCTGGAGGACCAGCTGGCCGCCGGCGTGGCAAAGGCCGCGCAGTCCCTCGACTCCGGCGCCGCCGCGGCCGTTCTGGAGCGCTGGGCGGCCGCCACCAACGCCTGAGCCGCAGCCCGCACACCAAGGCGCCGTCCGAACCTCGGACGGCGCCTTGCGTATACGGCGACCTGTGGCAGAATCCCTCTCAGGTCACGAGTGACAGCGCAAAGGCCCCGGCTCGCTGTCCGGCAACCCTCCGTCCGAGGCGGGGTGCCCCGGGTGATGACCGGGCTGTGGGCAGCGAGGCTCGCAGCAAGCCGGACTCGGGAGTTCTTTCATGCGCAAGCGAATGCGATAGGGCCTTTCGGCCCCGGTTCCGCCGTACCGCGGTGCCGTAGTGCACCGGTCCCTCTTCCTCCGCTGCCGTCCGACCGCCCGTCGCGTCCCTGTCGCGCGACGCTGCTGTCGCCTGCCTTCGTGCCAGGAGCCTGCCATGACCGTTTCCCTCACCAGCACCACTGTGACCTGCGACGTTCCCAACCCGCCGCTTCCCGTTCTCGGCCGGGACGTGACCGTGCCGCTGGTCACCGGCGGCGAAGTCACCTATGCCGCGCTCGACTACGCCGCCAGCGCGCCGGCGCTCCAGCGGGTGTGGGACGACGTGGCCGCGTACGCCCCCTACTACGGCAGCGTGCACCGCGGCGCCGGGTACCTGTCCCAGCTGTCCACCGAGCTCTTCGAGCAGAGCCGGGCCACCGTCGCCGAGTTCCTCGGGTGTCGCCCGGCCGACCAGGTGATCTTCACCCGGTCCACCACCGACTCGCTGAACCTGCTGGCCGCGGCGCTGCCGGAGGGTACGCAGATCTTCGTCTTCGAGACCGAGCACCACGCGGCCCTGCTGCCCTGGCAGCGGGCGAAGGGCGCGCGGGTCACCTGTCTGACCGCGCCCCGTACACCGGAGCAGGCCGTCGCCGCGCTCGACGTGGCGCTGCACGGGGCGCCCAAGGGACCCAAGCTGGTGTGCGTCACCGGCGCGTCCAACGTGACCGGCGAGCTGTGGCCGATACGCCAACTCGCCGCCGCCGCGCACCGGCACGGCGCCCGTATCGTGCTGGACGCCGCACAGCTCGTACCGCACCGGGCGGTGGACATCGCGGAACTCGACGTCGACTGGGTCGCCTTCTCCGGCCACAAGCTCTACGCGCCCTTCGGCGCCGGGGTCCTCGCCGGGCGGCCCGACTGGCTGCGCGACGCCGAGCCCTACCTCGCGGGCGGCGGCGCCACCCGCACGGTGGTGCGGCGGGCCGACGGCGAAGTCGAGGCCGAATGGCAGGAGTCGGCGGCCGCCCGGCACGAGGCCGGGTCGCCCAACGTCATCGGCGCCTACGCCGTCGCCTCGGCGTGCAAGGCGCTCACCGAGGCCGGTTTCGACAATCTGGCCGAGCACGAGGCGCAGCTGCTCGGGCTGCTGCGGGACGGGCTCGCCGCGATCCCCGAGGTGCGGGTGCTGTCGCTGTTCGGCGCGGACGCCGACCGGGTCGGGGTGCTCAGCTTCGTCGTCAGCGGCTGGAACAGCTCGCACCTCGCCGCGGCGCTGTCCGCGGAGCACGGCATCGGGGTACGGGACGGGCTCTTCTGCGCGCACCCGCTGGTGAAGCACCTGCTCGGCGGCCGCCCGGAGGACCCCGGGGCCTGCGGCTCCCCTGAGGACCTCTCCTTCAACGCGGTCCGCGTCAGCTTCGGCGTCGGCACCCCGCCCGAGCACATCCTGCGCTTCACGCGCGCTCTGGCCACGCTTGTCCACGAGGGTGCCTCGTGGACTTACCACACCGAGGGCGGCCGCTGCGTCCCCTCCCCGTCCGCGTAACGACGGCGGGTCCCGTGACGCGGGGTGCCCCTGCCGCAGGGCGGCGCGCTTCCGCGGGCCGCGGCGGCCTGTGTGCGGCTCACCTTCCGCAGGGGCAACCGCCAGGGGCGCGTGGGGGTACCCCCCACGCCCCTAAGGGCTGCCCCCTTACGCGAGGGACACCGCACCAGCCACGGCGCCCGGCGGAAGCGCGGCCCCCGCGCAAGGGGAGCCGCAGACGTCGCGTGCCCGGCGGGAGGGGCAGGTCGGGGGGATGAGCGGGGTGCCCGGGGGCGCGAAGGCGCCCTGGGGGAGTCCCGCCCCGGAGGGGCTACGCGTCGAGGCCGATCGCGAACGCCGCCTCCAGGTCGTGCTGCGAGTACGTGCGGAAGGCGACGTGCGTGTCCGTCACCTCGACGCCGGGGATCTTGCTGATCCGGCCCGGGATGATGTCCGCCAGGTCGTCATGCCGGGCCACCCGCACCAGCGCGACCAGGTCGTACGTGCCGGTCACCGAGTACACCTCGCTGACGTGGTCGAGCGCGGCGATCGCCTCGGCGATCTCCGGGATCCGGTCCACGGTGGTCTTGATGAGCACGATCGCGGTGATCACGACTGAACGTCTCCTTGGGTCGTCCCGGCAACGACGCCCAGCTTAGACCTGGGGCGATAGCACGCCCACGCCCAGCAGAAGCCGAAGGCGAAGCCGACCACGTGGGCCAGGTAGGCCACCCCGGGGCCGCCCGCCGCGGTCTGCGCGGCGAACCACTGCAGGACGAACCAGAAGCCGAGCACCAGCCACGCGGGAAAGCGCAGCGGGATGAAGAACAGGAAGGGGAAGAGGCTGGTCACCCGGGCCTTGGGATAGAGGTAGAGGTACGCCCCGAGCGCCCCGGAGATCGCCCCCGACGCACCGACCAGGCTCTGCGTGTCGTCGGCGTGCGCGAAGGCGAAGCCGTAGGTGGCCAGGAAGCCCGCCGCCAGGTAGAAGAGCGCGAAGCGCACCCGGCCCATGCGGTTCTCCACGTTGTCGCCGAAGACGTAGAGGAAGAGCATGTTGCCGATCAGGTGCAGCCAGCTGCCGTGCAGGAACATCGAGGTGAACACGGACAGGACCGGCACCTTCGCGTACGAGGCCGGCGCGTGGCAGCCGGCGGGCAGGCCGAGTCCGGTGGCCGGCAGCCGGCCGTGGAGCAGCTCGGTGGGGATCACCCCCCAGCGGTCGAAGTACAGCGCCTGCTCGCAGGCCAGCTGGTGCCCGGTGCCGTAGACCGGGGTGAAACCCGACAGCGGTCCGAGCAGGAAGACCGCGGTGCACAGGGCCATCAGCCCGTAAGTGACGACCGGCGTACGGCGGACCGGGTTCTTGTCGTACACCGGGATGACCATGGACCGATCATGACGCAGCGGTCGTAACGGACATAGGCCGCCTCGCCGCAGCGCGCCGGACCTCAGAGGCCTTAGGGTGACCGGGACGCACGCTCCCACGGTGGATTCAGAGGAATCAGAGGAAGAGGTACCTGCGATGCCGGTTCCGCTGCCGACCGCGACGACGCGGTGGCGCTGCACTCTGTGTGGAAACCTGACCCGTTTCGACGTGACCCGCTCCTCGCGGGTCGTGGAGTACGTCCACCTCGATCTCGGCGGCGAGCCGTCGGTCGAGGAGACCGAGGTGCTGGCCGAGACGGTGGAGTCGGTGCGCTGCCGCTGGTGCAACGCGGTCGACCGGGTCGAGCTGGTCGACCGGCCCGGCGCAGGCGACGGGAACGGTAGTACGGAAAGCGCGTCCGGGAGCGGTTCCGCGTCTGGCTGAGCGCCGGGCGGGGACAATGGAAGCAGCAGGGCGGCGGGCCGGAGGGATCGAAGGGGGCCGGGAGGACGCCGAAGAACCGGACGGGAGTGACTGGTGGACGGTATCGGCGGTTTTCCGCATGCCGGGGCGAGCGGCGCCGCGGCGGAGCCCGCCGGACCCCCCGCACCGGCCGACCCCGGTGAGCCGGGCGACCTTGGCGACCGGGCCGACGAGGCCGCGGGCGGCGAGCCCGCGCTCGATCGGCCGCTGCCCGAGGGCGTACGCCACCGGGTCGTCGCGATCGCCGCTGAGGCCTTCGGCGGCTTCACCTTCCAGGAGCTGCCGGTCTCGCTGCGCCCCTACGCCCGCTTCACGCCCACCCGGCGGGTGAAGTACGCGGGGACCGCGCTGGCCGCAGCCCTGGAGCACGACCCGGCCTTCCGGCAGAAGGTCGCCGGACGGCTGCGGGAGTCGCAGGAGGAACTGGCCGGTGCGCTGGAGGGCGGCACCCCGCCGCCCGCCGCCGACCCGCTGGACGTGGCGGCCGCCGCGTATCTGCTGCGCCCCGCGGGCTGGGCCAAGCTCGTCGCGACGGCCGGTGAGGAGGCCCAGCGGGCGGATGCGGAACGGGCCGACGAGGAGGCGCTGCGCGAACTGGCCGCGCTGCGCACCGAGGTCGAGGCGCTGCACGAGCACGGCAGGGCGGACGCGGCCAGGGCGCGGGCGGAGCTGGAGTCGGTGCGCAAGGAGAGCGACGCCCTGCACCGCAAGCTGCGCAGCGCGCTGAGCGACGTCAAGCGGGCCGAGGCGGCGCAGCGCAGACTCCAGGCGGAGGTCGACGAGTTGCGGTCCGCCGCGGCCCACGACAAGGCGGCCGCCGACAGCGAGGCGCGGCGGCTGCGCACCCGGCTCGCGGAGGCCGAGGCCGTCATCGAGACCGGGCGCAAGGCGGCCCGCGAGGGCCGCAGCATCGAGGACGTACGGCTGCGGCTGCTGCTCGACACGGTGCTCGACGCGGCGTCCGGGCTGCGCCGCGAACTCGCCCTGCCGCCACGGGACACCATGGCGGTGCGCCCCGCGGACACCGTGGACGCGGTGGCCCCCGGTACGTTCAGCGCGCGCGACATCGCGACCCGGGCGCTGTCCGAGACCGACCCCGCGCTCCTGGACCAGCTGCTCGCGCTGCCGCAGGCGCATCTGGTGGTCGACGGCTACAACGTCACCAAGACCGGTTACCCGGCCCTGCCGTTGGAGAAGCAGCGGCTGCGGCTGCTCGGCGGGCTCGCGGCGCTGGCCGCGCAGAGCGGCGCCGAGGTCACCTGTGTCTTCGACGGCGCGGACCTGGACATGCCGGTCCTGCTCGCGCCGCCGCGCGGGGTGCGGGTGCTGTTCAGCAAGGCCGGTGAGACCGCGGACGAGTTGATCAGGCGGCTGGTGCGGGCCGAGCCGCCGGGGCGGCAGATCGTGGTGGTCTCCGCCGACCGCGAGGTGGCCGACGGTGTCGCCAAGGCCGGCGCCCGTCCGGTCGCCTCGACGCTGCTGCTGCGCCGCCTCGCGCGGGTCTGACCGCCCGCCGCGGCGCGGCAGTTCCGGCCGCTCGAACCCCCGGCGGCGTTCACTAGTGCACTAGTGCACACTCTGCGTCGAACGATCATCACTGCGCGTGTGAAGCCTGTAAAGAAAACGCGAACCGGTCGAGATTTTGCCTTGAAGGATTTGAACCGATCACGGAAAGGTCACTAGGGTCAGGCCTCGAACCTCCGCGCAGTCGATCATCCAATCCGGGTGGCGCGTCGGGGGCCGCCCACCAGTGGTCAACCGGTAGGCGGCTGAAGGAAGAAGGAGCTCGCCTTCGTGGCGTCCCACCGTCGTCCCAAGCCGGCAAGCCGCACGCGTGTGACCGTGCTCACCGCAACCGCCGCCGCCGCGGTCGCGCTCTCCGCCCAGGCGGCCAACGCCGCCCCCGCCAAGCCCAGCAAGCCCACCTCGGTCAAGGACGCCAAGGCCCAGGTGGACGCGCTCTACACGCAGGCGGAGCAGGCCACCGAGAAGTACAACGGGGCCAACGAGAAGCTCAAGTCGCTGCAGACCGAGGCCGGCACGCTGCAGGACCAGGTGGCGAAGCAGCAGCAGCACCTCAACACGCTGCGCGACAGCATCGGCACCATCGCGGCCTCGCAGTACCGCACCGGCGGAATCGACCCGTCGCTGCAGCTGTTCCTGTCCTCCAACCCGGACAGCTACCTGGACCAGGCCACCGCGCTCGACCAGATCAGCTCCCTGCAGACCAGTGCGCTGCAGCAACTCCAGGACGCCAAGCGGACCCTGGACCAGGAGCGGGCCGAGGCCACCGCGAAGCTCACCGAGCTCCAGGCCACCAAGACCGAACTGGGCAACCGCAAGACCGAGGCCAAGAACAAGCTGGCCCAGGCGCAGGCGATCCTCAACTCGCTCACCGCCGCCCAGCGCGCCCAGATAGCCGACGACGCGGCCCGCGCCAACCGCTCCACCGGGCGCGCACCGATGGGCGGCACCTCCGCCTCCGGCCGTGCGGCCGCCGCCTACGCCGCCGCCCAGACCAAGCGGGGCGACCCCTACGTCTACGGCGGCTCCGGCCCCAGCTCCTTCGACTGCTCCGGGCTCACCTCCTGGGCCTACCGCCAGGCCGGGGTGACGATACCCAGGACCGCGGCCGAGCAGGCAAACGCCGGCACCCACCTGAGCATGTCGCAGCTCCAGGTCGGCGACCTGGTCATCTTCTACAGCGACCACCACCACGTCGGCCTCTACGCCGGCGACGGCATGGTGCTGCACGCTCCCAAGCCCGGCACCGTCGTGCGCTACGAGTCGATCGGCAACATGCCCTTCCAGTTCGGCGTCCGCGTCTGACCCCTCGGGGTGTCGCGGGAATACGGCGTTCGGGTGGTGCCGGTCGCCCCTCGGTGACCGCAAGGGGCTGTTGACCTGCGGCTGGGCGGCCAGCGGGCAGGTGTGCGGTTCATCTCGCCTTTGTACTGCCGGTGTCCGGCTGGCTACTGTCGGCTGCTGTGGCATCCCATCGACGCGCACCGCAGCCAGGCCTGGCCGTCCGCACCACCCGGGTCACCGTGCTGTCCGCGGCGGCCGCGGCCACCGCGGCACTGTCCGGCGGCACCGCCCAGATCGCTGCGGCCGACCCCGCACCGGCCGCTGGCCCGGACACCGCGACCCGGCTCGACCGGCTCTACCAGCAGGCCGAGCAGGCCACCGAGAGCTACGACGCCGCCCAGGAGCGCGCCAGGCAGTTGCGCGCCGACGTCGCCACCCTCCAGGACCGGGCGGCCCAGGGCCAGCAGCGGGTCAACGAACTGCGGAACGAACTCGGCGCGCTGGCCGCGGAGCAGTACCGCGGCGGCGCCCTCGACCCGTCGATCGCGCTGCTGCTGTCCGACGACCCCGCGCACTCCCTCGACCGCGCCGCCGCCCTCGACCGGCTCGGCGCCCGGCAGACCCAGCAGTTGCGGGAACTCCAGGACGCGGAAAAGGCGTTGGACGGGCAGCGCCGCCAGGCGGCCGGCAAGCTCACGGAACTGAACCGGACCACCGCGGAGCTGGGGCGGCGCAAGACCGCGGTGCAGCAGGCGCTGGCAGCCGCCAGGCGGGTGCTGTACACCCTGCCCCCCGCCCAGCGGGCCGGCTACGTCCCCGGCATGGGCGACCGCGCCTCGCGCGACCGCGTCCCGCTGCCCGACCTGCCGAAGCTGCCCGCCGCCTCCGGCCGTGCCGCCCTCGCGGTCGCCGCCGCCCGCCAGGTCCTCGGCTCGCCCTACGTGTGGGGCGCGACAGGCCCGCACTCCTTCGACTGCTCAGGACTGATGCAGTACGCCTACGGCCGCGCGGGCGTGGCGCTGCCGCGCACGTCCCAGGAGCAGATGAACGCGGGCCGCCGCGTCCCCCTCGACCAGGCCCGCCCCGGCGACCTGGTCATCTACCGCGGCGACGCCGGCCATGTCGCGATGTACGTCGGCGGCGGCCGCGTCATCCACGCCCCCTACCCGGGCGCCCAGGTCCGCTACGACCCCGTGGGCATGATGCCGATCACCGCGGTGACCCGGCCGTAGCGCCTGCCGTACGGTCCGGGGCGCCCCCAGAGCCGCCGGCAGGGCAGGGCCGTACGATCGGGCGCATGACCGCGGTGCAGCCACGACGCTCGACGGCCGGCGCCGTGTACGCCGTCCTGGCCCTTCTCGGGCTGCTCGCCGCGCTCACCGGATGCGGGGGAGTGGCGCACAAGCCCGCGCGGCCCGCCGCCGACACCGCCGTACAGCAGTTGCTCGACCGGCAGGCCGCGGCGGTGCGGCAGCACGACCAGCGGGCCTTCCTCGCCGGGGTGGACCCCCGGTCCACCCGCTTCCTCGCCGACCAGCGCCGGATGTTCGGCAACCTCGCGCAGGTGCCGCTCGCCGACTGGTCCTACCGCCTGGTCCGTACCGGCGCCTTCCCGCTGCCGCCCGCGGCCGCCGCGGACGGCACCCGCAGGACCGGGGCACAGGTCGAGCTGCGCTACCGGCTGCGCGGCTACGACGCGCAGCCGGTGGTCTCCACGTCGTATCTCACCCTCACCCAGCGTGCCGGGCGCTGGTACGTCGCCGCCGACGACGAGGGGGCGTCCGCCGGGCTGCGCAGCGCCGTACAGCTGTGGGACCAGGGCAAGGTCACCGTGGTGCGCGGGGCGCGCAGCCTGGTGCTCGGCCTCGGCGACACCAAGACGCTGCGCGGCTACGCGGCCGATGCCGACGAGGCGGTGCCGCAGGTGCAGCACGCCTGGGGCCGGGCCGGCTGGCCCGGCACCGTCGTGATCGAGGCGCCGCGCACCCTCGGCCAGCTCGGCGAGCTGCTCGCCGCGAACCCGGCCGACTACCAGGGCATCGCCGCGGTCACCACCGGCGAGCTGGGCGGCAGCGCGCAGGCCCCCGCCGACCGGGTGATCGTCAACCCGGCGGCCTTCGGCGAGCTGTCCGCCTTCGGGCGGCAGGTCGTCCTCACCCACGAGACCACCCATGTGGCCACCCGGTCGGCCACCTCCGCGCACACCCCGCTGTGGCTGTCCGAAGGCTTCGCCGACTGGGTCGCCTACCGCGACGCGGGCCGCACCGCCCCGGAGATCGCCCCCGAGCTGGCCAAGGACGTCACCGCGGGCCACCTCCCCGCGACCCTCCCCGCCGACGCGGACTTCCGCCCCACCTCCACGGCGCTGGCCCAGGCCTACGAGGGCGGCTGGCTCGCCTGCCGCATGATCGCCGACCAGTGGTCTCCCGCCCAGCTCACCGCCCTCTACCGCGCCGCCGCGGCCGGCACCCCCCTCGACACGCTCCTGCACAGCACCCTCCACGTGTCGCTCGCCGACTTCACCTCCCGCTGGCGCACGTACGTCCAGCAGGAACTGGCATGAGCGGGCGGGGCGTTGTGCTGGGCATGAGCCAGGAGGACGGGATGGACGAGGGGGACTTCACCGCCGAGTACGTCGCGCGGGCGCGGGCGCTGCGCCAGGGGGTGTGGCCCGTCGCGCTGGGCGGGCGGGCCGCCGGGCTCGCGCTGCTGCTCGGGCTCGGCCTGACCTCGGCGGGCGCCGGGCTCGTCGCGGGCTTCGGGAGCGCGTGGGCCGGCCGGGTCGCCGGCGGCGCCGTCACGCTGGTGCTGCTGCCGCAACTGCTCGCCCTGCCCTTCGGCGCCCGCACCCGGGTCGTACGCTCCCGCTTCGGCCTGGTCACCCAGGGCTGGGGCGGCTGGGCGGTGGACGTCCTGCGCGGGCTGCTCGTCTCGCTCCCGCTGGTCGGCGGCGCCCTCTTCGCCGTCTACGCGCTGGCCGGTGCCACCCGCTGGTGGTGGGTGTGGGCCGCGCTCGGCGCCGCGGCCGCCACGGTCGCGCTGTCCTGGGCCGCACCGGTGCTCTTCGAGCCGCTCTTCAACCGCTTCACGCCGATGGCCCCAGGGCCGCTGCGCGACGCCCTGCTCGGGCTGGCCGAGCGCGACGGCGTGACCGTACGGGACGTCCTGGTCGCCGACGCGTCGCGGCGCACCACGGCGCTCAACGCGTACGTCTCCGGCTTCGGCCGGACCCGGCGGATCGTCGTCTACGACACGCTGCTCAGCACGGCGGAGCCGCGGGAGGTCGAGCTGGTGGTCGCGCACGAACTCGGGCACGTCGTGCACCGCGATGTCGCCCGCGGTACCGCGCTGGGCGCGGTGGGTGCGGCGCTGGGGGTGTGCGTACTGGCCGCGGTCGTCAGCTGGGAGCCGCTGCTCTCGCTCGCCGGCGTCGACCACTTCGCCGACCCGCGCTCGGCGTGGCTGCTCGCGGCGGTCGCCTCGGCCGGCGGGGCGCTCGCCGGGCCGCTGGGGTGCGCCCTCAGCCGGCGCGTGGAGGTACGCGCCGACCGGCACGCGCTGGACCTCACCGCGGACCCGGCGCAGTTCGTCGCCATGCAGCGGCGGCTCACCGTCGTGAACGTCGGCGAGCCGCGGCCGCCGCGCGCGCTCCACTTCCTCTTCGGCACGCATCCGACTCCCGTCCAGCGCATTGCCCTTGCCCGGGCGGGCTTTCCACGGGGGTGAGTGCGCGTTGCGCTGCGCGCGTGCCTGATCTGCCGTCGTGGTTGGCCGCGCAGTTCCTCGCGCCCCTGGGGTCCTGCCCCCTGCGGTTCGCGGTCGGCTCTCCGGCCGTCGTGGCTGGCCGCGCAGTTCCTCGCGCCCCTGGGGGGCAGCCCCGGCCTGTTGCGTTCACAGTGCCGCTGGGAAGGGGGCCGGCCACCGCAGGGGGCCGTCACCTGGGGGTGCGGGGGGCTGCGTGCTCGGGGACGGGCGGGGGAGCGGGGGTCGCGGGTCGGACGGGAGCGGCGGCGCTCCACAGGCGGCGGCAGGCCAGGACGCAGGCGGCGACCAGGAGTGCGTTGCGGGAGAGGATGAGGGCGACGCCCAGAAGGTCGCTGCGCACGACGTGCGCGAAGTAGACCGGGAACTCCAGCGTCGTCAGAAGCGCCGCAGGCAGCAGCAGGAGCACCGGCAACCGCAGAGAACTCTCCCGCAGCGTGGCGCACACCGCCCCGATGCCGACCAGCCACACCATGTACTGCGGGCTGATCACCCGGCTGGTGGTGGTGAAGAGCAGGACCGCGACGAACCCGGCGTCGTACGGCGTCGCCGCCGTGAAGACCCGTGCCCGCAGCCGCCAGAGCAGCAGCCAGCAGAAGGCCAGCAGGCTCAGCGCCAGCGCCACGTCGCTGACCACCGCCACGGGGGAGCCGAGGAATTCCACCGAGCCGTAGTGGAGTGCGGTGACGCCGTGCCAGCCGGCCCGCCTGGCCAGGTGCAGGGCGAGGCCGCCGAGCGACTCGACCTCCGTGCCCCGGTCGCGCTGGAAGGTCAGGAAGGAGAAGGCGCCCGGCATGGTGGCGTGGAAGAGCAGCGAGCCGCCCGCGACGGCGGCACCCGCCGCGGTCCAGGCGCGACGGGTGGCACGGCCGGGCGGCGTGCCGATGAGCAGCAGCAGCGGCCACACCTTGATGAGCGCGCCGGCCCCGGCGAGCAGCCCGCCGGCAACCGGGCGGCGGCGCAGCGCCAGGAGTGCGGCGACGCCGACGGCGGTGGCCATGACGTCGTAGCGGGCGTAGACGATCGGCCCGAGCAGCGCGACCCCGGCCACCCACACCCACGCGCCGTCCAGGCGCCAGGACCGGCGCGAGGCGTCGCGCAGCAGCGCGGCGAGGACGGCGGCGTCGCAGAGGAAGGCCAGCCAGAAGAAGGCCGCGGTGTAGTCGAGGAACGGCAGCGCGCCCGGGGCGACCAGCACGGCCGCGGCGCCCGGCGGATACTGCCAGGTCACGTCGTGCGCGGGGAAGGCGCCGCGCCGCAGCGTCGGGTACCAGTGCTGGTAGACCGCCGACACGTCGTGGACGACGACCTGCCCGGGGAAGTGGACCAGCTCGAAGACGAAGGCCAGCAGCGCCGCGCGGGTGAGCACCCACACGACCACCACCGGCACCGGACCGCTCGTATGCCGATATCTCACGTCTTGCATCTTGCGGCCCGCGGCGGCCGCCCGGCGGGAGGGACGCGCAGGGAGGCCTGCGCGGCGGCCCGCGGCGCCGGAGTAATCTCGGCGGCGATGGAAAAGACCTTGATCGTCACCAATGACTTCCCGCCGCGCCAGGGCGGTATCCAGTCCTTCGTGCACAACATGGCGCTGCGGCTGGACCCGGACCAGGTCGTCGTCTACGCCTCGACGTGGAAGGACCGCACGGCGGTGGCGCGGTTCGACGCCGAGCAGCCGTTCCCGGTGGTCAGGGACCGTACGAAGATGCTGCTGCCGACGCCCGGGGTGACGCGCACCGCGGTGCGGCTGCTGCGGCAGTACGGCTGCTCGTCGGTGTGGTTCGGGGCGGCGGCCCCGCTGGGCCTGATGGCGCCGGCGCTGCGCAGGGCCGGCGCGCTGCGGCTGGTCGGCACGACGCACGGCCACGAGGCGGCCTGGGCGCAGCTGCCGGCGAGCCGCCAGCTGCTGCGCAGGATCGGCGAGGGCACCGACACCCTCACCTATCTGGGTGAGTACACGCGTTCCCGTATCGCCTCCGCGCTGACCGAGCGGGCCGCCGAGCGGATGGTGCAACTGCCGCCGGGCGTCGACGAGAAGACCTTCCACCCCGGCTCGGGCGGGTCGGTCGTACGGGCCAGGCTGGGGCTCGCGGACCGCCCCGTCGTGGTGTGCGTGTCGCGGCTGGTGCCGCGCAAGGGGCAGGACACGCTGATCCTGGCGATGCCGCGGATCCTGCGCGAGAAGCCGGACACCGCGCTGCTGATCGTCGGCGGCGGCCCGTACCGCAGCGAGCTGGAGACGCTCGCCGAGCGCACCGGCGTCGCGGGCGCGGTGCGCTTCACCGGGCCGGTGCCCGAGGGTGAACTGCCCGCGCACTTCGGTGCGGGCGACGTCTTCGCGATGCCGTGCAGGACCCGGCGCGGCGGACTCGACGTGGAGGGCCTCGGCATCGTCTACCTGGAGGCGTCGGCGACCGGGCTGCCGGTCGTGGCGGGCGACTCGGGCGGCGCCCCGGACGCGGTACTGGACGGCGAGACCGGCTGGGTGGTCCCCGGCGGCTCCCCCGAGCAGGCGGCGGAGCGCATCCTGACGCTGCTGCGGGACCCCGACCTGCGCCGCCGGATGGGCGAGCGCGGGCGGGCCTGGGTGGAGGAGTCCTGGCGCTGGGACCTGCTGGCCCAGCGGCTGCGCGACCTGCTCTGAGCCGGTGGCCGTCAGGCCTTGGGGACACGCAGCGCGGCCAGCACCGGCAGGTGGTCGGTGGCCGCGTGCAGGTCGGCGTCGGTGACGCCGGGCAGTGCGTGCGGCACCCCGCAGCCCAGCACCTCGACCGGCTTCGTCGTGAAGACCGCGTCGATGCGCTGGAAGGGTGCCCGCACGTTGGTGACCTCGCCGCCCCAGGGGGCGACGGCGAAGCCGTCCTGGAGGCGGGCGGCGATACGGGCGAAGCCGGGGCGGTCCGGCGGCTCGTTGAAGTCGCCGCCGACCACGACGTTCGCCTCGCCCATCGCGGCCACCCGGTCCAGCAGCAGCCCGGCCTGTTCGTAGCGCTCGGCCGGGCTGAGGCTGAGATGGGTGCTGACCACTCCGAGCCGGGCGCCGCCGATCCGCAGGACGGCGGTGGCGAACCCCCGCTGGTGCAGCGGCGGATGGTGCGGCAGCAGGACGTCCTCGGTGCGTTCGACGTGCGCGCGCAAGCTGGAGAGCACCATCGGACCCGCCGCTGTGGCGCCGCCGGTCACATGGACGAGTCCTGTGGCGTGTGCGAGGCGGGCCGCGGCCTTGCGCCATCGGAAGAACCGCGGGGCCTCTTGGACCAGGACGAGATCGGGGGCGCAGGCACGGATCACCCGGGCCAGCGCCGCCGCGTCGTCCCGCATCGAGCGGATGTTGTAGCTGAGCACGCGGACGACCGCCGAGGCCGGCTCGGTGCTGGAACCCGGCAGATCCTCCACGGTCGTCATCGGCTCAGCCCTGTCGTGCCAGGTCGGCGGCTCCGACGAGTCCGGCCTTGCCGCCGAGCTGGGCGGCGAGCACCTGGGCGTGCGGCCGCCACTCCCCGCCGATCAGCCAGCGCCGGAAGGACTTGCGGATCGGGTCGAGGACCAGCTCGCCCTCGTCCGACACGCCGCCGCCGACGATGAACGCGGACGGGTCGAAGAGCGACGCCAGGTCGGCGAGCCCCGCACCGGCCCAGCGGGCCAGTTCGCGGAAGGAGTCGACGGCGACCGGGTCGCCCTGCCGGGCGGCGGCGCTGATGTGCCGGCCCTCGATTCCGTCCACGGTCCCGTCGCCCAGCGCGAGCAGGGCCTCCGCGTTCTCCGGTGTGGCGTTGGCCCGCTGCTTGGCGTAGCGGACCAGGGCGCGCCCGGAGGCGTACTGCTCCCAGCAGCCCTGGCTGCCGCAGCCGCACAGCAGGCCGTCGGGCACCACCCGGATGTGGCCGAACTCGGCCGCGACGCCGAACCTGCCGCGGCGCAGCTTGTTGCCGATGATGATGCCGCCACCGAGTCCGGTGCCGAGTGTGATGCAGATCACGTCGGAGTGACCCTGTCCGGCGCCGAAGCGGTACTCGCCCCAGGCCGCCGCGTTCGCGTCGTTCTCCACGACCACGGGGAGTCCGACGCGCTGTTCGACCTTGTCCTTCAGTGCCTCGTGCCGCCAGTTGATGTTGGGCGCGAACAGCACGGTGGCACGCTTGTCGTCGACGTAGCCGGCGGCCCCGATGCCGACGGCTTCGATCGTGTGACCGGTGCTGACCTGGCGCACCGCCTCCACGATCGCGTCCACGACGCCTTCGGGAGTCGGCGGCGTCGGCACCTTGACGGTCTCAAGAATCGAGCCTTCCTCGTCGACCACGCCGGCCGCGATTTTGGTGCCGCCGATGTCGACGCCGATGGTGAGTCCCATGTGTCCCTCAGTTTTCGGTCGATCCCCGCTAAGAGAACCGTACCGGAGAGGGGGTCAGTCGAGGTCGATGTGTTCAGCCGTTGAACGCGAGGAGGCCTCGCCCGAGGTCCAGCGGGATTCCGCTCCTGCCACTGCGGACCGGTATGCCGCCAGCAATTCGGCCCCCGCCGCCGTCAGATGGTCGAAGACGTCGGGATTCCGCTCCTTGATGGGTTCGACAACAGAACGCACCTGGGACAGGACGCCCTGCGCGGCCATCTGCACCGCCGGGTTGCGCAGCGCGGCCAACCGGTCACCGACCGCTTCGCCGACCGCCTCGGCGAAGCGCCGCAGCTCCTCGGCGGCGCTTGCCTGGCCCGCCTGTTCGCGCCGCCTGGCGTGCTCTGCTGCGATGTCCTCTGCGCTGGCCTTCGCCCACGCGTCGGCGTCCGGACGGTCGGTGGCTTCGCTCATGATCGGCTCCAAACGGGCGCGGCAGTCGGGTGCGCGGCTTTCTCACGACGTTACCTGAACGACCCGCAGGGGCGGCCCGGCCGAACCGCCCGCGCGATCCGCCCGGTCAGCGCGGCCAGAGACCCGGGTCCGGCGTGAAACGCACCCGCAGCGCGCCGTCGCGCAGCGCGGCACCCTCCACCGTGCAGCGCCGCAGCGCCGAGGGCAAGGGCAGGATGCGCCGGAAACCCCCGGCGTCCACGACGAGTTCGTCCCCGCGCCGCACCAGGTCCAGACCGTCCTTGGAGGCCCCCGGCAGCGGCAGCGACCACACGAAGTGGCCCTCGTCCTTCAGCCGGTCCTCCACGGTCCAGGGATCGCCGCCGGTCGCGTGCGCCGCCTCGTACGGCACCGCCAGTGCCTCCTCGGGACCCTGCGGCTCCCGTCCCAGGTGCGGCAGTTCGTGCAGCGGGACGCCGTCCGCGGCGCAGACCTCGGCCAGCGCCTTGAGGTGGTCCTGCTGGATGCCGGACAGGGCGGAGAGGAAGGGGTCGGCCGCGGCGGCCGGCAGCAGCCGGTTGGCGACCACCGCCGCGGGGCCCAGGCCGTGCAGCGCCAGGCCGGTCCGCGCGGTCCGTACGACGCCGGCCGCGTGCGCACCCGGCTCGACCACGACCGCGACCGAGGTGCCCGGGTCGTCGATCACCGCCTGGACGGCGGCCAGTTCGCGGTCCGCGCGGGCCGCCGCCTCGTACGCCCACTCGGTGGGCATCGGCACCCCCGCCAGCTGGGCCAGCACCGGGCGCAGCGCACGCGCCGCCTGCCGGTCGGCGGGCAGCAACCGGGCCAGGTAGCGCCGCAGTTGTCCGGGCAGCGCGAGCAGCGCCACCGCCTCGCGCACCGGCGGCAGGTCGACGACCGCCAGCTCCCACGTACCGTCGTGGGCCGCGCGCACCGCCCGCAGCAGCGCGAGCGCCTCCGCGCCGGGCAGCGGCGTCAGCTCCTCCGGGTCCAGCGGTGCCGCGCCCAGCAGCGCCAGGAGGGTGCCGCCCCGGCTCTGCAGGTCCAGCAGCGCGTCCTGGAAGGCGGCGCCCGGGTCGACGGAGGCGACGCCGAGCCCGGGGACGGTGCCGGCCAGCGCGGCAGCGGCGTCCCGGTCGTAGGTCAGCAGCAGGGTGCGGGTACCGGCCCTGGCGGCCGCGGCCGCGGTGGCGGCGGCGACCGTGGTGCGGCCCGCACCGCCGGCGCCGGTGATGAGCAGAGTGCGTACGGGAGCCGCCGGCATCAGCCCGCGGTCTCGGCGTCGGCGCCGCCCGCGGCATCCTCGGGCGCGGCCTCGACGCGCTTCTTCAGCCCGGCCAGCGCCCGGTCGATGATGACCTTCTCGGCCTTGCGCTTGATCATGCCCAGCATCGGGATCTTGACGTCCACGGTGAGCTGGTAGGTGACCTCGGTACGCCGGCCGCCCTCCAGCGGGGCGAGCGCGTAGGAGCCGTCCAGGGTGCGCAGCATCTGCGACTTGACCAGCGACCAGTGCACCTCGTCCGCGCTGATCCAGGTGTACGCCAGGGTGTGGTCGTCCTTGATCGCCCCGGCGTCGAGCAGCAGCCGCACCTGCTGGGCGCGGCCCTGGTCGTCACGGGAGAGCACCTCGGCCTCCTTGACCTCGCCGGTCCACTCCGGGTAGCGGTCGAAGTCGGCGATGACGCCCATGACGGCGGCCGGTGCCGCCTCGATCGTGATGCTCGACCGTGTGTGTTCCGCCATCGCCGTGGCCCTCCGGACTACTGGTGCAGGATGCTGCGTGAAGTGTGCTGAGGAGTGTGCTGAGAGGCTATCGCGCCCAGGTGGCGCGGCCGTCACCACGGCGGGTCGGGATCGCCGCGCGCCTCACCACTCCAGGACCCACGGGGTGCGGGTGTGGTTGAAGTGGCCGACGTTGACGCATTCGGTGCGGCCGATCCGGGTACGGGCCACCAGCGGCTGGTGGACGTGGCCGAACAGCGCGTACTTCGGCTGCACGCTGCGGATCGCGTCGAGCAGGGCCTGGCTGCCGCGTTCGAAACGGCGGGCGGTGGTGTCGTAGCACAGCTCGGGGATGGCCGGCGGGATGTGCGAGCACAGCACGTCGACCGGGCCGAGCGCGGCGACCTTGGCCGCGTAGTCCTCGTCGCTGACCTCGTAGGGCGTGCGCATCGCGGTGCGCAGGCCGCCGCCGACGAAGCCGAAGACCCGGCCGCCGATCTCCGCGGTGGTGCCGTCGAGCACGGTGGTGCCGGGGCCGGCGTACTCGTGCCACAGGCCGGGGACGTCGACGTTGCCGTAGGTGGCGTACGTGGGCGTCGGGAAGGCCGCGAACAGCTCGGCGTACTGCTTGCGCACCGCGGCCTCGATGGCGTCGCGCCGGTCGATGCCCGTCCACAGTTGCGCGTCGAGCCTGCGGGCGTCGTCGAAGCGGCGGGCGGTGCGCAGCTCCACCATCCGGTCGGCGTTCTCGACGCCGAAGAGGTCGGGGAAGATGCCGCGGGAGTGGTCCGCGTAGTCCAGGAAGAGCACCAGGTCGCCCAGGCAGACCAGCGCGTCGGCGCCCTCGCCGGCCCGGGCCAGCGCCTCGGCGGCACCATGGACGTCGCTCACCACATGCACCCGCATGCGGTCACTTTATAGGCCGCCGCCGGGCCGTTCCGCTCGCGGGTCACCTGCGGATCGGCGGGGCGCTGGTCTAGTCTTCCGGGCATCGGTGCCCCGGCTCGGCCCGGTGTGTGATGCTTAAAACATCTTGTCGTGCCCCCCTACCGCCGGAGCTTTACCGATGGGTAACGTCCAGCCCGTCCATCACCTTCCCTCCGGGTGCGCCGTGGCACCGATGAGGAGCAGTCGCCTTGCGTGAGTTCAGCCTTCCGGCCCTTTACGAGGTCCCCGCTGACGGCAACCTGACGGACCTGATCCGCCGCAACGCCGCCCAGCACCCGGACACTCCGGTCATCGGCCGCAAGGATTCCGCCGGCCACTGGCAGGACATCACCGCGACCCGCTTCCTCGCCGAGGTGCGCGCCACCGCCCGCGGACTGATCGCCGAGGGCGTGCAGCCCGGCGACCGCGTGGCACTGATGTCCAGGACGCGCTACGAGTGGACGCTGCTGGACTTCGCGATCTGGAGCGCCGGCGCCGTCACCGTGCCGATCTACGAGACGTCCTCGGCCTCCCAGCTCGAATGGATCCTCGCCGACTCCGGCGCGGTCGCCGTCGTGGTGGAGTCCGACGCGCACGAGAAGTCCGTGGAGTCGGTGCGCGAGCGGCTGCCGCAGCTCAAGCACGTCTGGCGGATCGACACCGGCGCGGTCGACGCGCTCGTCGCGGCCGGCGGCGACATCTCCGACGCGGTCCTGGACGAGCGCGGCGCCGCGGCGAACGCCGACTCGCCGGCGACCATCGTCTACACCTCCGGCACCACCGGCCGCCCCAAGGGCTGCGTGCTCAGCCACCGCAGCTTCTTCGCCGAGTGCGGCAACGTGCTGGAACGCCTCGCCCCGCTCTTCCGCACCGGCGACTCCTCGGTGCTGCTCTTCCTGCCGCTGGCCCACGTCTTCGGCCGGCTGATCGAGGTCGCCAGCGTGATGGCGCCGGTCAGGCTCGGCCACGTACCCGACATCAAGCACCTCACCGACGACCTCCAGGGCTTCCGGCCCACCCTGATCCTCGGGGTGCCGCGGGTCTTCGAGAAGGTCTACAACACCGCCAGGGCCACCGCGCAGGCCGGCGGCAAGGGGAAGATCTTCGACCGGGCCGCGGCCACGGCGATCGAGTACAGCCGCGCCCTGGACACCCCGTCAGGCCCCTCGGTGCGGCTGCGCTTCACCCACAAGGTCTTCGACCGGCTCGTCTACGCCAAGCTGCGGGCGGTCCTGGGCGGCAGGGCCACCCACGCGGTCTCCGGCGGCGCCCCGCTCGGCGAGCGCCTCGGCCACTTCTACCGCGGTATCGGCTTCACGGTCCTGGAGGGCTACGGCCTGACCGAGTCCTGCGCCGCCACCGCGTTCAACCCCTGGGACCGCACCAAGATCGGCACCGTCGGCCAGCCGCTGCCCGGCTCCACCATCCGCATCGCCGACGACGGCGAGGTGCTGCTGTACGGCGAGCACCTGTTCACCGGCTACTGGAACAACGAGCGGGCCACCGCGGAGGCCAAGGCGGACGGCTGGTTCCACACCGGCGACCTCGGCACGCTGGACGAGGACGGCTACCTGTCCATCACCGGCCGCAAGAAGGAGATCATCGTCACCGCCGGCGGCAAGAACGTCGCCCCCGCGGTGATCGAGGACCGGATCAGGGCCGACGCGCTGGTCGCCGAGTGCATGGTCGTCGGCGACGGCCGCCCCTTCGTGGCCGCGCTGATCACCCTGGACGAGGAGTTCCTGCCCCGGTGGGCCGCCCAGCAGGGCAAGCAGGGACGCGCCGTGGCGGAACTGGCGACGGACCCCGACCTGCTGGCCGCGGTCCAGCACGCGGTCGACGAGGGCAACGCGGCGGTCTCGCAGGCCGAGTCGGTGCGCAAGTTCCGCATCCTGCCGGCGCAGTTCACCGAGGAGTCGGGACACCTGACGCCGTCGATGAAGCTCAAGCGCAACGTCGTGCTCGCGGACTTCGCAGCCGACATCGAGGCGCTGTACATCCGCTGAACCCGCGCGCGGGCCGCGCGGCCGCCGTCGTCCTCAGACGACGGCGCCGCGGCCCGGATCGTCGTCGTCCTCGTCACCGGTACGCATCCGCGCCACCAGCGTGGCGAAGCCGCCGAGGAAGCCGCCGACCCCCACCGTGACCGCCCACCAGGTCAGTTCCATCTGGAGCAGGACGAAGGCGAGCAGCAGCAGCGGGCCGCCCAGCACCGCGATCCAGGCGAACTTGGTGGTCGCGTCCGCGTCGGGCAGCGGCGGCGGCTCGGGCGGCACGAAATGCGCGTCCTCGTCGTCGTCTGCCAGCTCGAAGTCCCGCGGGCCGCTGATCACCGGGTGGATCACGATCGTGCGGTCCGCGGGCGGCGGCGCCGTGCTCACCGCCGCGGGGTCGGTCGGGTCCGGGTCCGGCGGCTGCACGGGGACGTTCTCCGCCTCGGGCCATGCCGCGGCCGTGCCCGGGTCCGGCTCGTCGTCGTAGCCGGCGATCAGCGCGGCCCAGGCCGCGTCCTCGTCCAGGGGCGGGCGGGGCGGCTCCTCCTCGTGCGGGGCGGTGCCCTCGTCCTCGCGGTCAGCCACCGGCCGTGCCCTCCTTCACCGCGTCGTCCGCCCTGCCCGCGGCCGACAGCCGCTCGACGAAGGCGTAGGACTCCTCGAAGATCCGCTCCGCGTCATGGTCCAGGGTCGCCACGTGGAAACTGCGCTCCAGCACCTTCTCGGTGACGTCCGTGGACGACACCGAGCCCAGCACCACCGCCGAGTTCGACGGGTGCACCACATGGTCCACCCGGCTGTGCAGCAGCAGCAGCGGCTGGGTCACCTGCGGCAGCCCGGCCCGCGCCACCCGCCACAACCTGGTCAGCGAGTGCACCGCGTGCAGCGGAGTGCGGTCGTAGCCGACCTCGGCGCCGCCCTCCATGGCGATGTCGCTGGCGATGCCCTTCACCGAGGGCACCGCGTGGCGCAGCACCGACACCGCCTTGAGTGCCGGGCTGTCCGCCTTCACTGACGGGTTGACCAGGACCAGGCCGCTGATCTCCGCGCCGTGCCGGGCGGCCAGCCGCAGCGCGAGGGCGCCGCCCATCGACAGGCCGCACACGAAGACCTGCGAGCAGCGGTCGGTCAGCTCCCGCAGCGCCCGGTCCACCTCGGCGTACCAGTCCTGCCAGCCGGTCATCTGCATGTCCTGCCACCGCGTGCCGTGGCCCGGCAGCAGCGGCAGCGACACGGTCAGGCCGCGCTCCGCCAGATACTCGCCCCAGGGGCGCATGGACTGCGGCGAACCGGTGAATCCGTGACAGAGCAGCACGCCGATCTCGCCGCCG
The DNA here is from genome assembly GCF_907177275.1 of Actinacidiphila cocklensis. Taxonomy (GTDB): domain Bacteria; phylum Actinomycetota; class Actinomycetes; order Streptomycetales; family Streptomycetaceae; genus Actinacidiphila; species Actinacidiphila cocklensis. Next base: position 55,318 of record NZ_CAJSLV010000065.1, read on the forward strand.
TCATGGCGGTACGGCTCGGCTCCTGGCATGAGCGGCACCGTGGGTCTCCTGTTCGAGGGCGTGAAACCGCGTACGCGGGTACACGAGGTACACGGAGGTCGGATGTTCAGCGTACGCGGCCGCGATACCAAGCGGTAAGCCCCATCGGAACCAGCTGGAGCCGCTCGCTGGCGTTAAGGTCGGTGCGTCGGCTACAGGAGGTCCGAGGTTGTTCTACGGCGCGATGAAGATCGCCATCGGCTCACCCCTCAAGGCTGCCTTCCGCCCCTGGGTCGAAGGCATCGAGCACATCCCGAACGAAGGTCCCGCGATCCTCGCCAGCAACCACCTGTCCTTCTCGGACTCCTTCTTCCTGCCGGCGGTGCTCGACCGCAAGGTCACCTTCATCGCGAAGGAGGAGTACTTCACCTCGCCCGGCGTGAAGGGGAAGCTGACCGCCGCCTTCTTCAAGGGCGTCGGGCAGCTCCCGGTCGACCGCTCCGGTGCGCGCGGCGCCGGCGAGGCCGCGGTCAAGAGCGGGGTCGCCGTGCTGGAGCGCGGTGAGCTGTTCGGGATCTACCCCGAGGGCACGCGCTCGCCCGACGGCCGCCTCTACCGGGGCAAGCCCGGCGGCCTGGCCCGGGTCGCGCTGGCCAGCGGGGCGCCGGTGATCCCGGTGGCGATGATCGACACGGAGAAGGTGCAGCCGGTGGGGAAGGTCGTCCCGAAGCTCTCGGTACGACCCGGCATCCGGATCGGCCGCCCGCTGGACTTCTCCCGCTACGACGGGATGGAGGGCGACCGCTTCATCCTGCGGTCGATCACGGACGAGGTCATGTACGAGATCATGAAGCTGTCCGGGCAGGAGTACGTCGACATCTACGCGACGGCGGCCAAGCGGGCCTTGGCCGAGGCGGCCAAGGCCGCGGCCCAGCCCCAGTAACCCCCGGCCGCCCGGGGAGTGCGGTCCCCTGCGCAGGGGAGCGTTTTCGCGGGCCGCGGTGGCTCGGGCGGTTCCCCTTCGGTAGAAGGGCGCGGTCTCGCGGGCCGCGGTGGCTGAGGGGATGCCCCTGCGGAGGGCGGTGCCCCATCAGGGGCGGGCACCCCCAGGCGAAGCTCTGGGGGAGAACGGAGCGACCGGCCACCGACCGCGCGCGGTTCGTCTCCGTCCGAAAGGGGCTGTTCGGACCGTGCCGGACCACCGGCCGGCGAGCGACGCGAGAGGGGGGTGCCCCCACGCGCCCCCGGGGCGGTGGCGGTCGGTCGTCACACGACGGTGGGCGGGCGGGGCCCGGCCCTGTCGAGGAGGGCGCCGTACTGCGGAAGGACCCTGGGCCCCGGCCGGCCGACGGCTAGGGTGGCGCGGGTGAGGATGTCGGTGGAGCAGCCGCTGTGGCGCGCGCTCGTGGCGTACCGGGTGCTGACGGCGGCCTACGCGGTGGCACTGTGCTGCTACGCGTACGACGAGCTGCGGCACCCCCTGCTGGGCGCGGTGTACGTCGGGACGCTCGCCGCGTGGACGCTGGCCACGCTCGGCCGGGTGATGTCGGCCCGCCGCTGCACCAAGCGCTTCCTGGCCGCCGACCTGGCCCTGGCGCTCACCGGGATACTGCTGACCGCGGTCGTCGACACCCAGGCCCGTATCGACTCCGGCGCCTTCACGCTGCCGTCCATCTGGACGGCCGGCTCCGTACTGGCCTTCGCGATCAAGGGCGGCTGGCGGTGGGCCGCCGTGGCCTCCTCGCTGGTGGCCGCCGCCGACCTGGTCGAGCGCGGCACCGCGGGCCGCGACACCCTGCACAACGTGCTGCTGGTCTGGGTCGCCAGCATCGGCATCGGCTACGTCGTCGAGGTCGCCAGGATCAGCGAGCGGACCCTGGCCCGCGCGCTGCAGATCGAGGCCGCCACCCGCGAGCGCGAGCGGCTGGCCAGGGACATCCACGACGGTGTGCTCCAGGTGCTCGCGATGGTCCAGCGGCGCGGCAACCAGGCCGGCGGCGAGGCCGCGGAGCTGGGCCGGATGGCCGGCGAGCAGGAGGCCGCGCTGCGCACCCTGATCAGCGGCGCCCCGATCCCGGCGCCCCGCACCGCGGACGGCGCGCAGGACGGGCCGCACGACCTGCGCACCCGGCTGGTGCCGTACACCTCGGCCCGGGTGACGCTGTCCGCGCCCGGCACCCCCGTGCTGCTCGACCCGGCGGCGGCCGCGGAGCTGGCCGCCGCGGTGGGCGCGGCGCTGGACAACGTACGGCGGCACGCCGGCGAGCAGGCGCACGCCTGGATCCTCGTCGAGGACGAGCCGGACGCGGTGCTGGTGACGGTCAGGGACGACGGCCCCGGCATCGCGGAGGGCCGGCTGGCCGCGGCGGCGGACGAGGGGCGGCTCGGTGTGGCCCAGTCGATCCGCGGCCGGCTGCGCGACCTCGGCGGCACCGCGGAACTGCTGTCGCTGCCCGGCCAGGGCACCGAGGTGGAGCTGCGGCTGCCCAGGGCCGCGCTCGTCAAGGACACGGCGGCGCACGCCGCCGCCACGGAAGGAGGCACCGCATGACCGTCGGCGACGACCTTGCGGCCCAGCGGACGGTCACGGTGATGGTGGTCGACGACCACCCGATGTGGCGCGACGCGGTGGCCCGCGACCTGGCGGAGGCCGGCTTCCAGGTGGTGGCGACCGCGGGCGACGGCCCCGAGGCGATCCGCCGCGCCAAGGCCGCCCGCCCGCAGGTGCTGGTCCTCGACCTCAACCTGCCCGGCGCGTCCGGTGTGCGGGTCTGCAAGGAGGTCGTGGCCGGCGACCCCGCGCTGCGGGTCCTGGTGCTGTCCGCGAGCGGCGAGCACACCGACGTGCTGGAAGCGGTCAAATCCGGTGCGACCGGCTACCTGCTGAAGTCCGCGGCCCGTGAGGAGCTGGTCGACGCCGTCCGCAGGACCGCGGTGGGCGACCCGGTCTTCACTCCCGGCCTGGCCGGGCTGGTGCTCGGCGAGTACCGCCGGCTGGCGACGGTGCCGCCGCAGGCCGCGCCGGGCGGCGCGGCCGCGCCCCGGCTGACCGAGCGGGAGACCGAGGTGCTGCGGCTGGTCGCGAAGGGTCTGAGCTACAAGCAGATCGCCCAGCGTCTGGTCATATCGCACCGGACGGTGCAGAACCACGTGCAGAACACCCTCGGCAAACTCCAGTTGCACAATCGCGTCGAGCTTGTCCGATACGCGATTGAGGCGGGTCTGGACGGGGATCCGACCGTTGACGGGAACGGCGACATGTGACCCAAGTCACGCTAGCTTGGCGGAGGTTGTCACATCCGGCACAGCTGGCTTGCGACGAAGGGAAGAGTCCATGCGAGTCGGAGTTCTGACTGGCGGCGGAGACTGCCCCGGCCTCAACGCGGTCATCCGCGGCATCGTACGTAAAGGCGTCCAGGAGTACGGGTACGACTTCACCGGCTTCAGGGACGGATGGCGGGGTCCCCTCGAAGGGGACACCGTACGGCTCGACATCCCGACCGTCCGCGGCATACTCCCGCGGGGCGGCACCATACTCGGCTCCTCGCGCACCAACCCGCTCAAGATCGAGGGCGGGGTGCGCAGAGTCCAGGAGAACCTGGCGGCGGAGGGCGTCGACGCGCTGATCGCGATCGGCGGCGAGGACACCCTCGGCGTCGCCGCCGCCCTCCATCGGGAACACGGCGTAAAAGTGGTGGGTGTCCCCAAGACCATCGACAACGACCTGTCGGCCACCGACTACACCTTCGGTTTCGACACCGCGGTCAACATCGCCACCGAGGCCATCGACCGGCTGCACACCACCGCCGAGTCGCACATGCGGGTCCTGGTGGTGGAGGTGATGGGCCGGCACGCGGGCTGGATCGCGCTGCACTCGGGCCTTGCGGGCGGCGCCAACGTGATCCTCATACCGGAACAGCGCTTCGACCTCGACCAGGTGTGCGCATGGGTCGAGAGCCGCTTCAAGATCCGCTACGCGCCGATCGTGGTCGTCGCCGAGGGCGCGATGCCGCGGGACGGCGACATGGTACTCAAGGACGGCACCCTCGACTCCTTCGGGCACGTCCGGCTGTCCGGCATCGGCGAGTGGCTGGCCAACCAGATCGAGAAGCGCACCGGCAAGGAGGCCAGGACCACCGTGCTCGGCCACGTCCAGCGCGGCGGCACCCCCAGCGCCTTCGACCGCTGGCTGGCCACCCGCTTCGGCCTGCACGCCGTCGAGGCCGTCAGGGACGGGGACTTCGGCAAGATGGTCGCGCTGCGCTCGACCGAGATCGTCCGGGTGCCGATCGGCGACGCGACCGCCAGGATCAAGACCGTCGACCCGTCGCTCTACGCCGAAGCGGGGGTCTTCTTCGGGTAGCGCCGCGGCCGCTCCCGGTACCGACACGAAGACGCACACCGACAGCGCTTGCCGCAAGTGATCCCCGCGACCTATTCTCCCTCCACCCGGCTTGTCCGGCCGCTTCGTTTCCCCCTGTGAGCACATGAGGAGCGCCCGGTATGAAGGGTGTGGCGAGCGGGCTCTGCGTGCCCGTACTGGCGGTCGCAGGCGGCACCGCATCCGGCAAGTCCACCCTTGCCGACGCGTTGGCGCTGCACCACCCCGACACTGTCGGACTGATCCATCTCGACGACTTCTACGTCCCCGCGCACGATCCGCTGCGCGGGGTCAGGACGCTCAGCGCGACCGGCGCGGAGACCCTGGACTGGAACCACCCGGGGTCCATCGACGAGACCGCGGTGACCGCCGCGATCGACGCGGCCGCCGGGTCCGGGCGGCACCGCCTGGTGGTGGTCGAGGGCCTGTTCGCCCTGACCCTGCCCGCGGTCGCCGCGCGGGCCGCCTGGCGGGTGTACGTCGACACGCCGGACGACATCCGGCTGGCCAGGAAGATCCTCCGCAAGATCGAGGTCCAGCGGCAGGACCCCCGGGTCTCCCTGCTGAACTACCTGGCCAGCGGGAGGGAGCGGCATGCCGCGCATGTCGCCCCCTCCCGGTCGCTCGCCGACCTCGTGGTCGACGGCACCGCCGACGAGTACACGATGATCGCCGAGGTGCTGACCCTGATCGGCCCGCTGCTGGCAGAACCGGTGCTCGCCGAAGCGGCCATGGACGCCAGCTACTTCGGCGAGACCGCGTAGGGCCTGCTCACCGGACCGGCGCCAGCACCTCCGCCAGGAGCCCGGCGGCGATCTCCGCGCCGTTGAGCGTCAGCACCGACTCCGGGTGGAACTGCACGCCCGCGAAGCCGGGGCCGCGCATCGCGTGGACGTCGCCGGTGTCCGGGTCGCGGCTCAGCTCGACCTGGTGCATCGCCAGCTCCTCCGCCGCGGTGTCGTCGCAGCGGGCGGTGAAGGAGTTGTAGAAGCCGACCGTCTCCCTGCGGCCGAACAGGTCGATGGTCCGCTGGGCGCCCTGGAAGGGCTCGTCCTTGCGGACCAGGTCCAGGCCCAGCTCCGCCGCGAGCAGCTCGTGGCCGAGGCAGACCCCGAGCAGGCCGTGCGGGTGGTCGCGGACCAGGTCGGCGGCGAGCCCGCGCAGGAAGCGCATCTTCGGGTCGGCGGTGTCGGCCGGGTCGCCGGGTCCGGGGCCGAGCACCACCGGGCCTTCGTGGGCCAGCGCCGCGGCCCGCAGTCGCGGGTCGTCGTAGCGGCGTACGGTCACCGCGTGGCCCGAGGACCGCAGCAGGTGCGCCAGCATCGCGGTGAAGGTGTCCTCGCCGTCGACGACCAGGGCGTGCGCGGTCGGCCGGGGGTGCTCGACCTGCATCCGCAGCCAGAACGGCGCCAGGTGCGCCCTGCGGGCGTCCAGGGCCGCCCGCACCCGGATGTCGTCGGCCAGCCGCGGCCGGGGTGCGCCCGGGGCGCCTGCCGGCGCCTCGCGCACTCCGAGAGCGGTCAGCACGCCCGCGGCCTTGGCGTGCGTCTCGGCGACCTCGGCGTGCGGCTGCGAGTGCCGTACGAGCGTGGCGCCGACCGGCACGCGCAGCTCCCCGTCGGGGGAGATGTCGGCGGTGCGGATCAGGATGGGGGAGTCCAGCGTCTGTGCGCCGCCCGCGTCCCGGCCGATCAGGGCCAGCGCGCCTGCGTAGTAGCCGCGGCCGCCGGGCTCGTGGCGCTCGATGACCCGGCAGGCGTTCTGCACCGGCGAGCCGGTCACCGTCGCGGCGAACATCGTCTCGCGCAGCACCTCGCGCACGTCGAGCGTGGAGCGCCCGCGCAGCTCGTACTCGGTGTGCGCCAGGTGCGCCATCTCCTTCAGCCGCGGGCCGACCACGACCCCGCCCAGGTCGCAGACGGTGCACATCATCTTCAGTTCCTCGTCCACCACCATGGTCAGTTCCTCGGCCTCCTTGGGGTCGGCGAGGAAGTCCAGCAGCCCGGCCGCGCTCGGGCCTTCCCGCGGGTAGCGGTAGGTGCCGCTGATCGGGTTCATCACGACGGCGCTGCCGGACATCCGGACGTGCACCTCGGGGCTGGCGCCGACCAGGGTGCGCTCCGGGGTGTGCACCACGTACGTCCAGTACGCGCCGCGCTCGCCGCGCAGCAGCCGGGCGAAGAGCGCGAGGGCCGCGGCGGGGCCGTACCCGGGGATGCTGCCGCGGAAGGTGCGGCGGATCACGAAGTTGGCGCCCTCGCCGCGGCCGATCTCGTCCTCGATGACCCGCCCGACGATGCCGGCGTAGGCGTCGTCGCCGACGTCGAAGGCGCCGCCCTCGACCCGTACCGGGAGGTCGGGGATCGCGTCCAGCAGGTCGGCGAGCGGGAGTTCGCCGGTCTCCTGCGGGTGCAGGACGACCAGCGGGGTGCCGTCGTCGCGGACGTCGAAGCCGCGCTCGCGGATCTGCCGGAAGGGGATCAGGGCGAGCGCGTCGGTGCGGGCGCCGCCGCCGGTCGGGCCGGTGGGCAGTGCGATGTCGGCGAGCCGGTCGACGGTCGTGACGGGTCCCGTGAGGACCTCCACGACCCCCTCGGGCCGCCCGGGCGTCCTGCGGTGCAGCAGGGCGAAGGGCGGCTGGCCAGGGGCGAGCAGGCGGGTGACGAGCCGTACGGCGGCGGAGTTCTCTGGCACGGTCGGTGGTCCTTCCTTGACGGCGGGGAAGGGGCGGCGACCGGCCGGGAAACGCCGAAGGCCGCCCCGTGGGGCGGCCTTCGCGAAGATCTGCTGATGCGCGATTCAGCGGGCCGCCGGATGAGCGGTCCACCACCAGTCCTGGTGCGTCGTCGGTGAGTTCTGAAGCGCGATCATGCCGACGACCTTAGCGCACCGGGACCCGTCGCGTCAGAGCAGGGTGTTGTAGGTGTTCCAGCCGCTGCCGATCCTGATCGCGGGAGCCGCGTAGGGGGCGGTGGCGCTGCCGGTGCCCTTGTAGAGCCAGAGCACTCCGGAGGAGTCGCGGGCGACCAGGTCGGCCTTGCCGTCGCCGGTGATGTCACCCGCACCGGTCAGGGCGGTGAAGCCGCCCCATCCGCTGCCGATCCTCGTCTTCGCCGCGTAGGGGGCGGTGGCGCTGCCGGTGTTCCGGTAGAGCCAGAGCACCCCTGAGGAGTCGCGGGCCACCAGGTCGGCCTTGCCGTCACCGGTGACGTCGCCGGCACCGATCAGGAGGTTGAAGGCGTTCCAGCCGGTCCCCAGGAGCGACTTGCTGCTGAAGGGTGCGGTGGCGGTGCCGGTGCCCTTGTAGACGTAGAGCTGGCCCGCGGAGTTGCGACCTATGAGGTCCGGCCTCCCGTCCGCGGAGATGTCGCCCGCTCCTACGAGCATGTTGTACACGCTCCAGCCGGTGCCGACCTTGACCTTGGACAGGAACGGGACGCTGGGCTTGCCGCTGCCCTTGTAGTACCAGAGCGTCCCTGAGGCGTCGCGGGCCACCAGGTCGCCGACCGCGTCGGCCCGCAGGCCGTTCAGGTCGGTGATCGTGTTGAAGGCCTGCCAGCCGCCGCCGACCCTGAAGCGCGCGTAGTACGGCGAGGCGGCGTTCCCCGTGCCCTGGTACTGCCACAGGGCGCCGGAGGCGTCCCGGGCGTCCAGGTTGAACCGGGTGGAGCCGGACACGGCGGCCACGCTGGTCGTCTGCTGCACGTCACTGGCCCGCACCCAGGCGATCCGGTGGTTGTAGCGGATCGGGTAGAACAGGTTCGTGCCCTTGACCAGGGTGCGGTCACCGGTAGCGGTGCCCGCGAAGGTGCCCGCGTACCAGTAGTCGCCGACCGCCTCGGGTCCTGCCTGCGCGTAGGCCTGGCCCGCCGCGACGGTGTACTTCTTCAGCGGGTCGGAGTTCAAGCCGTCGATGGAGTTCTGCACCGGCACGTTCGTGCCGGCGTAGGCCGCGTCCTCCGGGTAGGCCCTGCCGTAGACCGGGATCGTCGTCTTGCCGGACGCAGGGGTCAGCACGGGGGTCGGGGAGACGACCGAGGTGTACTGCCCGCCCGGGTTGTGGAACCACAGCGCGCGGCCCTGGTACCAGATCGCCGTCCAGTCGGTCTGCACACCGGCGACGACGTAGGCGCCGCCCGCCCGGACCTTGTCGGCCCAGTTCGACCCCTCGGTCGACTTCACGCTGCCCAGGTACGGGTCGACCGGTACCGCGGCGGAGGTGGACGGCGAGGTGTAGAGGTAGACGAAGTTCGCCGGGTGGGCGGCGACCGCGGCTCCATCGTTGGTCAGCGCCGGCTGGTTCTCCGTGGTGTACGGCGGCACCACCCGGACCAGCTGCCCGGTGCGCAGCGGGCCGCCCGCGCTGCCGGCGCCGTCGGGGGCGCCCAGCAGCGACATGTAGTGGTTCCAGTCCCAGTACGGTCCCGGGTCCCAGTGCTGCCCGGCGACCTTGTCGTCCAGTACGCCGGGCACCTCGTCGTGGCCGATGATGTGCTCGCGGTCCAGCGTGATGCCGAATTTCTGGGCCAGGTATTTCACCAGGACGGCCGAGGAGTCGTACTCCTGCTCGGTGAACCAGTCACCGGTCTTGATCGCCCAGCCCTCGTGCTCCACGCCGACCGAGTGCATGTTCACGGTCTTGTTGGCCGCGTGCCACGCCTCGTCCTTGAGCTGCACCATCTGGGTGACCCGGCCGTCGTCCGCGATCATGTAGTGAGCGCTGGCGTAGACGGACGTGTCCTTCGCGAACCGGTCGATGCTGCCCTGGAAGGTGCCCTCCATGTCGTGGATGACGATGTAGCGGATGTCCTCGCCGTTCGCGGGCCGGTTCGACACGTTGTGGTTGACGAAGTCGTCCGCCGCGGCCCCGGCCGCGTGCGAGTAGAGGGACTGGACGAAATTGCAGTTCAGCGACGACGGGCACTCGGGCGTCGGGGTCGCCTCGGTGGCCGCGGGGGTCGTGGTCGTGGACGCCGCCAGCGGGACCTTCGACGGCTCGACCGGGGCCACCGACGGGTCGGCGGCCAGCGTCAGCGACTGGCCGTCGTTGGTGGTCCGGCTCGCGCCGGTCTTCACCGTGTCGTAGACCCGCTGCACGAACTGCTTCGCGCCGCCGGCGTCGGGGGACTGGCTGTAGCGGGCGATACCGGCCCACCAGCGGCCCGGGTCCGCGGGCAGCGAGCCGACGGCGGCCTTCTCGTACTGCGCCAGCAGCGCCGCACCGGCCCGCACGCTCTGCCGCGGGTCGCTGCGCACATCGGACGCCGAGGCGTCGATCAGCTTCGCGGCGGCGTCCAGGGTGTGCAGCCGCGGGTCGGCGGTGTCGACCTTGGCGGCGCGGTCGGCGCCCTTCAGCGCCCTGGCGGCGTTGAAGTGCCGCGTGACCGCCGGGTCGCCGCTGAGGTTCAGGTGCGCCAGCTGCTCGTCGGCAGTGGGCTGCTCGATGTCGGCGTCCGTGACCTGGGTAAGGCCCATCACGTTGTAGTTGCCGGTGGTGCTGGGCCTGCCCTGGTGGGACTCCCACAGCGTCTGCCGGTACGAGACCGCCATCAGTACGCTCTGCGGTACCTGGAACTCCTGGGCCGCGGCGGCGAAGTCCGCCTGGAGCGCGCTCTGCGCCGCGCCCGCCTTCGCGTCCGTCGTACCGCCGGACGACGTGCTCGCCAGGGCGATCGAGCCGTAGGTCGCCGCGGTGGCGAGCGCTACGGCCCCCGCCCCGTATGCGATCCACGACTTCCGTCTGCGGTGTCTGCTTGTCAAGGTGCTGCCCTCGGCCTTCCCGCGCGCTGAAGAGCGCGCCCTCCCGGGGAGCCGCGCCTGAACGGCGTTCGGCTCTGAAGCGTGACGACGCTATCAGCCGGGCGTTCGGTTTCCGCGTTGCCCCCCGGACGGCATGTCTCATCCACTGAGCGGGTCGAAAAGCACTCGACATGACCCCGTAATGTGGAGCTGTGACCGTGAACGCAGACATCCACGCCGGGGGCAACACCTGGCACGCTCTTCCCGCGGCGCAGCAGCCCGAGTGGCCCGACTCCGAGGCTCTGCGCGATGTGATCGCCGACCTCGCCTCGTATCCGCCGCTCGTCTTCGCCGGGGAGTGCGACCAGTTGCGCAGCCGGCTGGCGTCGGTCGCCAGGGGTGAGGCGTTCCTCCTCCAGGGCGGTGACTGCGCCGAGGCGTTCGACGGTGTCGGCGCCGACCAGATCCGCAACAAGCTCAAGACGCTGCTCCAGATGGGAGCGGTCCTCACCTATGCCGCCTCGGTGCCGGTGGTCAAGGTCGGGCGGATCGCCGGGCAGTACAGCAAGCCGCGGTCCAAGCCGACCGAGACCCGCGACGGGGTGACCCTGCCGACCTACCGCGGCGACTCCGTCAACGGCTTCGAGTTCACCGCGCAGGCCCGCACCCCGGACCCCGAGCGGCTCAAGCGGATGTACCACGCGTCGGCGTCCACGCTGAACCTGGTCCGCGCCTTCACCACGGGCGGGTACGCCGACCTGCGCCAGGTGCACGCCTGGAACCAGGACTTCGTGAAGTCCTCGCCGTCCGGGCAGCGCTACGAGGCGCTGGCCCGCGAGATCGACAACGCGCTGAACTTCATGGCGGCCTGCGGCACGGACCCGGCGGAGTTCCGCACGGTGGAGTTCTTCGCCTCCCACGAGGCGCTGCTGCTGGACTACGAGACGGCGCTGACCCGCACCGACTCGCGGACCGGCAAGCTCTACGACGTCTCGGGCCACATGGTGTGGGTCGGCGAGCGCACCCGGCAGCTGGACGGCGCGCACATCGAGTTCGCCTCCCGGATCAGCAACCCGATCGGGGTGAAGCTCGGCCCCGGCACCACGCCGGAGGAGGCGCTCACCTACATCGACCGGCTCGACCCCGACCGCGACCCGGGCCGGCTCACCTTCATCGTGCGGATGGGCGCGGACAAGGTCCGCGACAAGCTGCCGACGCTGGTGGAGAAGGTCTCCGCGTCCGGCGCGCAGGTCGCCTGGATCTGCGACCCGATGCACGGCAACACCTTCGAGGCCGCCTCGGGCCACAAGACCCGGCGCTTCGACGACGTGCTGGACGAGGTCAGGGGCTTCTTCGAGGTCCACCACGCGCTCGGCACGCACCCCGGCGGCATCCACGTCGAGCTGACCGGCGACGACGTCACCGAATGCGTCGGCGGCGGCGACGAGATCTTCGTCGACGACCTGCACCAGCGGTACGAGACGGCGTGCGACCCGCGGCTCAACCGCAGCCAGTCGCTCGACCTGGCCTTCCTGGTCGCGGAGATGTACCGCGGGCAGTAGCGACAGGGGACACGGAAGGGGCGCGGATCACATCGATCCGCGCCCCTTGTCGCTTTTCTCCGTCCCACCCGACAGGTAAGGTAAGGGTTACCTCAGCTCCCCAGGGACCCCGATCGGCGGTGACCGCGTGTACGTCTGCTCCTGCTTCGGCATCACCGAGCAGCAGGTCAAGCAGCACGCCGACGACGGTCGCTGCACTCCCCGGCAGATAGCCTCCGCCTGCAAGGCGGGCACCGACTGCGGGTCCTGCGTCAAGCGCATCCAGAGCCTGCTGGGCCGCGGCGGCGACTGCGTGACCCGTACGAAGCTGGAGCCCGTGCAGGCGGCAGCGGACGCGGCCGAGACCGCGGCCGAGACCGCGGCCGAGACCGCGGACGGGGACGGGGACGGGGACGGGGTGCCAGGGAAGCGCGCCGCCTGAGCGGCGGCCGCGGGGCTCAGCTGTCCGGCTGCTCGACCACCTGTGCGATGTACAGCGGCTCACCCAGCTTCTCCACCAGCGCCAGCTGCGTGTCGAGATAGTCGATGTGGTGCTCCTCGTCGGCCAGGATCGATTCGAAGATGTTCTTCGACGTGAAGTCGCCCTTGCCGTGCATGACCTCGATACCGCGGCGCAGCCGGTCGATCGCCTCGACCTCGACCTGCCGGTCGGCCTGGAACATCTCGGTGAGCGTCTGCCCGACCCTGACGTGGAAGAGGCGCTGGTAGTTCGGCAGGCCTTCCAGAAGGAGAATGCGGTCGGTCAGCATCTCCGCGTGCTTCATCTCGTCGAACGACTCCGACCTGGTGTACTTCGCGAGCTTCGGCCAGCCGAAGTTCTCCTGCATCTTCGCGTGCAGAAAGTACTGGTTGATCGCGGTCAGCTCAGCGGTCAGCTGTTCGTTCAGGAACTCGATGACCTCGGGGTCGCCCTGCATGGCAACGCCGTCCTTCCGTTCTGACGAGTGGTTGCGCGCATCCTCGCACCCAGCGGTGGTGCGATCCAGTAAGCGGGTCCTTACATTCGGTGACCTGACCCGTGCCTGCCGGGTCATAAGCACCGCTTCCGGTCTGTCACCATGGAGACATGGGTGGGTACGAGCGTCGCGAAGGGGAGCTGCCGCCGGGCCAGCGGCTCCAGCGGGGCTGGCCCGTCACCCACTACGGCCCGGTTCCGCGCTTCAAGCCCGACCGCTGGGAGTTCCGGGTGTTCGGCGCGACCGCGGACGGCGACAAGACCTGCTGGAATCACGCGGAGTTCTGCGCGCTGCCTTATGACACCGTCGTGGCCGACTTCCACTGCGTCACGAAATTCTCGATGCTCGGCATCGAATGGGGCGGCGTCGCCACCTCGACCATGGTGAAGCTCGCGCCGCCCGCGGACGACGTGACCCATGTGATGGTCTGGGCCGAATACGGATTCAGCTCCAACCTGCGGATCGAGGACTTCCTCGACGACCAGTCGATATTCGCCACCCACAAGGGCGGCCAGCCGCTCACCGCGGAACACGGCTTCCCCGTCCGGCTGATCGTCCCCCGCCTCTATGCCTGGAAAGGCCCCAAGTGGGTCCGCGGCGTCGAATACATGACGGCGGACCGCCGCGGTTTCTGGGAGGAACGCGGCTATCACAACATCGGCGACGCCTGGGGAGAGCAGCGCTACTCCTACCAGGAAGAGCCGGGCGACGGGCCCGAGATCTAGCCCGCCGCCTGTCCGCTCTTCTCTTCTCAGCGCACCCAGAGGGTGACCGTGGCGCCCTTCGGGGCCTGGTTGCCGCCGTCGGGGGACTCGCTGAAGACGGTGTCGCCGAAGAAGATGTTGATCACCCGGACGTCGAAGCCGGCGTCCTTGAGGATCTGCTCGGCCTCGCCCTGCTTCTTGCCCTTGACGTCGGGCACCGGGAAGAGCTGCTGGCCCTTGGACACGGTGATCGTCACCGTGTCGCCCGCGCCCGCCTGGGTGTCCCGGTCCGGGGACTGCAGGGCGACGGTGTCCGCGTCGGCCTCGTCGGAGAAGACCTTCTCCGGTGCGAGGACCACCGTGAAGCCGGCGTCCTGGAGGTCCTGCTGCGCGTCGGTGACGGACTCGCCGATCACGTCGGGCACGTCGACCGGGGAGCCGCGCGAGACGGTGAAGGTCACCGGGGTGCCCGGCGCGCGCTGCGTACCGGCCGCCGGTTCGGTCACGATGACCCGGCCCCGCGGGACGGAGTCGTTGAAGGACCGCGTGACCGCCCCCGGAGTCAGCCCCGCCGCCTTGATCTGCGCCTGCGCGTCGGCCAGGGTGCGGCCCGCGAGGTCGGGCACCCGGATCTCCTGCGGCCCCTTGGACACCGTCAGCGTCACCGTGCCGTTGCTGCGGATGCGCTTGCCCGGGGCCGGGTCGGTGGAGATCACGCTGCCGCGCGGCACGGTCAGCGAGAAGTCCTGCTTCACCCGGGTGTCCAGGCCGGCCGACGTCAGCTTGTGCTGCGCCTGGTCCTGCGGCAGCGCCAGCACACCGGGTACGTGGGTGAACTGGCCCTCGCTGATGTACCAGACGCCCGCGCCGACGCCGAGGATCACCAGCAGCGCCACCAGGACGGCCAGCGGCCCCCTGCGGCCGCGGCCCGCCCGCGCCCTGCCGGGCGGCGGGGGCGGCACCGGGGCGGCCGGGAACTCCGCCGCCGGCACGTCCGGCGCGTCCGCCGGGTTCGGCGGCGGCAGCAGCAGCCGGGTCGTACGGTTCAGGGGGTCCTCGCCCTCGCCGCCGTCCGCCGCGGCGGCGGGCGGCCTGACCACGATGCTGGTCGGCTCCTCCGAGCCGGCGGGGCCGGCCGGGACCGCGTCCTGGTACCCACCGCTGCCGTCGGCGGCGGCGTCCTCGTACGGCCGCGCGTCCATTTCCTGCGGGCTCAGTTCCGCGCGCACCCCCCGCACCTCGGCGAGCATCGCCACCGCGTCGTCCGGCCGGCCCGCGGCGTCACGCGACGTCGTACGGGCCACCAGCGCGTCCAGGCTCGGCGCGAGCCCCGGTACGGCCGCGGAGGGCGGCGGCACGTCCTCGTTCAGCCGCCGCATGATCACCTGCATCGGGGTGTCGCCCGTGTACGGCTTCGCGCCGGTCAGCATCTCGTACAGCATGACCCCGCAGGCGTACACGTCCGTCCGCTGGTCGACCGTGCCGTGGCCGATCTGCTCGGGGGCCAGGTACGACACCGTCCCGAGCAGCGCCCCCGACACGCTGGTCTGCGTGTCCACCGCTCTGACCAGGCCGAAGTCGGCGACCTTGACCCGGCCGTCGTCGCCGATCAGGACGTTCTCCGGCTTCATGTCGCGGTGCACCAGACCGGCGCGGTGCGCCGCCCCCAGCGCCGCGAGGACCGGCTCCAGGATGTCCAGCGCCGCCCGCGGCGCCAGCGCCCCGCGCTCGCGCAGCACGTCCCGCAGGGTGCACCCGGCCACATACTCCATGGCCAGGTAGACGTACGTCCCGTCGGTGCCCTGGTCGAAGACCGCCACCACGTTGGTGTGCGACAGCCGTGCGACGGCCTTGGCCTCCCGGATGAACCGCTCCACGAACCCGGTGTCCGCCGCCAGCCCCGGATGCATCACCTTCAGGGCGAGTACGCGGTCCAGGCGGGTGTCCACGGCCCGGTAGACCGTCGCCATCCCGCCGACGGCGATACGCGCCTCGACGCGGTAGCGCCCGTCGAGCGTCTGCCCGACCAGCGGGTCCTGCACGGTGGTGTCCACGATGGCCGATTCTACGATCCACCCCCGACACGACAGGCGCCACGCGCCAGGACTGTGGCCGTGCTGTGGTGTTCCGGAACCAAACCGTGACACGGCGGGTGCCGGGTCGGAAAGCGGACCACCGCCTGCGTCACCGTCAGAAGGCGGGTCTTTCCGGGCGGGATGTTTTTCCTGCGGCCCTCGCGGGCGCTGCGCTGGCTTCGGGCCGCTGGGCCGGACTCTGCCCGGCGGTTGGGTGTGCGGGTCCCGCGTCAGAAGGCGGGTCTCTCCGGATCGAGGTCGGGGAGGCCGGTGGTGGGGGAGGAGGGGAGGGCGTGGTGGCGGCGGGGGATGCGGCCCGCGCGGTGGGCCAGGCGGCCCGCGGAGACCGCGTGGCGCATCGCCTCGGCCATCAGGACCGGGCGTTGGGCCCGGGTCACCGCGGAGGCGAGCATGACCGCCGCGCAGCCCAACTCCATGGCCAGGGCCACGTCCGAGGCGGTGCCCGCGCCCGCGTCCAGGATGACCGGGACGGTGGCGCGTTCGGTGATCAGCTGGAAGTTGTGCGGGTTGCGGATGCCGAGGCCGGAGCCGATGGGGGAGCCGAGCGGCATGACGGCGGCGCAGCCGACGTCCTCCAGCTTGCGGGCCAGCACCGGGTCGTCGTTGGTGTACGGCAGTACGGTGAAGCCGTCGTCCACCAACGTCTCGGCCGCGTCCAGGAGTTCGACCGGGTCCGGCAGCAACGTCCGCTCGTCCGCGATCACTTCCAGCTTCACCCAGTCGGTGCCCAGTGCCTCCCTGGCCAGCCGCGCGGTCAGTACCGCCTCGCCCGCGGTGAAGCACCCCGCGGTGTTCGGCAGCGCCCGGATGCCGTGCCGGGCCAGCACCGACAGCACCGAGCCCTTCGTCGTCGGGTCCAGCCGCCGCATCGCGACCGTCGTCAGCTCGGTCCCCGAGGCGAGCAGCGCCTGTTCGAGCACGTCGAGGCTGGGCGCCCCGCCCGTCCCCATGATCAGCCGCGAGGCGAACTCCACCCCGCCGATCACCAGCGCGTCGGCCGTACGGGCCGTCGTGGCAGTCATCGCTCAACCCCCCTGGACAGCGGTCAGGACCTCCACCCGGTCGCCGTCCGCCACCGGTGTGGCGGACCAGCGGGTGCGGGGGACGACCGTGTCGTTGAGGGCGGCGGCAACGCCCGAGGGTGCGGCCGTCATCGTGGCGACCAGGGCGTCGAGGGCGACCGGTCCTTCGAGGTTCCTGGGCACGCCGTTGAGGTGCACGGTGATCGTCATACGGTCTGCTCCTGCCGTGCGGCGGCGAACCGCTGCGCTCCGAACGCACCCGCGTAAGCGGGGAGTTCGCCGGTGTCCGAGGTCAGCACCTCGGCCATGACGTCCCCGGTGACCGGGGTGAGCAGCACCCCGTTGCGGTGGTGCCCGGTCGCCAGCAGCAGCCCGTCGAGCGCGGTGCGCCCCAGCAGCGGCGCGTTGTCGGGGGAGGCGGGGCGCAGCCCCGCCAGGGTCTCGGTGAGCGGGAGTTCGGTGATGCCCGGCACCAGCTCGTGCGCGTCCCGCAGCAGTTCGTAGACCCCGCCGGCAGTCACCGTCGTGTCCCAGCCGAACTCCTCGCTGGTCGCGCCGAGCACCAGCTCGCCGTTCTCCCGCGGCACCAGGTAGACGTGGCTGCCGCGGACCACCGCGCGTACCGTGCGCGACAGGAACGGCGCGTGCGTCGGCGGAATCCGCAGCCGCAGGATCTGGCCCTTCACCGGGCGTACCGGCGGCAGTACGTCCGCCGGTACGCCCGCGATCCGGCCGCTCTCGCTGCCCGCCGCCAGCACCGTGCGGCCGGCGGCGACCACCGTGCCGTCGGCCAGCACCGCGCCGGTGACACGGTCGGCGGCGCACTCCACGCGGGCGACCGCGGACCGCAGCAGCCGCACTCCGGCCAGCTCCGCCGCCCGCAGCAGCGCGGCCGCCAGCCGGCGCGGGTCGACCTGGTGGTCGCCTTCGACCCGCAGGCCGCCGCGCACGCCGGGCGCCAGCAGCGGTTCGAGCCGGCGGCAGTCCCGGCCGCTCAGCCACTGAGCCTCCAGCCCCAGCGAGGTCTGGAAGGCGTGCAGATCGCGCAACTGCGCCCGGTCGTCGGCGTCCAGCGCCACGGCCAGCGTGCCGCACCGCCGGTAGCCGGTGTCGAGGCCGGTCGCCGCGCTCAGCTCCGCGGTGAAGTCCGGATAGCGGGCCGCCGAGGCGAGGTTGAGGTCGAGCAGGGTCTGCTCGCCGTACTGCAGCTCGGTGACGGCCGCCAGCATGCCGGCCGCGACGTGGGCGGCTCCGCCGCCCGGCGCGGGGTCGGCGACCGCGGTGCTCAGGCCGCGTTGGGC
Organism: Actinacidiphila cocklensis; assembly: GCF_907177275.1. GTDB lineage: Bacteria > Actinomycetota > Actinomycetes > Streptomycetales > Streptomycetaceae > Actinacidiphila > Actinacidiphila cocklensis. The sequence goes on from NZ_CAJSLV010000065.1 coordinate 73,058, forward strand.
CGCGCGCCAGGCCGTCACCAGGCCGATGATCCCGCCGCCGATGACCAGTACGTCGTGCTTGGACGTATGCATGGAACTACCGCTCCTCCCTTCGCCGGCATGACCCGGATCAGGTTCTACGGTCGGCGGCCTCCAGCCGCCCTCTCAGCCCGGTCCGCCGGGCTCCCGCGAGTTCGCTTGCGCGGCTCACCTTATCCCCCCGCCCTGTCCGGCCGCGCTCGCCCCGGGACCTTCCCCTGGTGGGCGGCTGGTCGCGCAGTTCCCCGCGCCCCTGGGGGTTGCGCTCTTCCGTAGAGGGCGAGCGTTTCTCAGGGGGCGCGGGGAACTGCGCGACCAGCCACGGTCTACCGGAAGGTGTGAACGCCACCGCAAGTGGCACCCACCCAGGGGCGCGGGGAACTGCGCGCGGGCACCCGCCCGGGGGAAGGCCGACCGCCCGTTGCAAGGGGCAGGGCACGAGGGGGCGCCGGGAAGGCGCGGCCGGCGGCGACGCACGGGGCCGGGGAAAGAACTGGCGCGGGTCACGGGGCGTTACCGTGGCCGTGTGAGCGAGCGCAGCACAACCGTGATCGTCGGGGCCGGAATGGCCGGGGTGCAGACCGCCGTGGCCCTGCGGGAACTGGGCTGGCGGGACGGCATCACGCTGCTCGGCGACGAACCGCACCCGCCCTACGACCGCCCGCCGCTGTCGAAGGCGGTGCTGCTCGGCGCGGCCGGCGCCGGCGTCGACGTCCGCTTCGACGTCGACTTCGACGCCCTCGGCGTCGACCTCCGCCTCGGCCTGCGCGCCCAGGCGCTCCACGCGGAGGACCGGCACCTGGTCACCGACGCGGGACCGCTCCCGTACGACCACCTCGTGCTGGCCACCGGCGCGTACCCGGTCGCGCTTCCCGGGACCGCGGGCCTGCCCGGGGTCCACCTGCTGCGGACGCTGGACGACGCGGCCGCCCTGCGCCCGGTGCTGGACGCGCGGCAGCAGGTCGTGGTGGTGGGCGCCGGCTGGATCGGCGCGGAGTTCGCGACCGCCGCCCGCCAGGCCGGCTGCGAGGTGACCGTCGTCGAGGCGGCGGAACGGCCGCTGGCCGGAGTGCTGCCCGAGGTCGTCACCTCGCGCATGCGGGCCTGGTACGAGGAGGCCGGCGTCGACCTGCGCACCGGCACCCCGGTGTCCGCGGTGGAGCCCGGCGCGGTCGTGCTCGCGGACGGCAGCCGGCTGGCGGCCGCCGCCGTCGTGGTGGGCGTCGGCGCCCGGCCCGCGACGGGCTGGCTGGCCGGCTCGGGCGTGCGGCTGGGCGACGACGGCGCGGTCCTGGCCGACGACCGGCTGCGGACGACCGCCCCCGGCGTCTTCGCCGTCGGCGACTGCGCGTCCTTCCCCTCGGCCCGCTACGGCGAGCGGATGCTGATCCACCACTGGGACAACGCGCTGCAGGGGCCGCGGACGGCCGCCGCCAACGTGCTGGGCGGGGACGAGCCCTACGACCCGGTGCCGTACTTCTGGTCCGAGCAGTTCGGCCGCTTCGTGCAGTACGCTGGGCACCACACGGACGCCGACACGCTGCTGCTGCGCGGCGACCCGTCCACCGCGGCCTGGTCGGTGTGCTGGCTGCGCGGTGACGGCCGGCTGGCCGCGGTGCTCGCGGTCGACCGGCCGCGCGACCTGGCGCAGGCCCGCAAGCTGATCACCCGCTCCGCGACGGTGGACCCGTCCCTGGCGGCTGACCCGGCGGTCCCGCTGACGGCGGCGGCCCGCTGAGGCCGCCGCCCGGCCGGTGACAGCACGTGCCGCTCGGACGGCGCCGCCCTGCAGCGCTTGTCGGTGCCAGGTGGCAGGCTTGTTCCGTGACAGTTTTCTCGTCGGTTGACGCACACATCGATGCACTCGTCCCCTCATGGCTCACCCTGCCCGAGGTGGCCGAGCGCCTGGAACTCGACATCACCCGTATCCGGCCGCTCATGAAGGAGGGCCAGCTCATCGCGGTCCGCCGCGGGGAGAACAAGGCCCTGATGGTGCCGAGCGACTTCATCGGGGACGGGAAGATCATCAAGGGCCTGTCCGGCACGCTCACCGTCCTGAAGGACGACGGGTTCTCGGACGAGGAGGCCCTCGAGTGGCTCTTCACCGTCGATGACACCCTGCCCGGCACCCCCGCCCAGGCGCTGCGCGAGAATCGCGGGACCGAGGTGAAGCGCCGCGCGCAGGCGCTCGCCGTGTAGCCCGCAGCGGCAGTGGCCGCCGCATGCCCCCGGGGAGCCGACCGTATGACCAGCAGCAGCACCGCCCGGGAGCAGTTGGCGCAGGCCAGGCTCTATCTGTGCACCGACGCCAGGAGCGGGCGCGGCGACCTCGCCGAGTTCGCCGACGCGGCGCTCGCCGGCGGGGTGGACGTGATCCAGCTGCGGCACAAGGGCATCGAGGCCCGCGAGGAAATCGCGGCGCTCGCGGTGCTGGCGGACGCGTGCCGCCGGCACCGCAGGCTGCTGGCGGTCAACGACCGCGCCGACGTGGCGCACGCGGCCGGCGCCGACGTCCTGCACCTGGGGCAGGGCGATCTGCCGGTACCGGCCGCGCGCGCCCTGCTGGGCGACGGGGTGGTCATCGGCCGCTCCTGCCACGCCGAGGACGAGGTGGCGGCGGCCGCGGTGGAGCCCGGCGCCGACTACTTCTGCACCGGCCCCGTGTGGCCCACCCCCACCAAGCCGGGCCGCCCGGCCCCCGGCCTCGACCTGGTGCGCTACGCGGCCGGCCTCGGCACCGAACGCCCGTGGTTCGCGATCGGCGGCATCGACGCGGGCAACGTCGGGCAGGTGCTGGACGCAGGCGCCCGCCGGATCGTGGTGGTCCGCGCCATCACCGAGGCCGCCGACCCCTACGCCGCGGCGGCGGAACTCGCTGCGGCGGTGCGCTCCCGCACCTGATGCGGTCCGCTCCCGCACATGGCCGGGAAGGACGCCGGGCCGACGCAGTCTGTCCACAGGGTGGACGGGAAACGGACGTAGCCGGGCATATTCCCGGGTACGGTTACGCACGGTCGCCGGGCACCGTTAGCCTGCATTCATGGCCCTTGGAACCCCGTCCACGCGACCCGACCGAGCGATCACCATCCGTGAGCTGCTCGCGTCCGGCCACAGGTCGTACTCGTTCGAGTTCGCCGCGCCCAAGACGGAGAAGGGCGAGCGGACGCTGTGGAACGCGATCCGCCGGATCGAGGCGGTCGGGCCGACCTTCGTGTCGGTGACCTACGGCGCCGGCGGCTCGTCCCGCGAGGGCACCGTCCGCGCCACCGACCGGATCGTCTCCGACACCACCCTGACCCCGTGCGCGCACCTGACCGCGGTGAACCACTCGGTCGCCGAGCTGCGCAACATCATCGGGCAGTACGCGGACGCAGGTATCCGCAACATCCTCGCGGTCCGCGGCGACCCGCCCGGCGACCCGCTCGGCGAGTGGGTCCCGCACCCGACGGGCCTGACCTACGCGGCGGAACTGGTCTCGCTCATCAAGGAGTCCGGCGACTTCTGCGTGGGCGTGGCGGCCTTCACCGAGATGCACCCGCGCTCCACCGACCCGGCCGAGGACACCCGGTACTTCCTCGACAAGTGCCGCGCGGGCGCGGACTTCGCCATCACCCAGATGTTCTTCGACGCGGACGACTACCTGCGGCTGCGCGACCGGGTGGACGCGGCGGGCTGCAGCACGCCCATCATCCCCGAGGTGATGCCCGTCACCAACGTCAAGCAGATCGAGCGGTTCGCGCAGCTCGGCAACGCCCCCTTCCCGCCCGACCTGGCCGCCCGCATCCTCGCCGTCCAGGACGACCCGGCGGCGGTCCGGGCGGTCGGTATCGAGTTCACCACCGAGATGTGCCGCCGTCTGCTGGCCGAGGACATTCCGGGGCTGCACTTCATTACTCTTAACCACTCCACAGCATCGCTGGAGATCTACGAGAATCTGGGGCTGCACAAGCGGGCGTGACGCGCGCTGCGGCTCCCGGGTGAGGAAGTGGGCGCATGGGCTACTCGGTGCTCTACATCGCGTTCGGCATCGTCGCGCTGTGGCTGCTCGGAGAAGTGCTGCTCCAGTACAAGGCGCGGCTGCGCTGGCGGCTGCTGGCCTTCTGCGGCTTCCTCGGGGTGGCCATCGGGGTCGTGGCGGGCCAGATCGCGGTGATCGTGCTGGGCGCCCTCGCGTTCGGCTCCGGGCAGGCCTTCGTCACCCTGTCGTACAAGCGCGGCTTCTCCACCGGCTGGGCGCTGGGCGGCAGGCCCGGCTCCAGCCGCCGCCGCAAGGGGGCCGCCCCGCGCAGCGAACCGGTCCTGGAGGTCGGGCCGGTGGAGCAGGACGACTTCGCGGTCGCAGGCGCCATCGGCGCCGACCAGCCCGTCGTGGCCGAGCAGATCTCCGACCAGGCGGCCGCCGGGGAGGACGTCTACCAGCCGGTCCCGATGCACGAGGACAGCGGTGAGTACCCGCTCTACGGCAGCCAGCCCTCCTACGCCGCCGACCCCTACACGAGCGCCGGCTACGACAACGGCTACGGCTCCCAGGGCTACCAGGACTGGGGCGCCGAGGCGCAGCCCGCGGCGGCCTCCTACGGCTACCAGAACGGCCAGAGCGGCGGCTACGGCGACACCGGCGGCTGGACGGCCGGCGGCGACCAGAACGCCGGGCAGAATGCCGGGCACTACGGCGGCCAGCAGCAGGACTACGGCTACGACCAGGGCGGCTACCAGCAGCCCGCCGCCGGCTACGACTACGGCCAGGCCACCGGCGACTGGACCCCGCAGCCGCCCCAGCCCCCGGCCGACCCGTACGGCTACGGCTACCCCTACCAGCAGGACCAGCAGGATCAGCAGCAGCCCTACATCCCGCAGCAGCAGCCGTACGAGTCCGACCAGCAGCAGGGCTACCAGCAGCCGCAACAGCCGTACGAGCAGCAGTCCTACGACCAGCAACAGCAACAGCAACAGCAACAGCCGCAGTACGCCGACCCCTACGACCCCTACCGCTACTGAGCCACCGGGCCATCCGGTTGCCGGGCCGCCTGACCGTCAGTGTCAGGGGCGGCCCGTCAGCGGCGGCCCAGCAGTTCCGGCAGCCGGGCCGCCGACGTGCCGAGCCCGGCGGGGGAGCCCCAGGACGGTCCCCCCGCCGGCGGCGCGGGCACGGCCGGTGCCGCGGTTGCGCCGACCGCCGGCCCGGCCGACGGGAAGTGCCGCAGCAGCGCCTCCTCCTCGTACCGGTGGCAGCCGCGGTGCCAGGTCACGATGCCGGCCATCCAGTCCCGCAGCTCCTGCGCATAGCCCTCCAGCGCCTGCCGCGCTCCCTGGTCGAGCTGGAACTCCTCGAAGAGCGCGGGCAGTTGCGTCTCGGTGATGTACTGGAACTCCGCCATCCGCCCGGCCATCAGGCCGCCCACCACCCGCATGCCCTCCTCGGGTCCGCAGTCCAGGAAGTTCTGCACCACCAGCACCGCGTTGTGGATCTCGCCCTCGAACTGGATCTCCTTCTGGTACGAGAACACGTCGTTGAGCAGGCAGGCGTAGTCGGCCGCCGCCGACTCCATCGCCCGCACCGGGCGGGAGCGGTAGACCTCGGGTGAGAGGGTGCCGCCGTGGCCGATCCTGGACAGGCTCATGGTCAGGTCGGAGCCGAAGGTCTTGCGGCGCATCTCGATGTAGTCCACCGGGTCGGGCACCCGGTTCTGCTTCTGGTTGGCCAGCTCCCACAGCCAGCTCTCCGTCATCTCCTCGATGGTGGCGCGGAAGTCGCGCCTGGCGTCCGGCGCCATCGGCCCGGCGGTGCGCTGCCACAGGTCTGCCAGGCCCTTCTCCAGAGCGGTCAGCGGCTGCAGCACCGGTCCGGCGTCCAGCGGCATGAACAGGGCGAGGCGGTCCGTGGCGTGCCGGGCCGCCACCAGGTCGGGGGCACGGCCGAAGACGAGCGGGTAGTAGTCGTCGCCGTAGGTGCCCCATGCCAGCCAGTCGGTGGTCAGGTCCAGGCTGTCCGGGTCGGCGTCCGGGTGGATGCCGGCAGCGCACAGCGCGAAGTCGTAGTCCGCCAGCTTGCCGGCATCCCACAGGCCGCCGGGGAGCGGGAAGCCCGGCTCGGGGTCCAGCATCCCCATCCGCTTGCTCCACTCGCCGTTGTGCGCGCGGGAGGCGTCCAGATGCGGGCTCAGCCGGGTCTCGAACGGCATCGGGAACTCGGGCGGCGGCACCGCGCCCACCTGCCGGTGCGGCGGGTGGCTGAAGCTGCGCAGCCGCTGCGGCATGGTCGCGGCCAGCGAGCCGAGCACCCCGGCGGCGGAGCGGCCGAGCCCCGCCGCGGAGGTGCCGAGCCCGGTCGGGCCGGCGAGCCCGCCGAGCCCGCGGGGGGCGTCCTGCTCCCCGGCGCCGGCCGGGCCGCCGGTCACGGCCCCCGCCGCACCGTCGCCCGCCCCGTTCATGTAGCGGCTGGAGCGCATGTGCCACTCGTGGCCGCCGGACTGCCAGTCCTGCAGGCCCTTGACGTAGGCCAGGACGTCACGGCGCTCGGCCGGTCCCAGGGCGTGCCGGTCGGCCAGCGGTTCGACCTCGGTGAAGGCGGTGTGCTCGAACTGCTGGAGCCGGGACGTCAGGAGTTGGTTGACCCGATCCGCGGCCTCCTGGGTGCTGACGCCGAGGAACCGTTCGAGCACCAGCACCGCGTTGGCCAGCTCGCCCTCCTGCTCGGTCTCGCGCTGGTAGGAGAACAGGTCGTTGCGCAGATGGACCCCGTCCGCGAACGCGTCGCGCAGCACCTGCATCGGGCGACTGGCGGCGATCACCGCCGGGACCTCGGCCCCTGCCGCGTGCTCGATCAGATTCGCCGACCAGGGTGCGCCGCCCACCTTGCGGCGCATCTCGATGTACTCGATCGGATTCGACACCCGGCCCGCGCTGATGTTGTCCAGCTCCCAGAGCGACTCCTCCAGCAGGGAGCGGGTGTTCTCCGCGAAGCGCCGCCGCCAGCGCTCCGACATCGTGGGGACCGTGCGCGCCCACAGGTCGGCCAGGCCCGCCTCCACCTGGTTGGTCGGCTCGGGCACCGGCGCCGCGAGGTCGACGGGCATGAAGGCGGGCAACCGGTCCAGATAAACCTTCGCGCCCGCCATGTCCTGGCTGCGTTTGAAGATGTCCAGGAAGTGGTCGTCGAAGAAGAACACCCACACGTACCAGTCGGTGACCAGGTCCAGTTCGGGACCCGAGGCGTCCGGGTGGGTGTAGGCACACAGCAGCGCGTAGTCGTGCGAGTCGAGGTCGGACTCCTCCCAGATCCCCGACCCCTCCAGCATGTTCATCTCGCGCGCCCACGCTTTCGTGTGCACGCGCGCACCTTCCAGATGCGGGTTGAGGCGGGCCGGATACGGGACGTAGAACTGCGGGAGCTCGAAGGGCTGCGGCATGTCGGCAAGGCCTTCCACTGAGGAGATCAAAGGGCCTGTGATCACGCTAAGTGATCGGCCGGCTGCTCCGGGAGGGTCTGCGGGTACAACCGCCCGATGAGCTGAATTCGGGTGGCCGCCCGATTAACGATCTTCGGTTGCGGTCATGTGTGCGGCCGTCGGCTCAGCGACTGCCGCCGGGGCCGCCGAAGACCAGGTCCGCGGCGATCGCCGCCGACATGCCCGCGTGCGGCAGCCCGCCGCCGGGGTGCGCCCAGCCGCCGACGCAGTAGAGCCCGGGGAAGGGCGACCGGTTCGCCGAGCGCAGCAGGATGCCGTTCGCCCCGGCCAGCGACGGCGCCGGCACCGCGCCGCCCTTGGCTCCGGTGTCCCGCTCGACGTCCAGCGGGGTGCGGACCTCCCGCCACAGCTCACGCGCGCGCAGCCCGGGCACCGCCGCCTCCGCGGCGGCCACCATCAGGTCGGCGAAGCCGTCGGCAGCCCCCGGCGCGTTCCAGTCCACGGTCCGCGCCGACTTCTGCGCCGCCTCGTGCGCCGGCACCGGCGCGGTCAGCGTCACCGCCTCGTGGCCGTCGTCCGGACGCGTCGCCGCGTCGTCGGGCCGCAGCACGGTCACCGTCAGCGCCCCCCGCGGCGGCAGCGGCGCGGGCCGGCGGCCGGTGAGCCAGTCCAGTGCCCGGTTCCGGTCCGCCGCGTGCACCACCGTGCGGTGCGCGGTGCCCGACGGGCGCGAGCCGCGCAGCGCCAGATGCACCGTCAGGCGGCTGCCCTCGCCGTGCGGCCCCGCGAAGGGCCACGGCGGGTCGTCGGTGTCCCGGCCCCCGGCGTCGGCGGGGAACGCCGGCGGCGGTGTCCCGGCCACCACGATGTCGGCGGCCACCTCGCCGCCGTCGGACAGCCGCACGCCCGCGGTCCGGCCGTCCGCCACCAGCAGGCCGGTCACCTCGGTGTCGAAGCGGAAGTCCACCCGCCGCTCCAGGCACCGCTCGTGGACCGCCCGCGCCAGCTCGCGCATGCCGCCGCGTACGTACCAGACGCCGAACGTCGCCTCCAGATACGGCAGCACGGCCGCCGACGCCGGGCCTTCGCGCGGGTCGACGCCGTGCGCCAGCAGATGGCTCTCCAGCAGCGCCACCAGCCGCGGGTCGCGCAGCTCCGCCGCGGCGACCCTGGCCAGCGACGGCCGGCTGCGCCCCGGGCCGAAGCCGCGCCTGAGCGCCGGGTAGGGATCGCGGGCGAAGCCCGACGGATCCGCGGGCAGCGCCTCCTCCAGCATCGGCCGGCGCATGACCTCCCAGGTCTCCCGCGCCCTGACCATCAGGTCGCTCCAGCGCTCACCGCTGCCGGGGCCGAAGGCCGCGTCCATGGCGGCGATCGTCCCCGAGCGCGAGGCGTTCGGCAGCGTCAGGTCCGTACCGTCGGCGAAGACATGGCGGCTCGCCGGGTCCACCTCGACCAGGTCGACGCAGGCTTCGAGAGGCTGCTTACCGGTCTTCACGAACAGGTCCCGGTAGACCGCGGGCAGCGTCAGCAGGCCCGGTCCGGTGTCGAAGGCGAAGCCGTCCTTGGCCAGCCGGCCGACGCCGCCCCCGTAGGTGCCGGTGCGCTCCAGCACCACCACCTGGTGGCCGCCCACCGCGAGCCGTGCCGCCGCCGCCAGCGACGCCATGCCCGCGCCGATCACCGCAATCCGTGCCATGCCACGGACTGTAGCGGCGGGCGTGGGATCAGACGGCAGCCGGGGTGTCCCACCCTTTCCGGGCCGCGCGGCGCTCGCGCCGGCGCCGCCAGAAGCGGCGGATGCGGGAGAAGAGGAAGGCCACCGTCGCCAGGCCGAGCACCAGCAGGGTGCCGGCGATCACCGCGGCCGCCACCGGGTGGAACAGCGCGAAGACCACCAGCGCCGCCACCCCCAGATCCTCCGCCAGGCTCAGCACGACGTTGGTGACCGGCTCGGGCGAGGTGTTGACCGCCATCCTGGTCCCGGCCTTCACCAGATGGCTGGCCAGCGCGGTCGAGCCGCCGACCGCGGCCGCCGCCAGCTGCGGCAGCGAACCGTCGTGGCCGGCCAGCAGCGCGGCCACCACCGCCCCCGCGACCGGCCGGACGACGGTGTGCACCGCGTCCCAGGCCGTGTCGACGTAAGGGATCTTGTCGGCGACGGCCTCGCAGAGGAAGAGGAGCGCGACCACCACCAGGACATCGGTGCGCTGCAGCGACGGCGGGACCTCGTCACTGGCCCCGGTGGCGCCCATCAGGCCCAGCAGCAGCACGACGGCGTAGGCGTTGATCCCGCTCGCCCAGCCACTGGTGAAGACCAGCGGGAGTACGGACATGGCCGGAACTCTAGCCAGAACATCCCGGGTGGTGAGCGGAAGCGGGAGAACGTGAGTGAAAGCGGCGGGAACTGAGTATCACTACCTAGACGCACCATTGAGTACCCGCACGGATGGCTGCCGCCCGGCGGGACGGGAGAGTGGAGCCGCGGACGGGCACGCCAACCGCACCGCCGACACGGGGCGGCGGTAAGGGCGGCAGGCCCGGTCGTCAACGGGGGTTGCATGGGGGAGGCGCTGTCCCGGCACGGTTCGGTGGGGGACCGGTCCATGCCAGGACAGCGCACTCGACTCCGTGGCACCTCCGGGCCGCCCCCGGCTTCCCCCGGCCGTCAGGACCGCGGTGCCGCCGCGCCGAGCGCCGCGCCGCCGACCCGGCCCTGGAGCAGCCGCGACAGTGTCGTGTGCACGTCGTCGATGCTGCGTTCCGGCTGGAACGCCTGCCAGTCGAGGGCTGCCACCAGCACCATGCCGAAGAGGGCGGACGCGGTCAGCTGGACATCGATGTCCTCGCTCAGCTCGCCCGCCGCCACCGCCGCGCTCAGCACCTCCTCGACCACCGACACCGCCTGCCGCCGCACCAGCATCAAGGTGTCCTGCCAGGCCCTGTTGGTCCGCCACAACTCGGCCACGTAGAGCTGCGTGAAGGAGGGGTAGCGGACGATGAAGCCGAGACCCGCGTGGATCATCGCGTCCAGCGCGTCGACCCCGCTGCCGCCGCGCGCCCTGGCGTTCGTGGCGGCCTGCCGCAGCGCGTCCCGCAGCCGGCCCACACCGTCCCGCAGCAGCTCCTCGAACAGGTCGTTCTTGCTGGCGAAGTTGTAGTAGACGGTGCCTTTGGCGACCCCGGCCCGCTCGGCGATCTCGTCGACGGTGGTGGCGGAGAAGCCCTGCTCGGCGATGAGGGTGACGGCCGCCGCGTAGAGCTTGCGGCGGGTGGCCTGGCGTCGTGCGGTGCTCATGGCACCGATTCTGCCCGCACGCGGCGGGGCGAGGTGACCCGATCTTCGAGGAAGAGGTGGTATTCGCAGGTCAGCGCCGATTGTCAGTGGTCGGCCCCAGTATGGGGCGTACGGACACACGTACGGAGAAAGTGAGGCTCGCCATGGCAATTCCGGTCAGCGACGTCCACCCTGTGCTGCGCCGCGCCACCGCGTCACCCGCCGCCCTCGACCTGCTCACCCAGGCGCACCTCGGACTCACCGAGGCCGCCGGGCTCGACGCACCGCACGAGCGGTACGCCACCGCCCATCTCGCCGCCCTGCGCACCGCCGCCGCGGTGCTCGCCGCCAGGGGCAGGCCCGAGGACACCCCGCGGCGGCGGCGCAGGATACGCAGCGTGTGGGAGGTGCTGCCCGAGATCGCGCCTGAGCTGTCCGAGTGGAGCGCGCTGTTCGCCGCCGGCGCCGAGCGCAGGGCCAGGGCGGAGGCCGGCATCGCCACCGCGGCCGGGCCGCGGGAGGCCGACGACCTGGTCCGTGCCGTCACCCTGTTCCTGCGCCTGGTGGAGCGCATGCTGCTGCTCCGCCCCGCCCTCGACGGTGCCCCGCCGCTGATACCGGCCCCGAAGGCCGAGTGACCGGCGCGACGGTGCTCCTTGTCGGCGCCTTCCTCCGCGGTGCGGCCGCACGCACCGGACACCGTTCCCTCCCCCACGGAGATCCGCACGACAGGCCCTAGAGTTGGAGCCGCACCAGTCACCCGCAGCTGCGAGGAGCCGTCCGCCATGTCCCGTCAAGGAGGGGTGGACCCGATGCGCCCCCGAGCCAGCCTGCGCACCGCTGTGGTCTGGGAGGTACTGCGCGACGCGCTGGAACGGCGGGTGAAGGCGGCCGACACCGCGGTACTCGACGTGCTGGACACCGGCGGCGGCACCGGCAACTTCGCGGTGCCCGTCGCGCGGCTCGGCCACCGGGTCACCGTGGTGGACCCCAGCCCCGACGCGTTGTTCGCCCTGGAGCGGCGGGCCGCGGAGGCCGGCGTCACCGAGCGGGTCAGCGGAGTGCAGGGCGACGCGCAGGGCCTGCTGGATGTGATCACCCCCGGCTCGTACGACATGGTGCTCTGCCACGGGGTGCTCGAATACGTCGACGACCCGGCCGAGGGCGTGCGCCACGTGGCCGGGGCACTGCGCCCGGCCGGCGCCCTCAGCCTGCTCGCCGCGGGCCGCGGCGGCGCCGTCCTGGCCAGGGCGCTCGCCGGGCACTTCGCGGAGGCCCAGCACGCGCTGGGCGACCCGGACGGGCGATGGGGAGCCGGGGACTCCCTGCCCCGCCGCTTCACCGCGGAGGAGCTGACCCGGCTGGTCGAGGAGGCAGGGCTGCGGGCCGCGTCCGTGCACGGGGTGCGGGTCTTCGCCGACCTGGTGCCCGGGGTGCTGGTCGACACCGAGCCGGGCGCGCTGGAGGCGTTGCTGCGGCTGGAGCTGGCGGCCGCGGAGGACCCGGGCTTCCACGCCGTCGCGACGCAGCTGCACGTGCTCGCCGAGCGGGACTGAGGGGCCGCCGGGCGGTGCCCCCGGGCGCCCCTCACGGCACCCGGACGGCCCCCCTGCGGCCCCCACGTACGGGGCCGCTCGCGGGGAGTGGGTCACAGCCCCGCCCGTCGCGCCATTCCTGACCGTATGCTGGCATGACGCGACAGCGGACGGGGAATGAAGCACCCGTCGGGTTGGCGCATTGGGGTGGGTTTCACGGGGACGATTCCCTGCCTATCCTGAAAGGGTCGGACCGGTCGCCTCCGCGACCGACGAGTAGGAGGTCTCCGTGCCGCTCTCGGAGCACGAGCAGCGCATGCTCGAGCAGATGGAGCGAGCGCTGTACGCCGAAGATCCCAAGTTCGCGTCGGCGCTCGAGGGAACCGGGCTGCGCACGTTCACACGGCGTCGGCTCTACCAGGCGGTCGCAGGGTTTCTGGTCGGTGTCGCGCTGCTCATGGGCGGCATGATCGCCAAGCTGACGTGGGTCGGCGTGGCAGGCTTCCTCGTCATGCTCGCCTGCGCGGTGCTTGCCGTCACGGGGTGGCGCAAGGCCGCGAAGCCGGCGGAGGCGGTGCCTCCTGGCCGGCAGGGGCGATTGGCTCGCCGCCAGCACCAGCCGCGCAAGGGCAAGGTCATGGACCGTATCGAAGAGCGGTGGCAGCGCCGCCGCGACGAGCAGGGGCAGTAGCCGCTCTCCTCCCGTTCCCGTCTCCCGGGTTCCCTGGACCCCTGGACCCCTGGACCCCTGGACCCCTGTGCCCCCCCGGGCGCGGGGGTTCGTCCGTTTGCCTCACGGCCCGGCATGGCCGACTGCGGCGCGTGCGGGTGGCCCCGGGGGCGGGGGAACTGCGCGACCATCCCCCAGAGCTGCGCCTGGGCGGTACCCCCACGCGCCCCTGAGGGGTTGCCCCCTTCCGCGGAGGGGGGAACCCGCGGCCCGGCGCGAGGGCACCCCTCCTGGGGAGAGGTGCCCTCCCGCCGGGGCTAGGGTCTGTCGTTTGGATCTCCGTGGGGCAAGGAGCGGTGTTCGGTGCGTGCAGCTGCAAGGCGGAGGAGGGAGGCGACGCGGTGGGGGCACCTCCCGGCCGCCAGGCCAGGGGGAGTCGTCGACCGACGACAACGCGGCAGATGCGCGTGCCGAACACCGCGACGCCGCGGAGATCCAAACGACAGACCCTAGGTGGCGCGGGTCAGGCGTCGGCGGACGGGGGCTGCGAGGCGGTCGAAGGCGCGGCCGACGCGCTCGGAGGCCGCAGACGTGGTCGCCGAGACCTGCCACAGCACGCGCGCGAACGAGCGCGGGAAGAAGCGCGCCCGGAACCGGGCGCCGCGCGACGCGGAGGCGTGCAGGCCCGCGCGGACGGCGTGGACGTCCGCCGCCAGGCCGGTGGCGGCCTGCGGCCTGGGCGCGTAGAGCGTCCGCTCCACCGCTGTGGCCAGCGAGGTCGCTCCCTCGGCAGCGGACCCGCTGAGCCCGCCCTCGTCGATCAGCCGGGCCATCGCCCGCCGCGGCGTCTCGGACTCGTCCGGTGTGATGCCGTAGTCCCACCCGGTGTCGAGGACCTCCCGCCACGCGGACAGCACGCGTCCGTTGAGCCGGCCCTCCTGGCCCGGCCGGGCCACTCCCTGCCGCGATGCCTCGGACTCGTCCGATGTGGCGTCGTGTCTCGACCCGGTGCCGACTTCCTCGTGTCCCGGGGACAGCCCGAGCCCGCCGCCCTTCTGTCTGCCCCCGCCGAGCCGTGCCGCCCGCACCCGGGTTCGCCACAGCAGCGGCAGCGTGGGTACCAGCAGCACCAGCAGGGCGATCAGCGCGATCCCCGCGAGCCGCAGCCCGTCGAAGCCGGAGCCGCCCGAGCCGCCGCTGCCCCCCGCGGCCGCGGAGGCGCACCCGGCAGGGCCGAGGTTGTGCTGCTCGGCGCACTGGGAGGAGGCCGTAGGAGTCGGCCGGGACGTGGCGCCGGGGCCGTGCTGCGTCGGGTCGGGGGTGTCGCCGCCGCCCGTCGGGCTGGTCGACAGCGTGTAGGAGGGGGCGGTGCCCCGGTAGGGCGTCGGCTCGAAACGGGTCCAGCCGATGCCCTCGAAGTACAGCTCGGGCCAGGCGTGGGCGTCCTTCAGGCCGACCGACATCGCACCGCTGCTGGTCAGCGAGCCGGGGGTGAAGCCGACCGCGACCCGCGCGGGGATGTGCAGGGTGCGGGCCATCGTCGCCATGGTGAAGGCGAAGTGCACGCAGAAGCCCCGCTTCGTCTGCAGGAAGCGGGCGATGGCGTCCACGCCCGTACCGGACTTCGCCTCGGTGTCGTAGACGAACTGCCCGGAGGTGAAGTACCGCTGGAGGTCGAGCGCCCGCTGGTAGTCGGTGGTCGCCGACGCCGTCACCTGGCGGGCGGTGTCCGCCACGACCGCGGGCAGTGAGCCGGGGACCTTCTCGTACTCCTCGGCGATCCTCCCGGTGGCCGGCGGTGCCGCAGCGAGCTGCGCGGCGGTCGGGTCGAGCAGCATGCTGCTGACCTGGTACTGCAGGCCCGCGGTGGTCTGCCCGTGGTCGCCGATGACCATCCGGCCCTCGGGCTGGTAGCGCCAGTCCCCGTCGGCCTGCACGCTGAGCGCCGGGTACGGCATCGGCAGCCAGCCCTGCGCGTAGTCGCGGTCCACCGCGACCGAGGTGTCGACCTCGGTGTACTTCACGTCCGCCGCCTGGCCCTGCGGCGTCGGCAGCGGATCGGGGATGTCCACCTTGTCGTCGTTGGAGGCCGACCACTGCGTGCCGTCGAACCGGTCGAGAGAGACGATCCGCAGGTACATCCCGCTCGCGTCCGGGGAGCTGGTCTTGTAGGTCATCACCTCGCGGTTCTCGGGCTGGTTCAGGTAGTCCTGGAGCGCGACCTCGGGGCGTACCGACGTGGCGTTGCCCACGCCGCCGCCCAGGCCGTTACCGCTGCTGCCGCCCGTGGAGTCCAGCAGGCCGCCGCTCAGCGACGGCAGGACCGCGGGCAGCACCAGGGCGATGCCCAGCGCCATCGCCCCGATCCGGCGCCCGGTGCGCACCGGGGCCAGCGGCGCCCCGCCGCCCGCCGCGCCGGCCGGACCCGCCCAGCTGCCCTGCCGCGGCGCACCGCCGAAGACCCGGCCCCAGCGGGAGAGCCGGTCGCGGCCCTCGGCGAGCAGCAGCAGCAGGTAGCCGGCGGCGGCGATCAGGAAGTACACCCACTGGCTGCCGCCCTCTTCGAGGCCCGCGGCGACCGCGTAGAGCGCGAGCAGCGGCAGGCCCGCCGGCGCCGCGCTGTTGTACGTCACCGCTATGGCGTCGACCGCGAGCGCGATCAGCAGCACCCCGCCGACCAGCAGGAACCTGATGCCGGGGGTGACCGGTGCCGGGATGGCGAAGTTGGTGACGTCGGTCATGCCGTCCTGGACCAGCTGCCCGAGCTGGCGCAGGGCCTGCGGACCCGGCAGCACGCCGGCGACCGCCTGGTGCGGGGTGAACATCGCGGTCAGCACCAGCAGCGAGACCAGCAGCTGGGCGAGGATCGTCAGCGGCCTGGCCAGCGGCACCCGGCGGGCTGCCGCGCCCACCCCGGCCTGCAGGACCACGCACAGCAGCGCCTTGACGTACCAGCCGCGCGGGCTGGCCAGCGGCAGCAGCGCGGCCGCGGCCATCAGGGAGGCCAGGGCCGCGAAGACCGTCAGCCGTGCACGTCCGCTCATGTCGTCGCCCCCGCTCCGTGCCGCCCCTGGGACGAGTCCTGGGACTCCTCCCGGGTGCGGTAACGGTCCGCCTGCTGCCACAGTTCCGGCAGCGTGTCGCCGGCGGCGACCTCGACCACCGTCCAGCCCGCCTCGCGCAGCATCCGTACCGCGCGCCGGGTGCCGTCCCCGTCCTCGTCGGACGGTACGGCGTCCGCGTCGCCGGCCGGCACCAGCCGGCCGCTCGCGTCCTTGGCGACCCAGTCGTCGCTGTCCAGGACGAACGCGACGGCGCCGCCCGCCCGCTGCCTTATCCGGGCGACGCTCGCCGCCTGCTCCTCGTCCAGGTCGCCGAAGAAGGCCACGATCAGCCCCTCGGTCGCCGACCGCAGCGCCTCGTACGCGGGCGCCAGCGACTCGCCGTCCGAGTGGGCGACCACCGCGAGGGTGTCGAGCAGGACGCCGGCCATGTCGGAGGAGTCGCCGCCGAAGCCGCCGCTGCCCTCGGGACCCGGCACACTGCTGCCGGTGTCGGTCAGCAGCCGGACCGCGTAGCCGCGCTCCAGCATGTGGGTGGACACCGAGGCGGCGCCGGACACCGCCCATTCGAAGGCCGAGTCGGGACCCGAGCCGAAGTAGGCCCAGGCGCGGGTGTCGAGCAGCACCGTGCAGCGCGCCCGGTGCGGCTGCTCCTCGCGGCGCACCATCAGCTCGCCGTACTTGGCCGTGGAGCGCCAGTGCACCCGGCGCAGGTCGTCGCCGTGCCGGTAGCCGCGCGGGATGACGTCGTCCTCGCCGGCGAAGGCCAGCGCCCTGGTGCGGCTCTCGCCGTAGCCGTTGGCCTCGCCCGCCAGCCGCACCGGCGGCAGCGGCTCGACCCGCGGGACGACGGTGAGGGTGTCGAAGGTGCTGAAGGAGCGGGTCAGCTCGCACATCCCGAACGGGTCGGTGAGCCGCAGTTGCAGCGGCCCGAGGGGGTAGCGCCCGCGCAGGTCGGAGCGCACCCGGTAGGACACCTCGCGGTGCCCGCCGGGCTCGACCCGGTCCAGCACGAAGCGCGGGCGCGGCCCGAGGACGTACGGCACCCGGTCCTGGAGCATCAGCAGGCCGGTGGGGATGCGCGAGACGTTGTCGACCCGCAGGTGCACCCGGGCCTCCGACATCGCGGGCACCCGGGAGGGCGACAGCCGCCGGCTGCCCGCGACGCGGTAGCGGGTGCGGTAGAGCACCGCGACGCACACCAGCGGCAGGATCGCCAGCAGCAGGCCGACCCGCAGCAGGTCGGGCTGCCCGAGGACGTAGGCGCATATCGCCGCGGCGACACCGGCCGCCACGAAGGACCGGCCGCGGGTGGTGAGCCCGCCCAGCGCGGTACGGAAGCCGCCGGCGCCCGGGCGCGGGTCGCCGTCGCCGTCGCCCGGGTCGCCGGCCCGCGGCGGCTGCGGGGACTGCTGCGGGGGTTGCGGGGGCGGCGGAGGGACGGCGGGGGTGGCCATCACAGCCCCCGGGCGCCCGGCATGCCCGGCTGGCGGCCCGCGGACGGGTCGGGGACGGGGACGCGCTGCAGGATCTCGGCGACCACCTGCTCCGGCGTGCGCCGGTTGAGCTGGGCCTGGGCGGTGGGCAGCAGCCGGTGCGCCAGGACGGCGGAGGCCAGCGCCTGCACGTCGTCGGGCAGGACGAAGTCCCGGCCGTCCAGCGCGGCGGAGGCCCTGGCCGCCCTGATCAGGTGCAGCGTGGCGCGCGGCGAGGCGCCGAGCCGCAGGTCGGGGTGGTCGCGGGTGGCGCCGACCAGGGTCACCGCGTAGCGCCGCACCGGGTCGGCGACGTGCACCTGGCGGACCGCCTCGATGAGCTTGACGATGTCGTGGGCGTGTGCGACCGGCTGCAGGTCGTCGAGCGGCGAGACCCCGCCGTGCACGTCCAGCATCTTCAGCTCGGCGTCCGGGCTGGGGTAGCCGATGGAGACCCGGGCGGTGAAGCGGTCGCGCTGCGCCTCGGGCAGCGGGTAGGTGCCCTCCATCTCCACCGGGTTCTGGGTGGCGATCACCATGAAGGGGCTGGGCAGTTCGTAGGTGGTGCCGTCGACGGTGACCTGGCGCTCCTCCATCGACTCCAGCAGTGCCGACTGCGTCTTGGGCGAGGCGCGGTTGATCTCGTCGCCCACCACGATCTGGGCGAAGATCGCGCCCGGCTTGAACTCGAAGTCCCGCTGCTGCTGGTCGAAGACGCTCACGCCGGTGATGTCGGACGGCAGCAGGTCGGGGGTGAACTGGATACGCCGCACCGTGCAGTCGATCGAACGGGCCAGCGCCTTGGACAGCATCGTCTTGCCGACGCCGGGCACGTCCTCGATCAGCAGGTGCCCCTCCGCCAGCAGGACGGTCAGCGCGACACGTACGACCTCGGGCTTGCCCTCGATCACGTTCTCCACACTGCGCCGTACCCGGTCCGCGGTCGTGGTCAGATCGCTCAGGCTTGCGCGTGCATCAAAGGTCGTCACCCGGTACTCCTAGGCCATGTTCCGCGGGACTCGGTCATCCCTGGACCGGCCCTCCCCGAATTGCGTGCCGCCCGCTGCGAGCGAGGCGGTGCCGCACTGTGCATTCTTCCCTTACGCGGCACTCCCCGTCACTCGCCTGCCGTTACTTGTTCGTGATTTCGCGCAGCGAGCCGGTGTGGACGTCGAAGACGAAGCCTCTGACGTCGTCGGTG
The DNA here is from genome assembly GCF_907177275.1 of Actinacidiphila cocklensis. Taxonomy (GTDB): domain Bacteria; phylum Actinomycetota; class Actinomycetes; order Streptomycetales; family Streptomycetaceae; genus Actinacidiphila; species Actinacidiphila cocklensis. The sequence goes on from NZ_CAJSLV010000065.1 coordinate 91,705, forward strand.
TGGGCGAGGAAAGGCGAGGTCCTGACCCTGGCCATGGACTGCCTGACGTCCTGGTCGATGTCGGTGAAGGACTCCACCGCCCAGGTCGGCCGCTGACCGACCTCGGCCTCCAGTTCGGTGCGGAAGTCCTCGGTGATGCTCTGCATGCCGCAGCCGGTGTGGTGGATCAGTACGACCGACCGGGTGCCGAGGGCGCGCTGGCTGATGGCCAGCGAGCGGATGGTGTCGTCGGTGACCACACCGCCGGCGTTGCGGATGGTGTGGCAGTCGCCGAGCTCCAGGCCGAGCGCCCTGTGCAGGTCGATACGGGCGTCCATGCAGGCCACGACGGCGACCTGGAGGACCGGCCTGGCGTCCATGCCCGGGTCGTGGAACGCGGCGGCGTACCGTGCGTTGGCCTCGACCAGCCGGTCGGTGATCGACGCGCCGGCGGTGGGGGCAGAGGTCGCGGCGGGGCCGTCTGCGGCAGGTATCGACATGACTCCGACGGTAAGGCCCGGACCGGGCCGTCACCTGTTGTGAGTTCCGGCGAAACAGCGGGATAAGCGGTCAATCCCGAGGGGTGTGACGTAACCCACAGGAGTCGCCGACGGCCGTAGCCAGGTCGCCCGGCAGGGTGACGCGCCCGCATCGGGCCAACGTTGACCGTGGGGCATGGTGGAGTAAAGTGGCGCGAAGTGGTGCGTGGAAAGCGGCGTCTGCGGGAGGTGCGATGTTCCTCGGGACATACACGCCGCGGCTCGACGACAAGCACCGCCTGGTGCTGCCCGCCCGCTTCCGCGAGCCGCTGGCCGACGGACTGGTGATCACCCGCGGGCAGGAGCGATGCCTGTGCGTATGGCCCGTCGAGGGCTTCAAGGCGGCCACGCAGCAGCTGTCCGCGGCCCCGCTGACCTCGAAGTCCGCCCGTGACTATCTGCGGGTGCTGTTCGCCGGGGCGCACGACGAGGTCCCCGACAAGCAGGGCCGCGTCACCGTGCCGCAGTCGCTGCGGGAGTACGCGGGACTGGAACGCGACTGCGCCGTGATCGGTGCCAACACCCGGGTGGAGATCTGGTCGTCGACCGCCTGGGCCGATTACCTGGCGGCGCAGGAGGACACTTTTTCGGCCCTGTCACAGGAGGTTCCGCCCGGATTACTGTGAGCGCGGCCCCGCACCCGCGCGCACCTCCCGAGAACCACCCGCGCGGACGTACGGCTCGGCCTCCTCCCGCTCCTCGTTCCGCTGGCACCACTTCCCCGGTGCCAGGGGAACGTTTCTGCCGAGCGGGCGGGGACCAGGTTCTACGTCCACACCGCCGGCCGCCATCCCAGGACAGGCCTGCGCCAGCACCGTCCGAGAAGGGCCGGCCCCATGAGCGACACCTCCCCGCAGCCACCGGAGCCGCGGCACGTCCCGGTGATGCTGCGGCGCTGCCTCGACCTGCTGGCGCCCGCGCTGGCCGAGCCCGGCGCCGTGGTCGTGGACGCCACGCTCGGCCTCGGCGGGCACAGCGAGGCGCTGCTGGGCACCTTCCCCGCCGCCCGGCTGATCGCGCTGGACCGCGACCCGGAGGCGCTCAAGCTCTCCGGCCGGCGGCTGGCCCCCTTCGGTGACCGCGCCACGCTGGTGCACGCGGTCTACGACGAACTGCCCGACGTGCTCGCCTCGCTGTCCGTGCCGCGTGTCCAGGGCGTGCTCTTCGACCTCGGCGTGTCGTCCATGCAGCTCGACGAGGCCGACCGCGGCTTCGCGTACGCGCAGGACGCCCCGCTGGACATGCGGATGGACCAGACCACCGGGATCAGCGCGGCCGAGGTGCTCAACACCTACCCGCCCGGCGAGCTGGTCCGCATCCTGCGCACCTACGGCGAGGAGAAGTTCGCCCGCAAGATCGTCGACGCGGTGGTGCGGGAGCGGGACGCCGAGCCCTTCCGCAACAGCGCGAGGCTGGTCGAACTGATCAGGGACGCGCTGCCGCAGGCCGCCAAGCGCACCGGCGGCAACCCCGCCAAGCGCACCTTCCAGGCGCTGCGGATCGAGGTCAACGGGGAGCTGTCGGTGCTGGAGCGGGCGATCCCGGCCGCGGTCGCGGCGCTCGCCGTCGGCGGCAGGATCGCGGTGCTCGCCTACCACTCGCTGGAAGACCGGCTGGTCAAGCAGGTCTTCGCGGCCGGCGCCGCCAACACCGCACCGCCCGGGCTGCCGGTGGTGCCCGAGCAGTACCAGCCGCGGCTGCGGCTGCTGACGCGCGGGGCGGAGCTGCCCACCGAGGAGGAAGTGGCCGAGAACCGGCGGGCCGCGCCGGCCCGGTTGCGCGGGGCCGAGCGGATCCGCGAGGCGACCAGGTGAGCCCGGTCCGCGGCCGGGGTGCAACCGCGGCCCGTACGCCGTTCGTCATCCTTGTCGTGACACTGCTCGCCGGTGGCCTGATCTCGCTCCTGCTGCTCAATGCCGCGGTCAACCAGGACTCCTTCCAGCTGAACAAGCTGGAGAAGGAGACCACGGGGTACACGGACGAGCAGCAGCAGCTGCAGCAGGAGGTCGACCAGTACGGGGCGCCGGGGACGCTGGAGCGCAAGGCCCGGGAGCTGGGGATGGTGCCGGGCGGCAACCCGGCCTTCCTCGACCCCGACGGGTCGGTCCGCGGTACGCCCCAGCGGGCGACCGCCCCACCGCGTCCGCCGGCGAGCAAGCCCGCGACGCCGACCCCGTCTCCCTCCCCGGGCACGCCCCCGCCCGCCTCCACGATGGCGGGGCCGCCTCCGACCACCCCGACGACCACCCCTCCCGGCAGGTGAAACCGCGATGCCACGCTGGCCCGACCATGTGACTGCCCCTTGCCGTGGGCGGTCGCCTTTCCCCCGGCGGGGGATGCGCGCCCAGCCCGAACGGCGGGAAAGACGCATCGTCCCCGCAACCCACCTGGGCGCCCGGTGAGCGCCCCCCGCCCGCCGCATGGGCGTCCGCAGCGCCCGCCGGAGAGGCGGCCGCGCCCGGGGGAGAGGCGCCCCGGGCCGGGAGAGGCCCGGGGGCGCCCGGCAGGGGAGCGGCGCCCGCAGGC
>NZ_CAJSLV010000066.1 GCF_907177275.1 Actinacidiphila cocklensis
CGCCCGCACCGGCCCCGTCCTTCGGCGCACCTCCGGCAGCCCCGGCGCCGGCCCCCGCTCCCGCGCCGGCCCCCGCTCCCGCGCCGGCCTTCGGCACGCCGATGCACCAGGCGCCCACCCTGGCCGCGCCGCTCGCGCCCGCGCCGGGACAGCCCGCCCCGCCGCCGTTCGGGCAGGTCCCGCCGCCGGGGCCGACCCCGGGGATCCCCGGCCAGCCGACCCCGCCCGGGCCGCCCGGATACGCCCAGCCGCCCTTCGGCCAGCAGCCGCCGCCCGGATACGGGGCGCAGCCCGCGTTCGGCCAGCAGCCCGGCGCCGGGTACGGAGCCCCGCAGGCCCAGGCCGCGGGCATGTCGGTGGCCATGCAGAAGTACCGCGAGCTGCCCACAGGCCAGCGCTGGACGCAGCAGAATCCCAAGATGATCCGCGCCGACCTCAGCCAGGCCGGCGGCCAGCCGGTACTCGCCCGGCAGGGCAGCATGGTGCTCTACCAGGGCAAGGTCGACTTCGGCTACAAGGGCGCGGGGTTCACCGGCCGGATCGTCGGCAACATGACCGGCCAGGAGATGCAGCTGATGCGCTGCACCGGCAACGGCCAGGTCTTCTTCGCCGAGAACGCCGCGTACCTGCACCCGATCGAACTGCAGGGCGACGCCATCTGCGTGTCCGCGGAGAACGTCCTGGCCTTCGACGAGAGCCTGCAGCACGAGGTGCGCAGGATCGAGGGCCACGGCATCCCCGGCGGGGCGCTGTTCACCATGCAGTTCCAGGGCACCGGCACGGTGATCGTGAAGACCCACGGCACCCCGGTCGTGCTGCCCGTCACCCCGACCACCTACGCGGACAGCAACGCGATCGTCGCGTGGTCGTCCGCCGCCCAGGTGATCGTCTCCAGCCAGGTGCGGCTGCGCAGGACCGCCTACCCCGGCCACAGCGGCGAGACCGTGAACCTCCAGTTCCGCGGCGCTCCCGGCAATTTCATCGTCGTCCAGCCCTACGAGGTGTGACCCGCCATGGACCAGCAGATGATCGCGGGCTACGCACCGACCCCGGTCGCCGCCCGGATGGAGAGCCACGGCTCCTCGATGCTCAAGGTCGCCATGGTGACCGGCCAGGACCTCTTCGCACGCACCGGCTCCATGGTCGCCTACGAGGGCTTCGTGCAGTACGAGCCGAACCCGCCCGCCGTACGGCAGATGGCCTCGGCCTGGCTGACCGGTGAGGGCACGCCGCTGATGAAGTGCAGCGGCGACGGCCTGCTCTACCTCGCGGACTACGGCGCCGACGTGGTGTGCCTGAACCTGAACAACGAGTCGGTGTCGGTCAACGGCACCAACCTGCTGGCCTTCGACGCCCATCTGACCTGGGGCGTCGAGCGGGTCAAGGGCCTGGCCAAGTTCGCCGGGCAGGGCCTGTTCAACGTGGGCGTGTCCGGCAGCGGCTGGGTGGCCGTCACCTCCCGCGGCACGCCGATCGTGGTGGACTGCGGCAGCGGCGCCGACGAGACGTATGTGGACCCCGACGCGCTGGTGGCCTGGTCGTCGGGACTGAAGATGAAGGCCAAGCGGAGTTTCAAGGCGTCGTCGCTGATCGGGCGCGGCAGCGGGGAGGCCTTCCAGATCGCCTTCTCCGGGCAGGGCTTCGTGGTCGTACAGCCGAGCGAGGACAGCACCGACCGCCTGCGGGCGCGGGGCTGAGGGGGAGCGACACATCATGCAGAGTCCGCTTTTCGCGTTCACCGAGGTCCAGAACCAGGACCACTACAGCCTGCAGAACTCCTACCTGCTCCGGGTCCGCCTCGACGGCAGCACGGGTCCCGACTGCCTGGCCCGCAAGGGGTCGATGGTCGCCTACCAGGGCATGATCGAGTTCGACGGCGAGTACCAGTCGCACCAGCAGCGCGGGGCGCGCTACCGCACCGGCGAGGGCCTGGACCTGATGCGCTGCTCGGGCCAGGGCACGGTCTACCTGGCCAACCTCGCCCAGCAGATCCACATCCTCGACGTCGACCACGACGGGCTGACCGTGGACAGCGCCTACGTGCTGGCACTGGACTCCGGGCTGCACTGGGACGTCATCGCGGTCGACAGCCAGTTCGGCCTGTCCGGCACCGGGCAGTACAACCTGAACATCTCGGGCAGCGGCAAGGTCGCCCTGATGACCTCGGGCAAGCCGCTGCTGATGCCGGTCACCCCGGACAAGTACGTCTCCTGCGACGCGGACGCCGTGGTGGCCTGGTCGAGCAGCCTGCGGGTGCAGATGCAGGCGCAGACCAGCAGCAGCTCGGTCTTCCGCCGCCGCGGCAACACCGGCGAGGGCTGGGAGCTGAACTTCGTCGGCCAGGGCTACGTCCTGGTGCAGCCCAGCGAGCTGATGCCGCCGCAGAACATGCCGCTGGGCGGCGGCCTGCGCGCTCAGTACGGCGTCGGCCCGCAGGGCGCGCAGGCGCAGAACCCGGGCAACATCTGGTCGAACTGACAGGTGCGCCGGCCGGTACCCGCGTGCTGCTGTGCGCGGGTCCCGGCCGGGGTGACGTCACAGCAGCGCGCGCGTCCTGGCCAGCAGCGAGCGCACCGAGCCGTCGGCCTTCTCGGCGGCCTCGTCGTAGCCGAACCACCGCAGGTCCAGCGACTCGTCGCTGATCACCGGGGCGGCGCCCTCCGGCGCGACCGCCGCATACTGCACGTCCAGATGCCAGGCGCAGGGCGTCAGGTGGCGGTCGAGCTGCACCGGGTGCGGCACCAGCAGCCGCAGCCCCTCGATGCCGGACTCCTCCACGCCCTCGCGCAGCGCGGTCCCGGCCACCGTGGTGTCCTCGGGCTCGCAGTGCCCGCCCATCTGCAGCCACATCTTCAGCTTGGCGTGCAGCGTCAGCAGCACGCGCTCCCGCGGCGGGTCGATCACCAGGGCGCCGGCCGTGATGTGCCCCGTGGCGCACGGCTTCCACATCCCGTCGGGGTGCGCCGCCAGATACGCCAGGTACTCCTCTCGAAGGGCGTCCTGGCCGGCGTCGGGCGCCTGCCAGGTGTCGAGAACGCCCACCGCGTCATGATGCAGTGCGTTCACCGGCCGCCCTCGCCGCCGTCCGCGTCGTCCTCGCCCTTGCCGGGCTTGCCCTCGGGGCCGGCGGAACCGGCGCTCGCGTCCGTACCCGCGTCGGTGTCCGCGTCCTTGTCCTTCGCACCCGGGCCGGACTCCTGCGCGGCCTCGCCGAGCATCCGGTCCAGCTCGGAGAAGTCGAAGTCGGGGGAGTCGCGGTGCACGAAGCCGTCGGGGTCGTCGAGGTCGTCGGCGGTCGGCAGCATGTCGGGGTGCGCCCACAGGCCGTCGCGCCCGTCGACTCCGTGCGCGTCGGTCAGCGACGCCCACAGCCGGGCGGCGTCCCGCAGCCGCCTGGGCCGCAGCTCCAGGCCGATCAGGGTGGCGAAGGTCTGCTCGGCCGGGCCGCCGGTCGCCCTGCGGCGGCGCAGCGTCTCGCGCAGCGCGCCCGCGGACGGCAGATGCGGGGCCGCGGCGGCGTGCACGACCGCGTCCACCCAGCCCTCGACCAGCGCGAGGGCGGTCTCCAGGCGGGCCAGCGCGGCCTTCTGCTCCGGGGTGTCCTCGGGCTGGAACATGCCCTGCTGCAGGGCCTCCTGCAGCTGCTCGGGCTGCGTCGGGTCGAGCTGGCCCACCGCCTCCTCCAACCGGGCGGTGTCCACCTTGATGCCCCGCGCGTAACCCTCGACCGCGCCGAACAGATGCGCCCGCAGCCACGGCACATGGGCGAAGAGCCGCTGGTGGGCGGCCTCGCGCAGGGCGAGGTACAGCCGCACCTCCTCCTGCGGCACGCCCAGGCCCGCGCCGAACGCCTCCACGTTCGCCGGCAGCAGCGCCGCCTTGCCCGCGGGGCCGAGCGGCAGGCCGACGTCGGTGGAGCCGACCACCTCGCCGGCCAGGGTGCCCAGCGCCTGCCCGATCTGCGAGCCGAACATCGCCCCGCCCATCGAGCGCATCATGCCGAGCAGCGGGCCGGTCATGGCCTGCATCTCCTCGGGCAGTACGTCGCCCATGGCGCCGGCCACCCGCTCGGCGACCGGGTCGACCAGTTCCTTCCACACCGGCAGGGTCGCCTCGACCCATTCGGCGCGGCTCCAGGCCACCGCGGCGCCCGAGCCGGAGGGCAGCGAGGTGACGCCGTCCAGCCACAGGTCGGCCAGGCGGACGGCCTCCTCGATCCAGGCGCGGTCGGCGCGGCCCACGGAGGCGTCCTTGACGCCGTCCGCTGTGCCCTGGGCGACGGTCTGCCGGGCGATGTCCTTGGCCATGTCCCAGTTCACGGGACCGCCGTCGTAGGAGAGCATCTGGCCGAGCTGCTGGAAGGCGGCGCCCAGGTCGTTGGGACCGAGCGAGCCGAACATCGCCGCGAACGGGTTGTTGTCGCCGCCTGCGCCGAACGGGTTGCCGCCGCCGAAACCGAAGGGGTTCGCCGGCTGACCGCCCCCACTGCCGCCCTTGCGCTGCTTGCCTTCGTCGCCGTCCTCCGGCTCCTCGGGAGGGACGCCGAATCCGAATGGAGTGTCGCTCACGGGATTCCTCGGATCTGTGTCGTGGTGGGCCGTCGTGGTGGGCCGGGTGTGATGGGCTGTACCTCCAAGCCTAGACACCTGTCCGGCAGGATGGCTGCGTACGCCGTAGCAGGCACAGCTGAGTACGCAACTGAGACAACCGTGGGAGACACCCGGTGAGTTCCCCAGAAGCACACGTTCGCCCAGAGCGGAGCGCCGCCAGGAGCGCCGCGGGGCCGGTGGTCGCGATCACCGGTGCCGCCTCCGGCGTCGGCCTCGCGCTGGCCTCCCGCCTGGTCGAGTCCGACCAGGTCAAGAAGGTCGTGGCGATCGACGAGCGGCGCGGGGACGTGCCCGGGGCGACCTGGCGGGTGCTCGACGTCCGCGACCCCGCGATCGCCGAGAAACTGCGCGGCGCCGACGTCGTGGTGCACCTTGCGGTGGACCTGGACCTGGAGTCCGACGCCAAGGCCAGGTCCGCCTTCAACGTGCGCGGCACCCAGACGGTGCTGACGGCCGCCGCGGCGGCCGGGGTGCACCGGGTGGTGCTCTGCACCTCCGCGATGGTCTACGGCGCCCAGGCCGACAACGACGTGCCGCTGGCGGAGGACGCGCCGCTGCGCGCCACCTCGGAGGCCAGCTTCGTCGACGACCTGCTGGAGATCGAGCGGCTCGGGCGGCGGGCGCCGCGCGCCCACCCCGGGCTCAACGTGACGACGCTGCGACCGGCTGTGCTGGTCGGCGGCACCGACACCGCGCTGACGCGCTACTTCGAGTCGCCGCGGCTGCTGGTGGTCGCGGGCAGCCGGCCCTGCTGGCAGTTCTGCCACGTCGAGGACCTGGTCTCCGCGCTGGAATATGCCGTGCTGGAGAAGGTCGACGGCGAGATGGCGGTCGGCTGCGACGGGTGGCTGGAGCAGGAGGAGGTCGAGGAGCTGAGCGGCATCCGGCGCATGGAGCTGCCGCCGGCCATCGCCTTCGGCGCCGCCTCCCGGCTGCACCGGCTCGGCCTGACCCCGTCGCCCGCGGGCGACCTCGCGTACACGATGCACCCGTGGGTGGTCAGCGGCAGTCGGCTGCACGAGGCGGGCTGGCGCCCGAAGTGGAGCAACGAGGAGGTGCTCGCGGAGCTGCTCGAAGAGGTCGCGGGCCGCAATTCGGTGGCCGGGCGGCGGCTGGGCCGCAAGGACGCCACCACGCTGGGCGCGGCCGGCGCCACGGTCGCCCTGGTCGGCACGGCCGCCCTGGTCCGCAGGGCGAGGAAGCGGCGCGGCATCTGACGCCGGGGGCGGCCGGCGCCCGCGGTGGGAACGTCCGCTGCCCGCGGGAATGGAAGCCCCTTTCCGTATCGCGGGCGGATGAGGCAGCATGGTCCGCATGGCACCCACCGGCGACTCCGACCCGATCAGGCTGCTGGCCGTCCGCGACACCCCGCTGTCGCTCGACGAGGTCTTCGCGGCGGTCGGCGACGACGCGGCCGGCGGCACCGCGCTCTTCGTCGGGACGGTACGCGACCACGACGGGCACTCCGGCGCGGTGGTGACCGGCCTGTCCTACTCGGCCCACCCCTCGGCCGAGCAGGAGCTGCGCCGGGTCGCGGAGAAGGTCGCTGCGGACTTCCCGGTCCGCGCGCTCGCCGCCGTGCACCGGGTGGGCGACCTGCGGGTCGGCGACCTCGCGGTGATCGTGGCGGTGTCCTGCCCGCACCGCGGCGAGGCCTTCGCGGCGAGCCGCCGGCTGATCGACGACCTCAAGGGCGAGGTGCCGATCTGGAAGCACCAGACCTTCGACGACGGCACCGAGGAGTGGGTGGGCTGCTGAGCCCGCCAGGGGGAATTCCGGTTGCGTAACCCCGTGCCCCGGCAGAGCGTTGACCCGTTGGGTCGTTAATCTGCTCATAGGTCCGTTTTGCCGGTGTGTGGGTCGGGAGTCCGCTGTGGCAGCACTCGCTTGGTTGCTCATTCCGCTGATCGGCGTCCTGGTCGCGGTGACCTGGGCGCGCTGGGCCGGGCGCACCCGCTCCACCGCCGACGGGGCCTCGCTCGCGCACTACGAGCGGTTCCGCACCGCCATGCAGCCCGGTGAGCAGCCCCCGCTGCGGCTCGACAAGGGCGAAGCGGACGAGAGCGGCGCAACCGACGCCGAGCCTGTGTGAGGCCTGTGGCGGCGCTGTCCGCGCCGCCCGCGCGGCGTACTCGTCCGGACTCACCCGGGGAGCCGAATCGCCGGCCGGTCACGTACTGTCGTTCCATGCCCAGCCGTACCGCGACGCTGCTCGCATCGACACTGACGCTGATAGCGCTGCTGAGCGTCGCGTTGCTCGTGCCGACCCCGTATTCGGAGATGTCACCGGGTCCCACGGTGAACACCCTGGGCACCTACGGCGGCGACACCGTGATCCAGATCTCCGGCCGGCAGACGTACCCCGCCGACGGACACCTGAACATGACGACCGTCCGGGTCACCGGCGCGGACTACCACATGAACGTGATCGAGTCGGTCTTCGGCTGGCTGCGGCACGACGACAAGGTCGTCGAGCACGACACGCTCTACCCCAAGGGCCAGACCGCCGAGCAGGCCGACCAGCAGAACGCCGAGGAGTTCACCCAGTCCCAGGACAGCGCCAAGGTCGCCGCGCTGGACGAGCTGAAGATCCCGGTGCCCGCGCGGGTGATCGTCGGGGCCGTGGTCGCCGGCGGCGCCTCGCAGGGGCTGCTGCACGCCGGTGACGTGATCAAGTCGGTGGACGGCACCGCCGTCACGCAGCCCGACGACGTCGCCAAACTGGTCACCAAGCACCAGCCGGGCCAGAAGGTGGTCTTCACGGTGGTCAACGCCGCCGACGCCAAGGGCAAGCCGGCCGACGGGCTGCCGACCCACCAGGTGACGGTCACCACCAGGAAGTCGGACGACACCGGGCCGAGCCGGGCCGTGGTCGGCATCCAGGCCGGCGTCGAGCACCTCTTCCCCTTCGCCATCGACATCAAGCTCGCCGACGTCGGCGGCCCCAGCGCCGGGATGATGTTCGCGCTCGGCATTGTGGACAAGCTCACACCGGGCAACATGACCGGCGGCAAGTTCGTGGCGGGCACCGGCACGATAGACGACAGCGGCAACGTCGGGCCGATCGGCGGCATCAGCCTCAAGACGATCGGCGCCCGCGACAAGGGCGCGCAGTACTTCCTCACCCCGGCGGACAACTGCGGCGAGGCCGCCAAGGACGTCCCGCACGGCCTCACCCTGGTCAAGGTCAAGACCCTGGACGACGCCATGGCCGCGCTGACGGACATCAAGTCCGGCGACACCGCCGACCTGCCCAGCTGCACCAAGAGCTGACCCCGCACGCGCCCGGCCGGCGCGAAAGGCGCGGCAATGTGCCGCGCCCTTCGCACATTGCGGCGGGCGCGGCACATTGCGCAGGATCTACGCCTCGAAGGTCGCCGTCAGCGCCGCCGCGAGGCCCGGCACCAGGTCGGCGCCGGTCAGCACCTCGGCCGCGGTGTCCTTCTCCCGCAGCCGCACCGCCGACTCCCTGCCGCCGTCGCGCAGCACCGCGACCGTCATCCGCACCTCCTGCCGCTCCGGGTGGTCGGCCACCCAGGACGCCAGCGCGGTGTCGTCCAGGTCGTCGGGGATCGCCGCCTCCGCGGACGGCGGCAGCATCAGCCGCTCCACGGTCAGCGCGCAGCCGGCGATCACCTCCGGCCAGGCGATGGTGGCCAGGAACTCGTCGAGCGCGGTGCCCGACGGCAGTTCCTCCTGCTCGATCGGGGTCAGGGAGCCCGCGGCGCTCTCGTCGCCGAGGCCGAGCTGGTCGGCCAGCCCCGGCTCCTGGCTGCGCAGCTGGGCGGTGTCGACAAGGGCGAACAGCCGTGCGGGCTGGTCCCAGCCGAGACCGGCCGCGTACTGGTCGATCTCCAGCACGGCACGGGTCAGCGGGGTCGCCGCGAGCGGTGTTCCATCGGTCGCATTGTTGGACATGGTGGGTATCCTCCCCCTTCCTCTGCCGGAATCGGGAACCGGCCAAAGCGTGGTGAAGTTGCATCTGTGGGGGTCCGACCCGGGACACCGCAGAAAACGCTGACATTTCGAGGTGCGCAACCCTTGGTATTCCAGATGCCGGACCGCGGCGAGGGGGCGGCAGGGCCCAGCGGCACGAGAGCCGGACGGCCGTCCCGCGGGGTCGTCGCCCTGATCGTCGTGCTCGGCGTCCTGGCCGTCCTGATGGTCGGCTTCGCGACCTTCGCCGGCCTGTGGACGGACTGGCTCTGGTACCGCTCGGTGCACTACTCCTCGGTCTTCTCGACCATGGCCTGGACGAAGATCGGGCTCTTCGTCGTCTTCGGGCTGCTGATGGCCGGAAGCGTCGGCTCCTCCATGTACCTGGCGCACCGGCTGCGCCCGCCGCTGAGCGCGATGTCCAGCGAGCAGCAGAACCTGGACCGCTACCGGATGGGCCTGGCGCCGTACAAGACCTGGGTGCTGCTCGGGGTCAGCGCGGTCGTCGGGCTGATCGCCGGCGGCTCGGCGGCCGCCCACTGGCGGCTGTGGCTGCTGATGGCCCACGCGACGCCCTTCCACGCCAAGGACCCGCAGTTCCACAAGGACATCTCCTTCTACACCTTCGACCTGCCCTTCTACCGCTTCCTGCTGAACTTCGGCTTCGCGGCGGTGATCCTTTCGCTGGTCGCCGCCACCGCCGTGCACTACCTCTACGGCGGCCTGCGGATCACCTCGCCCGGCGCGCGGGTGACCTCGGCCGCCACCGGGCACCTGGCGGTGCTGCTCGGCCTGTTCGTGTCGCTCAAGGCGGCCGCCTACTGGCTGGACCGCTACTCGCTCGCGGTGCGCTCCAGCGGCTTCAGGACCACCGACAAGTGGACGGGGCTGCGCTACGTCGACGCCAACGCGTACCTGCCCGCCAAGACGATCCTGTTCTTCATCGCGGTGATCTGCGCGCTGCTCTTCTTCACCACCTTGTGGCGGCGTACGTGGACGCTGCCGACCATCGGCTTCGGCCTGATGGTGCTCTCGGCGATCCTCATCGGCGGCCTCTACCCGGCGATCGTGCAGAAGTTCCAGGTGCTGCCGAACGAGGCGGCCAAGGAGGCGCCCTACGTCCAGAAGAACATCGACGCGACCAGGGCCGCGTACGGCCTGACCAAGACCGAGGTGACGCCCTACCCGGGCAAGCCGGCGGCGAAGGCGGCCGCCGCCGCGGGGAGCCCCGCGGCCACCGGCACCCTGCGGGACGACGCGGACGCCTCGGCCAGCCTGCGGGTCCTCGACCCGAACCTGGTCTCGCCGACCTTCCAGGAGCTCCAGCAGAGCAGCGACTACTACCAGTTCCCCTCGACCCTGGACGTCGACCGCGCCGGCGGCGGCACCGGCCAGGACAGCGTCGTCGGCCTGCGCGAGCTGAACGTCAGGGGCATACCCCAGAACAACTGGATCAACGACCACTTCAAGTACACCCACGGCTACGGTGTCGTCGCCGCCAAGGGCAGCGAGGTGACCGGCCGGGGCGACCCCGACTTCACCGAGCAAGGCCTGCCCGGCGGGGAGGACGCCGACGGCGTCCAGCAGCGGATCTACTTCGGCGAGCAGACCGGGCAGTACTCGATCGTCGGCGGCCCCACCCCCGAGCTGGACTACGCCGACAAGGGCCACGAGACGCCCACCGCCTACACCGGCCAGGACGGCGTCAGCCTGCGCAACCCGCTGACCCGCGCCGCCTACGCGATCAGTTTCGGTGAGCCGAAGATCCTCTACTCCGGGGCGATCGGCAAGGACTCCAAGATCCTCTACAACCGCACCCCCAAGCAGCGGGTGGAGGCGGTGGCGCCCTGGCTGACCATCGACGGCGACCCGTATCCGGCGGTGGTCGGCAAGAAGGTGGAGTGGGTCGTGGACGCCTACACCACCAGCGACAGCTACCCCTACGCCTCGCGCACCACGCTCGGCGACACCACGGCGGACTCGCAGACCGACAGCCAGCGCTCGGTGGTCGCCCGGCAGAACCAGGTCAACTACATCCGCAACTCGGTCAAGGCCACCGTGGACGCCTACGACGGCACGGTGACCCTCTACCAGTGGGACACCCAGGACCCGGTGCTCAAGACCTGGATGAAGGCCTTCCCGCACACGGTCAGGCCCAAGGCGGACATCCCCGCCGACCTGCTGGCCCACCTTCGCTACCCCGAGGACCTGTTCAAGGTGCAGCGGGAGATGCTGACGACCTACCACGTCACCAAGGCGGCGGACTTCTCCAGCGGCAGCCAGGTCTGGGCGGTGCCCGACGACCCGGCGGCCAAGGCGGGCAAGGCGGTGCCGCCGTACTACATGAGCCTGCGGATGCCCGACCAGGGCGCCAGGTCCTTCTCGCTGACCACCACCTTCACCCCCAGCGGGCAGAACCGCCTCAGCGCCTTCATGGCGGTCGACGCGGACGCCTCCAGCGCCGGCTACGGCACCATCAGAGTGCTCCAACTGCCCGCCACCCCCACGGTCGACGGGCCGAAACTGGTGCAGTCGAAGATCAACGCCAGCAGCAAGTCGGCCCCGAAGATCAACGCGCTGAAACAGTCGGGCTCGGACTCCACGGTCGAGTACGGCAACCTGCTGACCGTTCCGCTGGACGGCGGGCTGCTGTACATGGAGCCGGTGTACGTCCGCACCGCGGGCGTCGACTACCCGCAGCTGGCCAGCGTGGCGGTGCTCTACGGCGACGACATCGCCTACCGGCCGACGCTCTCGGCGGCGCTGGACGACCTCTTCGGCCCGTCCGGCGGCACCACGTCCGCCAAGGCGCCCGGCGCCGCCGCCACCCCGCCCGCCGCCGGCAGCCGGAAGGCACCGCCGGGCGCTCCCGCGGCGACGGGTGACCCGGCGCTGACGCAGGCGCTGGCCGACGCGCAGAAGGCGTACGACGACGGGCAGGCGGCGCTGAGGAAGAACGACGGGGACGCCTACCGGGACGCCCAGCAGCGGCTCGGCGACGCGCTCGGGCGGGCGCAGGAGGCGGCCAAGGCGGCGGGCGGCAGCAGTGTACCGGCGCCCTCGCAGACCCCCGCGAAGAAGGGCTGAACGGGTGACACCCCGCGTCGTGGTACGGTTGGGACACAACGACGCGGGGTGGAGCAGCTCGGTAGCTCGCTGGGCTCATAACCCAGAGGTCGCAGGTTCAAATCCTGTCCCCGCTACGGCATGAAGAAGGCCCGAAGTCAAGCGACTTCGGGCCTCTTCGCTTGTACGGGTGAACTCCGGGTGAACGGGTTTGGTGTGCCGCCTTGTCGGGAAGTCGACAAAACGCTGTAGAGACCAACTGGGTTGCGGTATACCAGGTGTACGCCGGTAGCGGGTGGTGCGACGATGGGGCTTATGGGGGATGGTGCGAGGCTGCTGAACGCTCGTCAGAACCGTGATCGTCATGGTCCGTCGGGCGACTTGGCGCTGCCCGCGGCGGCCGTGACCGCGCCCGTTACCCCTGACATGGCCGCACTGCTTCCCGCGCCCCGGGAGGGCGACGCGGCCGTCGTGGCCGCCCCCGCGGAGCCGGCCCCCGCGCTGCTCGCGGACCTGCCCGACGAGGACACCCTCGCGCTGCGCGAGGAGGCCGAGATCGAGGCCCGCCACCGGCGGGCCGCCGAGCAAGGCGACCCGTCCGCGATGAGCGCGCTGGGCACCCTGCTGCTGCGCCGCGGCGACCTCGACGGCGCGGAGCCGTATCTGCGCGAGGCGGTCCAGCACGGCGACCGTCCCGCCGCCAACAACCTGGGCCTGCTGCTGCACCAGCGCGGGTACGCCGACGAGGCGGCCGGCTGGTGGCGTATCGCCGCGGTCGCCGGGTCCGCGCCCGCCGCGCACGCGCTGGGCCGGCACTACCGCGAGCGCGGCGACGAGCCCGGCGCCGAGTACTGGCTGCGGCAGGCCGCCGAGTCCGGCCACGCGCTGGGCGCGTACGCGCTGGCCGACCTGCTCGACCACCGGCGGGACGCAGGTGCCGAGCGGTGGTTCCACGCCGCCGCGGAGCACGGCCACCGCGAGGCCGCGTACCGGCTGGCCCGCTACTGCGCCGACCGCGGCGACACCCACGAGGCCGAGCAGTGGTACCGGCAGGCCGCCGCGCGCCGCCACCGGCGGGCCGCGCTGCGGCTCGGCACGCTCCTTGAGGAGCGCGGCGAGACCAAGGAGGCCGGGCACTGGTACCTGACCGCCGCCCGCGACGGCGAGGCGCGGGCCGCCTGCGCGCTGGCCTTCCTGCTGCGTGACGCGGGCGACCTCGACCAGGCCGCGACCTGGTGGCGCCGTGCCGCGCAGGCGGGCGACGGCAACGCGGCCAACGCGCTGGGCGCGCTGCACGCGCAGGAGGGCGAGACGCAGACCGCCGAGCGCTGGTATCGCGCTGCCCTGGAGGCGGGCGACGTCAACGGGGCGTACAACCTCGGCCTGCTGTGCGCGGGCCAGGGGCGCACCCCGCAGGCCGAGCAGTGGTATCGCAAGGCCGCGTACGCCGGGCACCGCGAGGCCGCCAACGCGCTCGCCGTCCTGCTGCTGCAGCACGGCGACGCGGACGGTGCCGAGCCGTGGTTCTCCAAGGCCGCCGAGGCCGGCAGCATCGACGCCGCGTTCAACCTGGGCATCCTGCACGCCGGGCGGGACGAGGAGGACGCCGCCCGCGGCTGGTACGAGCGTGCCGCCGCGGCCGGGCACGCCGGCGCCGCGCTCCAGGTGGCCATAGCGCTCCAGCGCGAGGGCGACCACCACGGTGCGGAGCGCCACCTGCGCTGCGCGGCGGGCGGCGGGAGCCCCGAGGCGGCCTTCCGCCTCGGCGCGCTGCTCGACCGGCGCGAGCGGGAGCAGGGCGACGCGGAGCTGATGGCCTCCGAGGCCGACGAGTGGTACGAGCGGGCGGCCCGGCAGGGCCACCGGCGGGCACAGGTGCGCCTGGGCATGACGGCGGCGCAGCACGGCGACGTCGAGCAGGCGGCGCACTGGTACCGCCTCGCGGCGGAGGCGGGCTCGCGCAACGGTGCGTTCAATCTCGGGCTGCTGCTGGCACGGGAGGGCAGCGAGCCCGAGGCGGCCCTGTGGTGGACCCGCGCGGCCGAGGCGGGCCACGGCCGAGCCGCTCTCCGCATGGCCCTGCTCGCCGCCCGCCACGGCCGCCTCACCGACGCCCGCACCTGGTGTGCGAAAGCTGTGGCCTGCGGCCCGGAAGAGGTCGCCGAACGCGCGGCCCGCCTGACCGCGGCGGTCAACCAGGAGCTCTCCGCCTGACCGGCCCCCAGCGCTCGGGGGATACGCATCCCCCGGGCGCGGCGATTGCGCGGCTCCCCTTGCGCAGGGGGTGCGCTTCCGCGGGCCGCGGCGGCTCCGAGGGTGCCCCTCCGGCGGGGGGGTGTGCGCTTCCGCGGCCCGCGGCGGCTCGGGGTGCCCCTCCGGCAGGGTTGCGCCCACCAGGGGCGCGGGGAACTGCGAGCGCAACCGGCCCCCAGGGCTTCGCCTGGGGGCACCCCCACTCGCATCGCTCCCGACCGGTGGTCCGTCTCCGGCAGGAGGAGCCCCTTCGGGTCGGTGGCGACCAGCGCGCGGTCGGGTGGCCGGCCGCTCCGTTCTCCCCCGGAACTCCGCCTGGGGGCACCCCCACGCGCCCCTGAAAAACGGTCACCCTGCTCGCGCAGAGGGCAAGCCCCCAGGGGCGCGGGGAAACTGCGCGACCAGCCCTCCCCCCAGAGCTGCACCTGGGGGCACCCCCACGCGCCCCTTGATGGCTCGGCCCTGCAGGCAGGGGCGCCCCTGAAAAACGCGCACCCTCTGCGAAGAGGGCACCCACCAAGGGGCGGCGACGCCGGAAGCGCGCGCCCTCTGCGGAGAGGGCACCCGGGTACCGCGCAACCTCCCGGGAAGGGATTTGCGTTGATCGAAACGCGCGGGATACAGTGAGGGCACAACGACGCGGGGTGGAGCAGCTCGGTAGCTCGCTGGGCTCATAACCCAGAGGTCGCAGGTTCAAATCCTGTCCCCGCTACCAGTGAAGAAGAAGGCCCGGAGGCTCACGCCTCCGGGCCTTCTTCTCGTTCGGGCAAAGTCCGGCCGGATCGGGTCGGGGGTGGGGCGGGCGCGGGGGATGCTGGGGGAGGACGAGGTGACGGGTCCTCAGGAGGCGGGATTGTTGCGCAGACGGCGCGGGCGCAGCCCGCAACACGGGGCAGCCGACGTCAGCGGGCGCTGGGGCGAGTGGTGCGCGGCCGCGGGCCGCGGCCGCCCCGCCGACGTCGACGCCCTGCTCGCCCGTCTGCTGGCGCTGCCCGCGCAGGGCGCCCCGCACGAGCGTGCCGCCGCCCTGGCCGCCCTGACCGCGGCGCCACCCCGGCTGCTGCTGCTCCTGGACCGCGCGGCCAGGACCGCCGGTCCCGACGCACGGGACGTCCCGGCCGCCGGCCACGACGTCCTGGCGCTGCTGCTGCGCTCCTTCGCGCCGGACGGCCACGTGCGGCAGGCCGCCGTCGAGGGCCTGGCCTGCTGCGGGGGACCGGCGGCGGTGGCCGCCCTGGCGCTGCGCAGCGCCGACTGGGTGGACGCGGTCAGGGCCAGGGCGACGGCGGCCTTGCTGGTGCGCAGCGCCCCCGAGGAGGTGGCCGCGGCCGTACGGGTGCTGCTGCGGCTGGCCGGCCGCAGCAGGACCGGCGCGCTGCTCGCGGACTACCGCGCGCTGCTGTGCCGTTCGCCGCACCGCAGGGCGGTACGGGTGCTGGTGGCCGACTCCGACCGCGCCGCCCGCCGCTTCGGCGTGGCGCTGGCGCTGGAACTGGGCGAGTACGCCCGCGGCGACCTGCTGCGTACCGCCCTGCGGGACCGCGACCAGGTGTGCAGGACGCTGTGTGCGCAGCGGCTGCTCGACCTGGAGCCCGACCAGGCGGGCCGGCTGCTGCTGGCCGGGGACGCGGCGGTGCGGGAGCTGGCGGTGGCGGCGCTGCCCGCCGACGTGCCGGCGACGCGGCTGGTGGTGCCGCTGGCGGACCGGGCGCGGATGGTGCGGGCGACGGCCCGGTGGCAGCTGTACGGGCGCGGTGAGCCGCCCTCGGCGGTCTACCGCCGGCAGCTCGGCCGGGCGGGCAGGACGACGCCGGTGCGGCTGCTGGCCGGCCTGGCGGCGGGCCTGGGCGAGTGCGGGGACGCGGCCGACGTGCCGGCCCTGATGCGGCTGCTCGACCACCGGCGCCCGGCACCGCCGATGGTGCGCAGGGCCGCGGTCAAGGCGGTGGGGCGGCTGGCCCCGCAGGAGGATCTGGTGGGGCTGCTCGGCCCGCTGGCGATGGACCCGGACCCGGGCGCGGCCCGCGAGGTCTTCGCGGCGCTCGCGGCCCGCGCACCTGCCGAAGTACCGGTGGAGATCCGCTGGATCGGCAGCGTCCGCCCGGAGGCGGCCGTCCGCCGTGCGGCGGCCCGTATCGGGGCCGTCCCGCCGCGCCGGGCGCGGTCGCGGACCTACGAGCAGTCGGGGCACAGCCCCCGGTAGGTGACCTCGGCGGCGGACACCGTGAAGCCGAAGCGTTCGGCCGGCGGGAGGGCGGCGAGCGGGTCGCCGTGCGGGTGGACGTCGCGCACGGTGCCGCACCGGAAGCAGACCAGGTGCTGGTGGGGGCGGTGGGCGTTGGGGTCGTAGCGCTTGGCGCGGCCGTCCGTGGCCACCTCGATGACCTCGCCGATGGTCACCATCTCGCCCAGCGTGTTGTAGACGGTGGCGCGGGAGATCTCCGGCAGCCGTTCGATGGCGCGGGCGTGCACCTCGTCGGCCGTCAGATGGACGTGGTCGCCGTCGAGGACCTCGGCGACGACCCGCCGCTGGGCGGTCAGCCGCCAGCCGCGTTCGCGCAGGCGTTCCAGCAGGTCACTCATGGGGCTCAGCCTATCAGCGGGCGTCCGGGGTGCGAATCGGTCTGCACTTGATCCTCTTCTTGACTTAGACAAAGTCCAGGGTACGATCAAATCCGGCATCAGCCGCAGGGGCAGCCGACGACGCCGACCGCAGGGAGAAGCACGTGACGGTTCAGGAGACGGGTCCGCTGACCACCGAGGCCGGTGCGCCCGTGGCGGACAACCAGAACAGCGAGACCGCCGGTGCGTCCGGCCCGGTCCTGCTCCAGAGCCAGCACCTGCTGGAGAAGCTGGCCCACTTCAACCGCGAGCGCATCCCGGAGCGCGTGGTGCACGCCCGCGGCGCCGGCGCGTACGGCACCTTCACGCTCACCCGTGACGTGTCGCAGTGGACCAGGGCGAAGTTCCTGTCCGAGGTCGGCAAGCAGACCGAGACCTTCCTGCGCTTCTCCACCGTCGCGGGCAACCTCGGCTCCGCCGACACCGTCCGCGACCCGCGCGGCTTCGCGCTGAAGTTCTACACCGAGGAGGGCAACTACGACCTCGTCGGCAACAACACCCCGGTGTTCTTCATCAAGGACGCCCTGAAGTTCCCCGACTTCATCCACACCCAGAAGCGCGACCCGTACACCGGCTCCCAGGAGGCCGACAACGTATGGGACTTCTGGAGCCTGAGCCCGGAGTCCACCCACCAGGTGACCTGGCTGTTCGGCGACCGCGGCATACCCGCGACGCTGCGCCACATGAACGGCTACGGCTCGCACACCTACCAGTGGAACAACGAGGCCGGCGAGGTCTTCTGGGTCAAGTACCACTTCAAGACCGACCAGGGGATCAGGAACCTCACCCAGGCCGAGGCCAACCGCCTCGCCGGCGAGGACCCCGACCACCACCAGCGCGACCTGCGGACCTCCATCGAGCGCGGCGAGTTCCCCTCGTGGACGGTGCAGGTCCAGGTGATGCCGGCGGCCGAGGCGGCGGCGTACCGCTTCAACCCGTTCGACCTGACCAAGGTGTGGCCGCACGAGGACTACCCGCCGATCGAGATCGGCCGGCTGGAGCTGAACCGCAACCCGGAGAACGTCTTCGCGGAGGTCGAGCAGTCCGTCTTCTCGCCCGCCCACTTCGTGCCCGGCATCGGCCCGTCGCCCGACCGCATGCTGCAGGGCCGGCTGTTCGCGTACGGCGACGCGCACCGCTACCGGGTCGGCGTCAACGCCGACCACCTGCCGGTGAACCGCCCGCACGCCACCGAGGCCCGCACCCACAGCAGGGACGGCTACCTCTACGACGGCCGGCACAAGGGCGCGCGGAACTACGAGCCGAACAGCTTCGGCGGCCCCGCCGAGACCGGCCGCCCGCTGTGGGAGCCGGTCGAGGTCTCCGGCGCGACGCAGCACGGCGCCGCGCCCGCGCACGCCGAGGACGACGACTTCGGGCAGGCCGGCACGCTCTACCGGCTGATGTCGGAGGACGAGCGGTCGCGGCTGGTGGAGAACCTGTCCGGCTTCATCGCCAAGGTGTCGCGCGACGACATCGTGCAGCGCGCGGTGGACAACTTCCGCCGGGCGGACGAGGACTTCGGCAAGCGTCTGGAGGTCGCGGTCCAGGCCCTCCGCGGCTGACCCGGCGCTTGACCGAGAGGCCGAAGGGGCCGGACGCCAAAGGGCTCCGGCCCCTTCGTCGCGCCGCGGGACAGCCGCAACGACTCGGAGCTAGGCGGGGATCGCGGACTTCAGCGGCGCCCAGCAGCGGATGATGTCGCGGACCGAGACCACGCCGACCGGATCGCGGCCGTCGAGGACGATCAGATGGCGGAAGCCGCCGTGCAGCATCGCGGTGGCCGCCTCCTCCAGGGTCCACTGGGGGGCGGCGAAGACGACGTCGGTGGTGGTGTGGGCGTGGGCCGGCTCCTCGTCGGGGCTGAGGCCGGAGCCGATGGCGTTGAGCACGTCGCGCTCGGTCAGAATGCCCAGTCCGCAGGTGTCGGTGTCGAGGACGATGGCGGCGCCGACACGGCGGGCGGACATCAACTGGGCGGCCTGGCGGAGGGTGTGGGCGGGGCCGATGGTGAGAACCACCGTGCTCATCGCGTCGCGGACCAGCATGGGCAGGCACCTCCTGGTGGTGTGTGCAGCCGTTCCGTGAACGGATTCACAAATTCACAAGCGGGAGTACTTTCATAGTCACACGCGCCCCTGCAGTGGGCAAGGGGGTGTGCACAGCGAGTAGCCCGCGGTCAGGAACCGCCGAGGTCAGGGATGCGCGGAGGTCGTGAACCGGACGGTCAGGAACCGCCGAGATAGCCGAGGAGGTCCTCGTGCAGCAGCCCGTTGGACGCCGCCGCATTGCCGCCGAAGGGACCGGGCACCCCGTCGAGCGAGGTGAAGCGGCCGCCCGCCTCCCGGACGATCACGTCGTTCGCGGCCATGTCCCACAGGCTCAGCTCGGGCTCCGCGCAGATGTCGACGGAACCCTCGGCCACCATCATGTACGGCCAGAAGTCGCCGTAGCCGCGGGTGCGCCAGCAGTTGCGCGACAGGTGCAGGAAGCCGTCGAGGCGGCCCTGCTCCTCCCAGCCGCTCAGCGAGGAGTACGCGAACGACGCGTCCTCCAGGCGGCTCACCCCGGAGACGTGCAGCCGGGTCGCGGACAGCAGGCTGCGCCCGGTGAAAGCGCCGCTGCCCTGCGCCGCCCACCAGCGGCGGCCCAGCGCGGGCGCCGAGACCACGCCGACGACGCCCTCGTCGCCCTGCTCGCCGCGTACCACCAGCGCGATCAGCGTCGCCCACACCGGCACGCCCCGGACGTAGTTCTTGGTGCCGTCGATCGGGTCGATGATCCAGCGCCGCGGTCCGCTGCCCTGGCTCCCGTACTCCTCGCCGAGCACCGCGTCCCGCGGTCTGGCCCGACCCAGCTGGCCGCGGATCAGCTCCTCGGCCTCCTTGTCCGCCTCGGTGACCGGGGTCAGGTCCGGTTTCGTCTCGACCTTCAGGTCGAGGGCCTTGAAGCGGGCCATGGTCGCGGCGTCGGCGGCGTCGGCCAGCACATGGGCCAGCCGCAGGTCGTCGTTGAAGTCGAGCATGGGCCGAACAGTAGCGCGGCGATGTGCGGCCAGGGCCGACGCGGGACCTTGACAGACCCTGGCACCGCGTCAATTCTCCGTAGACGGCCGTCCGTCCGCCACACCGCCACCCTCGCGGTGGCCCGGAGGCACCGCCTGGAGGCACCGATGCCTACCGTGCGAGACGCACTCATGGACGCGGCCTTCGCCGCGCTCGGCGAACGCCCCTGGGAAGCGGTCAGGATGGCCGAGGTCGCGGCGGCCGCCGGGGTGTCGCGGCAGACCCTCTACAACGAGTTCAGCAGCAAGGACGGCCTGGCCAGGGCGCTGGCCCGGCGGGAGGGCGACGCCTTCCTGGCCGGCGTGGACCGTGCCATGGCCGCCGCCCGCCGCCGCGGCGCCGACGCGGGGGAGTGCTTCGCGGCCGCCGCGGGCTGGACGCTGCGCGCGGCCCGCCGCAGCCCGCTGATCCGCTCGGCCCTGACCGGCTCACCGCCGCCGGGGCAGCCCTCCGCGGAACCGCCGCGGCCGCACACCGGAACCGGAGCGGGCACCGGCACCCCGCTCGTTGACGCCGTGCACACCCGTACGGCCGACGCCCTGGTCCGCGGCTACCCGCGGCTGCGCCCCGAGGACGTCGGCTGGGCCTGCGAGGCGGCGCTGCGCCTCACCCTGTCCTACGTGATCGCGCCGGCCGCCGACGACCGGGAGTCGTGCCTGCGGATCGCCCAGCTGATCCGCAGCCTGCTGTCCTGGCCGGCAGGACCGCCCGCGCGACCCGCCGGACCCTAGGCCGTCCACCCCATCGCGTCGTAGTCCCAGTCGGCCAGGCCCGAGGCGCCGAAGTTCGCCAGGCCCTTGCGGACCGCGAGGATCTGCGGGCGCTGGTACAGCTCGATCGAGTGCACCTGCTCCCAGATCTTCGCGTCGGCCTGGTTGTACAGGGCCACTGCGGCGGTCGGGTCGGTGGTCCTGGCGGCCTGGCTGATCAGCTGCTGGATCTGCGGGGTCGAGATCCGGCCGTAGTTGCCGTAGACCTGGGAGGCGGTGGGCGCCTGGAAGGTCGAGTACAGCAGGGTCTGGAAGATCGCGTCGACGTTGCGGAAGCTCACCAGGTCGAAGGCGCCGGTGTGGACGTACTTCTCGAAGTAGTCGTCGGCCGGGACCGTCTGGATCTTCACCGCGACGCCCGCCTGGCCGAGCTGCGCCTGCACCAGTTGCGCCTGGTCGGTGGCCGACGAGGTGGCGCCGGCGCTGAGGACGTACTGCAGGGTGAGCTGCTTGCCGTCCTTGGTGCGGGGCTTGCCCGGGCCGTTGTCCTTCCAGCCGGCGGCGTCCAGCAGCTTCTGGGCGCCTGCCAGGTCGTAGCTGCCCCACTTGCCGCTGTTGTCCTGGTAGCCCTGCTGGTTGGGCATGAAGAAGTGGTTGCCGAGCGGCTTGACCGGGAAGGGCAGGTCCTTGGAGAAGGCGGCGACGATGCCCTGCCGGTCGATGGCCAGGTCGACGGCCTGCCGGACGGCGAGGTCCTGGAGCGGGCCGCGGGCGCCGTTGAGGGTGATGTGCACCTCGTCCCAGCGGGCGCCGCTCCTGATGTCGGTGTCAGGGGCCTTCACCAGCCGCTTGTAGTCCTCGGGCTGGATCGCGGCGGCGTAGTCGATCTCCTTGTTGAGGTACGCGTCGGTGTCCGCCGTGGCGTCGAGCGCCCGGTAGATGACGGCGTCCAGCTTCGGCTTCGTGCCCCACCAGGCCGGGTCGGGCACGGTCGTGACGGTCTCGGCCGTCTTGTCGTAGCCGCTGACCTTCCAGGAGTTGCCGGTGACCGGGATCCTGCCGAGCCAGCCCTTGTTGAACAGGTCGGGCGTCGCGATCGTCGCCGCGGGCAGCAGCGGGCGGAAGAGCCGCTTCCAGTCCGCGTACGGCGTGCTGAAGGTGATCTTCACCTGCTGGTCGTCGGCGCCCCTGGTGACCGCGGAGATCTGCTCGTAGCCGCTGGTGTCGGCGACCCGGTAGCGGTCGTCGCTGCCGTTCAGCGCCTTCCACTGGGTGGCGAAGTCCTGCCAGCTCAGCTGCTTTCCGTCGGACCACTTCGCCTTGGGGTTCAGTGTGTAGGTCACGACCTGCGGGCTGGTGGAGGTGACGTCCGCGGAGAGCAGGAAGTCCCTGTCGAGCTGGGAGACACCCTGCGCGTCGTAGTGGAAGAGGCTCGGCTCGACCTGGGCGACGATGCTCTGGGCGTCACCCTGGTTGCCGTCCACCTGGTAGGAGTTCCACTGCGAGATCCACTGCTGGATGGCCATCTTCAGGGTGCCGCCCTGCTTGACCTTGCTCGCGGGCTGCGGGTTGATCCCCTGCGCGCCCACCGCGGGCGGCGCGGAGCTCTTCCCGGCGTCCGGTTTCCCGTCGTCGCCCGAGCCGCCGCTGCACCCGGCGATCAGCATCGTGGCGGAAAGGGCCACGGCGACAGCGGTGACGGGTCTGCCGAACATCCTGGGCATGGGTGGTTCCTCCGATCGTCGAACTGCAGCGGCATCGGTGCCCCCACAGGGCACAGCGCCGGCGGTTGACGCTAAACCGCAACCGAGGTCACACGCGCCCCATTGGTAAAGCTGTCATGGTCTCTTCATGTTGCTGCAACACGCGGACTCCAAGATCGGGGATGAACCCCGAGAGAGGACCCGACGTGCTCGCGTATCTGGCCAGAAGGCTGGGCTATTACGTGGTGCTGCTGCTGGTGGCCGTCTGCCTGTCGTATGCGCTGGCCGCGACCGCACTCCAGCCGCGGGCGTACTTCGAGGCCCGCCAGCCGCCGCCGCGGCCCGCCGCCGTCCAGGCGCAGCTCGCCGAACTCGGCATCGACGACCACACCCCGCTCTACGACCGGTTCGGCCGCTGGGCCGCCCACGCGGTGCGCGGCGACCTCGGCCGGACGATCGACGACACCTCCGTCAGCGACGAGTTCGGCCGCCGGGTCGGGGTCAGCCTGCGGCTGCTGGTCGTCGGCACCGCGGCGGGCACGGTGGCCGGCATCCTGGCCGGCGCCTGGACCGCGGTCCGCCAGTACCGGCTCTCCGACCGCCTGGTCACCCTCACCTCCTTCCTGCTGCTGTCCACCCCGGTCTTCCTGCTCGCCGTCCTGCTCAAGATCGGCGCGATCAGGATCAACCAGGCACTGGGCAC
The DNA here is from genome assembly GCF_907177275.1 of Actinacidiphila cocklensis. GTDB lineage: Bacteria > Actinomycetota > Actinomycetes > Streptomycetales > Streptomycetaceae > Actinacidiphila > Actinacidiphila cocklensis. The sequence continues at coordinate 22,669 of NZ_CAJSLV010000066.1, forward strand.
CGACCTCATCCAGTTCACCGGCGAGAAGACCCCCGGCCTGCAAGGCGGTTGGGCCGCACACGCGAGGGACCGGGCGGTGCACCTACTGCTGCCGAGCCTGTCCATCGGCCTGATCACGCTGGCCACCTACAGCCGCTACCAGCGCAGCACCATGCTCGACGTGCTCGGCTCCGACTACCTGCGCACCGCACAGGCCAAGGGCCTCACCCGCCGCAGGGCGCTGCTGCGGCACGGGCTGCGCACCGCGCTGATCCCGATGTCGACGTTCTTCTCCTACAACTTCCTCGCGGTCTTCACCGGCGCCATCTTCACCGAGGCGATCTTCGGCTGGCACGGCATGGGGGAGTGGCTGGTCGCCTCGATCGGCAAGGACGACGTCAACTCGGTCGTCGCCGTCAGCACCTTCGCGGCCGTCGTGGTGCTGCTGTCCGGCTTCGTCGCCGACCTGCTGCACGCCGCACTCGATCCGCGCGTCCGCCACTCCTGACAGGACCCCACCACACCGCCATGGCAACCGCACCAGAGGCCCTGCTCGCCGGGGCCGACACCGACGACGGCCTGATGGCCGGGCCGCCCAGCCGGGCCAGGGTCACCCTGCACCGCTTCGCCGCGCACCGCACCGCCGTCGCCGGCCTCGCCGTGCTGCTGCTGCTGTTCGTCCTCGCCTTCGCGGGGCCGCATCTGACGCGGTGGAGCTACAGCGACATCGACTACACCGCGCTGCGCAGCGCACCCTCGGCCCGGCACTGGTGGGGCACCAACAGGATCGGCCAGGACGTCTTCGCGCAGACCGTGCGCGGACTGCAGAAGTCGCTGATCATCGGACTGCTGGTGGGGGTGGCCGCGACCGGCGGGGCCGCCGTGGTCGGCGCCTGCGCCGGCTACTTCGGCGGCTGGACCGACCGGCTGCTGACCTTCGTCACCGACCTGCTGCTGATCTTCCCGGGCTTCCTGGTGATATCCGTCGTCTCGCCCCGGCTCAAGGGCGGCGGCTGGCTGGTCTTCGCCTTCCTGCTCGCGTTCTTCGCCTGGATGGTCACGGCCCGGGTGGTGCGGTCGATGGCCATCTCGCTGCGGGAGCGCGAATTCGTGCGCGCCGCCCGCTACATGGGCGTGGGGCCGCTGCGGATCATCGCCCGGCACATCGTGCCCAACGTGGCGTCCTTCCTCATCATCGACGCGACCATCGCGGTGGGCTCCGCGGTGATGAGCGAGACCGCGCTGTCCTACTTCGGCTTCGGGGTGCAGCCCCCCGACGTGTCGCTCGGCACGCTGATCGCCGACGGCACCGGCGCCGCGGTCACCTACCCGTGGATGTTCTTCTTCGCCGCCGGGCTGCTGGTGGTCTTCGTGCTCGCGGTGAACCTGGTCGGGGACGGGCTGCGCGACGCGATCGACCCGACGTCGGACCGGCGCGGCCGCTCCCCGCGGACCCGGCGCGGCGGAAAGGCGGCGGCCCGATGAACGGCCGGCCCGGTGACCCGGTCCTCGACATCCGCGGCCTCCACGTCGACTTCGCCGGTGTGCCCGCGGTGCGCGGTGTGGACCTCGCCCTGCACCGCGGTGAAGTCCTCGGCCTGGTCGGCGAGTCCGGCTCGGGCAAGTCCGTGACCGCGCTGGCCGCCATGGGCCTGCTGCCGGGCGGCGCCGGCGTACGCGGCTCGGTGCGCCTGGACGGGACAGAACTGGTGGGCGCGGGCGACGCGGCGCTGTCCGCGGTGCGCGGCAACCGCATCGCCATGGTCTTCCAGGACCCGCTGTCCGCCTTCACCCCCGTCTACCGGATCGGCGACCAGATCGTCGAGGCCCTGCGCACCCACCAGGACCTCTCCCGCGAGCGGGCCGCCGAGCGGGCGGTGGAACTCCTCGACCTGGTCGGCATACCGGAACCGCGCGTCCGGGCCGCGGCCTTCCCGCACGAGTTCTCCGGCGGCATGCGGCAGCGCGCCATGATCGCCATGGCGATGGCCAACGACCCCGACGTGATCCTCGCCGACGAGCCCACCACCGCCCTCGACGTCACGGTGCAGGCCCAGGTGCTCGACGTGCTGCGCACCGCGCAGCGCGAGACCGGCGCGGCCCTGCTGCTGGTCAGCCACGACCTGGGGGTCATCGCCGGGACCGCGGACCGGGTCGCGGTGATGTACGCGGGCCGGATCGTGGAGACGGCGCCGGTCGACGCCCTCTTCGCCCGGCCGCGCATGCCGTACACGCTGGGCCTGATCGGTGCGGTTCCGCGGCTCGACGCCGATGCGGAGGGGCGCCCCGAGCCGCTGGTGCCGATCCCCGGCGCACCGCCCGCCCCCGCCGCGCTCCCGCCGGGCTGCGCCTTCGCCCCGCGCTGCCCGCTGGCCGAGGACCGCTGCCGTACGGCGGAACCCGAACTGGCCGCGGCCGCGGGCGAGCCGCATCTGGCGGCCTGCGTGCGGGCCGGCGAGGTCTCCGGGCTCCGCCCCCTCGACGTCTTCCCGGTGCCCGCCGCCGACAGCCCGGCCAGGGGCGCCGCCGGCGGGCGGCCGGACGGCGGCAGCGTGCTGCGGGTCAGCGGTCTGGCCAGGACCTTCCCGCTGCTCAAGGGCGCGGTGTTCCGGCGCAGGGTCGGCTCGGTCCACGCCGTCGACGGGGTGGACCTCGACATCAGGGCCGGTGAGGTTCTCGGCCTGGTGGGCGAATCCGGCTCGGGCAAGTCCACCACCCTCTTCGAGATCCTCGAACTCCGGCCGCCGGAGCGCGGCAGCGTCGAGGTGCTGGGCCGCGGCACCGACGCGCTGACCCGGCGTGAGGCGCACGCCCTGCGCGCGCAGGTGCAGATCGTCTTCCAGGACCCGATGGCCAGCCTCGACCCGCGGCTGCCGGTCGGCGACGCCATCGCCGAGCCGCTGCGTGCCCAGCGCGCCGACCGGGACCGTATCGCCCGCCGGGTGCCGGAACTGATGCGCCAGGTGGGCCTCGACCCGGCGCACGGCGACCGCTTCCCGCACGAGTTCTCCGGCGGGCAGCGGCAGCGCGTCGGCATCGCCCGCGCGCTGGCCGTCGACCCCAGGCTGCTGGTGCTGGACGAACCGGTCTCGGCGCTCGACGTCTCGGTGCAGGCAGGCGTGCTCAACCTGCTGCTGCGGCTGCGGGCGGAACTGGGCCTGGCCTACCTCTTCGTGTCGCACGACCTTTCCGTGGTGCGGCACATCGCCGACCGGGTGAGCGTGATGTACCTGGGCCGCACGGTCGAGGCGGGCGCGGTCGGCGAGGTTTTCGCCCGGCCCCTGCACCCCTACACCCAGGCGCTGCTGTCCGCGGTGCCGCTGCCGGACCCGGTACGGGAGCGGGCGCGCGCCAGGATCCTGCTGCCCGGGGATCCGCCGAGCCCCACCCGGCGGCTGTCGGGGTGCCCCTTCCGCTCCCGGTGCCAGGTCTTCGCGGCGCTGCCCGAGCCGCGGCGCGAGCGCTGCACCACCGAGGCGCCGGCACTGGCGGAGCAGGGCGGCGACCATGTGGCGGCCTGTCACTTCCCTGCCGCGCGTGCGGTGGTGTGACGGCAGGAGGGGCGCCGGGCCGCTCGCCCGGCGCCGCGCCGGTCAGTGCGAGGAGCCGGAGATCTGCAGGCCGATGACGCCCACCACGACCAGCGCGATCGAGACGAGCTTGAGGGTGGAGACCAGGTCGCCGAGGAAGGCCATGCCGTAGATCGCGGTGCCCGCGGCGCCGATGCCGGTCCACACGGCGTAGGCCGGGCCGACGTCGAGCTTCTTCAGCGACAGCGTGAGCAGACCGAAGGAGCCGAGGGCGAAGACGCAGAAGGCGATGGTCGGCCACAGCCGGGTGAAGCCGTGCGACAGCTTCAGGCAGACCGCGAAGCCGGTCTCGAAGAGACCCGCGACCACCACCAGGAGCCAGGCCATCGGGCGCCTCCGTTTCGGCTCGTTCGGCTCGTAGCGCTGCTACCCGCCCGGCTGTCGATCATGTGTGCCGGAAGGTGCGATGTCGATCATCACACAGTGCGCGGGGAAGTGAAGCGGCCCAACGGTACCGGTCAGTCGCCCTCGCGCCGCTCGCGGGTGGCGAGCAGCCGTCGCAGCGAGTCGAGCCTGGCGGGTTCCGCGTGGCCCGCGGCCACCCAGGCGTCCAGCGCGCAGTCCTTCTCGTCGTGCGAGCAGCCGCGCGGGCACTCCTCGGTGCCGGGCTCCAGGTCGGGGAAGGCGAGGATGACCCGGGACGGGTCGATGTGGTGCAGGCCGAAGGAGCGGACGCCCGGGGTGTCGATCACCCAGCCCGCCGCGCCCTCGGGGCCGTCGCCGGGCAGCGGAAGTGCCAGGGCCGAGGTGGTGGTGTGCCGGCCGCGCCCCGTCACGGCGTTGACCACGCCGGTGGTCCGCTGGCGTTCCACCAGCGCGTTGACCAGGGTCGTCTTGCCGACGCCGCTGTGCCCGACGAAGGCGGTGACCCGGCCCGCGAGGCGCTCGCGGATCTGGTCCACCCCGCCGGTGAGGAAGTCCTCCCGGTTGGTGACCACGTAGGCCAGGTCGAGGGTGCCGTAGGTCTCCAGCAGCGGCTTCGACGGTGCCAGGTCGGACTTGGTGAGCACCAGCAGCGGGTCGAGTCCGGCGTCGTAGGCCGCCACCAGGCAGCGGTCGATCATCCGGGGCCGGGGTTCCGGGTCGGCGAGCGCGGTGACGATGGCCAGCTGGTCGGCGTTGGCGACGACCACCCGCTCGAACGGGTCGTCGTCGTCCGCGGTCCGCCGCAGCACCGACCTGCGCTCCTCGACCCTGACTATCCGGGCCAGCGTGTCCTTGGCCCCCGACAGGTCGCCGACCACCGCGACCCGGTCGCCGACGACCGCGGACTTGCGGCCCAGTTCGCGCGCCTTCATCGCGGTGACCTCGCGGTCGTCGACCAGCACCGTGAGCCGGCCGCGGTCCACGGTCAGCACCATGCCCTCGGCCGCGTCCTCGTGCTTGGGCCTGATGGTCGTACGCGGCCGGGTGCCCCTGCTGTTGGGGCGGACCCTGATGTCGTCCTCGTCCGGGTTCTTGCCGTAGCGCCGCACTGGTCAGCCCCGCCCCGCCGGTAGGTCCAGCATCGCCGTCCACAGCTCCGGGAAGTCCGGCAGCGTCTTGGCGGTCGTCGCCACGTTCTCCACCCGGACGCCCTCGACGGCCAGGCCGACGACCGCGGCCGCGGTGGCCAGCCGGTGGTCCTCGTAGGTGTGGAAGTCGCCGCCGTGCAGCGGACGCGGGCGGATGCGCAACCCGTCGTCGGTCTCGGTGACGTCGCAGCCCAGCTCGCCCAGCTCCTTGGCCAGCGCCGCGAGCCGGTCGGTCTCGTGCAGCCGCAGGTGGGCGATGCCGGACAGCAGCGACTCGCCCTCGGCGAGCGCGGCGACCGCGGCGATCACCGGGGTCAGCTCGCCCACGTCGTGCAGGTCGGCGGTGATGCCCCGGATGCGGCCGGTGCCGCGGAAGGTCAGCGCCCGGTCGGTCTGCTCGTAGGAGCCGCCCATCCGGGTGAAGATCTCCCGCAGCGCGTCACCCGGCTGGGTGGTGCGCCGCGGCCAGTCGGGGATGGTCACCGAGCCGCCGGTGACCAGGGCCGCGGCCAGGAAGGGTGCCGCGTTGGACAGGTCGGGCTCGACCGTGAGGTCCCGGCCGAGCAGCGCGCCCGCGGTGACCCGCCACACGTTCCGCGTGCCGCCGTCCTGCGGGGCGTCGACCCGGGCACCTGCCTTGCGCAGCATGTCCACGGTCATCCGGATGTGCGGCACCGAGGGCAGCGTACGGCCGGTGTGCCGGACTTCCAGGCCCTTGTTGAAGCGCGGTCCCGACAGCAGCAGGGCGCTGACGAACTGCGACGAGGAGGACGCGTCGACGTCGACAGCGCCGCCGGTCAGCGACCCCGCTCCGTACACGGTCAGCGGCAGCGAACCGCGGCCCTCGTCGTCTATCCGCGCGCCCAGGCTGCGCAGCGCGTCGATCACCCCGCCCAGCGGGCGCTCGTACGCCCGCGCGTCGCCCTCGAAGCGGACCGGGCCGTCGGCCAGCGCGGCCACCGGCGGCAGGAAGCGCATCACCGTGCCGGCGTTGCCGACGTCGACGGTGGCGGGTCCGTGCAGCCCGGCCGGGATGATACGCCAGGCCTCGCCGCCGTCGGGGTTGACCGTCTCGTCGATCTGCACGCCCATCGTCCGGAGTGCGTCGGCCATCAGGACGGTGTCCCGGCTGCGCAGCGGCCGCCGCACCCATCCGGGTTCCGACGAGTGCGCGGCCAGCACCAGGGCGCGGTTGGTCACCGACTTCGATCCCGGCACCGTGACGGTCGCGTCCACGGCACCGGGCGCGGTGGGGGCGGCCCACCAGGGGGGGGGAGTGCGCGGCGCTGTCGCTCATGAGGCCCAGCGTAGTGGCTCGGGTACGGGGAGATAAGTCGGCGAATGAGCCGAAACCTCCCGGAAATCGAAGATCGCTCGAAGGCCGCCGAGAGTGGAATGTCCCATTCGGGGACGCGCGGAGTCATCTCCTGGCCGTCGCAAGGGCATCAGGACCGGACCGGTCGTGCGGGTCAGCGGGCCAGCAGCCAGCGCCCGCCGCCGACCAGCGAGCACACCGCGACCCCGTAGAAGAACAGCAGCCACAGCGCGGCCGGGGTGCGGGTCAGCCGGGCCAGCTGGTCCGCGTCCGACGAGCCGCTGCGGTCCCTGCGCCGGCTGCCCTGCAGTTCGGCGACCGGCCGGGCGCCTCCGACCAGCAGGAACCAGACCACGAGATACGCGAAGGCCGCCTGCACCTGCGCCTTGGTCAGCCACGACACGAGCAGGAACAGCGCGCCGGTCAGCACCACCGTCAGCGCCCCGTACGCGTTGCGGATCATGACCAGCATCACCAGCAGCAGCGCCGTCGCCCCCCACAGCAGCGCGGTTATGTGCCCGGCGGCCAGCAGGGCCGCGCCCGCCAGGCCCAGCAGCGGCGGCGCCGTGTAACCGGCCGCGGCGGTCAGGATCATGCCCAGGCCGTGCGGTTTGCCGCGGGAGACCGTCAACCCGGAGGTGTCGGAATGCAGCCTTATGCCGTCGAGTCGCCGCCCGCTGAGCAGGGCCACCAGGCCGTGCCCGCCCTCGTGCGCGATCGTCACCGCGTTGCGCACGATCCGCCACACCCCGCCGGACAGCACCGCCGCCAGCGCCACCACCGCGGTCGCCCCGATCAGCCAGCGCGGCGGGTCCGCCTGCGCCCCGGTCAGCCGGTCCCACATCTCGCTGATGTTCGCGACGTTCATTCGGCGCCCATTCCCTCACGTCCTCCGCCACGGCTCCGGCCGTGCGCTTCCTTCGTACGTCCTTGCGATCCGCCCGCCGTCCGGGCCGGTGGTCGTGGCAGTCTGGCACCCATGTGCGGTCGATATGCGGCGAGCCGGAAACCAGAAGACCTTACGGGCCTCTTCGGGGTCACGAAGTGGGACCCCACCGAGGCGCTCGCCCCGGACTACAACGTGGCGCCGACGAAGGACGTCTATGTCGTACTGGACCGTCCGGTGCGGGACTCCGGTTCCCCGGACCCGGTGCGCCAGCTGCGCGTGCTGCGCTGGGGCCTGGTGCCGTCCTGGGCGAAGACCCCGGACGTGGGGGTGAAGATGATCAACGCGCGGGCCGAGACCGTGGCGGAGAAGCCGTCCTTCCGCCGCGCCCTGGCCGCCAGGCGCTGCCTGATACCGGCCGACGGCTATTACGAGTGGGTGACCGCGGCCGGCGAGCTGCAGCTGGAGCAGGAGGGCCGGCGCAAGCGGCCCCGCAAGCAGCCGTACTTCGTGACGCCCGCCGACGGCTCGGTGATGGCGATGGCCGGGCTGTACGAGTTCTGGCGGGACCGCACGCTGCCCGACGACCACCCGCGGGCCTGGTGGACCACCTGCACGGTGGTCACCACCGCCGCCGAGACCTGCGCGCTGGCCGGCTACGAGGGCCGCGGGCCGCGCGCGCTGGCCGACATCCACCCCCGGATGCCGCTGATGATCACCGCCGACCGGTGGGACGCCTGGCTCGACCCGGCCACCACCGAGCCCGACGCGCTGCGCGGCCTGCTGGCCCCCGGCCTTCGGGAGGGGGGACCCCAGCCCCCCGAGAGCCTGATGCGGGCCTATCCGGTGGGCACCGCTGTGAGCAATGTCGCGAACAACGGGCCCGAGCTGCTCGACGAGCTGGCGGCGCCCGAGGAGGAGACACTTTTCTGATGGACGCACCGCCCGCCCCCGCCGCCACCCGCACCGAAGAGGTCGCCACCCCGCTGGGACCCGCACGGATCAGCTGGTACGGCACGGGCCGGCCGCGCAGCGTGCTCGCGCTCGGCCATGGCGCGGGCGGCGGCATCGAGGCGCGCGACCTGGTCGCGCTGGCCGCCGCGCTGCCGGCGGCCGGCGTGGTCGTGGCCCTGGTGGAGCAGCCCTGGCGGGTCGCGGGCCGCAGGCTCGCCCCCGCGCCCGCGACCCTGGACACCGGCTGGGCCGCGCTGTGGCCGGCGCTGGCCGAGCCGGGCCTGCCGGTGGTCGCGGGCGGGCGCAGCGCGGGCGCCAGGGTCGCCTGCCGTACCGCGGAGAAGCTGGGCGCCGCCGCCGTCCTGGCGCTGGCCTTCCCGCTGCACCCGCCGGGCCGCCCGGCCTCCTCCCGCGCCGCGGAGCTGACCGCGGCCGCCGGCGTCCTGCCGCTGCTGACCGTGCAGGGCGGGCACGACCCGTTCGGGCGCCCAGGCGAGTTCCCCTCCGCCCACGCGCCGGTGGAGGTGCCGTACGCCGACCACGGCTTCGGCGTGCCCAAGCGGGCCGACATCACCGCGGAACAGGCGCTCGCGGTGCTCACCGGGGCCGTCACCGACTGGCTGGCGGGCCTCGGACACGCAGAGCCGCGGCCCGCCGCCGCACCGTCTCCACCCCGGGAATGACGACACCGGCAGCAGTGTTGTGCCAGGCGGAAGACGCAAAAAGCAGTGACGAGGCTTTGGTGAGAGAGGCATCCGCATGGTTTCAGCCGCATGCCGGCCCCGGGCAGAGGCCACCGCTCAGTCGGCGGTCGCCGCACCGTTCGTGAACTGGGCCGAGTGGCCCGCCGCGGGCGACGGCAAGGACGTTGGCAAGGGCGGATCGGGCGCGTCACTCGCCAGTGCAATATCCTCCGAGACGAGCGTGTCCGCTTTGGGACTCGCTGGCGTTTCTGAGGAGGTGGGTCCGGTCACCGGCACCGACGACAGCACGGCGGGAACCGCGGGTGCGTCCGGTCAGGCATCGCAGGAGAGCAGCACGGAGCGCACCGAGCGCTTCGAGCGGGACGCCCTCGGGTTCCTCGACCAGATGTACTCGGCCGCGCTGCGGATGACCCGCAATCCGGCCGACGCGGAGGACCTGGTGCAGGAGACGTACGCGAAGGCGTACGCGTCCTTCCACCAGTTCCGTGAGGGCACCAATCTGAAGGCCTGGCTCTACCGCATCCTCACCAACAGCTTCATCAACTCCTACCGCAAGAAGCAGCGTGAACCGCTGCGCAGCGGTTCCGAGGACATCGAGGACTGGCAGCTCGCCCGTGCCGAGTCGCACATGTCGACGGGTCTGCGCTCCGCGGAGGCGCAGGCGCTCGACCACCTGCCCGACTCGGACGTGAAGGCGGCGCTGCAGGCGATCCCGGAGGAATTCCGCATCGCGGTGTATCTCGCGGACGTCGAGGGCTTTGCCTACAAGGAGATCGCGGACATCATGGGAACGCCCATCGGCACGGTGATGTCCCGACTGCACCGCGGGCGTCGTCAGCTGCGCGACCTGCTGGAGGACTACGCCCGTGACCGCGGGCTCGTCCCGGCGGGCGCGGGAAGTGAGAAGGGCGCGGATTCATGAGTTGCGGCAACGCGCATGAGACGGACTGCTCGGAGGTGCTCGGCCACCTCTACGAATATCTCGACAACGAGATGTCCGACGATGCTTGTACGAAGTTCAGGCAGCACTTCGAGGAGTGCCACCCCTGCCTGGAGAAGTACGGGCTCGAACAGGCCGTGAAGAAGCTGGTCAAGCGGTGCTGCGGCTCCGACGACGTACCGACCGACCTGCGGTCGAAGGTGATGATGCGGATCGAGATGATCCGCGCGGGCGAGTCGTCGGCGGCTGAGCCGGCGTCCTAGCCCGGTGCGTCCCGGCCAGGCCCGGCGGCTGTCAAGGCCCATACCGGTGAGGTCGCCCGTACGGGCGTAAAGCGAGCGTTCCGCGGCTCCGCGGCGGGCGCGGTCCTATCGTCCTGAGTCCCGAGGGGATTTCCCCCCGGGGCGCCCAGGGGCTCCGATGGGGCCGCGCCCGCCGCGTGTCTGCCGGAGGAGGCCGCTCGCCGTGCCGATGCCGTACGACGCCGGTTCCCGCCGCACGACTCCCCGCACGAGGGGCACAGAATCCTTTCTGCCCCGGCCGGCCGACAGGACCCGGCGGTGAGCCTGGTCACGGCGCTGGTCGCCGCCATGCAGCTCAAGGACCCCTACACCCGCGGCCACGGCGACCGGGTCGGCCAGGCCAGCGCGCTGATCGGGGCCGAACTGCGGCTCGCCGACGACCTGGTGGCCGCGCTGCGGCTCGCGGGCACCCTGCACGACATCGGCAAACTCGGCGTCCCCGGCGGCCTGTTGCGCAAGCCCGGGCCCCTCACCGCCGCCGAGCGGGAGACCGTTCAGCGCCACCCCGGGCACGGCTACGCGCTGGTCCGCGGCTCCGAAGTGCCCGCGGTGGCCCGGGTGGCCGTACTGCACCACCACGAGCGCCTCGACGGCGGCGGCTACCCGCACGGCCTCGCCGGGCGGCGCATCCCCTGGCCGGCCAGGATCGTCGCCGTGGCCGACGCGCTCGACGCCATGACCTCCACCCGCAGCTACCGCCAGGCCCGCCCGGTGCCCGCCGCGCTGGCCGAGCTGCGGCGCTGCGCGGGCAGCCAGTTCGACCCCTCGGTGGTCGCCGCGCTGACCCGCGCCCTGGCCCGGCACCCGTGGCCGCCGCCGGTGCCGCTGCCGGGGCTTCCCGCGGCCCACAGGGGCCGGTCCGCGCGCCTGTAGGCCGAACGGGTGAGGCCCGCTCACCCGGGTGCCCGTCACGCGCCTCACCTGGGCATGGTTGGATGCCCACGGGGATGGCAAGGAGGCAGGGTGAGGGACGCCGCGGGACGCCGGCGGTGAAGGGCACCGGGTCGGGCTGAGACGACGGCCAAAGTGTGCAAGGTTGGTGTCGTACCCGCCTGTCCGACGACGTGCGGGCGGTACGAGAAGGGGCCGCACTGAGGTGGTGCGGGTCCCCCCGGGGGACGTGATCGTGGTGCGGGAAGGCGACGTCCTGGCAGTGATCGGCTGAGCGGGCAGGCGGGTAACGACGTTGAAGATCTTCGGCAGAGTGCGGCACCGGCCGTCGCCCACGTGGCGCCAGGCCACTGACCAGGCGTTCTCGCTGATCGACGACGGCCGCTACGAGGACGCGGGCGCCCTGCTGACCCGGGCCGCCGACCTGGAGCCATGGCTCTCCGAGTCCTGGTACAACCTGGCGCTGCTGCACAAGTTCCGGCACGACTGGGCGCAGGCCAGGATCGCCGGGCTGCGGGCCGTCGCCCTGCTCGACCGCCCCGTCGGCGCCCCCGACTGGTGGAACCTGGGCATCGCCGCCACCGCGCTCCAGGACTGGCCGCTGGCCCGCCGCGCCTGGCAGGCGTACGGCCTGCGGATGCCGGCCGGCACCGGGGCGCGCAGCGGCGAGGAGTCGGCGAGGCTGCCGCTGGGCAGCGCGGCCGTGCGGCTCTCGCCCGAGGGCGAGGCCGAGGTCGTGTGGGGTCGGCGGCTCGACCCCGCGCGGGTCGAGGTGCTGTCCATCCCGCTGCCGTCCTCCGGGCGGCGCTGGGGCGAGGTGGTCCTGCACGACGGGGTGCCGCACGGCGAGCGGGACACCGCGGGGCACGGCGGCGGATCGGTCTACCCGGTCTTCGACGAGATCGAGCTGTGGGCGCCCTCGCCCGTGCCGACCTGGCTGGTGCTGCTCGAAGCGGACACCCCGGGCGACCGGGACGCGCTGGAGCGGCTCGCGGCGGACGCGGGCTACGCCGCGGAGGACTGGTCCTCGTCGGTCCGCCTGCTGTGCCGCACCTGCTCCGAGAGCCGGATGCCCACGGATGACGGGACGGCGGCGCGGGACCCGCACGACCACGGTGAGCCCGGTCACCCCGGGCACCTCAGCCACCTGAGCGAGCACGGCTCGGGCGATCACTGGTCGCCCGAGCGGGAGTGCGGGGTCGCGGCCCCCGCGGGCCTCGTCCGCGGCCTCCTGGACGGCTGGGTCGCCGACTCGCCCTCCACGCGGGCGTGGCGCGACCTGGAAGAGGTCTGCTGACCGGAGTTCCACGGTCCCCCCGGGCTGCCCCGTCCGGCCGTCCCGGGATCTTCCCGCCGTCGTGGCCGGTCGCGGTGTGCCGAAAGGTGCGAACGCCGCAGAAACCGGCAATCACCCGGGGGCGCCGGGAACTGCGCGACAAGCCCCCGCCCGGGGAAGGCCCGGGGAAGGTCCCGGAACCGGGGGAAGGGCCAGGGCCGGGGGCCGTACCCTGGAACGATTACTCATCCCTGCCCGGAAGGCACACCCTCCAGATGTCCCAGCAGCACACCGAGACCCCCACCACCGCTCCGGAGGAGCCCTTCCTCGACGACGTGACCGACGCGGAGGCCCGTGAGCTGGCCCACCGGGAGCGCGGTACGGCGCGTCCGATCACCGTCGTGGGCAATCCGGTGCTGCACCGGGAGTGCAAGGACGTCACCGAGTTCGGCGACGAGCTGCTCGCCCTGGTGGACGACATGTTCGCCAGCCAGCGCGCGGCCGAGGGCGTGGGGCTCGCGGCGAACCAGATCGGCGTCGACCTGAAGGTCTTCGTCTACGACTGCCCCGACGACAACGACGCCCGCCACGTCGGCGTCGTGTGCAACCCGGTCCTGGAGGACCTGCCCGCCGACCAGCGGCACCTGGACGACTCCAACGAGGGCTGCCTGTCCGTGCCGGGCGCGTACATGGAGACGCCGCGCCCGGACTACGCGGTGGTCCGCGGCCAGGACCTGCACGGCGAGCCGATCGTCGTGCGCGGCAGCGGCTACTTCGCCCGCTGCCTGCAGCACGAGACCGACCACCTCTACGGCCGGCTGTACATCGACCGGCTCTCCAAGCGCGACCGCAAGGACGTCCTGCGCCAGATGGCGGAGGCCACCCCCAAGTTCGCGACCGTGCCCAACGACTAGCGGCCCGCCGGGCCGCTGCGGCTAGAAGTCCTCGTCGAGCGCCACCGTGCCCTCCACCGCCACCTGGTAGGCGGAGGGGCGGCGCTCGAAGAAGTTCGTCAGCTCCTGCACACCCTGCAACTCCATGAAGGAGAAGGGGTTCTGCGACCCGTAGAGGGCCGGGAAGCCCAGTCGGGCGAGCCGCTGGTCGGCGACGCACTCCAGATACGCGCGCATGGACTCGGTGTTCATGCCCGGCAGCCCGTCGCCGCACAGGTCCCGGCCGAACTGCAGCTCGGCGTCAACGGCTTCGCGCAGCATGTCGGTGACCTCCTGGCGCAGCGCGTCGTCGAAGAGCTCCGGGTCCTCCTTGCGTACGGTGTCGACCACGTCGAAGGCGAAGCTCATGTGCATCGTCTCGTCCCTGAACACCCAGTTGGTGCCGGTGGCGAGCCCGTGCAGCAGCCCGCGGGAGCGGAACCAGTAGACGTACGCGAAGGCGCCGTAGAAGAACAGGCCCTCGATGCAGGCGGCGAAGCAGATCAGGTTGAGCAGGAAGCGGCGGCGGTCCTCGCGGGATTCGAGGCGGTCGATCTTCTCGGCGCCCTGCCCGTCGAAGTTGGCCATCCAGCGGAAGCAGAACTGCGCCTTCTCGCGGATCGACGGGATCTCCTCGACGGCGTCGAAGGCGGCGGCCCGGTCCGCGGGATCGGGCAGGTAGGTGTCGAGCAGCGTCAGGTAGAACTGGACGTGCACGGCCTCCTCGAACAGCTGGCGGGACAGGTACAGCCGCGCCTCGGGCGAGTTGATGTGCTTGTACAGGGTGAGCACGAGGTTGTTGGAGACGATCGAGTCGCCGGTGGCGAAGAAGGCCACCAGGCGGCCGATCATGTGCTGCTCGCCCGGGGTGAGCTTGGCCAGGTCCGCGACGTCGGAGTGCAGGTCGACCTCCTCCACCGTCCAGGTGTTCTTGATCGCGTCGCGGTAGCGCTCGTAGAAGTCCGGGTAGCGCATCGGCCGCAGGGTCAGTTCGAAGCCCGGGTCGAGCAGGTTCTTCACGGGTGTGCTGGTCATTACTGGCAGGCCTCGCAGGACTCGGGGTTTTCCAGGGAGCAGGCGATCGCGTCGGCGTCGGCGGTCGCGGGGACGGCCACGGGGACCGGCGCGGCCGCCTGGGCGGCGCGGGCGATCCGGGTGGCCGGGCGGGAGCGCAGGTAGTACGTGGTCTTCAGGCCCTGCTTCCAGGCGTAGGCGTACATCGACGAGAGCTTGCCGATGGTGGGCGTCTCCAGGAACAGGTTCAGCGACTGGCTCTGGTCCAGGTACGGGGTGCGGGCCGCGGCCATGTCGATCAGCGCGCGCTGCGGCAGCTCCCACGCGGTGCGGTACAGCTCCCGCACCTCGGCCGGAATCCAGCTGAAGCCCTGCACGCTGCCGCTGGCGTCGCGCAGCGCCTCCCTGCTCTGCGCGTCCCACACCCCGAGCCGCTTGAGGTCGGCCACCAGGTAGGAGTTGACCTGGAGGAACTCACCCGACAGCGTCTCGCGCTTGAAGAGGTTGGAGACCTGCGGCTCGATGCACTCGTAGGACCCGGCGATGGAGGCGATGGTCGCGGTCGGGGCGATGGCCAGCAGCAGCGCGTTGCGCATCCCGTGCGCCGCGACCCGCTCGCGCAGCGCCGCCCAGCGCTCGGGCCAGGCGAACTCGACGCCGTAGTGGTCGGGGTGCAGCACCCCCGCCGCGGTACGGGTCTGGTCCCAGGCGGGCAGCGGGCCGCAGCGCTCCGCCAGGTCGCAGGAGGCCTCGTACGCGGCGAGCATCACCCGCTCGGCGATCCTGGTGGACAGCGCGCGGGCCTCGGCGGAGCCGAACGGCAGCCGCAGCTTGAAGAAGACGTCCTGCAGGCCCATCACCCCCAGACCCACGGGCCGCCAGCGGGAGTTGGAGCGACCGGCCTGCTCGGTCGGGTAGAAGTTGATGTCCACGACCCGGTCGAGGAAGGTCACCGCGGTGTGCACGGTCTCGTCCAGGCGCTGCCAGTCCAGGTCGCCGTCCGGTGTCACGAAGGCGCTCAGGTTGACCGAGCCGAGGTTGCACACCGCGGTCTCCGAGTCGTCGGTGACCTCCAGGATCTCTGTGCACAGGTTGGACGAGTGGACCGTGCGGCCGGGCAGCGCCGTCTGGTTGGCGGTGCGGTTCGCGGCGTCCTTGAAGGTCATCCAGCCGTTGCCGGTCTGCGCCAGGGTGCGCATCATCCGGCCGTACAGCTCGCGTGCCGGGATCGTGCGCTGCGCCAGGCCTGCCGCCTCGGCCGCGCGGTAGGCCGCGTCGAAGTCGTCGCCCCACAGGTCGACCAGCTCGGGCACGTCGGCGGGCGAGAACAGCGACCAGTCGGCGTCGGCGTCGACCCGGCGCATGAACTCGTCGGGCACCCAGTGCGCCAGGTTCAGGTTGTGGGTGCGGCGGGCGTCCTCGCCGGTGTTGTCCCGCAGTTCGAGGAACTCCTCGACGTCGGCGTGCCAGGTCTCCAGGTAGACCGCGGCCGCGCCCTTGCGCCGGCCGCCCTGGTTGACCGCGGCGACCGAGGCGTCGAGCGTCTTCAGGAACGGGACGATCCCGTTGGAGTGCCCGTTGGTGCCGCGGATCAGCGAACCCCTGGCGCGGATACGGGAGAAGGGCAGCCCGATGCCGCCGGCGTGCTTCGACAGCCGCGCAACCTGGTGGTAGCGGTCGTAGATCGAGTCCAGCTCGTCGAGCGGCGAGTCCAGCAGATAGCAGGACGACATCTGCGGGTGCCGGGTACCGGAGTTGAACAGGGTCGGTGAGCTGGGCAGGTACTCCAGGGCGCTCATCAGCCGGTAGAGCGAGGCGACTTCGTCCACAGCGGTGGCCGAGTCGCCCTCGGCGAGTCCGGCGGCGACCCGCAGCATGAAGTGCTGCGGGGTCTCGATCACCTTGCGGGTCAGCGGGTGCCGCAGCAGGTAGCGGCTGTAGAGGGTGCGCAGGCCGAAGTAGCCGAAGCGGTCGTCGGCGCGGTCGGCGAGCGCCCGGTCGACGAGCGCGTCCAGCCGGGCCGCGTGGCGTGCGGCGAAGTCCGCCGTGCGGTCGGCGATCAGGCCCTCGCGGTGGCCCACCGCGACGGCGGTGGTGAAGGACACCGACCCCTGGGAGGCGGCCTCCTCGGCGATCGTGCGGGTGAGCAGCCGGGCGGCGAGCCGCGAGTAGGCCGGGTCCTCGGAGATCAGCCCGGCGGCGGACTCGGTGGCCAGGCCCCGCAGTTCGGCGGCGTCGGCGGCGCCGCTGCGCCCCCGCAGCGCGGCGGCGGCCACCCGCCCTGGATCGGTGTCGGGGAGGTCGGCACAGAGCGCGACGAGGGTACGCAGCAGGTCGGCGCCGGCGGTGTCGGCGCTGTCTGTCGTGGCGGGGGCTTCTGGCGCGATGGTCACGGTGGTGCGGTCTCCCTCGTACGCGGCGGCGGCCACGCGGGGGAGGGGCGGAGGGGGGCCGGGCGTGCGTGCGGGCATGCCGGACCGCGTCCGCAGGCCCAATCCGCGAGGCCCGGACTCGTCGGCGCACGCCGGTCCTTCGACCGTACGGGCGCCGGCTGCCGGCAGGTGATCGGGCTGTGCGGGGCGCACGGGGGCGCCACCGCTCACCGTTGCGGGGCAGCGCCGGACTCGCACCGGCTTCCCCTGCGGGCAGCGGAGTTGAGCATACATCTTGTGCCGGGTCTCAGGGTGACGCCCACATGTTGTGTCGCGGCGGGCCGCGTCAGTACCGTAGCGACATGCTCTCCCGCGTCAGGGAGGCCGGTTCCGGCGGCTGCCCCGGTGTTTCGCCGCGCTCTGCGGCGCGGATCTCGCGGGTGATGCGGGCGTCGGCGCGGGCGCCCATGAGGGGCACGAAGGTCAGGGCGAGGGTGAGGGCGAGCAGTGCGGCGATGTCCAGGAAAACTGTCATGAGTCAATAGTGGCGACGGTACTGGCTGCCGATAAGTGGCAGCGGTGCCGACCTACCGCAACATCCTGCCATCTGCGATGCTCGGGACCATGCTGAAGAACGTCGCCGTGATGCTGCTCGACGGGGTCCACCCCTTCGAACTCGGAGTGCTGTGCGAGGTGTTCGGGCTCGACCGCACGGACGAGGGGCTGCCCGGCTACGACTTCGCGGTCGTCTCCGCCGAAGGCCCGCGGCTGCGCACCCACGCGGGCTTCGACGTGGTCGCCACGGAGGGGCTGGACCGCCTCGACGAGGCCGACCTCGTCGCCGTACCGGCCGCGGACGCCTCGACCGTACGGGAGTTCCCCCGGGAGGTCCTGGGCGCCCTGAACCGGGCGGTGGGCCGCGGCGCGACCGTCATGAGCGTCTGCTCAGGGGTCTTCGTGCTGGGCGCCGCGGGGCTGCTCGACGGCCGCCGGTGCGCGGCCCACTGGCGGCACACCGAGCTGCTCGCCGCCCGGCACCCCAAGGCCCGGGTGGAGCAGGACGTGCTCTACGTGGACGACGACCGGGTCGTCACCTCGGCCGGCACGTCCGCGGGCATCGACGCGTGCCTGCACCTGGTGCGCAAGGAGCAGGGGGTCGCCGTCGCCAACGGCATCGCGCGCCGGATGGTCGTACCCCCGCACCGCGAGGGCGGCCAGGCGCAGTACGTGGACCGGCCGCTGCCCCGGGCCACCAGTGACTCGGTCGCCGGCGTGCTCGCCTGGATGGAGCGCCACCTCGACCGGGAGGTCACGGTGGACGACCTGGCCGCCCGCGCCCTGATGTCGCCGCGCACCTTCGCCCGGCGCTTCCAGCAGGAGACGGGCACGACGCCGTACCGCTGGCTGCTGGGGCAGCGGATCCTGCTGGCCCGCGAACTCCTCGAAGGCACGGCCCTCACGGTCGACGCGGTCGCGGACCGGGCCGGATTCGGCAACGCCGCCACCCTGCGGCACCACTTCGGCCGCTGGGTCGGCACCACCCCGCACGCCTACCGCCGCGCCTTCCGCTCGGACGGTGCGTGAAGGGGGCGCGGGAAGCCGCTCACGCGGTTCCCCGCGCCCCTGGTGGGCGCTAAGCCCCTGCGGGCTCGGGCAGGCCGGGGGCGGTGCCCGGTGCGGGGTCGGCCGGGCCGGCCGGGGTGGGCTCGGCCTCGGTGGTGTAGTCGGACAGGACGGTCTCGTCCTCCCCGGCGGGAGCCTTGAGCGCGTTCAGCACGAGGGTGAGGACGAACGCGATCCCGATGTTGAGGACGAACGCGGTCAGGCCGATGTAGCCCTTCTCGCCGATCCACGGGATCATGTCCGAGTTGCCGGCGAAGTGCGACTGCTTGGGACTGCTCTGCTCGTACGCCTTCCACGTCCCGTAGCCCATGCCGACGGCCCAGCCGGCCAGCAGCGCCCAGCGGTGGAACCAGCGGGTGAACAGGCCGCCGACTATCGCCGGTACGGTCTGCAGGATCCAGATCCCGCCCAGCAGCTGGAAGTTGATCGCCACCGTCTTGTCCATGGTGAGGACGAAGACCAGCGCGCCGACCTTCACCACCAGGGACACGATCTTGGAGACCGCGGTCTGCTGGGCCGGGGTGGCGTCCGGTTTGATCAGGTCCTTGTAGATGTTGCGGGTGAAGAGGTTGGCCGCCGCGATGGACATGATCGCGGCGGGGACGAGCGCCCCGATGCCGATCGCCGCGAAGGCGACGCCGGCGAACCACGAGGGGAACATGTTCTCGAACAGCTGCGGGATGGCCAGCTGGGCGTTGTAGCCCTTGCCGCCGACACCGGCGGCGAGCGCCATGAAGCCGAGCATCGCCAGCAGGCCCAGCATCAGCGAGTACAGCGGCAGGATCGTGGTGTTGCGGCGGATCGTGTCGCGGCTCTTGCTGGACAGCACGGCCGTCACCGAGTGCGGGTAGAGGAAGAGCGCCATCGCCGAGCCCATCGCCAGCGTGGCGTACGCCCACTGCGCCTTCGGCCCGGTCACCAGCGAACCGCGCGGCACCCCGTTGGTCTTCTTCGCGTACTCGGCGCCCGCCTTGTTGAAGATGTCGTCGAAGCCGCCGAGCTTGTACGGGATGTAGATGATGGCGACCGCGATGACGATGTAGATCAGCGCGTCCTTGACGAAGGCGATCAGCGCGGGCGCCCGCAGTCCCGAGGAGTAGGTGTACGCGGCGAGCACGCCGAAGGCGATCAGCAGCGGCAGGTCCTTGAGGAACCAGTTGGTGGAGTCGCCGCCGCCGACACCCATCACGTCCAGCACGGCCTGGATGCCGACCAGTTGCAGGGCGATGTACGGCATCGTCGCGATGATGCCGGTGATCGCGACGGCCACCGACAGGCTCTTGGAGCCGAACCGCCCGCGGATGAAGTCCGACGAGGTGACGTAGCCGTGCTTGTGCGAGACCGACCACAGCCGCGGCAGGAAGAGGAAGACCAGCGGGTAGGTGATGATCGTGTAGGGCACGGCGAAGAAGCCGCCCGCGCCGGCGCTGTAGATCGCCGCGGGCACCGCCACGAAGGTGTAGGCGGTGTAGAGGTCGCCGCCGAGCAGGAACCAGGTCACCCAGGTCCCGAAGCTCCGTCCGCCCAGGCCCCATTCGTCCAGGTGCAGCGGGTCGGCGGCGCGGCGCCAGCGGGCGGCGAGGAAGCCGAGCACCGTGACGGCCAGGAAGAAGAAGATGAAGACGCCGAGTGCGACGCCGTTGACGCCGTCCTTCACTTGACGCCACCTCCCTTGCGAGCCCGCTCCTCACGGCGTACGAGCGCGTACGCGGTGTAGGTCAGCGTGGCGGCCACCGGCACCCAGGCCATCTGGTACCAGTAGAAGAACGGGATGCCGATGAAGGCAGGCGTCAGGCGCGAGTAGGAGTTCACCCACAGCAGGGCGACGAACGGTGCAAGGAGGCACAGCCCGGCCAGCACCCGGGTGGGGGTGATGACCGGTGGCCGTGGGTCCGGTGGTGCTTCCGGCATGGGTGGTGCTCCCGTCCCCTTGAGCGGCGTGTGTAATGCGCAGGAAATCTAGGGGAGGTTAGCGGCGGTCGTCACTACCCGTGCACGGATCAGTGGCCGGGTCAGCCGTTCGGGCGGCTGAGCCTGGCCACGAACTTGTAGCGGTCGCCGCGGTAGACCGAGCGCACCCACTCCACCGGTTCGCCGGTGGTGTCGATCGAGTGCCGGGAGAGCATCAGCATGGGCAGGCCGACGTCGGTGCCCAGCAGGCCGGCCTCGCGCGGGGTGGCGAGCGAGGTCTCGATGGTCTCCTCGGCCTCGGCCAGCCGCACGTCGTAGACCTCGGCCAGCGCGGTGTAGAGCGAGACGTACTTGGCCAGGCTGCGGCGCAGCGCGGGGAAGCGCTTGGCGGACAGGTGGGTGGTCTCGATCGCCATCGGCTCGGAGTTGGCCAGCCGGAGCCGTTCGATCCGCAGCACCCGGCCGCCGGCCTTCATGTCCAGCAGCCCGGCGAGCCGGTCGTCGGCGGTGATGTAGCCGATGTCCAGCAGCTGGGACGTGGGTTCCAGGCCCTGGGCGCGCATGTCCTCGGTGTACGAAGTGAGTTGGAGTGCCTGCGAGACCTTGGGCTTGGCCACGAAGGTGCCCTTGCCCTGGATGCGTTCGAGCCGGCCCTCGACCACCAGCTCCTGCAGCGCCTGCCGGACGGTGGTGCGGGAGGTGTCGAACTCGGTGGCCAGGGTGCGCTCCGGCGGGACCGGGGTGCCGGGAGGCATCGTCTGCGTGATGTCCAGCAGGTGGCGCTTGAGCCGGTAGTACTTGGGCACCCGGGCGGTGCGGCCCGCGGCGCCGCCCGCCGTGGTCTCCGCGCTGGTGGCCGCGTCGCTCTCCATGACGTTTACTCCCGACTGCTGTCGTGCTGCCGTCACCGGCTCCTCCGTTGATCGCGGCTCACATGGTGGCACGCGCGGCCCTGCGGGAGAGAGGCGGCGGGGGTGTGGTTCCCCTCAGGTGTCGGTCCGATAACAGAGCCGACGGGTGTTCTTATACACCCTTGACACCCCTAAAGGTCTAGGCCAAGCTCCCGGTACTGGTCTAAACCATTAACGACCAAATCCCAGACCCACGAGCAGGACTCGGCCGACGGTTCTCGTACGGCGGCCGGCAATTCGGGCGGTGGGGGGAGTTTCGGGCATCCTGAGGAGGGTGGCGTGAAGCGCAAGCTCATCGCGGCGATCGGCGTCGCGACCATGATCGTCGGTATCGCGGCGTGTGGATCTGACAAGAAGGACGACGACAAGAAGGCGGACGCCGGTTCGTCGTCGGCCGCTACGACCGACAAGACGATCACAGTCTGGCTGACCGTCGACGCCCAGCACAACTGGCCGGAACTGGTGAAGTCCGCCGACGACGCGATCATCGCCAAGCACCCGGGGCTGAAGGTCAAGCACGAGTACTACGCGTGGCCGGACAAGAACGCGAAGCTGGACGCGGTGCTCGCCACCGACAAGACGCCCGACGTCGTCGAGATGGGCAACACCGAGATGGTGCCCTACATGGCGGAAGGCGCCTTCGCCGAGCTGGACCCCTCGAAGTTCGAGAACTCCGCCCAGTGGCTCGACGGTCTCAAGCAGTCGGTGAACTACGACGGCAAGACCTACGGCGTGCCCTACTACGCCGCCGCCCGTATCGCCTCGTGGCGCAAGGACATCGCGGCCGCGGCCGGTGTCAAGGACACCCCGAAGAACTGGGCCGAGCTGACCGGCGACCTGGACAAGATCCAGGCCAAGGAGGGCGCGAAGTTCAACGCCTGGTACCAGCCCTCGCGTGACTGGTACGCCGGCCTGTCCTTCGTCTACGACGCCGGCGGCGCCATCGCCACCAACGACGGCGGCCAGTGGAAGGGCTCCCTGGAGAGCCCGGCGGCCATCCAGGGCCTGACCGCCTGGAAGAACGCCATCGGCAAGTACATGCACGGCGACCTCACCAAGGACGAGTCCGACCGCTACATCGTCTACGGCCAGGGCAAGTCCGCCATGATCTACGCCCCCGGCTGGGAGGCCCCGTCCGCGGCCGACCCGAAGTTCGACAAGACCGGCGGCAAGCTCAAGGACAACCTGGTCAACTTCGTGATGCCCGGCCCGTCCGGCAAGGCCCTCCCGGTCTTCCTCGGCGGCTCCGACCTGGCCGTGCCGAGCAAGTCGAAGAACACCGACCTCGCGTCCGAGTGGATCAACGACTTCACCAACACCCAGGCGCAGACGACCCTGATGAGCAAGGGCAACCTGCCGAACAACAACACGCAGCTGGCCACCCTGAAGGCCGACCCGGCCAACACGGTCACCGCGACCGCGGCCGAGAGCAGCTGGTTCGTGCCGACCGCGCCCGGCTGGGGCAGTGTCGAGAAGGCGCAGACCCTGCAGACCATGCTGCAGAACATCGCCACCGGCAAGCAGTCCGTCGCGGACGCCGCGAAGGCCGCGGACGCGGCCATGGACAAGGTCCTGAACGTCAAGAACTGACCTAGTCCTCGCACAACAGGAGACCGGGACCGCTAGAGGAGCACGTGATGAGTGCCGCCGATACCACCACCACCCAGGTGCCGCCGCCGCGGCGGCACTCATCACCTCCCGGCCACGGGACCGGGAGAGCCCGGGCCGCCCGGCGCCGCAGGTTCGCCCTGGGGCGCGCGGCCACCCCGTGGCTGCTGCTCGCACCGTGCATCCTGGTGCTGGTGCTCGTCCTGGGCTATCCGCTGATCAAGCTGGGCACCCTGTCCTTCCAGGACTACAAGAAGCCCCAGCTGTGGGGCTTCAAACCGGCCACCTGGGTCGGCTTCGACAACTACCAGGCGATCCTCAGCGACCACGAGTTCTGGTCGGTGGTCGTCAGGACCGTGCTGTTCGCCGGCAGCGCGGTGATCCTCACCATGGTCATCGGCATGCTGGTCGCCCTGCTGCTGCAGCGGGTCTCCGGCTGGGTCCGCACCCTGGTGAACATCGCGCTGGTGGCCAGCTGGGCGATGCCCGTGGTCGTCGCCGTCACCGTCTTCAAGTGGATGTTCGACAGCGACTACGGCGTCGTGAACTGGACGCTGAGCCAGCTGCCCGGCGTCGACTACACCGGCCACAACTGGTTCGCCTCGGGACCCCAGGGCCTGAGCGTGATCATGCTCCAGGTGGTGTGGGGGGCGATCCCGTTCGTGGTGATCACCCTCAGCGCCGGCCTCACCCAGGTCCCCAAGGAACTGGAGGAGGCGGCCAGGCTGGACGGCGCCGACGCCTTCGGGGTCTTCCGCTACGTCACCCTCCCGATCATCAAGCCGCTGGTCGTCATGATGACGACCCTGTCGGTGATCTGGGACATGGGCGTCTTCGCCCAGGTGTGGCTGATGCGCGGCGGCCACCCCGAACCGGAGTTCCAGCTGCTCACCACCTATTCGTACGAGAAGGCCTTCGGCGTCAACGACTACGCCACCGGTTCCGCCATCGCACTGCTCACCGTGCTGCTGCTGCTCGGCGTGGTCGCGGTGTACATGCGGCAGATGCTGAAGATCGGAGAGGTGGAATGAGCGCGCTGACCTCGCGGCCGACCGCCGACAACCGCCTGAACGCGGTGAACCGCCGTCGGCGCAACGCCAAACGGGGCTGGAACCTGCTGGGCCTGCTGGTCTTCGTGCTGGCCGCCTTCCCGGTCTACTGGATGATCAATACGGCCTTCAAGCCGGCCAAGGACTCCATCGACCCCACTCCGCACTTCTTCCCGTGGCCGGTGTCGCTGGAGAACTTCCACCGCGCCCTGAACATCAGCGACTTCTGGGGACCGGTCGAGCGCAGCCTGATCGTCAGCGCCAGCACCGTGGTGATCGGCGCGTTCATCGGCCTGCTCGCGGCGCTCGCGATCTCCCGGTTCGCCTTCCGCGGCCGCAAAATCGTCATCGTCGGCATCCTGACCGTCCAGATGGTGCCGCTGGTCGCGATGATCATCCCGGTCTTCCTGCTGCTCAACCAGATCCACCAGATCGACAAGCTGTCCGGCCTGGTCCTGACGTACCTGACGTTCGTGCTGCCCTTCACCGTCTGGACGCTGCGCGGCTTCATCGTCAACATCCCCAAGGAGCTGGAAGAGGCCGCCATGGTGGACGGCTGCAGCCGCACCGGCGCCTTCATCCGGGTGGTCTTCCCGCTGCTGGCCCCCGGCCTGGTCGCCACCTCCATCTACGGCTTCATCCAGGCCTGGAACGAGTTCCTCTACGCCCTGCTGGTCATGAGCCAGGACCACCAGACGGCGACCGTGTGGCTGGGGACGTTCACCACCCAGCACGGAACCGAGTACGCGCCGATGATGGCCGGGTCCACCATGATGGGCATCCCCGTGGTGATCCTGTTCCTGCTCGTCCAGCGCAAGATGGCCGCCGGCCTCACGGCCGGGGCGGTGAAGGGATGACCGTCATTTCCACCGACACGCCTGCGGACCTCCTGGTCCGCGACGCGCTGACCGTCCTGCAGCCCGGCTTCGTCGGCACCACAGCGCCCGAGTGGCTGCTGCGGCAGCTCGCCGCGGGCCTCGGCGCGGTGGCGCTGTTCGCCCGCAACATCGAGTCGCCCGAGCAGCTGGCCGCGCTCACCGCCGAGCTGCGGGCGGTACGCCCCGACGTCCTGGTCGCCGCCGACGAGGAGGGCGGCGACGTCACCCGCCTTGAGGCGCGCGGCGGTTCGTCCTTCCCCGGCAACCTCGCGCTGGGCGCGGTCGACGACGTGAAGCTGACCCGCTCGGTCGCCGCGGAACTGGGCCGCCGGCTCGCCGAGTGCGGGGTGAACCTCAACTGGGCGCCGTCCGCGGACGTCAACTCCGACCCGGGCAACCCGGTGATCGGCGTACGGTCCTTCGGCGCCGACCCCGAACTGGTGGCCCGCAACACCGCCGCCTACGTCGAGGGCCTGCAGTCCGCCGGGGTCGCCGCCTGCGTCAAGCACTTCCCCGGGCACGGCGACACCGCCACCGACTCGCACCATGCGCTGCCGCGTATCGACGTCGACCTCACGACCCTGCACACGCGTGAACTCGTGCCGTTCCGGGCCGCGTTGGCCGCGGGCACGAAGGTCGTGATGAGCGCGCACATCCTGGTGCCCGCGCTCGACCCCGACCTGCCCGCGACGCTCAGCCCCGCCGCGCTCACCGGCCTGCTGCGCGCCCCGCGCGAGGCCGGCGGCCTCGGCTACGACGGCCTCATCGTCACCGACGGCATCGAGATGCAGGCGATCGCTGCCACCTACGGCATCGAGCGCGGCACCGTCATGGCGCTGGCCGCCGGCGCCGACGCGATCTGCGTCGGCGGCGGCCTCGCCGACGAGCAGACCGTGTACGCGCTGCGCGACGCCATCGTGACCGCGGTCGACAGCGGCGACCTGCCGCGCGAGCGGCTCGCCGACGCGGCGGCCCGGGTCCGCGAGCTGGCCGCGTGGGCGGCCGGGCAGTCGGGTGCAGCGGTGGGGACCGCACCCGACGGCTTCGGCTCCGCCTCCGAGATCGGCCTGGAAGCCGCCAGGCGGGCGCTGCGGATCACCCGCGCGCCCGGCTTCGCGGCCCTGGACGAGGCGCCCTACGTGGCCGCGTTCACGCCGGTGGCCAACATCGCGGTCGGCGAGGACACGCCGTGGGGCGTGGCGGCGGAGCTGGAACGGCTGCTGCCCGGCACCGAGACGGCGACCTTCCGCTCCGCGGACGCGGAGGGCGGGGACTTCGTCGCCGGTGTGCTCGCCGCCGCCGGTACGCGGCGGATCGTCGCCGTGGTGCGGGACGTGCACCGGCACGCATGGATGGCCGACGCGCTCGGCGGCCTCGTGGCCGCGAGGCCCGACACGGTGGTCGTCGAGATGGGCGTGCCCCAGGCTCCGCCGAGCGGTGCGCTTCACGTGGCGACCCACGGTGCCGCCCGCGTCTGCGGCGAAGCCGCAGCCGAGGCCATCGTCTCCGCCCGCTGACCCCCTCCCGGGGCGCCCCCCGGGACCCCGGCCCCTCGCCCTCCCGGCGGGGGGCCTTGCCGTGCCGCTACGGGCGTGTCACGTGCGATGGCGCCCGCGGCTGCCGCCCGGTGGCGGGCCACTCGCGGTGGCGTTCGCGGGTGCTGGATACGTGGGAGCCGTCTTCCGCAGCCGGTACCGCCCGCTGCCTCACTGCCGCCGGCTCGCCTCCGGGCGCTTCCATCCGGTGTCGACGGTCGATCGTGCTCGGTCGCTCGTCCTCAGGACCTCCGCGCCCCCCCGGAGCTTCGCCTGGGGAGACCCCCATCCCTTTCGACACCGCCGCGCCCTTCGGCTCCCCGGCTACCGGCGAACCCGGGACGGTTCTCCGGCGTGCCCGGCAGCATGCCGGGGAGCCCCCTGCCGCGAGGGTGAGCGTTTTTCAGGGGCGCAGGTCCGCCCCCAGCCACGACACGGCCGCAGGTAGGCGATGCACCGCCAGGGGCAGGACCTCAGGGTGCGGCCGGCCCCCACCGGGCCGCGGGTGGGACGGCACCGGAAGGGCCGGGCAGGGCCTGGGAGGGGCTTACAGACCCTGCCAGGCGGGCTTGGCCGCGTACGTGGCCCTGAAGTACGGGGCGAGCTTGAGCTTCGAGGCAGCCGCCTCGTCGACGATCACCGTGGCGTGCGGGTGGAGTTGGAGCGCGGAGGCCGGGACGACCGCGGCGACCGGTCCCTCGACCGTCGCCGCGACGGCCTCCGCCTTGCCCTCACCCGTGGCGAGCAGCACCAGGTGCCGGGCCTCCAGAATCGTTCCGATGCCCTGGGTGATGACGTGGTGCGGCACGGCCTCGATGTCGCCGCCGAAGAAGCGGGCGTTGTCCACCCGGGTCTGCTCGGTGAGCGTCTTGATCCTGGTGCGGGAGGCGAGCGACGAGCAGGGCTCGTTGAAGCCGATGTGCCCGTCCGTACCGATGCCGAGCAGCTGGAGGTCCACCCCGCCGGCCGCCGCCAGCGCGGCGTCGTACGCGTCGCAGGCGGCCTGCACGTCCTCCGCGGCACCGTCGGGACCCATGAAGGCCTCCGGCGACAGCCCGAGCGGCTCCACGACCTCGCGCAGCACGACGGAGCGGTACGACTCGGGGTGTCCCGTGGGCAGCCCCACGTACTCGTCCAGCTGGCACACCCTGGCCCGCGAGACGTCCACCGCACCGGCCCGCACCCTGGCGGCGAGCGACTGGTAGACGGGCAGCGGCGTCGATCCGGTGGCCACGCCGAGGAGCGCGTCCGGCTTGCGGTGGAGCAGCTTGGCCATGGCCTCCGCGATGATGTCGCCGCCTGCCGCGGCGTCCGGGACGATGACAACTTCCACGCTGGGCCTGCCGTTCTGGAAAGGATGAGTGTGGTATAGACCAATCTACCAGGTGGGCGGCGGCCTGAAGAGGGCAACCCCGGCCCTCTTCCGCGCGCGGGCGGCCGGGTCCTGTGGTCGACTGTTGGAGTGCTCCGGGCAGCGGCGGACGGCCCTGTCCGGGTGGGCGGGATGGAGGCGGTGGCCATGGTGGGCAGCACGCGGTCCCCGGTGCGCGGCGGCGAGCGGCCGGGCGCGATCATGGCCGGCGAGATGGCCGAGCAGCCCGAGGTGATGCGGCGCATCCTGGACGTCGCGGCCCCCGCGATCATCGCGACGGCCCGCGGCATCGCCGACCGCGAACCCCGCTTCGTCCTGCTCAGCGCCCGCGGCACCTCCGACCACGCGGCGCTCTACGCGAAGTATCTGATCGAGGTCGAGCTGGGCCTGCCCTGCGGGCTGACCTCGATGTCCACCACCACCGCCTACGGGGCGACCCCGCATCTGAACGACGTCCTGGTGATCACGGTCAGCCAGTCCGGCGGCTCGCCCGACCTGATCGGGTCGACCGAGGCGGCCAGGGCGGCCGGCGCGATCACCCTGGCGGTGACCAACAACCCGGAGTCGCCGCTCGCCGAGGTCTCGGAGTTCCACATCGACCTGCTGGCAGGCCCGGAGAAGGCGCTGCCGGCCACCAAGACGTACACGGCCGAGCTGCTGGCCCTCTACCTCTTCGTGATGGGCCTGGGCGGCACGAAGGCCGCCCCCGCCACGCACCGCCTGCCGCGGCTGGCGGAGGAGGTGCTGGCCCGCGGCGACGAGGTACGCGAGCTGGCCGGCCGCTACCGCTTCGCCGAGCGGATGGTGATCACCTCGCGCGGCTACGGCTACCCCACGGCCAAGGAGGCGGCGCTGAAGCTGATGGAGACCAGCTACATCCCGGCGCTCGCCTATTCCGGTGCCGACCTGCTGCACGGCCCGCTGGCCATGGTGGACAACATCTCGCCGGTGATCGCGATCGTGACGGAGGGGCGCGGCGGGGAGGCGCTGCAGCCGGTGCTCGACCGGTTGCGCGGACGCGGGGCGGATCTGGTCGTGGTCGGCCCCCAGCGGCAGGTCCGTGCCGCGGCGGGCGGCTTCGCGCTGCCCACGGCGGATGTGCCCGAGTCCCTCCAGCCGCTGCTGGAGATCCTGCCCCTCCAGCAGCTGGCCTGGGAGATCGCCGTGGCCCGCGGCCAGGACCCCGACTCCCCCCGAGGCATAGCCAAGATCACGGAGACCCACTAGGGCCTAGTCCCCCCGGGTGCCCCGTCGTGCCGCCCGGCCACGTCCGGGAACCGTCCCGGGTTCGCCGGTGGCCGGCGGCGATGAGGCAGAAAACACTTCGGGCCGCGGTGCCGGGAGAGGACCCTCAGCCTCTCCAGCACCGCAGCCCGGAGCTGGCGTCGGCGCCGTGGCCGGCGGGGTGTGCGGTCCCCGCGGACCCGTTAGGGCCGACTGCGAGGCGGCTGCGTAGTCAGGGCAGAGAACGCACCGCCTCGGTCCGCGCTCCTGTGCGGGGAGCCCGGAGGTTCATGATGGCGCCATTGTGGACTAGACCATTGGCCCGTGTAAATGGCTGAGCCACGGATTTCGTGCCGGGCCTGAACAAAGTGTGCCCGCAAACGGCGCGTCGCGCACCCCCCTGGAGCCTGCGGGTACGCTCGCAGGCGTGCCCTCCATGAACGACCTCGTACGCGAGCACACCGCGCTCGACGCCTCCGACCTCGAATGGCTCCACCTACTGGTCTCGGAGTGGCAGCTGCTCTCCGACCTCTCCTTCGCGGACCTCGTGCTGTGGGTGCCCACCCGGGACGGCTCCCGCTACGTCTCGGTGGCCCAGATGCGGCCGAACACCGGGCCGACCTCGTACCAGGACGACATGGTCGGGCACCTCGTCCCGCGCGGCCGGCGGCCGCTGCTGGACGCCGCGCTCGACGAGGGGCGGATCGTCCGCGAGGGCGACCCGGAGTGGCGCGAGGAGGTGCCGGTGCGGGTGGAGTCCATCCCGGTGCGCCGGGACGGCCGGGTGCTCGGGGTGATCGCCCGCAACACCAACCTGCTGACCGTCCGCACGCCCAGCCGGCTCGAACTGACCTACCTGCAGAGCGCCAGCGACCTGGCCCAGATGATCGCGGCCGGCGCCTTCCCCTTCCCTGCCGAGCAGGTCGACATGGACGCCTCGCCGCGGGCCGGCGACGGGCTGATCCGGCTGGACGCCGACGGCATCGTGCAGTACGCCAGCCCCAACGCGCTGTCCGCCTACCACCGGCTCGGCCTGGCCGCCGACCTGGTCGGGCACCACCTCGGCAAGGCCACCGCCGAACTCGCCCCGGCCCGCGGCCCGGTGGACGAGGCGCTGGTCAAGCTGGCCAGCGGCTGGGCGCCGCGGGAGTTCGAGGTCGAGGGCGGCGACGGCGTCATCCAGCTGCGGGCCATCCCGCTCAAACCCAAGGGCGTGCACACCGGCTCCCTGGTGCTGCTCCGGGACGTGACCGAACTGCGGCGCCGCGAGCGCGAGTTGATGACCAAGGACGCCACCATCCGGGAGATCCACCACCGGGTGAAGAACAACCTCCAGACGGTCGCCGCGCTGCTGCGGCTGCAGGCCCGCCGGATGGACTCCGACAAGGCCCGTGAGGCGCTGGAGGAGGCGGTACGCCGGGTCGGCTCGATCGCCATCGTCCATGAGACGCTGTCCCAGACGCTGGACGAGCGGGTCGAGTTCGACGAGATCGCCGACCGGGTGCTGGCGATGGTCGCCGAGATCTCACCCGGCCGGGTCACCGCCCGGCGGGCCGGCCGGTTCGGCATCCTCACCGCGGAGATCGCCACCCCGCTGTCCATGGTGCTCACCGAGCTGCTGCAGAACGCGCTCGAACACGGCTTCGGGCCGGGGGAGTCGGGCAGCGTCGACATCACCGCGACCCGCGGCCGGGAGCTGATCACGATCACCGTCCAGGACGACGGCCGCGGCCTGCCGCCCGGCTTCGACGCCCAGCAGGCCGGCAACCTCGGCCTGCAGATCGTCCGCACCCTGGTGGTCGGGGAGTTGGGCGGCACCTTCGACATGCTGCCCGCCCCGGTCCGCGGCACCCGGGTGATCCTCGAACTCCCGCTCGACAGCTGACCGTTCACCCGGAAGCACCGGCTGACAGCAGGCACGCGAAAGCCCCCGTACCGTTGCTGGTACGGGGGCTTTCGGATGCTGCGTGCTGCGCGTGTGACAGGTGCTGCGCGCTGCGGCTCGGTGGGAAGGCTGCGCGTCAGGCGCTGGCGTTGCGGGCCCGGTTGCGGGCGGCGCGGCGCTTCATTGCGCGACGCTCGTCCTCGCTGAGGCCACCCCAGACACCGGCGTCCTGGCCGCTCTCCAGCGCCCACTGCAGGCACTGCTCCATGACGGGGCAGCGGCGGCAGACGGCCTTGGCTTCCTCGATCTGCAGCAGCGCAGGACCGGTGTTGCCGATGGGGAAGAAGAGCTCGGGGTCTTCCTCGCGGCAAACGGCGCGGTGACGCCAGTCCATGGCTGCTCCAACTCCTTGTGTGACAAGCACGTTGCTTGTGAATGTGAACGCTTTCACGAATCCCTTCACAGCGAACGGGACGCCACCCAGTCTTCACTGGTGCAGTCCCGCTGGTGTGAGGTGGAAGATTCGGGCTCTCAAGGGGGCCGGTTGGTCGGCCGTCCCGATCGCCACCTAGAGACTCGCAAACCTCGGCGGGAGATACAACCCCTTCAGGAAACTTTTTTTTGATTCCTCGGTGTCGCCTCGATCACAGCCGTACTTCCATGGGGTGCAGGGCAGCCTAAACGTTCGAGTAAAAGGACTTTAGGCTCTTCGACTTACACAATCACACGCAGTGCCCGGCGTACGCCTGTGAAGGTCGCGCTCGTACGCAGCCCCAGATGGTCACCGTCCACCTGGAAGGGCAGTGCAGCCTGCGATTGCAAGGTGAAGTCCGTCAGATCGTGCAGCGTCAGGGTGTGCTTGCCCCGCGGCCCCCGCTCCGGAGTGGAGCGGAGCAGTTGCGCCGCATAGCGCGTACCGGACAAGGTGGACATCTTGCTGACGCCCAGCAGGTCAAGCGCGGTGTCGAAGGATGCCTCGGGAGAGGCGTAGACGGGACGGTTGCCCAGATATGTCCAGGGTGCGGTGTTGCAGACTATCGCCGTCGCCAGGCCCGCCACCGGCTCCTCGTCGGGGCGCTGCAAGGTGATCGTGCCGTGCCTGCGGTGCGGGTCGGCGATGAACTGCCGGGCCACCTGGCGCAGATACAGCGCATGCGTCGAACGCTTGCCCAACTCCCGCTGCTGCTCCACCCGTCCGACCACGCCGGCGTCGAAGCCCAGGCCGGCGCAGAAGGTGAACCAGCGGTCGGGCACCCCCTCGTCCTCGGTGCCGGGAGTGCCGCTCACCAGGCCCAGGCCCACCGTCCTCGACGACCCGGCGCGCAGCGCGTCCAGCAGGGCGCCGGTGGCCTCCACGGCGTCGTTGGGCAGGCCGAGGGCGCGGGCGAAGACGTTCGTCGAGCCGCCGGGGACCACCGCGAGCTGCGGCAGGGTGTCCGGGTCGGGACCCCGGTGCAGCAGGCCGTTGACGATCTCGTTGACGGTGCCGTCGCCGCCGAGCGACACCACCAGCTCGACCTCGCCGCCCTCCGCCGCCCGGCGGGCCAGGTCCCGCGCGTGCCCGCGGTACTCGGTGGTCGCGACCGTCAGCTTCAGATCACTGGCCAGTGCGGTGCTGATCACATCACGCACCCGCGCGCTGGTGGTGGTCGCGGCGGGATTGACGACGAGAAGAGCGCGCATGACCGATAGCGTACCTACGGTTTTTCGCATCGGGCTACGCTGAGTGGTGTGAGCCAGAGCCCCCACGACCCTTCGCCCGAGCCTTCCGCGGCCGCCCAGCCGGTGGCGGAGGCCCTCTCCGCGGCCCCGACCCCGCGGATTCTCGCAGCGGCGGCCATCGCCGGCCTCGAAGGGCTCGCGGTCGCCGCGTGGGGCGTGACGATGTTCTTCACCGACAGCGACAACGCGGTTCTCGCCGGGCTGACGGTGCTGGTGCTCGCGGCGGTGCCGCTGGCGGCCGCGTACGGGCTGACGAAGCTGCGGCGCTGGAGCCGCGGCCCCGCGCTGGTCATGCAGCTGCTGGCGCTGCCCGTCGCCTGGACGATGCTGCACTCCTCGGGAGCGGTGGTGGGCGGCGGGGCCTTCCTGGGCGTCCTCGCCCTGGCCGGCCTCGCCCTGCTGGTCCACCCGACCACCACGGACGCCCTCGGCGCCCGCCGCACCACCACATAGGCCCCTCGGCGAGGGGCTACTCCTCGATCAGCAGCTTGTCGCGCAGCTGCGCCAGCGTGCGCGCCAGCAGCCGGGAGACGTGCATCTGCGAGATGCCGACCTCCTGGGCGATCTGCGACTGCGTCATGTTGCCGAAGAAGCGCAGCAGCAGGATCGTCTTCTCCCGCGGCGGCAGCTGTTCGAGCAGCGGCTTGAGGGACTCGCGGTACTCGACGCCCTCCAGCGCCTCGTCCTCGGAGCCGAGGGTGTCCGCGACGGCCGGCGACTCGTCGTCGGTGTCGGGGACGTCCAGCGACAGCGTGCTGTACGCGTTCGCCGACTCCAGGCCTTCGAGGACCTCCTCCTCCGAGATCTTGAGGTGCTCCGCCAGCTCGTGGACGGTCGGGGCGCGGCCGTGCCGCTGGGACAGCTCGCCCGTCGCGGTGGTCAGCGCGAGCCGCAGCTCCTGGAGCCGGCGCGGCACCCGTACCGCCCAGCCCTTGTCACGGAAGTGGCGTTTGATCTCGCCGACGACCGTCGGCGTGGCGTAGGTGGAGAACTCCACCCCCCGGTCCACGTCGAAGCGGTCCACCGACTTGATCAGCCCGATGGTGGCGACCTGGGTGAGGTCGTCGAGCGGCTCGCCGCGGTTGCGGAACCGCCGGGCCAGGTGCTCCACCAGCGGCAGGTGCATCCGGACCAGCTGGTTGCGCAGCTCGGCCCGCTCGGGCGAGCCCTCGGGGAGCCGGTGCAGCTCGACGAAGAGCGCCCGCGCGCCCGCCCGGTCGTGCGGGTCGTGCGCCGCCGGGTGCTCCTCGGCCTGTTCCTCGGCCTGCTGCTCGGCTTGCTTCCCGGCCGGCGGCTCGTCGTGCTGCCGGTCCGCCGGCTGGTCCGGCTGCTGCTCCATCGTCTTCGCCTGCTCCGCAGCGTCCATTGCGTCCCTAGGGGTCTGCCCGCCCATAGGCTCGGGATGGGGCCTGGCCGCGTCGCCTGCCGCAGTCGGCCGCCCGGCAGGACCCGCAGGGTCCGGCTGGGCGGGTACGGAGGCGCGACCGCGCGCCGCGGGCACGTTGTGCTCCGCGGGTGTGCCGGGGTTATCCCCCCGGGACAGCTCAGCACTCATGGCGATTCCCCGTCTTCCTGCACGGTTGTACCGTCACCGGGCCGCAGGTGGACCGGGACACGCTGACCCTGACGGCGTCGGCGGTGGCTCCGCCCCGCCCGCGAGCTTCACGACAGCCCTGGAACGGCGCCGCGCTTCTTGTGCAGACTGATGCTGACCGTCTTGTCCTCGGCGACGGTGGAGTCCACCTCGCCGGCCAGTGCGGAGAGCACCGTCCAGGCGAAGGTGTCGCGCTCCGGCGCCCGGCCGTCGGTCGTGGGCGCCGCGACGGTCACCCACAGCGAATCCCCGACCAGCCGGAACACGCAGCTCAAAACGCTGCCGGGCACCGCCTGCTGCAACAGGATCGCGCACGCCTCGTCGACGGCGATCCGCAGATCCTCGATTTCGTCGAGGGTGAAGTCCAGCCGGGCCGCGAGACCGGCCGTGGCCGTCCGCAAGACCGACAGATACGCCCCCGCCGCGGGCAGCCGGACCTCGACGAAGTCCTTCGACCCGGGCTCGCCTGCGCTCTGGGACACCCTCACCTCCAAGGTGGCACACAGTGATTGCTCTGGTTCGCAG
Organism: Actinacidiphila cocklensis; assembly: GCF_907177275.1. Classification (GTDB taxonomy): domain Bacteria; phylum Actinomycetota; class Actinomycetes; order Streptomycetales; family Streptomycetaceae; genus Actinacidiphila; species Actinacidiphila cocklensis. The sequence continues at coordinate 57,175 of NZ_CAJSLV010000066.1, forward strand.
CGACGCTATCGCGATCCGCGCCCTGATGTCGCCCGGACGGAGGACGGTCGCACCCATGGGCGAACCGGTCCGCGGGCGTTTCAGGGACGGTGAGCGATCCCGTCCTGTCACCCATGGTAAGCGCACGGGCACGGACCGTGGGTAGCACTCCGAGGTCTCAATTCGCATGCGAATTCGTCCGGTTGTCCGACCGGCCGGCCGTCAGGACCGCTCCCGGCGCGCTGACGTCGCCCTTTCCACCCTGCACCGTCTGCGCGGCCAGCGCCGCGAGGGCGGAACCGGTCAACCGCTGCACCGTCCACTCGTCCTGCGGCCGGGCGCCGATGGCGCGGTAGACGCCCAGCGCCTTCTCGTTCCAGTCCAGCACCGTCCACTCGAAACGCGACCAGCCGCGTTCCACGCAGATCGCCGCGAGCGCGGCCAGCAGCGCCTTGCCGTGGCCGGCGCCGCGCGCCTGCGGGCGTACGTAGAGATCCTCCAGATACAGCCCGGCGGTGCCGGTCCAGGTGGAGAAGTTGCGGAACCACAGCGCGAAGCCGGCCGGCTCCCCGGTGGCCTCGTCGGTCGCGATCAGCGCGTGGGCGACCGGGTCGGGGCCGAACAGCGCGGTGCGCAGCTGCTCCTGCGTCGCCCTGGCCTCGCTCAGCGCCCGCTCGTAGTCGGCGAGTTCGCGGATCAGGGCGTGCAGGACCGGCAGGTCGGCGGGGGTCGCGGGGCGGATCATGCCACCAGGTTACGTTCGGGTGATGTGACGGGCGTAAGGGGCGCACGGGGGCACGTCATCCGGTGATCACCGCCGCCACCCGGGTGCCGGGCGGGAAGGTGCCGGCGCCGGCCAGCGTCACCACGCCGTGCAGCATCTTCGCCACGTAGACCTTCTCCGGGTCCAGGCCGTGCCGCCGGCCGAAGTCCGCGGCGAACTCGTCGAGCGCCGGGCTGGTCCTGGCGAAGCCGCCGTGGTGGAAGCGGTCGTCGAGCCGCCAGCGGCCGCGGCGCCCCCCGAACGCCTCCTGCTGCAGCCGCAGCACGTCGGCGGCCAGGAACGCGCCCCCGCGCAGCACCGGGAAGCCGATCGCCTCGGCGCACTCCGGCCGCCCGGGGCCGTCCGCCAGGCCCGCGGCCAGCCCCGCCAGGGTGCCGCCCGTACCGCAGGCCACCGCCACCACGTCAGCGGCGCCGCGCAGCTCCCGGCCCAGGTCGGCGCACCCCGCGGCGGCCGCCGCGTTCGACCCGCCCTCCGGCAGGACGTACGCGCGGCCGTGCCGGGCGAGCAGTGCGGCGAGCACGTCGGGCTCGGCCTTGCGGCGGTACGTCGCCCGGTCGACGAAATCCAGCCGCATGCCGTCGGCCGCGGCCACCGACAGCGAGGGGTTGAGCGGGCGGGCGGCCAGCTCCTCGCCCCGCACCACCCCCACCGTGCGCAGGCCCAGCAGCCGGCCGGCCGCGGCGACCGCCCGCAGGTGGTTGGAGTAGGCGCCGCCGAAGGTGAGCAGCGTGTCGTGGCCGGCCTCCACCGCGGCGGCCAGATTCAGCCGCAGCTTGCGGAACTTGTTGCCCGGCAGATCCGGGTGGACGAGGTCGTCCCGCTTCAGCAGCAGCCTCACCCCGTGCCGCTCCAGCCGCTCGTCGGCGACCTCGGTCAGCGGCGACGGCGGCTGCGGTTCCAGGAGTGACGGCGCGGCACACACGCGTCCATTGTCACCCGGATGTGTGACAACAGCCGGGTGGGGCGGCCGATCGGCGGTGCACTTGTCCATGAGGCGGGAATCTTCACCGGCGGGTCCCAGAAGGGCGTTTGGCGGTGCATGCTTTGTGGCGTGTACCAAATAGTCCAGGAGTCACCGACCGACCGATCATGGGACGCCACTGCGCCCAGTGACTCGGCCGACGCGCTCACCGCCATGGTGCGGGGGCTGCTGCCCTCGCTCACCCCCGCCGCCGCCCGGATCGCCTCCCTCATCGTGGAGGACCCGGCGCAGGTGGCCCGCAGCACCATCTCCGAGTTGAGCGCGCTCGCCGGGACCAGCGAGTCGTCGATCGTGCGGACCGCTCGCGCGCTCGGCTTCGCCGGCTACCCCGAGCTGCGGCTCGCGCTGGCCGCCGCCGCCGCGCGGCAGGCGCCGCGATCCGAGCTGAGCTCCGGCATCACCCCCGAGGACTCGGCGGCCGAGGTCATCGGAAAGATCGTCCACACCGAGTCGCAGGCCGTCCAGGAGACCGCGAGCCAGCTCGATCCCGCCGAGCTGGACGCGGCCGTCAGAGCCGTATGCGGCGGCGGGCAGCTGCACATCGCGGGAGTCGGCGCCTCGGGCCTGGTCGCCCAGGACCTCCAGCAGAAGCTGGCCCGCATCGGGCGCCCGTGCCACGCGCACGGCGACTCGCAGTCCGCGCTCACCAGCGCGGTGCTGCTGGGTCCCGGCGACGTCTTCCTCGCGGTGTCGCACTCCGGCGAGAGCCGCGACGTGCTCGAACCGCTGCGGCGGGCCGCCGCCGAGGGCGCCACCACCGTGGTGATCACGAACCACCCGCTGTCGACGGCCGCACGGCTGGCCGACCACGTGCTGGTCTCCGCGGGCCGCGAGACGACCTTCAGGCCGGGGGCCATGGCGTCCAGGATCAGCCAGCTCGTCGTGGTCGACTGCCTGTTCGTCTGCGTGGCGCAGCGGACCTTCGACAGGTCGAGCCGCGCCCTGCGCCTGACCCACCAGGCCCTGGAGAGCGACCGCCCCGGCTAGGGCAGGTCCCCGCGCCCCTTCCGGCGTGCCCCCTGTGCGCAGGCACGCCCTCGGGGGCGCGGGTCGACCGGGATCAGGTCAGGAGGCCGACGGGACCACGTCGACGTCCGCGGCGTTCACGAACGCCATCCGGTGGTTGTAGACGATCTCGTACACCTTCGTCGTCCCGACGAAGTCGTGCTGGTCGTAGGGGGCCGAACCGTCGTAGTAGATCGCGAAGTAGGAGTCCGTGGCGACCGCGGGGCCGGCCGCGACGTAGGACTGGCCGGCCGGGATGGAGTACTTGGCGCGGGCCAGCTGGCGGCGCGGGGCGGTGCCGCCCTCGAAGGCGACGAAGTCCGCCGGGTAGACCGACGCCTCGGGGTAGGCCGTGGTGTAGACGGGGATGGACGCGGCGCCGGCCTTGGGCACGATGCGGGCGGCCCGCACCGGGACCGTCGCGGGGTGGGCGGGGGAGTCCTGGAGCCAGGCCTCGGTGCCGCCCCACCAGATCGCCGTCCAGCCGGGCACCCGGTCGGCGACGACGTACCGCTCGCCCGCCGGGGCCTTGTCGCCCCAGTCGTTCATGGCGCTGGTCCCCGCGGAGCCGTTCGGGTGCAGGTACGGGTCGGCGACCAGCGGCGCCGAGGTGCTGGGCGCGGTGTACAGCGGCACGAAGGAGGCGGGCGCGTCCTGGGAGGCCGCCGGGCAGTCGAAGCTGCGGTACGGGCCGGGGAACTGCTTGTAGCCCTGCACGTCGTCGCAGTACGTCGTGGACTGCGGGTTGTGCGCGTAGCCCGGCTTGATCGCCACGACGTCGCTGCCCGCCGGCGCGGTCGCCCTGATCGGCGCCCCGAGCAGGTCGAAGAAGTGCTCCCAGTCCCAGCCCGGCCCCGGGTCCCAGTGCTGGGTGGCGACGCCGGACTCGGTGCCGCCCGGGATGTTGTCGTGGCCGAGGATGTGCGCGCGGTCCAGTGGGATGTCGTACTTCGCGGCCAGGTAGCGCACCAGCGACGCCGTGGAGCGGTAGAGGTTCTCGCTGAACCAGGCGGCGCCGTGGGTCGCCCAGCCTTCCTGCTCGATGCCGATCGAGTGCTGGTAGAAGGACCGGTTGGCGCTGTCCCAGGCGATGTCCTTGGTCGGGATCATCTGGGTGACGTGGCCGTCCTGCGAGCGGACGACGTAGTGCGCGCCGGCCGCGTAGGTCGGGTCGTTGAAGAGGTCGAGGGTGCCGTCGTAGGTCTCGTCGGTGCTGTGCAGGGTGATGTAGCGGATGTCCAGGCCGCCGTTGGGGCGGTCGGCGAGGTCGTGGCTGCCGTAGTCGGCGAGGTCCGACGGGTCGAGCAGGGTGTAGGCGCCGGGGACGACGTCGCAGTGCAGGGAGGCCGGGCACTCCGCGGGGGTGCTGCTCCGGGGCGGGGTCACCTCCTTCAGGCCCAGCTTGCGGACGTCGCCGCGGTCCGGGTGCAGGCGGCCGACCGGCGGCAGGGTGACCAGCTGGCCGTCGGCGGTGGTGCGGGTGGCGCCGGCGGCCATGGTGGACCACACGCCGTCGGCGAAGGCCTGCGCGACCTTGTCCTCGGTGGACTGGCTGTAGCGGGCCGCGGCGGCGTACCAGCCGTCGGTGGTGCGCGGCAGGCGGCCGTGGCCGTAACCCTTCGCGTACGAGGCGAGCAGGGCCGCGCCGCCGCGGATGTTCTGCGCCTCGTCGCCGGTGACGTCCGCGGTGGCCGCGCCCAGCAGCTGGGCGGCGGCCGCCGCGGTGTGCTCTGCGGGGGCGGTGAGCAGGGGGGCGTAGCGCGGCGACTGGGTGCTGAGCCCGTCCGCGTCCAGCGTGGCCGCGGTCAGGTCCGTGAGGTTCATCGGGCCGTACCCCGCCTCGGCGTTGGGCTGCCCGGCGTGCGCCTCCCAGCGGGTCTCGTAGTACGACACCGCTTGAAGTACGGGCAGCGGTACGCCGAACTCCCGTGCCGCCGAGGTGAATTCCGCCTGCCGTGCGGCCTGCGGGTCGGCGGCCCGCGCCGCGCCGGCGCTGACGGCGGTCATGGAAAGGCCGGCCAGCAGGGACAGGGCGGCGGCCAGCGTCAGGGTGCGCCGGTGGCGGGTGGGTCCGTTCGGGCGGTGCATTCAGGCTCCTCGCGTTGCGGGGGTGCGTGCATGGAGAGAAGTGCTGGGCGCAGCCTGCCGAGACCGGCTGGAAGTTAGCAACTCCCGGCGCGTAAATCCTGAAAGTTTTTGCCAACCCCTGGTCCCGGCCCCGGACTCCGCGCGAAAAAGGGCTGGCCCTGACGCGTACGTCAAGGTCTACCGTCGTCGGTATGCGCATCGGCGAACTCGCGGAACGCGCCGGCACCACGCCGCGAACGCTCCGCTACTACGAATCCCTCGGCCTGCTGCCGCCGGCCGACCGGGCGGGCAACGGCTACCGCAGCTACGGCGAGGAGCACCTGCGGATGCTGGAGCAGATCCGCACCCTCCAGGAGTACGGCTTCGGCCTGGAGGAGACCCGGCCGTTCGTGGAGTGCCTGCGGGCCGGGCACCCGGCGGGGGACACCTGTGCCGCCTCACTCGCGGTCTACCGCAGCAAGCTCGCGGAGATCGACGCCTGGACGGCCCGCCTGACCGCGGTACGGGCCGAGGTCGCCGCCCAGCTGCTGCGGGCGGAGCGCGAGGCGGGCGCTGAAGCGGGCGCCGACGCGGAACCGCTGTGCGAACTGACCGCCGTCCTGGCCGAGGCCGGGCGGCCCGACGAGGGGACTCCGCCGCAATGACCACGAACGCCGGCACCACGAGTGCCGTACCGACCGTGACCGACGCCACCTTCGCCGCCGAGGTGCTGGCCGCCGACCTGCCCGTGCTGGTCGACTTCACCGCCACCTGGTGCCCGCCCTGCCGCATGATCGCCCCGGTCCTGGAGGAGATCGCGGTGGAGGAGGCGCACCGGCTGCGGGTCGTCCAGCTCGACGTGGACACCAACCCGGCCACCCAGGCCGCCTACGGCGTGATGTCCATGCCGACGCTGCTGCTCTTCAGGGCGGGCGAGCCGGTCAAGGTCATGGTCGGCGCCCGCCCCAAGCGCCGGCTGCTGCAGGAGCTGGCCGAGGTGGTGTGACGCGCGCGTCCCCGGCGGGCCGGGCCGCCGGCCCCGGAAAGCGGGGAAGCACCTCCGCTCGCCGGTACGGGGGGCCGGGCGAACGGAGGTGCTTCATACCCGGCGTCGGCCGGGCAATACATATGAGCGTTGGGACGGCGCGAATGTGACGGCATCTGATGTGACGCTCGTCACATGAAGGCCGCGGCGGCCGGTGCCCGGCGGGGCACCGGCCGTTTGCGCAGGTCAGCGCCGGGCGACGCCTTCCGCGCGGGCGGCGGCCGCGACTGCCGCGGTCACCGCGGGGGCGACCCGGGCGTCGAAGGGCGACGGGATCACGCGGTCCGCGCTCAGCTCGTCGGCCACCACGTCGGCCAGCGCCGCGGCCGCGGCGAGCTTCATGCCCTCGGTGATGGCCGAGGCGCGCACCTGGAGGGCACCGGCGAAGATGCCGGGGAAGGCCAGCACGTTGTTGATCTGGTTGGGGTAGTCGCTGCGCCCGGTGGCGACGACCGCCGCGTGGCGGTGCGCGACCTCCGGGTGGACCTCGGGGGTCGGGTTGGCCATCGCGAAGACGAAGGAGCCCTCCGCCATCGAGGCGACCGCCGGTTCGGCGACCGTCCCGCCGGACACCCCGATGAAGACGTCGGCGCCGGCCATCGCCGACTCCAGCGAGCCGGTCAGGCCCGCCTTGTTGGTGTACGACGCCAGTTCCCGCTTGACCGGGTTGAGGTCGTCGCGGCCCTCGTGGACCACGCCCTTGCGGTCGGTGACCGCGACGTCGCCGATGCCCGCCTCGACCAGGATCTTGGCGATGGCGACCCCGGCCGCGCCGGCGCCGGAGATGACCGCGCGCAGCGAGCCCAGCTCACGGCCCGTCAGTTTCGCGGCGTTGCGCAGCGCCGCGAGCGTGACGACCGCGGTGCCGTGCTGGTCGTCGTGGAAGACCGGGATGTCCAGCCGCTCCACCAGCCGCCGTTCGATCTCGAAGCAGCGCGGCGCGGAGATGTCCTCCAGGTTCACCCCGCCGAAGGACGGCGCGAGCCTGACCACGGTCTCCACGATCTCGTCCACGTCGGTGCAGGCCAGCGCGATCGGCACCGCGTCGACCCCGCCGAACTGCTTGAACAGGATCGCCTTGCCCTCCATCACCGGCAGTGACGCCTCGGGCCCGATGTCGCCCAGCCCCAGCACCGCGGTGCCGTCCGTGACGACGGCGACGACCTGGGACTTCCAGGTGTAGTCGTGCACCAGTTCGGGCTTGTCCGCGATGGCGGTGCAGACCTCGGCCACGCCGGGCGTGTACGCCAGGGACAGGTCGGCGGCGTCGCGCACCGGAACGGTGGAGGCCATCTCCATCTTGCCGCCGCGGTGCAGTGCGAACACCGGATCGAGGGGGAGGTCGTCCGTCCCCCCGTCGGTACCGCCGGTGCCGTCGATCCGCGGATTCACGATCTCCGTTGCCACTTGTGACCCCTTTGTCATGGTTGAGGGAGATTACTCGCCCCGGGGGCGGGGCGAGATGGGCTCGGCGTCCGCGTCGCCCGAGACGAGTGAGCGAAGAGGCGGACAGGGACGCCTGGTGCGCCGCACGCGCACCGGCCCCGGATGAGGGGTGAAGGAAACTGTTCTACCGGATCTCTGTTTCGGGACGGGAAAACGACTCGACCCGTACCGCCCGGCATAGCCCCATCGTGGTCCAGCCGTGGTGTGCCGGCCCGAAGGGAGCCCGGGGATCGCCCGTTATCCGATTTTGACACAACGGGCATCCCGGTCGGTGCTGTCCGGATGGCAAGATGCACAGATCACACACGGTGGCGGTACTCGAAGGCGTGTGCCAGGTCCACCAGCACGACACCTCACCTCTTCAGGAGGACACAGCGATGACCGTACGCACGACCAGGCGTACCACCGCCCTTTCCCGGCTCAGCGCGGTCGCCGCCGTGGCGGTCGCCGGCACCCTGGTGCTCACCGGGTGCGGCGACCAGACAAAGAAGGACGACGCACCCTCGCCGAGCGGCAGTGCGGCGGGCGCGGGCAGCGCGACGACCAGCGGCGCAGCCGACACGCTGTTCTCCAAGCTGCCGCAGAAGTACCAGGACTCCAAGGTCATCCAGGTCGGCACCGACGCGTCCTACGCGCCGATGGAGCAGACCGTTGACGGCAAGATCGTCGGCATCGACCCGGACCTGGGCGCCGCGCTCGGCGAGAAGCTGGGGGTGACCCTCAAGTTCACCAACGGCAAGTTCGACGGGCTCATCACCTCGCTGCAGACGGGCCGTTCCGACATCGTGATGTCCGCTATGAGCGACACCAAGGCCCGCCAGGGCGGACTGGACGACAAGGGCAAGAAGATCGGCACCGGCGTCGACTTCGTGGACTACTACAACTCGGGCTCCTCGCTGCTGGTGCAGAAGGGCAACCCCAAGGGCGTCAAGTCGCTCGACGACCTGTGCGGCCAGACCGTCGCCGTGCAGCGCGGCACGATCTACGAGGACGCCTTCAAGAAGCAGAAGACCACCTGCGGCAGCAAGGGCCTGACGATCCAGGCGTTCGACACCGACGCCGAGGCGCAGACCCGGGTCAAGGCCGGCGGCGCGGTCGCCGACCTCAACGACACCCCGGTCGCCGCCTACATCGCCCAGACCTCGGGCAAGGGCGCCGACTTCGAGGTGGCCGGCGCCCCGTCGGACGCCGGGCCGTTCGGCATCGCGGTGAGCAAGGACGCCACCCAGCTGCGGGACGCGCTGAAGGCAGCCATGGACGCGATCGTCGCGGACGGCACCTACACCAAGATCCTGCAGAAGTGGAACGCCACCACCGGCGCGGTCACCACCGTCGCGATCAACGGCGGCTCGTGACGTGAGCGACACCGAGGCCGGCCGTACCCCGGAAGGTACGGCCGGCCCCTCACAGGCGGCCCCCGCCAGCCCCTACGAGGCGATCCGGGCCATTCCGGTACGCCACTACGGCCGGTGGGTGGCCGCCGTCGTGGTGGTCGTGCTGCTGGGCTGGCTGGCGTACGGCTTCTCCCAGGGCAAGATCATCTGGAGCACGGTCGGCGACAAGCTCTTCGACCACACCGTGCTGACCGGCGTGTGGCACACCGTGCTGATCTCGGTCTGCGCGATGGCCATGGGCCTGGTGCTCGGCGTGCTGTTCGCGGTCATGCGGCTGTCCAGGAACCCGGTGACCGGCGCGGTCTCCTGGCTGTACATCTGGTTCTTCCGCGGTACCCCGGTCTACGTCCAGCTGCTGATGTGGTTCAACCTCTCGCTGATCTTCCACACGATCAACCTGGGGCCGATCTACAAGAACGACACCGTCGCCGTGATGACCCCGTTCGTGGCCGCCCTGCTGGGCCTCGGCCTCAACGAGGGCGCCTACATGGCGGAGATCGTCAGGGCCGGCATCCAGTCGGTGGACGAGGGCCAGACCGAGGCGTCGCACGCGCTGGGCATGACCGGTGCGCAGACCATGCGCAGGATCGTCCTCCCGCAGGCGATGCGGGTGATCATCCCGCCGACCGGCAACGAGTTCATCAACATGCTCAAGACCTCGTCGCTGGTCTCGGTCGTGCAGTACTCGGAACTGCTGCGCGCGACCTCCGACATCGGCATCAGCTCCAACGCGATCATGGAGATGTACTTCGTCGCCTCGATCTGGTACCTGGTGCTGACCAGCGTGTTCAGCGTCGGCCAGTTCTACCTGGAGCGGCGTTACGCCCGCGGCTCGCTGCGGTCGCTGCCGCTGACCCCGTGGCAGAAGGTCAGGGCGAACCTGACGACCCTGCGCCGACCGAAGGTGGCCTGATCATGAGCACTCCCGACATGACCAAGCCCGTGGCCGGCGGTGTCGAGCCGATGGTCAGGGCGGAGAACGTCCACAAGTCCTTCGGCGCCGCGCACATCCTCAAGGGCATCGACCTGGAGGTCGCACCGCGTGAGGTGTGCTGCCTGATCGGTCCCTCGGGCTCGGGCAAGTCCACCTTCCTGCGCTGCATCAACCACCTGGAGCAGATCAACGCCGGGCGGCTGTGGGTGGACGGCGACCTGGTCGGCTACCGGCAGCGCGGCGACCGGCTGCACGAGCTGCGCGACCGCGAGGTCGCCGCCAAGCGGCGCGACATCGGCATGGTCTTCCAGCGCTTCAACCTCTTCCCGCACATGACCGCGATCGAGAACGTCATGGAGGGACCGGTCCAGGTCAGGCGGGAGAGCAAGGCCGTCGCCCGGGAGCGGGCCGCGGCGCTGCTGGACCGGGTCGGGCTCGCCGACAAGGCGGGCAGCTACCCCTCCCAGCTGTCCGGCGGCCAGCAGCAGCGGGTCGCCATCGCCAGGGCGCTGGCCATGGAGCCCAAGCTGATGCTCTTCGACGAGCCGACCTCCGCGCTCGACCCCGAGCTGGTCGGCGACGTGCTGGACGTGATGCGCGGCCTGGCCGAGGACGGCATGACCATGATCGTGGTCACCCACGAGATGGGCTTCGCCCGCGAGGTCGGCGACGCGCTGGTCTTCATGGACGACGGAATGGTCGTCGAGTCCGGCCACCCCCGGGAGGTGCTGGGCAACCCGCAGCACGAGCGGACCAGGGCCTTCCTGTCCAAGGTGCTGTGACCGTGCGGGCGGACCCGGGCGCAGCGGCCCTGCCCGCCGGCACCGCGGCGCCCGCGTACGCCGCTCCGGTAATAGCCTGGACTCCTATCCGGCTGTTACCGGGGCCGGGCCTTACCCCGTAAAGGACCAAGAGGACCACTGTGGATCTGGCCTACTACTCGGACTATGCCGTGCGCCTCGTCAACAGCGAGGAACCACTGCGCGGCACCGACTCGCTGACCTCGGTCGAGGCGGTACGGGAGCTGTTCGGCCCCGCCTCGCACGCCGGGTCGCGCGCCGTCGAGGCCGACGTGCCCCGGCTGCGTGCGGTGCGCACCAGGCTGCGCGGGGTGTTCGAGGCGGCCGACGAGGCGGACGAGGTACGGGCGGTCGACCTGCTCAACGCGCTGCTGCTGGAGTTCCCCGTCAGCCCGCAGATCTCCGGGCACGACCACCTCGACGCCACCGGGCGCCCCGACTGGCACATGCACCTGGCGGAACAGGCCGCGAACGCCACCGCCGGCTACTCGGCCACCGCCTGCATGGGCCTGGCCTTCCAGCTGACCACGCTCGGCGTGGACCGGCTCGGCATCTGCGAGGCCGCGCCCTGCCGCAACGCCTACGTCGACACCTCGACCAACAGGTCCCGTCGCTACTGCTCCGACCGCTGTGCCACCCGCGCCAACGTGGCCGCCTACCGGGCGCGCAAGCGCCTGGAGAGCGACCGGTCGGGCCGCAGCGGCCGCACGCAGGACGCCGCCCAGGACGCCACCCCGGCCACCGACCGCTGAAGCTCGCGCGGCGGCCGGAAGCGCCCCCTGGCCCGCGCCAGCACCATGTCGTCCGGCACGGTGCCGAACTCCCTGCTGTCGTTCTCCACGAACGTGTTGTCGCCCAGCACCCACCAGCCGCCCTCGCGGCGCTCCACCGCCCGCTTCACGATCAGCAGGTCCTGCTGCAACGGGTGTTTCAGGACCACGACGTCCCCCTCGCGCACCAGCTCGGCGCCGCTGCTGATCTTCTGGATCAGCAGCCAGTCCCCGTGCAGCAGCGTGGGTGCCATCGACGGACCAGTGACCTCGACCAGCTGCCACGACGGCCTGGCCCCCTGCTCCCGCATGAACGCCTCCTGGTTCGTTCCGCCATCGGACCCAGGGTGACACCAGACTTTTGACCCAAGCCACCTGGGGCACCCGAGAAATCGACTCCTCCAGGGAGTAATGTCCCACCTGAAAGACGATCACGAGGAAGGACAGCCATGTTCACTCGCCTGTTCGCGCCCAAGGTGAAGGTAAGCGCACACTGCGACCTGCCCTGCGGCGTGTACGACCCGGCCCAGGCCCGCATCGAGGCCGAGTCCGTCAAGGCGGTCCAGGAGAAGTACCAGGCCAACGAGGACGCGGACTTCCGCACGCGTGCCGTGCTCATCAAGGAGCAGCGCGCCGAGCTGGCCAAGCACCACGTCTCGGTGCTGTGGAGCGACTACTTCAAGCCTCCGCACTTCGAGAAGTACCCCCAGCTCCACCAGCTGGTGAACGACACGCTCAAGGCCCTCAGCGCGGCCAAGGCCTCGAACGACCCGGCCACCGGCCAGAAGGCCCTCGACCTGATCGCGGAGATCGACAAGATCTTCTGGGAGACCAAGAAGGCCTGATCTCCGGTCAGGCCGTCTGACCCGCATTTTCGCTGGTCAGGTCGCTTACCGGTCCGCACCCGGCCCGCAGGCCGCCGAGAACGGCGTCCATCGCGGACCGGGTGCGGTCTTCTTCGCCCGGCCACAGGTGCGCGTGGATCCGCAGGAAGTGCCGCAGGCCGCGGGTCACCATGCGGGGCAGCTCGACGGCCTTGCGGCCCTCGCCCGTTCGACTCGGTCTTCCAGCGGCGGTAGTTGAGGGGCTCGCCCTCCTCCGTCGTGAACAGCCACTCCTTGGAGGGGCGGGCGGCAAGGTGCGTGCGGAGGGCGTCGGTGACGACCTCGCCAAACGGGGACGGTACGCCGGGACTTGGAGGTCGTCGGCGGCCCGCCCACCGGGTCAGGGCAGATCGGCCACCGCGGCAGCCTGGGGAGCCGCCTTGCGGTTCCCCAGCCGCATTCAGCCGGGCCGGCAACCGGTCGCGTCCGGGTCGCACCCGTACGTGGCCTCGCATGTGACGGTTCGATGGCCGGGCATGGCTTTGCGAGTCGGCTCAGGGGCCACACCCGCTCGGCTCGTCCCCGCATCGCCTGCCCAATCCGGTACCGGGACGCCGCGCAGGACGTCCACGACCACGATCCCCAGGCGGCGCGCGAAGTCCGCCTCGCTGCCCGCCAGCGCGAGGCGGAGCCCGCGCGTATCCGCGTACTCGCTGGGCTGCATGGCTCCGACCACCTCGGCTCGCTCGGACCACTCCGACCACGTGCCCAACGACCCGCTGGTCGTTGTCGATGTGCACCCGGACGGATGAGCCGCAACGGAAGAGGCAGCGAAGACTTCCCCGAGGCCTCGTCCTTATGGCCCGCCTGCACGTGCCATCCGTCCATCGAGCCGTGCCAATGGGGAGAGGAGATCAATCCCGAGGACAGGGAGCGCCCATGAGCAGCCCGGCACCGCCTGCCGCCGCTCCCGAATCCCCGGGAGGTGCGAAAAGGGCGGGGGCGACAGCAGGCCGGATCGCGCGCAGCACGTTCTCGGCCGTACTCATCGTGCTGACCTGTGTCCTGGTACCGCTGACCCTGGTGGCCGTGTGGGTCCACGACATCGTGCTGGACACCGACCGCTACGTGTCCACCGTCGCGCCCCTGGCCAGGAACCGCGCTGTGCAGGACGCGGCGGTGGCCCGCATCACCAAGGCGGTCGACGTGCGGGTCAACGGGCCGGAGGCCGCCGACCAGCTCGCGGCCTGGCTGAAGTCCCAGGGCCTGCCGCCCAAGGCCGTACAGGCGGTCAAGGGACTCGGCCCCCAGCTCGACTCCGCCGTGGACGACACGGTCCACAAGGCCGCGACGCGGGTCGTGCGGAGTGACCGGTTCGCCGCTACCTGGGAGAACGCCAACCGCACCGTTCACCGCGCGGTCGTCCACGCCCTGACCGGCGAAGGACAAGGCGCCGTCAACGTCACCGACGGCACCGTCACCCTGGACGTCGGCACCGCGGTCGACAATCTGAAGAAGGAGCTGGAAGCCGAGGGCGTGCCTGTCGCCTCCGCCATCCCGTCGAGCGACAAGCAGCTCGTCCTGCTCGACTCCGATCAGCTCGGCAAGATCCGCAAGCTCGCCCATGCGCTGGACGTCCTCGGCAACTGGCTGCCCCTGCTCACCGTCGTGGTCGGCGCGGCGGGCGTGCTGCTGGCCCACCGGCGCCGCAGGGCGCTGGCCCGCGCAGCCCTGGGCGCGGCCTTCGCCAGCCTCGTCGTAGCCATCGTGCTCGCCGTCTTCCGGGGCTACTACCTCGACCACCTTCCCGCCACCGTGCAGTCGCACGACGCCGCGGCGGCCGTCTACGACACCCTGATCCACTTCCTGCGGGTCAGCCTCGTCACCGCGATCGTCCTCGGGATCGTCATCGCACTGGGCGCCTACCTGGTCGGCCCCGGCCGCTTGCCCGTCGCCGTCCGAGGCACCTCGGAACGCACCTCCGACTCCATCGCCCTGTGGGCCTACCGCAACCGGATCCGCACCGGCCGCACCGGCGTCTGGACCGACCGCCACCGGCGGTGGATCACCCTGGCCGTGCTCCTCGTGATCGCTGCGGCCTTCGCCTTCTGGAACCACCCCACTGCCCTGACCATCTTCTTCCTGCTCCTGGTCCTGCTGGTCCTCCTCGCCCTGATCGCCCTCCTGGCCGCCTCCGGGCGGGCTGCCCGGGATGCGGGGTCGCCCGCCGGGCACAAGGCGCAGCAGGGCGGGTGAGTACATCGATGCCCGAGGGCGCCCGGGATCGGCACGGCGACCATCCACGGCGATGCCCACCTGGGCCGTGCGGCCGGGGCGCCGCCGGTCTGCCCCTCCTGGCTCGGCGCGGCGTGCACGCGCACCCTTCCTGAGCGGGCCACCATGAAGGCCCTCTTTCGCATATCGCCCCAAAGTGCGAACAAGGGTCTTCCACCCGGATCTACCGGGCGACAAGCGGCGGAGGTGCGCGGTGGTACGGTGGCGGCCGCTGGCGGTCCTGGGCACTGCGCAGTTCCTCATGGTGCTCGACACCTCGGTCATGAACGTGTCGATCAGCCAGCTGGTGGAGGACTTCGACACCGAGGTCACCGCGATCCAGGGCGTCATCACCCTCTACACGCTGGTGATGGCGGCGTTCATGATCACCGGGGGCAAGCTCGGCGACATGTTCGGCCGCCGGCGCATCTTCGGCATCGGCCTGGCCGTCTACGGTGTCGGCTCGGCGCTCACCGCCGTCGCGCCGGTCCTGTGGGTGCTCGCCGTGGGCTGGTCGATCATCGAAGGCCTCGGGGCCGCGCTGGTGCTGCCCGCGCTGGCGGCTCTGGTCGGCAGCGCCTACCGGGGCCGCGACCGGGCGGTCGCCTACGGCGTCATCGGCGGCCTTGCGGGCGCGGGCATCGCCGTCGGGCCGCTGCTGGGCGGCTGGCTGACCACCTACGCGACCTGGCGGCTGGTGTTCGCGGGTGAGGTCGTCCTCGTCGCCGCGATGCTGTCCCTGCTCCGCTGGATCGCCAAGGACCCGCCGCGCGCGGAGCAGCGGGCACGGCTCGACATCCGGGGCACCGTGCTGTCCGCGGCCGGTCTGGCCCTGATCGTCCTGGGCGTCCTGCAGAGCAGCTCCTGGGGCTGGCTGCAGCCCCGCAACCCGCCCTTCACCATCCTCGGATTCGCCCCGACCGTCTTCGTGATCGCCGCGGGCGGTGTGCTGCTGGGATTCCTGCGATCCTGGGAGAACCGGCTCTCGGGACGCCGGGGCACCCGCGAGCGCGACCCCGAGCCGCTGGTCCGGTTCTCGCTGTTCGGTGTCCCGGCGCTGCGGTCGGGCCTGACGATGCTGCTCAGCCAGAACCTCATCCTGCTCGGGCTGTTCTTCGTCATCCCTCTCTACCTCCAGGTCGTGCAGGGGCTCGACGCCTTCGAGACCGGGTTGCGGCTGCTGCCGGTCTCCATCCTGATGCTGCTGTCCGCGATGAGCGGCCCGTTCCTCGGCCGGTTCATGAGCCCCCGTACCGTCGTGCGGATCGCCCTGCTCGTCCTGCTCGCCGCGATCCTGTGGCTGCTCGGCACGATCGACCCGCACATCGACGACCTGTCCTTCGGCTTCGCCATGGCCGTCCTCGGCCTCGGGATGGGGCTGCTGGCCTCGCAGCTGGGCAACGTCGTGCAGTCCAGCGTCGGCGACAGCGAGCGCAGCGAGGTCGGCGGCCTGCAGTACACCGCCCAGAACCTCGGCTCGTCCCTGGGCACCGCCCTGATCGGCTCCATCCTCATCAGCGCCCTGGTGACCGCCTTCACCACCGAGATCGAGGACAACCCGTCGGTCTCGGCCGCGACCCGCGAGGAGGCGGGCGTCCGCATGGAGGCCGGTGTCAGCTTCGTCAGCGCCGACGAGGTGCGCGCGGGCGCGGAGAAGGCCGGGCTGCCGCCCGCCGAAGTGGACGCCGTCGTCGACTCCTACGCCGAGGCACAGCTCAACGCCCTCAAGGCCGCGATCCTGGCCGCCGGCGGCATCACCCTCGCCAGCCTCGCCTTCACCCGCAAACTCCCCACCGACAAGATCACGGCCAAGCAGACGTGAACGCCCGGGACCCGCACACCGGACCACCTCACCGAGTGGTCGTTGCCCGCGGCACGGGGCAGGGGGAGCGGTCACTCGCCCGCGCAGTGCCGGGAGCGGGTGCGTTACCGTCGGGGAATGTTCGCCGTATACGCAGCACGCATCGACGCAGAGCAGCCGCTGAGCGGGCTCGAACTGGGGGAGCGCCCCGAGCCGGACAGGCGCGAGGGCTGGACCACCGTCACGGTCAGGGCCGCCTCGCTCAACCACCACGACCTGTGGTCGCTGCGCGGGGTCGGACTCGGCCAGGAGAGCCTGCCGATGATCCTGGGCTGCGACGCCGCCGGCATCGACGAGGACGGCAACGAGGTGGTGCTGCACTCGGTCATCGGCCAGACCGGGCACGGCGTCGGACCGCGCGAGCGGCGCTCGCTGCTCACCGAGAAGTACCAGGGCACGCTCGCGGAACGGGTCAGCGTGCCGGCCTGGAACGTGCTGCGCAAGCCGGCCGGGTTGAGCTTCGAGGAGGCCGCCTGCCTGCCGACCGCGTGGCTGACGGCGTACCGCATGCTCTTCACCAACGCCGGGGTGCGCCCCGGTGACGCGGTCCTCGTGCAGGGCGCGGGAGGCGGGGTCGCCACCGCCGCGATCGTGCTGGCCAAGGCGGCCGGGCTGCGGGTCTACGCCACCAGCCGGGACGCCGGGAAGCGGCAGCGGGCACTGGAGTTGGGGGCGCACGCCGTGGTGGAGCCGGGCGGGCGGCTGCCCGAGCGAGTCGACGCGGTCATCGAGACGGTGGGCGCGGCCACCTGGTCGCACTCGGTCAAGTCGCTGCGCCCCGGCGGCACCCTGGTCATCTCCGGTGCCACCAGCGGCCCCAACCCGCCCGCCGCCGAGCTGAACCGGATCTTCTTCCTCGAACTGCGCGTCGTCGGCTCGACGATGGGCACCAAGGACGAGCTGGAGGACCTGCTCAACTTCTGCGCGACCACCGGCGTACGCCCGGTCGTCGACACCGTGCTGCCGCTGGACCGGGCGCGCGAGGGCTTCGAACAGCTGGAGCGGGGCGAGGTGTTCGGCAAGATCGTGCTCACCGCCTGATCCCCGGCCCCGGCCCCCGGTTCAGCGCCCGCCGGTGTGCAGCGCGGCCGTGATGTGCGCGGCCGCCGCCGACAGGTGGCGCCGCACCTCGCGCAACTGGCCGTCGTCGACGCCCAGATCGCGGGCCGCGTCGCGGATGTCGTCGCGGAAGCGGTCGAGCAGCCGCTCCAGGTCGCGCATCGGGTCGGCGGACGGCGGGGTGTCGTCCACCACGTCCTCGGCCGGTTCGCCGTGGGCCGCCGTGTCCTCGGCCGGGGCGCTTTCGGGCGTCGCGTCCTTGGCCGTCCGCGGCGGCTGCGCGCCCGGGCGGCCCATGCCGCCGCCGAACTGGCCCAGCTGCCGGGTCAGTTCCGCCAGGCCCTCGCGGACGCCCGACTGCCAGTCGCCGCCGCGCGCGTGCGACTGGACCTGCTCCTGCACCTGGCGGACGATCTGCTGCACCTCGTCGCGCGCGCTGTCCACCGCGTCCCGTGCGGCCTTCGCCTGCCGGCGGGCGTCCCGCGCGTCCTCCTTGGCCCTGCGGCTCTCCTCCTTCGCGCGCTGGGCGCGCTCCCGCCACTCCTGCTTGACGTCCTGGTGGCTGCGCGCGCCCTCGGGCCGGGTGCGGCTCTGCTGGGCCGCGGCCGCCACCTCGCGGCGCAGGTCCCCTGCGGCCCCCCGCACGTCCTCGCGGATCTCGGCGGCCAGCGTCGAGACGGACTCGCGGATCTCCGCCTCCAGGCCGTCGATCTCGTCGGCCCGCGAGGCGAGTTCGGCGCGGCCCTCGTCGGTGAGGGCGTAGACCTTCCTGCCGCCCTCGGTGGAGTGGGTGACCAGGCCCTCCTTCTCCAGCTTCGCCAGCCGCGGGTAGACCGTGCCGGCCGAGGGCGCGTACAGCCCCTGGAAGCGCTCCTCCAGCAGCCGGATCACCTCGTAGCCGTGCCGCGGCGACTCGTCGAGCAGCTTGAGCAGGTACAGCCGCAGCCGGCCGTGCGCGAAGACGGGCGCCATGTCAGATGTCCTTCCTGAGGGAGGGCGCGTCGTCCAGCGGCGGCCTGCGCAGCAGGGCGATCGCGCCGGAGACGGTGGTGGCCCGCAGCCGTGCGCCGCCTGAGCCCATCCGCCCGGTGATCCGTTTGGCCCCCCAGCCGCCGGTGACCTGCAGCTCGTCGAAGGCGCAGGACAGGTGGCCGCTGGTGGTGTTCGCCTCGACCTCGGCGTCGCCCGGCTCGGGGATGCGGATGGCGATCTCGCCCGACACGGTGGTCAGCCGGACGTCGGCGCCGCCCGACGGGTCCAGGTCGAGCACCATGCTGCCGCTGACCGAGTCCGCCCGGACCTTGGAGACGCTGCCCTCCACGACGGTGAGGTCGCCGGAGACGGTGTTGACCCGCAGGTCGCCGGACAGCGACTGGGCCTCGACGTTGCCCGCGACCGTCTTGGCCTCCACGGGTCCCGTGAGGCCGACCAGGGTGGTGTCGCCGTGCACGCCCTGGACGACCGTGCGGCCGCTGATCCCGGAGATCACCGCGCCGGCGCCGACCACTCCGACCTCGACGGAGGTGTGCGGGGGCACCGCGAGGGAGATCACCGCGCGGCGCCGCCAGCCCTGGCGGTCGTGCCACTTGAGCAGGCCCTTCCAGGTGAGGTCGTCGTACGCGACGGTCAGCGTCGAGCCCTCCCGCTGCACCTTCAGCGGCGGCCCGTCGAGCTCGGTGACCTCCATGCGGGCCGGCCCCTCGTCGGTGCCGACCACGTTGACCGCGCCGCCGACGATCCTGACCCGGAGCGTGTCCACGGCGTCCTCGAACTCGAACTTCCCGGGTTCCGTGACGGTCCGTTCCATCGTGCCCCTCCTTGCCGTCGCCCAACGCGGTATATCGCGTCATCCGAAGAACACGATATATCGCGTCCCCGGGAAGTCAAGAGGGGCTCCCCGATGGAGGGGGCGGCTTCCAGGGGCGCTGGGGGTACCCCCAGGCGAAAGCTCCGGGGGCGGAACCGCGCGCCCCGCCGCTGCCGGGGGAAGATCCCGGGACAGGCGGAAAGGGGCAGCTCGGGGGGAACCCCCGGGGGACCTACTCCTCGTCGTCCTCGTCGTCGAGGCGGGCGAGCCATGTGGCCAGGCGCTCCACCGGGACCTCGAACTCCGGGTTGAGGTCGACGAACTCGCGGAGCCGGTCCGCGAGCCATTCCAGCGTGACCTCCTCCTCTCCGCGCCGGTCGGCGAGCTCCTCGATGCCGCGGTCGGTGAAGTACAAGATCTGCTCCTGAAACAGGGGTGGGAGGGTCGCTGGGCGGGGAAGAACAGCGAAGGACGGGGACAGACTGGACAAGGATAGGAGTTGCCCGAAGGGCCTCGCGCAGGCGGCGGCAGGCACTAGCCTTTCGGGATGATCGGCCAGGGGGGTGGTATGGGCGCGCTGACCGCTGTGACGGGTGCGACAGATGCGATCGACGGCATGGGGGGCGCGGGGTGACGCCGCGGATCGATGAGCCCGAACCCATCGACCCGGCAGAGATCCTCGTCCCGCTGGTCCGCGACGCGACCGTCCGTATCCATGGCGCGAAGCCCGGCCATCCGCTGTACGGCAGCGGCTTCTTCGTCGCGCCGAACTGGGTGCTGACCTGCGCCCATGTGGCGTGCCGGGGATTATCGGAGGAGGCGGCGGGCGTGGGGCAGCCGGCGGCGCGCGAGGTCACGGTCGGCTGGGGCGACCGCATGCTCGGCGGCGTCGTCGAGTGGGCCGAGCCGGCCGGTCACGACGGCGGCAGCTGGCCCGCCCCCGACCTCGCGCTGATCCGGCTGCTGGACCCGGTCGACCACCCCTGCGTGTGGCTGACCGAGCGCACCGCCAAGGCGTACACCACCAACCAGGTCGCCTTCTTCGGGTACACCCCGGGCGACGAGCCCGAGCCGTACAACGGCAGGTGCACCATCAGCGGCCAGGCCGGCACCAGCGGGGTGCTCAAGCTGGGGAACGAGGACGAGATGCCGCACGGCGTGTCCGGCGGCCCCGTGGTGGACCTGGTGCGCGGCGAGGTGATCGGGGTGCTCAAGGCCCGCAGGCGGGGGCAGGACGGCGGCCAGGCGGTCGGCGTCCAGCAGCTGCGCCGGCTGCCCGCGGGCGACCCGGACGACCCCTCGCTCGACCTCTACCACCGGGTGATGGCCGCGCACGACCTGTACCACGCCGACCGGCACGCCTTCGTCCGCGACGACGGCGGCACCTGGACCGACGCGCACAGCGAGATCGGCGCCTGCGCCGGCCGCGCCCTCACCCCCGGCCAGCGCACCGAACTGCTGGGCCTTCTGGCCCAGTTGCCGCCGCCGGCCGACGCCGGCAGCCTGGAGGGCGTCATCGGGGCGGTCCGCGGCGGCCGCGCCCTCGGCCTGCCGGTCGCCCCGCGCGCCTGGCGGGACGGCCTCGGCCTGCTCTACGACCTGCGGCGCGGCACCACCGAGCTGGAGGCGGTGCTGCGCTACGCCGTGCACGCCGCCACCGCCGACCGGACGACCGCCGCCGACGAGTCGGCGGAACGCGCCCTGTGGAGCTGGGCGCAGCAGACCGCGGGCGCCGCGATCCCGCTCAGCCGGCTCTTCCGCCGCACACTGGCCGACGAGCGCAGGAGCCGGCTGCGAGCCAGGTCCGCGCCCGGCGCGGATCGGACTGCCGCGGCCGAACGGCACGGCCCGGAGACGCTGGTGGAGATCTTCCCGCGCGGCTGGGAGCCGGGCCGCTACGACTGGCGGGTGAGCGCGGTACCGGAGAGCGGCGAGGTCGACTGCGTCGAGGAGGAGTTCGACGCGGGCACCGAACTGGACGCGCTGGCGGCCCGACTGCGCGAACCGCTGCGCGAGGCCTTCCGCCGCTGCGACGGCTCGGGCACGCTTGCAGTCATCCAACTCGCCGTCCCCGGAGCCCTGGTGGGCCGATTCTCCGACGTCCGGCTGCTCGGCATCGACGCCGACCGCCCGGTGGTCATCCGCCGTATCGACATGCCGGACGAGGACGCTCCGGCGGCTGCGGCGCGCGCTGCCCGCTGGCGCGCGCTGCACGAACAGCCGCCCCGTACGCACATCCTGGACTGCGACGAGGGCGCCCCGGGCCCGCTCCCGGACGAGGCGGACCTGCGCGCCCGCCCCCGCGACACCCTGCCGGCGCTCTGCCGCAGCGCCGCCACCGTGCCCGAGGCGCTGGACCGCATCGTCCGCAGCGGCTACAGCATCGCCCTGTGGCGCCGCCGGCCGGTCGCCCAGGAGGCGGTGTGCGCCGATTTTCATCGCGGCATGGTCAAGGCGGTGCGGACCGCGAAGTCCGCGGGCCGGCTGCCGCGGATGCTGGCCGACCTGCGCGCCGAGGTGGACGACGGGGTGCCGGAAAAGTTCTGGTCCGCCGGTCTCATGCTCTTCTATCACGATCCGACCCGGCCGCTGCCCGGGACCGACGAGCCGTTGGAGACCCCTTGACCAGGGATGCGAGGTATCGAGGTGAGTGACATGACCGAGCCCGGCCCGTCCGGCGACTGGCTCATCTACCGCGGCACCGGGGAACCCCACACCCGCATCGACGCGCTGCCCGAGCCCCCGCCCTGGCGGGACTTCGACGGCGGCCCGCTGGTCGCGCCAGGACCCGGGCCCGACAGCTCCTCGGCCCGCAGGCTCGGCGCCTACCGGCACATGGCCGAAATGCACCGGCCCAGCCCCGAGGAGCTGGAGATGGTCAACGCGGCGCTGTACCTGCGCCGCCCGCTGCTGGTCACCGGCAGCCCCGGCACGGGCAAGAGCACCCTCGCCCACGCGGTGGCGTACGAACTGGGCCTGGGCCGGGTGCTGCACTGGCCGATCGTCAGCCGCAGCGCGCTGCAGGACGGGCTCTACCGCTACGACGCCATCGCCCGCCTGCAGGACAACCAGATCGCTGCCCACTCCGGCACCGCCCCGCCCGGCGGCATCGGCAGCTACATCCGGCTCGGCCCGCTCGGCACCGCGCTGCTGCCCACCGCCAAGCCCCGCGTGCTGCTCATCGACGAGCTGGACAAGAGCGACATCGACCTGCCCAACGACCTGCTCAACGTGATGGAGGAGGGCGAGTACGGCATCCCGGAACTCGAACGCCTCGCGGAGCGCGAGCCGCAGGTCGACGTCCTCACCGACGACGGCGCGAAGGTCACCGTCGGGGAGGGCAGGGTCCGCTGCCGGGCCTTCCCCTTCGTGATCCTCACCAGCAACGGCGAGCGGGACTTCCCCGCGCCGCTGCTGCGCCGCTGCATCCACCTGGAGCTGGACCGCCCCGACCACCAGCGGCTGTCCACCGTGGTGCGCGCCCACCTCGGCGACGAGGCGGCGACCGTCGGCGAGGACCTCGTCGCCCGCTTCCTCGACCGCTCGCGCAGCGAACTGCTGGCCACCGACCAGCTGCTCAACGCGATCTACCTCACCCACCATGCCGCGCCCCCCACCCGCTCCCGGCTCGCGGACATGCTCATCCAGCGGCTCGACCGGCCCAGGTGAGGCGGCTGTGGACGCCGAGCCGAACCGCAGACCCGGACAGCCGGCCGAGGTGCCCCCGGACGACGCCGGCGGCGGGCGGCCCGCACCCGACCCGATGGCGGAGTTCGTCGGCAGGCTGAGCGGCGCCGGGCTCGAACCCGGCACCGGCGAACTGGCCGACGCGCTCTGGCTGGCCCGCTGGTCGGTGCCGACCGCGCCGGAACCCGTCCGGGCCGACCGGCCGCGCGACCCCGGCCCGGACAGCGGCGGCGGCCAGGGCGGCGCCCCCGGCGACCTGCCGCAGGTCCCGGCGGACGGCACCGACGGGCGGGGCAGCCGCCTGGTGCCGCCGGAGCGGGACAGCGGCGGCATGGTCGACCTCTACCCCGGCGTGGCCGAACCCGGCCGCGCGCACCTGGGACAGGCCGGCCTCACCGTGGCCGTCCCAGAGGCCCCGACGCTGCCCCGGCTGCTCGAACTCCAGTCGGCGCTGCGGCCGTTGCAGCGCTACCGCAGCCCGGCCCGGCCGCTGCGGGAGACCCTCGACGAGGCCGCCACCGCCGAGCACTCCGCCCTGGCCGGCGGGCTGCTGCTGCCGGTCTTCCGCCCGGTCGGCCGCGGCAACGCCAGCATGCAGCTGCTGATGGACGCCTCCTCGTCGATGTACGTGTGGGAGCGGATGCTGCGCGAGCTCGGCGGCGTCTTCGAACGCCTCGGCGCCTTCCACGAGGTGCAGATACGCCATCTGCACGCCACCCCCGAGGGCGCCCCCGCGGTCAGCGGCCGCTTCGACCCCGAGCCGTCCGCGCTGCGCTCCGCCGACCAGCTGATCGACCCCACAGGCCGCCGGATCACCCTCCTGGTCAGCGACTGCGCGGGGCCGCTGTGGCGCTCGGGGCAGGCGCACCGGCTGCTGCACCGGCTCGCCGGACACGGCCCGGTGGCCGTACTCCAGCCGCTGCCCGCCCGGCTGTGGTCGCGCACCCGGCTGCCGGTCTCCTACGGGGTGCTGCACCGGGCCGAAGGCCCGCTGCCCGCCGCGCCCTTGCGCTTCTCGGCCGGCGCCGGCGGCTTCACCACACCGCCCGCCGGCGACGCGCTGCCGGTGCCCGTACTGCCGCCCACCGCCCAGGCGCTGGGCGCCTGGGCGCGGCTGCTGGCCGGTATCGGCGCAGGCGAGGTGCCGGCCGCCGTCGGCTGGGTGCGCTCCGACCAGCCGCCGAGCCCAGGCCGCCCGCGCCGGGCGACCGTACCGCCCACCGCTCTCGTCGGCCGCTTCCGCTCCGCCGCCTCGCCCGCCGCGGCCCAGCTCGCCGTCTACCTGTCCGCGGCGCCGCTCTTCCTGCCCGTCATGCAGCTCGTCCAGCGCACCATGCTGCCCGACTCGGGGCCGGCCGAACTGGCCGAAGTGCTGCTCAGCGGGCTGGTGGTGAGAGTCGAGGGCGAGGACCACCGGTGGTACGAGTTCGCGCCGGGCGTGCGGGACGCGCTGCTCGGGCCGCTCGGCCTCGACGAGGCCCGGCTGGTGCTCAAGCACTGCTCGGAATACGTCGTGCAGCGCTTCGGCCGCAGCGGACCCAACTTCCCCGCGCTGGCCATCACCCAGCTCACCGACGGCGGCCCGCCCAGCGACGCCGCCTCGGACGCGGCCGTCGCCTCCGCCGCCCGGGACACCGCCCGCGCGGAGAGCACCGCCGCGGGCGCCGACTCCCAGCAGCCCTTCGCGGAGGTCGCCGCCCGCGTCCTGGAGCGGTTCGTGCCGCTGGCCGGCGGCGGCGCCCTGCGGGGCGGCGCCCGCCCCGGCGGTCCCGGCGGGACCTCGTCCGTGGTGCTGCGGGCACGGGAACTCGTCACCAAGTTCCGCGACGAGGGCATGGTGCAGAACCTGATGGAGGCCGTGCAGCTGCTGCGCAAGGCCGCGGCGGAGGAGTTCCGGCACGGCACCGATCCGGAGCTGTGGAGCGAACTCGCCGAGCAGCTCATCAGGTTGTGGCGGCTGCGCGGCGGCCCCGGACTGCTGCGCGAGGCGCAGGACGCCGCGGAGACCGCCGCCGCCCACCCCGGCTCGGTCAAGGCCCGCGCGGTGCGGGCCGGGGTGCTGCGCGCCTCGGCCGACGACCGGGCCGCCGTCGGCGACACCCGCGCCGCCCTGGAGCTGCTGCGCCGCGCCGACCGCGAACTGACCGCGGTCTGCGCCGCACCGGGACTGGACCGCGCAGAACTGCTGGCCGCCACCATGGAACGCGTCCAAGTGCTGGAGGACCAGTGGCTCATCAGCGGTGACGCCGTCCTGCTCGAAGAGACCGTCGGCTCGCTGGAAGCCTTCGCCGACGCCTGGCCGCCGGCCGCCGACCGCCCCAGCCAGCTCGCCCTCGCCCACGGCCGCGCCCTGCTCCGGCTGGCCGGCGCCGCCGTCGACCGGGAACGCGAGCAGGTCTGCGCCGAGCAGGCCGCCACCTCCTTCGAGGCCGGCCTGGACGCGCTCCACCGCGAGGACGCAGGCCCCGAACAGCTCGTCCCGGCCATCCTCGCCCTGGTCGACGCGCTGCTGCTGGCGGGCGGCCGGCTGGCCGACGCCCAGCGGCTGGTGGACCGCGCCCTCGGGGAGACCCGCGACCGGCTGCTGCGGGCCACCATCCTCGCCAGGGCCGGCCGGATCAGGGCCGCCCGGCACGCCGAGGGCGGCCAGCCGGGCGAACTCGAAGCCGCCGCAGGCAGGTTCGCGGAAGCCTGCCGGCTCACCCCGCGCGACCGCCCCGAATACAGCAACCTCGTCGCGGAATGGGGCGGCGCGCTGCTCGACCGGGCCGCGCTCCCCGGCGGCGAACTGTTCGTCAACCGCGCGGTGCTGGTGCTGCGCGACTGCCGGATGGAGACCCCCTCCGACGACCCGCGGCTGCCCGCCCGGCTGCTGATGCTCGGCCGGGCGCTCGTGCTGCGCTACGTCGCGGAAGGCGACCTGGTCGACCTGCGCGAGGCCGAGCACGTCCTGCTGCGGGCCGTCCAACCCGCCGTCGAGCCGGGGCAGATCGCGCGGATCTCGTACGAACTCGGCGAAGTGCACCGGCTCGGGTTCGACCACACCCGGCGCTCGGAACGCCTCGACCTGGCCGCCGACGCCTACCGGCGCGCTGCCGACTCCGCCGAGACCGCCGCTGCCCGCGCGTTCGACCCGCGCCCCATGGTGCGGCTCGCCTCACAGGCGCATCATTGGCGTGGCGTGGTCTACGAATCGGCCCGCCGCCCACGGGCCGCGGCCGACGCGTACCGCTCGGCGCTGGCCGGCTGGCGCCAACTCCCGGATGAGGGCGGCGAAGCCGGCCGCCGCACCGCTGAGCGCCTGGCCGCGCTCAACCCACCTGGACACGGAGGTCCGTGATGGAAGAAGAGCCGCACGGTGGCGCGTCCGCGCCGGATGTACTGGGACTCGACCTGGAGACCCTGCGAACCGTCGAGCACCCGGTGCTCGCCGCCCTCGTCAACGACCTGCGCGAACGGGTCGCCGAACCCGGCGGCGAGGCGCTCTGGGCGTTCAACAGCTCGATGTAGGGGCGACATCCGTGCTCCTGCCCTGCGGCAGCGGGTGCCGGACGTGCCCCACCGCACACGTGCGACGCCCGCCACGGCGACCCCGCCCCGGGTCTTCCCCGGAATAGGACGGGCGTCGCGGTATTACAGCCAAAACGCGGGTCAGGCGTTTGCGGTGGGCCGTCCGGCGGGAACAACCGCGGAGGCCGATGGGGCGGCTGGGAAGTCGGGGAGGCGACATGGCACAGCGGCGCTCACGGACCGGGCTGCGGACCGGCAGCGCGAGCGCGGAGCCGATACGGCAGTTCATCCTCAAGACGCACAGCCGGTGCAACCTGGCCTGCACCTATTGCTACCTCTACGCCGGCCAGGACGACGGCTGGCGTCACCGCCCCCGTACGGTCGCCCCCCGGGTCGCCGAGCGCACGGCGCAACGCATCGCCGAGCACGCCACCACCCACCGGTTGCGCCAGGTCTCCGTCGTCCTGCACGGCGGCGAACCGCTGCTGTCCGGCGCCGACCGGCTGGCCGCCGAGGTCGAGCGGATCCGCGGGACCGTGCCCTGCACCGTTCAGGCGGTCGTGCAGACGAACGCCACCCTGCTCACCCGGGACGGCGTCGCCCGCCTGCGCGACGCGCGTATACGGATCGGCGTCAGCCTCGACGGCGGACTGCCCCGGCACAACGCGGCCCGGGTGGACCACGCGGGCCGCCCCGGTTGGCCCGCGGCCGCGGCCGGGCTGCGGATGCTCGCGGAGACCGGGTCCGAGGCGTACGCCGGCGTGCTGTGTGTGGTCGACCTGGGGCACGATCCCGTCGAGGTCTACGACTCGCTGCTGTCCTTCGCGCCCCCCGCCATCGACCTGCTGCTGCCGCACGGCAACTGGACGACACCCCCGCCCGGGCTGCCCGCGCCGCCCGCGGATCCGGCGCCCTACGGCCGCTGGCTCACCGCGGTCTTCGACCGCTGGTGGCAGGCGGACCGCAGGAGGACCAGGGTCCGGCTCTTCGAGGAGTGCGTCGCCCTGCTGCTCGGCGCCCCCGCGGCCTCCGAACAGCTCGGCCTGCAGCCCTTCGCTGCGGCCGTGGTCGAGACCGACGGCAGCATCGAGCAGGTCGACTCGCTGAAGTCGGCGTACGAGGGCGCCGCCGCGACCGGGCTCGACGTCTTCCGCAACAGCTTCGACGACGTGCTCGCGCACCCCGGCGTCGCCGCCCGCCAGGCCGGCCTGGGCGGCCTGGGCGCAGAGTGCACAGCCTGCGCGCTGGTCACCGTCTGCGGCGGCGGCCACTACGCCCACCGCTACCTGGCCGGCAGCGGCTTCCGCAACCGATCGGTCTACTGCGCCGATCTGGCGTATCTGATCCGCCATGTCGGCTCGCGCCTGGCCGAGGCGGCCGGCGCCCACTCCGGTGGCGCACTCCGGGGGACAGGCCGGTGACCGTACCTGACCCCCTGCTTCGTGCTCTCGGCGGTACCACGAGCGACCCGCGCGCACTCGACCTGCTGGTCACCCACCAACGGCGGCTCCGGCTGCTCACGCTGCGCGCCCTGCTCGACACCGTCGCAGAGGCGCCGCCCGGTGCGCTGCCGCCTGCCGCGGCGGCCCGGGTGACGGCGGACTGGCGGTTGCTCGCGGCTGCCGACCGCGCCGACCCGGCCGCCGCCCGCCAGGTCGTCCACTACCCGCTCACCGGCGCCTGGGCCGAACGCGCCCTGCGTGCCGTGACCGCTGCCGACCGGCCCAGGGAGGCCACCGCCGAGCTGTCGCACCTGGCCGCGATCGCCGCCGCCGCGGCGGCCCGCGCGGGCCTGCGGTTCACCGCCGACGTCCCGGTGCGGGCCGGTCTGCTGACCCTGCCGACCCTCGGCGGCTGCGCTGTGAGCGGAGACCTTCGATCTGTGCGGGTGAGCGGCGACGGCCCTCGGCTGTGGCTGCACCTGGACGTGGCAGGCGACGGCGGGGCAGCACGGCACCTCCACTCCTCGCCTGCTGCGGGCCGGGGGCGGCGGGTGGAGGTCAGGCGCGGACCCGATGCCGTCTGGCGGTCGGCTGCGGCCGCCTGGCAGCCCACCAGGGCGCTGCGATGGGCCGGCGGGCGGCCGGTGCTGGTCGACGACAGCGACCCCTACCGCGACGAGGAGCGGGGCTCCAACCCGCGCGGGCTGACCGCGTCCCACGTTCTGGAGCCGGGCCGGTACGCTCGCTGGCAGACCGCGTGGCAGGACGCGCAGCCGTGGCTACGGCTGGGCGGCGGCGGGCGTGCCCGGGAGGTCGGCGCGCTCCTCGGCTGCTTCGTACCGCTCGACGGCTCGGAGAGCGCGCGTTGCAGCGCCACCCGCGGAGAGGCTTTCGGCGCGCTGCTCAGCAGCACTCCACAGCACGGGCTGGACCTGGCCGCGACCCTGGTCCACGAACTGCAGCACACCAAGCTGCTGGCGCTGTCCGCGATGACGGTTCTGCACACCGCGGACGGTACCCCGCGGTACTGGGCGCCCTGGCGACCGGACCCGCGGCCCTTCGACGGCCTCTTCCACGGCGCCTACGCCCACCTGGCGCTGGCCGACTTCCACCTCGGTGTGGCGATGAGCGGGGCCGCGACCGCGGTCAGGGACGCCGCCTGGGCCGACCACTGCCGCTGCCGCCAGCAGGTCGAGGTCGCGCTTCCGCAGCTGCTCGGCTCCAGTCGCCTCACCGTGCAGGGCCGCACCCTGGTCACCGCCATGGCGGCACACCACCGCCGGCTCAAGGAGCACACACCACCCGAAGGCCATCTGGCTCGGGCCACCGCCTATGTCGAGACCGCCCGTGTCATCTGGCGGCGCCAAGGCGTCTGACCGGGTGGGAACATCCGAAAAGCAGTATGACCGTACGTCAGCAGGTGACCATGTCAGTGTAGTTTCTGACTCAGCCACCTGTTGGTACGTCAGGACATCGCATGTACACGAGGGAGACGGTCGAATGGCCGGAGGGCGTAGCACCGCGGCGGCAATCGCACGCGGGCCGGTGACCATCAGCTTCGCCGGCTACAACAGGGCCTGGGCCTCCTGGATCGCCAGCCGGCTGGAGAGACACGGTGTGCAGGCGGTCCTCCAGCGCCTCGACGTCACCCCCGAGACCCGCATCGACGACGCGCTCGAAGACCTGCTGCTGTCCGAGGGCCGGGTGCTGATCGTGCTCTCCGAGTGGTACTTCCGGCTCGGCCCGCGCACCTACGAGGAATGGAACGCCGCGCTGCGCCGGATCGTGCCACCTCACAGCGAGCGCTTCGCCGCCGTCTCGGTGACCCCGGCAGCACTGCCCAGCGCCGTCGCCTCGCTCGCCGCCACCGATCTGTGGGGCCTGGGGGCCGCGGAGGCCGAGCGCCGGCTGCTCACCCGGCTCGGCATCAGCCACTCCCGGGGCTCCTCGGGTGACACCCTCGGCGGCGCCGGCGGCCCCCGCTTTCCGTTGGAGCAGCCCGCGGTGTGGGGCGGCATGCCACGTCGCAACACCCGCTTCACCGGCCGTGAGGAACTGCTGGGGGAGATGCACCAGCAGTTCCAGCAGGCCGAGCCCGGTGCGGGCGTCGTCACCCTCTTCGGCCTGTCGGGCGTCGGCAAGACCCACATCGCCACCGAGTACGTCTACCGCTTCGGTCCCGAGTACGACGTGGTCTGGTGGGTTCGTGCCGCCGAGCGCGGCACCCTGCGCGAGAAGCTCGCCGGACTCGCCCCGGCGCTGGGACTGGTGACCGGGCGCGAGTACGGGGAACGGCTGCGCACGGTCAGGGACGCGCTGCGCCGGGGTGAGCCGTACGGGCGCTGGCTGGTGATCCTCGACGGCGCCGACCAGCCCGACGACATCCACGACCTGGTGCCCAACGGACCCGGCCACGTTCTGATCACCTCGCAGAATCGCGACTGGGGTGAGCACAACAGCGTCCTGATCGAGGTCCCGGTCTACGACCGGGTGGAGTCCGTCGCCTTCGTGCGGCGGCGGGCGCCCCGGCTCGACGAGGCGGACGCGGACAAGCTGGCCGAGGCGCTGGGCGACCTCGCCCTGGCCCTGGACCAGAACGCCGGGGCGCTCAACGACTCCAACACCCCGGTGGACGAGTACATCGAGCTGCTGCGGCACGGCGCCGACATCGAACCGGGCCTCAAGGTCGCCGCCGACTTCCAGATGACGTACTACACCGCCTTCTCGATACTGCTCAACCGGCTCCGCGAGGACAAGCCGGAGGCCGTCGACCTGCTGCGGCTGTGCGTCTTCTTCGCACCGGGGCCGATCCCGGTACGGCTGCTGCGGGACCTGCCCATCCGTGACGTGCCCGAGCAGCTGGGCGGGCTGATGGGCGATCCGCTGCTGTGGAACTCCGCGATCAGCAAGCTCGCCCAGTGGTCGGTCATCCAGTCCGACCCGCAGGAGACCACGGCGGAGGAGTCCGTCGGGTCCACCGAGGTCGTCCAGATGCACCGGCTGGTCTACCAGGCGGTCCGCGCCGACATGCCCGAGGAGGACCTCAACACCTATTCCCGGGTGGTGCGGAAGATCCTCGCCGCCGCCGACCCCGGCCGGCCCACCGACACCCGGCTGTGGCCGCGCTACGCCGAGATCGTGCCCCACCTGGCCTCGTCCGGCGCGTTGGAGAGCACCAACCCCGAGATCCAGGTCATGGTGCTCAACTGCCTGCGCTACCTGTACCTGTCCGGCGAGTACCGTGCCGGGCTGCGGGTCGCCGAGATCGCCACGGAGAACTGGCCGCATCTGCTGGACGCCGGGCACCCGAGGCTGTGGGATCTCCTCCACCACCACGCCAATCTCATGCGTGCCACCGGCGACTACGAGGCCACCGAGGCCCTGGACCGCGGTGCCTACGAGCAGCTGCTCGCCGACCGCGGCGACCGCGACCTGCTGGTCATGCGGGCCGGCGGCAACCTGGCCGCAGACCTGCGCAACCTCGGCCGCTACACGGAGGCGCTGGACCTGTCGGCCGCCGTCCGCGACGGCTACGCGGCACTGGTCGGCATCCAGGACTCGCGCACCCTCAGCGCGCAGAACAACATCGCGGTGACCTACCGGCTGCTCGGCCGGTACCAGGAGGCGATGGAACTCGACCAGAACACCCTGGAGGCCCGCCGCGAGCTGCTGCGCGACCGGCACAACTGGACGCTGTCGTCGGAGTACGCCTTCGCCCACGACCTCAGGCTGGTCGGCCGCTACGACCAGGCCACCTCGGTCCAGGAGCGCAACTGCGAGGTGCACAGGACCGTCCTGGGCGCCGACAACCCGCAGACGCTGCTGGCCGAGCACAACCTCGCGCTGTGCTACCACCGCGGTGGCGACCGCCCGCGGGCGGCGAATCTGCAGGCCCGGCTGCTGGAACGGTGCCAGCGGGTGCTCGGCGACCTCGACCCGCTGACCGTACGGGTCGCGACGACCTTCTCCAGCTTCGAGCGCGAGCACGGCGACCTCGACCGTGCCCGTGAGCTGAGCGAGTTCGCGCTGCGGGAGTACCGCAGGCAGCTGGGCCAGGACCACCCGTACGCCGCCGGGGTGCTCGGGAACCACGGGTTGGTCCTGCGGGCGGCCGGCGAACGGCAGCAGTCGCAGATCGAGATCGAGGGCGCGCTGGTCGCCATGACCCGTGCGGTCGGTGCGGAGCATCCCTGGACGCTGGGCTGCGCACTCAACGCCACCGGCGCACGCAACTTCTCCGGCGACCCGGAAAGCGCCGCGGAACTGAGCCGTCAGACCGCCGAGCTGGCGGCCGCCACCCTCGGCAAGAAGCACCCCCTGACGCTGTCCTGCCAGACCGCGCTGGCCACCGATCTGCGCAATCTGCGCAGGCGGCCGGAGGCGGACAAGATCGAGGAAGAGGCGCTCGCGGCGCTGGCCGGCACCCTCGGCCCGCAGCACCCGCACACGGTGGCGGCCCGTTCCAGGACCCGTCCCTACTGGGACTTCGAACCGTTCGCCTCCTGACCGCCCGGACCGCGAAACGGCGGGTGGCCCGTACCTCACTGGTACGGGCCACCCGCCGTTTCGCGGTGGGGCAGGCCGTCAGATCTCGAAGACCTCGTTGATCAGCTCCTCCTGCTGGGCCTGGTGGCGCTTGGCCGAGCCCACGGCGGGGGAGGACGACGCCGGGCGGGAGACCCGGCGCAGCCGGTCGGCGTTGTCGGGGGCCGCACCGAGCAGCAGGTCGAGGTGGTCGATCAGGTTCAGCGCGATGAACGGCCAGGCGCCCTGGTTGGCGGGCTCGTCCTGCGCCCAGACGAACTTCTGCGCCTTGGTGTACGGCGCGATGGCCGCCTGGATCTCCACACCGGGCAGCGGGTAGAGCCGCTCGATACGGATGAAGGCCACGTCGTTCGCACCGCGCCGCTCCCGCTCCGCGACCAGGTCGTAGTAGACCTTGCCCGAGCAGAAGACGACCTTGCGGACGGCGTCGGCCTGCACCGACTCGTCGGCGATGACCGGCTGGAAGGCACCGGAGGTGAAGTCCTCGGCCTTGGACGCCGCCGCCTTGAGCCGGAGCATCGACTTCGGGGTGAAGACGATCAGCGGCTTGTGGTGCGGGTTGTGGACCTGCCAGCGCAGCAGGTGGAAGTAGTTCGCCGGGGTGGTCGGGACCGCCACCGTCATGTTGTTCTGCGCGCACAGCTGCAGGAAGCGCTCGATGCGCGCCGAGGAGTGGTCAGGCCCCTGGCCCTCGTAGCCGTGCGGCAGCAGCAGCGTGACGCCGGAGGTCTGGCCCCACTTCTGCTCGGCCGAGGAGATGAACTCGTCGACGATGGTGGCCGCGCCGTTGACGAAGTCGCCGAACTGCGCCTCCCACATCACCAGCGCGTCCGGGCGGGCCAGCGAGTAGCCGTACTCGAAGCCCATGGCCGCGTACTCGCTGAGCAGCGAGTCGTAGACGTTGTAGCGGGCCTGCTCCTCCGACAGGTAGAGCAGCGGGGTGTAGTCCTCGCCGGTCTCCCGGTCGATGAGCACCGCGTGCCGCTGGCCGAAGGTGCCGCGCCGGGAGTCCTGGCCGGCGAGCCGGACCGGGGTGCCCTCCAGCAGCAGCGAACCGATGGCCAGGGTCTCGCCCATGCCCCAGTCGATCGTGCCGTCCTCGACCATCGCCGCCCGGCGCTGGAGCTGCGGCAGCAGCCGCGGGTGGACGGTGACGTGCTCGGGGATGTTCACCTGGGAGGCGGCGATCCGCTTGACGACCTCCGAGGACACCGCGGTCGGCACCGCGACGGGGAACTCGGACTGCGAACCGGACGCCTCGTGCTCGACCGGCGCCGCGGTGGCCTCGCGGACCTCCGTGAAGACCTTCTCCAGCTGGCCCTGGTAGTCCTGCAGGGCCTGCTCGGCCTCTTCCAGGGTGATGTCGCCGCGGCCGATCAGCGACTCGGTGTAGAGCTTGCGCACCGAGCGCTTCTTGTCGATCAGGTCGTACATCAGCGGCTGGGTGAAGGCCGGGTTGTCCGACTCGTTGTGCCCGCGGCGGCGGTAGCAGATCAGGTCGATCACGACGTCCTTGTTGAACGCCTGGCGGTACTCGAAGGCCAGCCGGGCCACCCGGACCACGGCCTCCGGGTCGTCGCCGTTCACGTGGAAGATCGGCGCCTCGATCATCCGGGCCACGTCGGTGGCGTACATCGACGAGCGCGCCGACTCCGGGGCGGCGGTGAAGCCGACCTGGTTGTTGATCACCACGTGCACGGTGCCGCCGGTGCGGTAGCCGCGCAGCTGCGACATGTTCAGCGTCTCGGCGACGACGCCCTGGCCCGCGAAGGCCGCGTCGCCGTGCAGCGCGATCGGCAGGACGGTGAAGTCCGTGCCGGCCTTGTTGATGATGTCCTGCTTGGCCCGCGCGATGCCTTCGAGAACCGGGTCGACCGCTTCGAGGTGCGAGGGGTTCGCCGCCAGCGAGACGGTGATCTGCTCGCCGTCCAGGCCGGTGAAGGTGCCCTGCGCGCCCAGGTGGTACTTGACGTCGCCGGAGCCGTGCATCGACTTCGGGTCGAGGTTGCCCTCGAACTCGCGGAAGATCTGGGCGTAGGACTTGCCCACGATGTTCGCCAGCACGTTGAGCCGGCCGCGGTGGGCCATGCCGATCACGGTCTCGTCGAGCCGGGACTCGGCGGCCGCGTCGATGACCGCGTCGAGCAGCGGGATGACGGACTCGCCGCCTTCGAGCGAGAAGCGCTTCTGGCCGACGTACTTCGTCTGCAGGAAGGTCTCGAACGCCTCGGCCGCGTTCAGCCGGCGCAGGATGCGCAGCTGCTCCTCGCGCTCGGGCTTGGCGTGCGGGCGCTCGATGCGGTCCTGGATCCACTTGCGCTGCTTGGGGTCCTGGATGTGCATGAACTCCACGCCGACGGTGCGGCAGTACGAGTCCCGCAGCACGCCCAGGATGTCGCGCAGCTTCATCAGCGACTTGCCGGCGAAGCCGCCGACCGCGAACTCCCGCTCCAGGTCCCACAGGGTGAGCCCGTGCTCCAGCACGTCCAGGTCGGGGTGCTTGCGCTGGCGGTACTCCAGCGGGTCGGTGTCGGCCATGACGTGGCCGCGCACCCGGTAGGAGTGGATCAGCTCGAAGACCCGGGCGGCCTTGGTGACGTCGTCGTCGTGCGCGGTGTCGATGTCGGTGCGCCAGCGGACCGGCTCGTACGGGATGCGCAGCGCCGCGAAGATGTCGTCGAAGAAGTCGTTCTCGCCGAGCAGCAGCTGGTTCATGATCCGCAGGAACTCGCCGGAGGCGGCGCCCTGGATCACCCGGTGGTCGTAGGTGCTGGTCAGCGTCATGACCTTGGAGATGCCCAGCTTGTTCAGGGTGTCCTGCGAGGTGCCCTGGAACTCGGCCGGGTAGTCCATCGAGCCGACGCCGAGGATCATGCTCTGCCCGGGCATCAGCCGCGGCACCGAGTGGACGGTGCCCAGGCCGCCGGGGTTGGTCAGCGAGGCCGTGACGCCCTGGAAGTCGTCCATGGTGAGCTTGCCGGCCCTGGCCCTGCGGACGATGTCCTCGTAGGCCTGCCAGAACTCGAAGAAGTTCAGCGTCTCGGCCTGCTTGATGGCCGCGACGACCAGCTGCCGGTCGCCGTTGGCCTTCACCAGGTCGATGGCCAGGCCCAGGTTGACGTGCTCGGGCTTGACCAGCGTCGGCTTGCCGTCCTTCAGCGCGAAGGAGTGGTTCATCGACGGCATCGCCTTGAGCGCCTGCACCATGGCGTAGCCGATGAGGTGCGTGAAGGAGACCTTGCCGCCGCGGGCGCGCTTGAGGTGGTTGTTGATGACGATGCGGTTGTCGAACAGCAGCTTCACCGGAACGGCCCGCACCGAGGTGGCGGTCGGCAGTTCGAGTGACGCGCTCATGTTCTTGGCCACGGCGGCCGCGGGGCCGCGCAGGGTCACGAACTCGGTCTCGCCTCCGGCGGCCGGTGCGGCGGGCGCCTGCGCCGGCTTGGCGGCGGGGGCGGGTGCGGCGGGCGCGGGCGCCGGCGCGGCCGGGGGCTGCGC
>NZ_CAJSLV010000067.1 GCF_907177275.1 Actinacidiphila cocklensis
CGCGCTGATCGGCGAGGGCCTGACCAACCGCCAGATCGGCGAGCGGCTCTACCTGTCGGAGAAGACGGTGAAGAACAACGTCTCCCGGCTGCTCAGCAAACTCGGCGTCGAACGTCGCATCCAGGCCGCGGTCATCGCCACCCAGAGCGGTCCCGGGCAGGCCCGCTGAACGACTGACTGCCAATGGTTGACGCGAGCCCCCGGGCTCCTCACGTATTCGGCGCCAGTGGCACGGTCCACTCCAGGCAGGTGCCCCCCTCAGGGCCGGGACCGGTGCTCATCCGGCCGCCGCGGCGTTCCGCGCGTACGGCGAGGCTGTGCAGGCCGCTGCGCGGCACATCCGCGGGAATGCCGACCCCGTTGTCGGTGACGGTCACCGTGAGGCTCCCGGATCCGACGACCAGCGACACCGCCACCCGGCTCGCCCGCGCGTGACGGACCGCGTTGGACAGGGACTCGACCAGCACGGCCACGGCGTCCTCGACCACAGGTTGCGGCACATCGGTGTCCAGCAGACCTTCCATGTGCAGCGCGGGCGTGAAACCGAGTCCGCGTGCGGCGTTCTCGATCTCGGCCGTGGCACGCGAGCGCAGCCCCTGCGGTCGGCGCTCCCCTTC
This sequence comes from Actinacidiphila cocklensis, assembly GCF_907177275.1. Taxonomy (GTDB): domain Bacteria; phylum Actinomycetota; class Actinomycetes; order Streptomycetales; family Streptomycetaceae; genus Actinacidiphila; species Actinacidiphila cocklensis. Next base: position 618 of record NZ_CAJSLV010000067.1, read on the forward strand.
CCGGGCACGCAATCCGAAGATCGTCGATCGGATGATCTTGATCGTTTCGTCGAGGTCGTCCACGGCACGCAGCAGGCGCTCGCTGGCTTCCGGATGGTCCACGAAGCGCACCGCGCTCTGAAGGGTCATCCCGGTGGCGAACAACCGCTGAATGGCCAGGTCGTGCAGGTCCCGGGCGATCCGGTCGCGGTCCTCCAGCAGGGCCAGCTGTTCCGCTGCACGCCTGCGCTGGGCCAGCTCCATCGCCAGCGCCGCCTGCCCCGCGAAGGCGAGCAGCGGCCCGGTGTCGGCCTCGGTGAACGGCGGTGCCTGCTCCCGGCGCCCCAGCAGCAGCGCGCCGCGCGCTCCTTCTTCGGTCATCAGGGGCACGGCGACGACCGGCCCGAGGCCGGCGAATCGGGGCGGTCCCACCGTCACCCGCGGATCCTTCTGGATCTCGGCGGTGGTGATCGGCTCGCCTGCGGCCATCGCCGCGCCCATGAACGAGCCCTCCAGAGGCAGGACCAGTCCCTGGTGGTCCTTCGCGTCCACTCCGGTGGCGATCATCACCCGCAGATCCGAGCTGTTCTCGACGGTGAGCGCCACTGCCCCCAGGTCCGCGTCGAGGATGCTGCTGGCATGCCGCACGATGCCTCGCAGCACGTCCATCTCGTCGGCCCCGGACAGCAGTGCCGCGACGATCTCGGCGTTCGCCTCCATCCAGCGTTGCCGGTCGCGGGACTGCTTGTACAGCCGCGCGTTCTCGATGGCCACGCCGGCCGCGACCGCCAGCGTTCGCAGCACCGTCTCGTCCTCGCTGTCGAACTCCCCGCCGCCGCGCTTCTGGGTCAGGTAGAGATTCCCGAAGACCTCCTCCCGCACGCGGATCGGCACCCCGACGAAGGAGTGCATCGGCGGATGGTTCGGCGGGAAGCCGTAGGACGCCGGATGCTCCGAGATCTCCTCGATGCGCAGGGGTTCAGGGTTGCGGATCAGCTCGCCGAGGATGCCGTGGCCGGACGGCAGCGGGCCGATCGCCGCAGCCTGTTCCTCGGTCACCCCGACGGTCAGGAAGGCCGACAGGCGCGTTCCCTCGATCACGCCCAGTGCCCCGTATTCCGCGTCGACCAGCACCACGGCCGACTCCACGATCTGGCGCAGCACCTGCGGCAGGTCGAGCTCACGGCCCACGGACAGCACGGCTTCGAGCAACCCGTGCACCCGGTCCCGCGTGCCGCGCACCGCGTTGATCCTGACCTGCAGTTCGTCCAGCAGTTCATCGAGCTGCAGCCGGGGAAGCTGCCCGGCGTCGCCGCCCGAAACCTCGCCCACCGGTTCCTCCACTCACGCCGACCTGCAGATCCGGGACGATCCCCGCACCACGGTAGCCGTCAGCAGAGCTCGTCGCGCCCGCTACGAGCGACCAGAGGTGGCACCGCCTCGTCGTGCGAGCCGACGGACACCGGGCAGGACCATCCGGCCCGCCCATGGGCAGAGCGCTACCGGGCCGGCGGCGAGGCTGCCCTGCGGGTCCTCGGAGTCCCCGCCGGGCCTTCCCGCTGTGCCAGGCGTCAGCCGGAGCCCGCCCTGATGCGGCGCCCGGTGATGCGGACGGGACTGATCCGTACCCACATCTCGCGATCGCCGCCGGCCCAGGGAGCGCTGCGTGCCCGGGCGCGGAGCCGGCGGACATCATCGGCCTCGGTGACCTGAGTGGCCGGCCCGAGGACCAGCACACTCCAGCCCTCGCTGAGAGCTTCGTCCACCCGGTCCACCTCGAACGCCACGTCGCGGCCGACCGTTGCGGAGGGTGCCGCGGTCGGTGCGGTCCTGAAGGCGATGGTCCCCCCCTCCACGGCATAGTTGACCGGCAGGATCGCCGGGCCGTCCTCCGTGGTGACCGCGACCCGGCCCACCCCGTGGTCGGACAGCAGAGCAAGGCATTCGTCGCGGCCGAGAGGCGTGAAGACAGGGTTGACGGCTGCCTCGCCCATGCCAGGTGGCATCCCTGCCGCGCCACCGCGCAGTTGCGGGACGGTGGACTCCAGCGCATCCGCCACCCGCAGCATGAAGGTCGGCCCGGGGAGAGCGGTCGGCTCCTCCTCGACGTACCGCAGATAGGCGGCAGCGATTCCGGCACGCTCGGCCACCTCCTCGCGGGTGAGGCCGAGCTCTTCACGGCGCAGCGCGAGCCGCCGACCGATGTCGCCTGCGGGAACCGGATCCTGCGGCATGCGATCACGTCCGTTCGTCGGTCCGGACGCTCATGGTGTCACGGGGCGGTTCGCCGAGGACGGTTCTGAGCGCCCCGCGCTCGGCCGCACGGGCGAAGACGTCGTAGGCCTCATCCATCTGGGCCAACGCGAAGGTGCGGGTGACCAGTGAGGCAGCCGGGACATGCGCACCATGCCGACGATGCCGCCTGCCGGTCGCGCACACGGCGTCGACCGCGTACGCGCCCTCGACATCACAGCCGTGACCGGCCGGACGGTAAGTTTGTCAGGCCAGGGGAAGCTGGCCCGCCCGGGCCGTTCGGCGCCGAAATCAACGGTGCTACGACCCGCCTGACATGCTTCTGATGTGGCGCCCCGTGACCTCGCCCGGCCCGATGCGTATCCACAGGGGCCGGTCTCCCCCGGCCCATGGCTCCACTGTGAAGTGCTCGGTGAGGCGTCGCACCATGGCCGGGTCCTCGATCCGCTCCGCGACGCCGGTGATCAGGACGCTCCAGCCCTGGCTGAGGCGGTCGTCGATGCGGTCGACCTGGAAGGACACCCTGGCTCCCGTCTCGGGCGCGGCTGGGCCGCCGTTGGCCGTGCGGTACAGGATCGACCGGGCCTCCACAGCGTAGTTGACCGGGAAGACCGCGGGGCCGGGCTGGACGGGCAGGGCGACTCGGCCGACTCCCCGAGTGCCGAGCTTGTCCCAGCATTCGGCTGTGGTGAGCCGGATCAATGCGGGGCGCGGCGTCGGCGCGCTCTGCCCCGGTGGCAGATCACCGCGCCCTTCGAGCAGCTCGTGATACGTCATCTGCAGCGCCGCAGCTATCCGGAGGAATCCGCCGGGGTCGAAGCCCGGACCTTGTACGAGCAGGTGCTGGAAGTATCGGGGCGTCATGCCGGCCTGGGTGGCCAGAGCGTTTTCGCTCAGGCCGAGGGCTGCGCGGCGTCTGCCGATACGACGCGCGATGGCACCGGGCTCGGGCGCCCGCCCATCGGGTCCGGCGTTCGCATTCACAGCAGATCCACCTTCTTCGCCCGGCGGTTGTGGAGAGCGCCCGCCTTCGGCGGGCGTGGACAGGCCGTTTACCACAAAACAGGCGGCCTGCTACTCCAGCCTCACTCACCAGTCCGGCGAGCGCCATGCGGCGCGTACGTTCCGCCGTGGTGCGGCGTGCCGCTCCCGGGCGGTTCCGACCTGGCCCGGGCGGCGGTCGCCCTCGTCCGCGGGCCACGGACATCACCCGACCGGCCTCCGGCGCCTCGCCCGTCGCCGGCCGGCCGCGAGGATAGTGTCACAGAGCGTGTCATCACACCCGTGGAGGCAAAGTGCTCTGGACTGAGTCGGGTGCCGCCGGTACCGGTCGCGCGGCGGACCGGGTGGCGCGGATCCGGACCGAGCTCCGTGCCTGAGGAGCCGTACCCGTCGCCCCACGCGGACCGGGCAGGGGTCGGACTGCCGCAGCGGGAGGCGGACCGGCGCCTGGCGGAGTACGGCCGGAACGAGGTGGGCCGCCGGCGACGGACCCCCGTGTGGTCCCGCGTCCTGGCTCAACTGAGAGACCCGCTGATCCTGGTGCTGCTCGGGGCGCTCGTTCTCACGCTGGCGATCGGGGACCACCCGGACGCCGTGGTGATCGGCTTTGTCGTTGTCGTCAACACCTCGGTCGGGGTCACGCAGGAAGTGCGGGCCGACCGCGCGGTGGAGGCGCTGAGCGCCATGTCCGCGCCCATCGCCCGGGTGCTCAGGGACGGGGTCGAGCGCCAGGTGGCCGCCATGGAGGTGGTACCCGGCGACGTCGTACTGCTGAGCGAGGGGGACATCATTCCCGCGGACGCGTCGCTCCTGGAGTCCTCGGCCCTGCTCGTCGACGAGTCCGCGGTCACCGGCGAGTCGGTGCCGGTGGAGAAGGGGACGGGCGGAGAAAGCGACTCGGTGCTGCGCGCCGGGACCATTGCCGTCCACGGCCGCGCGGTCGGGGTGGTCACGGCGACCGGCGCGGCCAGCACCCTGGGACAGATCGCGGCCCTGCTCGACACGAAGACCGGGACCACGCCCTTGCAGCGCCGCCTGGCCGGGCTGGGACGGATTCTGGCTCTGGTCACCATCGCCTTGTGCCTGGTGGTCCTGATCCTCGGACTGGCCAGGGGCCAGAGCCTGGAGGTGATGGCGGTGACCGCGGTCAGCCTGGCGGTGGCGGCCGTTCCCGAGTCGCTTCCGGCCGTTGTCACCCTCAGCCTGGCGTTGGGTGCGCGGAGGATGGCAGCCCGCCACGCCATCGTGCGCCGGCTGTCCGCGGTGGAGACCCTCGGCTCGGTGACCATGCTGGCCACGGACAAGACAGGCACCCTGACCGAGGGGTCCATGGTCGTCGAGGAGGTGTGGACACCACGCGGCGCGGCAACGCTCACCGGGATCGGATACGCCCCCCTGGGCGAGGTCCGTCTCCGGTCGGGGGCCGAGGAACCGCTGGCCCGCGAGGCGGTACGGGACCTCTTCGTCGCCGCCGCCCTGTGCAACGACGCGACGCTGAGCGCGCCGGAGGAACCGGACGGCGCCTGGACCGCACTCGGGGACCCGACCGAGGCCGCCCTGCTCACCGCCGCAGGGAAAGCAGGGATCGACCACGAGCGTCTCGTGCGCGAGCGTCCGCGAATCGGCGAGGTGCCTTTCGACAGCACTCGCCGCAGGATGACCACCGTGTGTCGCACACCTGGTGGTGACGTGCAGGTCTGCCTCAAGGGGGCACCAGAGGCAGTCCTGACGCCCGGCGTACTGGCCGAACCGGCGAAGTTGTTGGAAGACGCCCGCCAGGAAGCCGCTCGCCTGGCGAACGACGGCTACCGCGTACTGGCAATCGCCCGGACGACACGGGCACAGGCCCCAGCCGACCCGCAGACGGCGGAGTCCGGACTGGCCCTGCTGGGTCTGGTGGCGATGAGCGACCCGCCCAAGCAGTCGGCCGCCGACACGCTGGCCGCGTGCCGCCGGGCCGGCATCACCACGGTTCTGATCACCGGCGACCACCCGGCGACCGCGGCCGCGGTCGCCGGACGTCTGGGCCTGCTCACCGGCACGCACCCGAGCGACGTGGGGTCGCACGGGCACGTGGCAGGACGCGCATGCGTGGCAGGAAAGGCGGAGGCCCCCGACCAGCAGGTGGTCACGGGTGGGCAACTGGCGGCGGGTGAGATCGCGGACCTCACCCGGGTGCGGGTCTTCGCCAGAACGAGCCCGCAGCAAAAACTCGAGATCGTTCAGGCCTGGCGCTCCCAGGGGAGGGTCACGGCCATGACCGGAGACGGCGTCAACGATGGCCCCGCCCTCCGCCACGCCGACATCGGCGTGGCCATGGGTCACCGCGGCACCGAGGTCGCACGGCAAGCAGCCGACCTCGTGCTGGCCGACGACGATGTGGCGACGATCGTCAGCGCCGTGAAAGAGGGGCGACGCATCTACGACAACATCCGCCGATTCCTGCTCTTCGGAATGTCCGGGGGGACGGCGGAGATCGCCGTCATGCTGCTCGGCCCCCCGATGGGCCTGGCCCTCCCGTTGCGCGCCGGGCAGATCCTGTGGATCAACCTCCTCACCCACGGCCTGACCGGCGTCGCCATGGGGGCGGAGCCGGCCTCTCCAGGTGCCATGAACCGACCGCCGCGCCCTCCGCAGCAGCACGTCCTCGGCGATGGCCTGTGGAATCGCGTCCTGATCTTCGGTGCCCTCATCACAGCTGTCAGCCTCGGGGCGGGACTCTGGGCAGAGCACCGCGGCGGCACCTCCTGGCAGAGCATCCTTTTCCTGACCCTGCTCACCGCGCAGCTCGGGCTCTGCCTGGGCCTGCGAGAACGGTTGCTGACCTGGGAGAACCCGTGGCTTCCGGCCGCTGTGACCACCTCCGTCACACTGGGCGTCGCCGCGCTGTACGTTCCTGCGCTGCGCACCCTGCTCGACACGGAGCCGCTGAGCGGCTGGGAGCTGCTTCCCGCGCTGCTCGCCGCCGTGCTGGGGCTTGCCGCAGGTCGTGAAGGACGGCAGAGGAGACAAGGCGGCACACTCCGCGAGACCTGAACGGCCTCGGCGGCACGCCGGGAGGGCGGGACAGCGCCGTGGCGACGCCGCCAGGGCCGCCCGGTCCCGCCCATTTCCCCGTCGTCCACGACTGACGTTCTGCTGTGCCGGATGGGCAACCCGGACTCGCCGCACCGCGAGACCCGCGTTGCCGTCCGCCACGGGCTCCCACCCCCAGCCTCCCGGTCCTGCTGTCCCCGGGCCGCCGGTCGGCCAGGATCGGGGTCCGGCAGGGCCGCGCTCGGGGGGCCGCCGGCCGGATTGCGGCGGCCGCAGGGCAGCCGCAGGCTGGGAAGCGGGCTGCGTTCGCCTGGCCTCCAGCCCATCTCCGCTCGGGCTCGACGCAGGAGGAACCATGGACACAGCGGCGCGGCAGCACCACCTGCTCGGCCCGGTCGTGGTCGGCACGGACGGCTCGGACCAGGCGACCCGGGCGGTGCTCTGGGCGGCGGCCGAGGCGACCGCACGTGATCAGCCGCTGGCCGTGGTCCACGGTGCGGGTGCCAGGCACGCGCGCTACTGGACCCCCGACAGCCCCCTGACCGCGGTCGACGAGGGCCGGGCCGTCCTCGACCTGGCAGCGGCGACCGTCGGCGACCGGTATCCCGGACTGAAGGTCGACACCGTCCTGAGCCGCGCCGATCCCGGCGAGAGCCTCCTGGAGGCGACCGGTCCCGAGAGCACCCTGGTGGTCGGGTCCCGTGGGCACGGCGGTTTCGGCAGCCTGCTGCTCGGCTCGGTGGGACTGCACGTCTCCGCCCGCTCCCGCGGTCCGGTGATCGTCGTCCGGGAGGTGACGGAGCCGGCGGCGGGCGCGGTCGTGGTCGCCGTGCGGGACGACGGTGACCGCGGCGCCCTGCGGTTCGCCGCGCTGACCGCGCAGGCCCGCGGGGCCTCGCTGCGCGTGGTCAGCGCGTGGATGTTCCTTGAGGGCGCGGGCAGCATGGTGGCGGTCGTCGACGATGTGGGCGAGATCGCCAGGCTGGAGATCGAGGCGACGGAGCGGACCGTGGACCCGGTCCGTGAGGAGTTCCCCGGCCTGGCCATCACCGAGGACGTCGTCAGGTCCCGGTCGGTGGCCGGCTCCCTGGTCGAGGTCTCCCCCACCGCGGATCTTCTGGTGATGGGTGCCAGGCGACCGGCTCGCTCCGTCGGGGCGCCCCTGGGCAGGGTCACGCACGCCGTCCTGCACCACGCCCGCTGCCCGGTCGCGGTGGTCCCGCGCGGATGAGCGCACGCCCAGGACGCCGGCGCTCGCGGTCGACCGATGTGACGGCACCGGTGGAACATGGCCGCTGAAGGCGGCGGAACCCGACCCGCCACGGCGTCGGGCGATGGGGCTCCCGACCCCCGTGAGCCCGTCAGACTACTCTACCGCGACCTGCGGAGGGGGCCGTTCGGACGCCCGCCGGTGACCAACGGCCCTACCCCACGCCGGTGCCGGTTCACCAGACTGGGGGCCAGGACGACCGGTGAGGAGGCCGCCATGGCCACCGCGGCATTGGACGCGGCCACGCTGGAGAAGCTCATCTCGGCAGCAGTGGCGGCACCCTCGATCCACAACACCCAGCCGTGGCGCTACCGGCTGGACCCGGACACCACGACCGTCGAAGTGCACGCGGCCCCCGAACGCGGGTTGCGGCACACCGACCCCGAAGGGCGTGCTCTCCACATCTCGGTCGGCGCCGCCGTGCTCAACCTGCGGGTCGCCGTGTCCCACTTCGGCTGGGAACCGGTCGTCCGCCTGCTGCCCAGGCCCACGGAACCGGGCCTCCTGGCGGCCGTACGGCTGGCCGGGCCGCGGGCGCACGGAACCGGGCAGCGCCTCGGCGACCTGTACGACGCGGTCTGGCGCCGGCACAGCAGCCGCCGCCCGTTCTCGGAGCGGCCCGTGCCCGGCGAGGTCCTGGCACAGATCGCCGAAGCCGCCGACGCCGAGGGCGCACACCTGACGTGCCCGGGGCCGGGCGAGAACGCACGGGTGCTGCAACTCACCGACGAGGCCGAACGCACCGCCGTCTCCGACGCCGACCGCGGCGCGGAGAGCCGCTCGTGGATCCGCGAGGGAACCTCCGACGGCCTCCCGCGCGCGGCGCTCGGCCCGCACGACGCCAACGCCCGGCTGCCCATGCGGGACTTCGCCGCACTGCGTCCCGCCGACCAGCGCCCCTCGGTCCCCTTCGAACCGGACCCGGTCATCGCCGTGCTCGCCACCGCGCACGACGCCCCCGCCGACTGGCTGCGCGCGGGGCAGGCCCTGGAACGTGCGCTGCTGGTCGCCACCTCCCACCAGGTGCGGGCCTCGCTGCTCAGCCAGGCCATCGAAGCACCGGACGTGCGGTGGGCGCTGCGCGATCCGCGCGGCGGGTCCGAGCACGTACAGATGCTGATCAGGTTCGGCTACGGCCCCGAGGGACCGGCGACCCCGCGACGCCCGGTACGCGACGTCCTGGACACCGGCGGCCGCCTGCCGCGCTGACGCCGGCAGCCGCTTCACACCTGGCTGGGCCATGATGCGGGCCGCCTCCGACACCACTCCCACGACCCGCCCCTCGCCCTCCAGCACGGGCAGACCGCTGACCTTCCAGGGATGAAGACGGTCTCGCGATCGTCCTCCGTCCAGCGCACCAGGTAGAGCGGTGTGCCGCCCGGATGTTCGAGGTGCACGATCTGCCCACGGCGGCGCGGCCCGTCCAGATGCAGGGTCAGCGGTCGCCGGAGCGGCCACCGGCGGGACGACGAGCGCGGCTCCCTCGTCCCGGGCGCCACGGCACAAGCGAGCCGGACTCCTGCAGCACCCTCGCCACCTGACCGGGCCGTCTCACCGGCTCCCGCAGTGCGCCCCACGACGGCCCCTTCGCCGTCCATGACGGGCTGATCGGCCCTACCGGGAGACGTGCCGGCCGGCGCAGCCTGGAAACGCGGGCGGGCAGTCCCGACGAAGGAGCCCTGATGAGCCAGACGAACGTGAACGTGGTGGCAGGCGTCTCCACCGTTCGGCAGAACCTGAACGGACCGGTGATCGACTGGGCCGCGGCCGAGGCGGCCGCCCGTGGATTGCCGCTGCACGTCGTCCATGCCCAGGAGTGGCCGCGCGGCGTCCCACCGCAGCCAGGGCCGGAGCACCCCGCCCACCTCTGGGCGCAGCACTTCAGGGCCGGTGGGGAGCAGGTGCTCGACACCGCCCGCCGTGCGGCGTCGGCACGATGGCCAGGACTCACCGTGACCACCGAGCTCGCAGCGGGTCGGCCCACGCCCGTCCTGCTGGAGTCCGGCGAGAGCGCGGCGCTCATCGTGCTCGGTGCCCGTCGTCTCACGGGCGTCGAGGGCGCCTTCGCCGGCCGCGGCAAGGGGCACGCCCTGCTCGGACACCTGCCATGCCCGGTGGCCCTGGTGCCCGAACCCGCCGCCTCCGTGCCGGATGACGCGCCGGTCGTCGTCGGTGTCGACGGGTCGCCGTCGTCGACGGCCGCCGTCGACCTCGCCTTCGCCGAGGCCGACGCGGCCAAGACCGCACTGGTCGCCGTCGCGGTGCGCAATCCCAGGGACTACGCGTGGGCGGAGTACCGCGAGGACACCGAGGTGCTCGTGTCCGAGCAGCTCGCCGGTCACCGGCGGCGCTACCCGGACACCGAGGTGCGTCAGGAAATCCTCAGAGGAGACCCCGCGCTCATGCTCGCCTCCGCGTCCCACAACGCGCGATGCCTGGTGGTCGGCAGCAGGGGCAGGGGCGGCTTCCGCGGCCTGCTCCTGGGTTCCACCGGCCGGGCGCTGATCCACCACACCGATTGCCCGCTGCTCGTCGCGCCCCGACCGCCGCAGACGTGAGGAGTCCCGCGGGAGGCCGGCGACGTTGCGGTACGGCGGGGTCGGTCAGCTCCGCCTGCGCCGAACACGCCCGCTGCCCCGTCCTCGCCGTCCACGGCGACACCCCTCCCCCGCCTCAGTCGGCCGCCGCGGGCGCGGAGGCACAGCGGAAGGCTGCAAGCCGGAAGCCACCGTGCGTGGTCACGCGGAGGTCGTGGACGCCGTCCAGCGCCATGGGGAAAGGGTGGGCGACAGTCGTCCAGGTGTAGCGGCCACCGGTGACCGGCGCGGTGACGGCCGCGAGGGGCCGTTCGCCGACACTGAACTCCAGCCGTGCCTCGCTCGGGCCGGAGACCGCTCGCGCGACCTCGGCCTCCACCCGGACGGCGGACGTCAGGTCGATGGACCAGGCCCCATTCCTGGTTGAGCGTCTCGACGTCCCCGTAGCGGTGCCGCAGGTCGTCCACGAACCGCTGGAAGACCCCGTGGTTGTGGAGCAGCGCCACGCCCGGTTCGTTGTCGACCTGGAAGCCGATCACGGCGGGGTGCCCTGCGTAGTGTTCCGCGATCCTGCGGATGACCCGCTCGGCGTGGAAGCGGAATGCGGGGTGGGTGAAGTCGGCCTCCTGCCGGCCGCCCCAGCCGATCCGCTCGCCGCTGCGGTGCTCCCCGGCGATCTCGGGATACTGCCTGGCCGGCCATGGCGGGACGGCATAGGTGGGGGTGCCTATGACCACCCCGATGCCGCGCTCGTGCGCGCCGTCCAACACCGGCCGCAGCCGGTCCACTTCGAACCGGCCGTTCTCCAGTTCCCAGGTCGACCAGACGGACTCGCCGACCCGTATCACGGAGAAGCGGGCCGCGCCATGAGGTCGACCTCCTTGAGCCGGTCGCGGGGCTGGTACTCGCTGTAGTAGGCCCCACCGAAGAGGACGCGCCCGGAGGGCTGGTACATGCGTTCTCCGATTCGTTCGGGTGCGCGCGTGCGTATGGTCAGAGCGGCCGGTCGTGGACCTCAAGTGCCCGGATGGAGGCCCGCGCACCGGGCGGCAGTGCGGTGACGGTGACCCCGGTCACGGCTGCGGCGCCGGCGCTCGCTCGGCCAGGCCCCCGCCCCGCCCGGCGCGGGCGTCGACGATCTTCTCGAAGAAGAACTCGTGTTTGAGGAAGGAGACGTCGTACTCATGCCCCGGATAAGGCGGGATGAGCTGGGCGGCCTGGATCAGCCGCCACCCGTCCCGGAGGGCGGCGACGCCCGTCGGGTAGGGGGGTTCGTCACTGTCACCCGTGGTCGGCGAGGTGCGGCCGGTGCCGTCGTAGAGCGACCAGCCGACGACGTGGGAGTCAAGGGCGGAGCTCCCCAGGTAGAGCACCAGCACCTGCTGCCGGAGTACCGGCGTGTCGTCGGTTGCCTGGGTCGCGGCCCGGTTCCGGGTGGAAGGCACGGGAGCCGAGTCGGTCGTCATACGGCGGCCTCCTGAGGGCGGTTGGCGACCCTGGTCACCCAGTGGTCGAGGTCGAAGTCGTCGTCGCCGGTGAGCGCGCGCCACAGCAGGACGCGGTTGTACACCTCAAGCCGCCCCGTCGCCTGCTCGTACCAGGGGAACATCGCTCCCAGCTCGGCGGCGACCTGAGGATCGCGCAGGTCCGAGGTGTCCCAGAGGAGTCGCTGACGCACGGTCGGGTTGAAGCGGATCTTGAACATGTAGCGGGTCTCGTCGCCGTCGTTGCGCCGCCCGCCGTGCCAGATCCCATGGTGCAGAAACACCACGGTGCCGGCCGGGCAGACCAGACGGTCCTGCCCGCGCAGGTTCTGGTAACGGCCGGTGTCGCTCTCGTTGGTCCGGCGCAGGTGGCTGCCGGGGACGCTGAGGGTCCCGCCCATGTCCAGCGTCACGTTCTGCGGGTAGTACATCAGTTGCACGTCGAAGGCGTACGTCCGGACGTCGATGATGGCGTCCGCGTGCAGCGCCTGGGCTTCCCCGCCGCGTGGCTCCCGGATGTGCACCGCGTGGTGGTCCACCTCAGGCTCCGGGCCGACCAGGCTGCGCAAGGCCCCCGCCACCTCGGGCAGCTCAAGCAGCCGGCGGGGGAACGAGCCCTCCGTATAGGCATCGGAGAGGGGCGTTCCGTAGGGGATGTCCGGCACGCCCTCCGCCAGCACGTTCATCGCCTCGGCGTTCATCGCCGCCGGGACCACCGCGTCCAGGCGCAGCGAGCCGCGCGCCGCGAAGCGCGCCATCTGCACGGAGCTGAGCAGTATCCGCCTGTTGTCGTCCATGAGGGCAACGCTAGGGACGATTCCGGCCCACCGCGTGGGCCGTGTTCACCCATCACTGGTCAATTCTCACCATGCAGGAGAGGTGGGGAGGTGAGGGCGCGGTGGGCGGTCAGGGGGCGCCCCGTCCACCGCCGTGATAGACAACGGGCTCATGCACACGGTCTTCGCCCGGCTCGACGAGCCACCCGCCCTCGCGGCCGTCGGCATCGGCGTCCACGGGCCCGCCGGCCGGGTGGACGAGTTCGAGCTCCCGGAACTCTGGCAGCTCCACCTCTACGGCTATGACGCCGACCTGACGGTGGCAGGCACCCACCACGCGATCCGCCCGGGCCGGATCAGCCTGATTCCCCCCGGCACCAGAAGCCGATACGCCTACCGGGGCCGCTCCGAGCACCTCTACGTGCACCTGCGCATGGCGACGACCGGAATTCCCAGGAGCGTCCCGGTGATCCAGGACGCGGGTCCCGAATCCGCCGCGCTGAAGGCCCGGCTGCTGCAGGGGCTGAACGCGTGGCCGAACACCCCGGCCCGTGCGACGGCGGAGGTGTGGGCGGCGCTGTGGCGGGTCGCCGAGCTGGCCCCGCCACGGGGCGGAAGCGGACCGGTGGACAGCGGGCAGCCGAGCCATCCGGCGGTGGCTGCCGCGGCGGCTCTGATCGAGGCACGGCTGGCAGAACCGCTGACCGTACCCGGGATCGCCAGGACCGTCGGCATCTCGCACAACCACCTGACCCGCCTGTTCCGCTCCGCCACCGGGGAGACGGTCGTCGGTTACATCCGCGCCCGCCGGATGGAGCGGGCACGCCACTTCCTGCTCGCCACCACGATGTCCATCCCGGCCATCGCGGTGTCCGTCGGCATCCCCGACCTCCAGGCCTTCAACAAGGCGTGCCGCCACGAACTCGGCGCCGCCCCGCGTGCCGTCCGCGCCGCGCAGTCGGTGCGGTAGCCCGTCCTCCCCTGCCGCTCGGGCCGGATCGGAGCGAAGATGAACGCGTCATCTGGTGGGTGAGGTGCCAATGGCCGACAGCAAGGGATGTCCTTGATGTCGGGGGCGCTGCCGAGGACGGACAAGGCGAACTCGCCGCTGACCACGAAAGGGCAGCCGTGACGGACATACGATCCGCAGGACCCGCAGGCGACACGCAGGAAGCGGGTCGATGGGGAGGCCAGCCGGCCGGCCGCACTTGGCGCCGTCATCATCGGTCCGTTCGAGGACGAAGGGCTCGCCCCCGTGTGGTCCTCGGTGACCTCGGACAGTGGCCGGTAGACCGCTCCGGGTCGTCCAGGCAGTCCAGGTACGGGTGCGTGGCCGAGTACGGACAGGTGCTCTCGATCGGGTGATGTCGACCCCTTCGACAACGACACCGAAGCGGACCGCCCGACGCCGGTGTGTCTGCCCTGTCCGTGCTCACTCCAGCCGAAAGCCCCCGTGTTCGCGGCAGGTGCGCAGCCAATCGACCCACAGCGGCCAGTACTCGTTGTCCGAGGCGAGCTGGGCATGCAGCTCGGCAGGGGCCGCGTCGTGGGCGGTCAGGGCCTCTTCGATCTCCTCCGCGGTCACCGTCCACGGACCGTTGGAGGTCAGTTTGAACACCGGAATACCCGTCCGGCCCGGGACTCGCTGAGCGTGGTAGGCCAACCGCGCATCACAGTGCGCCTGTTGTTCCGCCGGGCTCGCGGCCGGCCACTCCTCATGCGAGTACTGCCTCGCCGTGAACGGCTGGGGCTCGGCGTCGAAGCACATCCCGGCCCAGTGCATCCCGGCGATGTACCGGTCCATGCTGAAGATCGTGACGTGGAACTGATAGGGGGCGGCGAGGGTGAGGTAGGTGTCCAGGCACGGTGGATCATGCGGGCAGGGCGGGGCGTCCAGCCAGTCGCACGCGTCGTACCGCGCCCTTCCCGACGCTGCCGGCTCGGGCAGGTCGACCCATTCCAGGTCGTAACTCACCGCTCAACTCCTCTGCCGGACCGGGCAGGCGAATGGTCTCCCCCGGCCTGCTCATTCCTGCACCCTCAGCCTCCACGGCGCCCCCGTCCAGCACGCCACCGCCTACGGCCGCGCCACGTGCACCAGCACACCACCGGCGCCATGACCGACCGGTTCGTCCAGAGCCGCGGGCGCTACGCCGGCGTGCGGACGGCGGGTGCTCGGCCGTACTCATTCATGGCTTCGGCTACCAGGTGGGGTTCGCCGGGTCGAGGACCGGCGGGAGCGCCATGTCGTGCGGGGTGATCACGTAGGCGACGCCGCCCGAGCCGTAGCCTTTCGAACCGTCGGCGCGGGTCCAGTACGTGCGCAGCCAGATGTTCTCCAGCTGGGAACGTGCGTAGACGTGGCGGACCTGGGCGTCCGAGGCGGAGAAGGGGTCGTTGACGATGAAGTCGCCGGTCTGCGTGAACCCGACGACGACCATGAGGTGGCCGGCGGTGCCGTACCCGGATCCGGTGAGCTCGCCGTTGTCGAACGCGACAGAGATGGCCACCGGGACGCCGGCCTTGATCAACTGCTCGATGTCGTCGGTGCTCTGCAACTGGACGATCTCGGCGTCCAGCCCGAAGTTCGACGCGTAGCCCCCGTTGAAGGGCCAGTTGCCCGTGCCCTGGTAGCGGTAGTCGTACGTCTCGCGGGCGGCGTAGTCGACGGCAGGGTCGGCGTACTTCGGGTCCACCCAGGACATGTCGGCCGCGCTCGGTCCCACACCCCAGTACTCGTCGATCATCTCGTTCGAGGTCGGGCTGCACCATGCGTCGCCGCCACCGCCGTACTTCTTGTACTCCCCCGCGTGGATCTGCTGCGAGTACCTCGGGACGGCCAGTTCGATCCCCTCGGCACCGCCGAGCGGGCCGGCCGGAACGGACGTGCGGGCAGGAACGAGCGACGCGAACGCGGCAAGCTGCCACAGCCGGGGCGTCGCGGTCGAGCCGGAGAGCCGGTAGAGGGTGGTGCGGAGCCGGTAGGTGTGGACCGTATGCCCGGCGGACGCGTTGAACGTGTCGGTGTCGACCTGACCGTACGGAGCGGCGCTCGGGCTGACGGAGGTCCTGGCGATGTCGGTGTCCAGGGCAGCCCAGTGGCCCATGTCCAGCCAGCCGGTCTGGCCGCCGTCGTCCATGGTGGCGTTCAGCTCGACCTTCAGCCATGTACCGGCGGGGGTCCGGGCGCTCCACGACGAGACCAGCTCGGTCGCACCGAACGTCAGCTGGTGGACCGGGGAGGTCCAGGTGGCGTAGTCGTAGGTCTTCGTCGTGTGCAGGTAGGCGTCCTTGTACGTCAGGGAGCCGGCGGCGGCGGCGATGTCGATGCCTGTCCGGTCACCGGCCAGCTCCTCGACTCCGTTGCCGGTTCCTGACGTGAAATCGGCCTGGGTGGTCCACTTGTGGAAGTCGACCTGGCCGGCGGCGCCGGCGGCGGGACGTACGGTCGCCTGCTCCGGGCCGGCGGTCGCGGGAGCCGCACCGGCGGCCAGGGCGCAGACCGACAGCGCGAACGCGGCGGCGGCCCGCGCCGGCCGGGAGGCCGGGGGCAGGCGCAAGGGCCGGTACAGGGCGAACGTGCCGGTGCGTGCGCTCATGAGCGGGCCTCCACAGATGTGGGCGGGCGGACGGGGACCACGGACCCGCGTGACGCGACGGGCGGCCGCTGCTGCCCAGGCAGGGTGCCAGCCGCCCCGCCTGGGCGTCAATGCTCCGAGTTGCTCCCGGTGACCACTCGTCAGACCGGTCGAACCCGCTGCGTGCCAGTGAGCGCTGTCGACGGTGTACGTGCGGACATTGCATCCATGCTGGTCACAGTGCTGGCCTGAGGCCACGGTGTTCACTTGGCAGCTGCTTCCCATGCAGAGAAGCTGCCCGTGGAGCAGCCACGACCGGCAGCGAGGATGCTCGATCCCTCCCCCGGCTGTCCCGGCCGCCGGGCTGCATGGAGCCTGCGTGCGCTGGGGCGGGTGAGCGCCCCAGCGCTGGTGCGGCTACTCCCGCAGGTACGTTTCGCTGAAGCTGGTGCCGCCGGAGCCGAGTGCGCCGGTCCGGGCCTCGTAGGCGCCGTTCGACGGGTCGAGCGCGACCGGGCCGAAGGATCCGAGAGAGCTTCCGTTGACGGTGGCCGAGGTGAAGTTGAGGGTGCCGAAGTTCGGGTAGGCCCCGGTCGGCGACTCGATGATGACCTCGGCGCTGGCCCTCTGGGAGGAGAGGGACTTGCTCGTGGTGTAGGTCCAGCCACGCGAGGAGTCGGTCAGCTTCAGGGTGTACTTGCTGCTTCCGGCGTAGGTCACCGAGGCGGTTATGTGGTCGCCCGCCGAAACCGGGTACGAACTGCGGCTCAGGTAGACCGGGTTCGCCGGGTACATCTCGTACCAGGCCTGGTGTACGGGGCTGCCGCTGGAGCAGTCGGTCGCCACCCCGGTCTGCTCCACGGTGGACGAGCCGTACCCGTCGATGCCGACCCAGGGAGCGTAAAGGTCGTCGGTGGAGTTGCAGGTCGCGTTCGCTTCGGTCCAGGCCGCCGAGACCGAAGTGAAACCGCTGCCCGTGGCGGCGTACCCGCCCCAGTTGTAACCGTTGATGTTGTAGTGCAAAGGGCGGAAGGACAGTCCCGGTGCGGCCGCCGCGCCGGCCGGCACGGCGGGGGCGGCAAGGGCGAGCGCCGCTACCGCAACGGGGGCGACGCGTGTCAGGAATCTGCGCATGCTGGCTCCTTCGTAGGGGGATCAGAATGCTCAAAACGCCACCCCTGGGCCGTGTGCGGAACTTGGGGCGGCAGTACAGAATCACTGACCGTCATGCACCTGTCAATATGGCATTGCGCGCCGCTGAACTGCCGTTCCCGAAAGAGGTCTTGGCAGCGCTCCCCGACGCTGTAAGTGCCGGATATCGCATCCGTCCTGGTCGCAGCCCTGGTTTCGTGCCGGCGGTGCGCGGTGGCAGCTGAGCATCCGCTGCGGGGAAGGCTGCTCGTGGGGCAGCTTCCCGCCGGCTGCGCGGTGAAGTTTCCCTGTGATCTCGGACACTCGTTCTTACGTGGCGAGGGTGTGTCGTTGTCGGGTCTCGTGCGGGGTCAGGTAGCCCCAGTCGGGTGCTTGCGTGGCCTGCGGCTGTTGTAGAAGGTCTCGATGGAGGTGGCCAGGTCCAGCCAGCAGGGCAGGTAGAGCCGGCCCTGCTCGGTAGGCAGGCAGGTGATGTCTGCGACCAGGCGGGTTCCGGGCCGGGCCGCGGTGAAGTCACGGCCGATCAGATCCGGTGCCGGCCGCGCCTGCTCGTCCAGGACCACGGGGATGCTTCAGCCCCACCTACGCACGGCGGTTGCGGCGATTGCCTATCGGTCCATGTCGACCGCTGTCCCGATCGTGGTCTACCGCGGGCCACGGCCTGCTGACAGGCTGGGGCCATGGATCGTATGGGCCTACCTGAGCAAGGGCGTGCTCTCCAGAAGGCCATGTACGAGGATCTGGAACGGGCGTTCGCGGTGAGTCCGGATCCCATGTACCAGATGCGGGCCCCGTGGCTCGCTCCCCGCACCCTGGCCGAATGCCACACCGTGGATGGCTCCCTGCAATCGCTCACCCTCGCCTACGGCCCCTGGGACACCGATCAGCCGCACATCCGCGTCACGACCTGGCGTGACCTGCCGGGCCAGGACTTCGAGCCCGACGCCCCCGCCGACCTCCTGGACGCCCCGGGCGAGGGCATCACGATCGGCATCGACGGCAATGCGACCGCTGCCACTCTCGTACGGCTGGCCAGTACCGCATGGCTGCTGCGCGCGGATCCCGGCCGGGTCCATCTGTTGGCTTCCGGGCGCGGACCGACCGGGGACCTCTCCTTCGAACCGCTGGCAGACATCAAGCCGGTGATCGACGCCCGCCGCAGGCTCCTGACCTCCACCGTAAAGGGCTTACCCCACCGCGCACCGTGATCGTGTGACGAGTTCTACGGCACGAGGAAGCTCGGCCTCAACGGACAGCCGTGATCCACAGGTATTGACCATTGCTCGTTCGAGTCTGCGCGACCGGCGATTCGCCATCCAGGATCGCCCGGTCACTCGGGTTGAGTTGGACCCGCTATCGGCTCAGTTGTCTGTCCAACACCGCGATCTGACAGTGGAGTGCGAGGATCTCTGCGTCCTTGGCCCGATCGCTCAGCGGCAGCAGGCGCAGCGCCGCGATCGCCGGTTCAGTTCCCGGCCGGGAAGGTCGGGGGTTTGGCGGGTGTGTGGAGCCAGACCTGGAAGAAGGAGGTCAGGGCTTTGCCGGACAGCCGCTCGGCCAGGTGCTGGAAGTCGGCGATGGTGGCGTTGCCGTAGCGGTGCAGCGTCGGCCACGCCCTGAGGAGGGCGAGGAAGGCGTGGTCGCCGATGGTGTTCCGGAGCGCCTGGAGGGTGAGTGCGCCGCGATCGTCGACGGCACGGTCGAAGAGGTGCTGAGGGCCGGGGTTGCCCGGTTCGACGGTCCAGAAGGGGTCGTCGGCGGGGTGGAGGTCGTAGATGTACTGGGCGATCTGCTGCATGGTGGCGACATGCTCGTGCGCCTCCCACAGCCAGGAGCCGTAGGTGGCGAAGCCCTCGTTCAGCCAGATGTCGGCCCAGCGGGCCAGCGAGACGCTGTCGCCGTACCACTGGTGGGCCAGCTCGTGGGCGACGACACCGGTGTCGGCGTCATCGGTGAAGTAGGCGGATCCGTAGAAGGCTCGCGTCTGGCTTTCCTGGGCGATTTTGGTGGTGACGTCCGGGACGTAGCCGCCGGCCGATTCGAAGGGGTACGGGCCGAACCAGCTGCTCAGGAAGTCGACGATCTCGGCGGTTCGTTCGACGGCGGCGCGGGCGTTGGCGGCGGTGGCGGGGGGCAGGGCGGGGGCGTAGGCGTTGATGACGGGGATGCCGGCCTTCGTGCGGCTGCGGGTGATGTCGAAGTGGCCGACAGCGAGGGTGGCCAGGTAGGTGGCTTCCGGTTCGCTCTCGTGCCAGTGGTAGGTGGTCCAGCCGTTCGCGGTGCGCCGGCTGACCAACAGCCCGTTGCTGATGCCCTGGTCACCGTCAGGGACCTGGACGCGTACGTCGTAGGTGGCCTTGTCCAGGGGGTGGTCGTTACTGGGGAACCACCACCACGCCGACTCCGGCTCGTTGGCGGCCACTGCGCCGTCGGGTGTGCGCTGCCAGGCGGTGAAGCCATAGCGCTTCACCGTGGACGGGACGCCGGAATAGGTGACGGCGACGGTGAACCGGTGGCCTTCGGGGAGGGTGCGGGCGGGGGTGACGACCAGTTCTTGTTCGCCGCCGGCGGTGAAGTGGGCGGGGCGTCCGTCGACGGTGACAGCGGTGGTCGTCAAGGCGAAGTCCAGGTCGAATCGGGTCAGGCCCTGGGTGGCGGTGGCGGTGATCAGGGCGGTGCCGTGGAGGCGGTCCGTGGCGGGCTGGTAGTTCACGTCGAGGTCGTAGTGGGAGACGTCGTAGCCGCCGTTGCCGTAGGTGGGGTAGTACGGGTCGCCCATGCCGGGGGCGCCCGGGCCCGCGGCGGCGGCCCCGGCCGGGGCCGCCGGGGCCGCCGGGATCGCCAGCAGCACGCTCAGCGCCGTGGCAACGGCGGACGCGATCACTCCGGTAGGCACAGGGATCCTCCAGCGGACACGGCTCGCCCCGGTCACCACAAGGTTGGTCTCCCGGCCGACCCTAGAAGGGCTCGCGCGCACCGGCCACCCGTCCTGCTCCGAACGGGACCGTGGCCACCCGCTCCTCGGCAACCGGGACCGCATCGTGGACCCCGGACAGTGGCTCCAGGTCCAGTTCGAGCTCCGACTCCGCCGACGACGCCGTTGCGGTTGCCACCGGTGGTGACCGAGCCGAAGCCCAGCTCCTGGGGCAGAAACTTCCAGCGGATCCCGCTGTCCAGCACGCACAGGATCCCGCGCAGCACCCTGCGACCATCCAGACGCTGACGACCCGGACGCCGCGGATTGCGCGGGACGAATCGATCCTTTGTCCAGGAGCCGTCAGGCGTCCCTCGCCGGGCGGGAATCGGGACCGGAATGATCGGAGCGGCATCCGTCGGTCGGGGATGGCCCACCCGAGAAGGTGCAGGGTCATCACTGCCGGGACCGCTGCGCTCGCTCACCGACTGGGCATCACATGAGCGCCCACACATGGGATGTCGACGCCTCCAGATCGCGTCTGACGGCCAATTCTCCCGACCCCGGGGAGCATCACCTTCGAGGCTCGACGGTGGATCCAGGTGCACCGAGGCCTTGACAGGAGCGCCGCGATGGGCGAACTTCGTATGCGAGCGTTATGTTAACGCTCACTTTACCGTGGTTCGCGGGATGCCGGTCCTCGCTGCCGCGGTTGTCCGTGCAGCGCCCAGGCGCTGACAGCGGATCCTTCCCCCCACGCTAGGAGATTGGCATCCCATGTCCCGGTACCAGATGCACCATGCCGTGGCGCGCCGCCTGCCGCCGGTTCGATCACGACCGCCAGGGTAGCGAGGCCGGGAGCACCGATGCGGCGGCCCACTGCACCCTCGGCAGCGGGCAGAGCATCAGCCGGGGCCGCAGCAGAACCCTGAGGACCTGCGGGCCAACGTGACCACCAGAAACGTCGCCCCCACGCGGCGGGTCACTACAGCCGCCGGCCTCGGCCACCTTCGGATTCCTCGCTACCGGCGCGGCATCCGCTCCCATCCTCACCAGCACCAGCACCAGCCCCTGGGCTACGGCGGGGCCTGAACGCCGACAGCACTCCTCCTGCTGCCTGCCGTCTCCCCCCGTCCGGGTGGCCTTCGCCGCCCGCCCCAGAGCTGCCTCTTCCCTTGGCCGGCCATTTCCGGCGCAGGCAGCTTCGTGCGCAAATCCCCCGCGTTCCCAAGGAGGACGCTGATGTCGTCATCAGCAACTGCCCGGCTCTCACGCCACGTCAGAAAATGGGCGGCCGCCGGGCGTGCGGCCGCAGCTCTCGCGGCCGGGCTCCTCGTCAATGGCACGACCACGTCGCAGGCCGCGGGCTCGCTGCCCTGTGACATCCACCAGTCCGGCGGTACGCCCTGCGTTGCCCCGCAGGACTCCTTCTGCTCCGGCACGACCTGCCTGATCACCGCGATCTACCACCAGTCAGGCCGCGGCAACGACCTCACCCAGGCACCCCCCGGCGGTGCGGCAGCCGGCCCGGACAACCTCGCCACCGGGGCCGGCTCGCCCGCAGCCCGGGCACGCTCCATCGTCGTTCCCTGACCAGCCCGGACCGACGCATCCCCCTACCAAGGCCCAGGAGAGAGAACCATGACACCACGACACGGCGAAGCAACGGCCCCGAAGCCGGTGTCCCCGTCCCGGCGAGCTGTACTGGCGGGGTTGGGCGTAGTGCCGATCCTCGCGGTCGCATTGCCGTCCGCCAGGGCGACCGCCGCGGCCGCGGCCGCCGTGGTCGTCGACCCGTCCGCGCGGCGGCAGACGATTCGCGGCTTCGGTGGCATGAACCACCCGGAATGGGCCGGCGACCTGACCGCCGCCCAGCGCGACACCGCGTTCGGCAACAGCGCGGGCCAGCTGGGGTTCTCCATCCTGCGGATCCACGTCGACGAGGACCGGTCGAACTGGAGCAAGGAGGTGGCGACGGCCCAGCGCGCGGTCGCCCATGGGGCGATCGTCTTCGCCTCGCCGTGGAATCCCCCGGCGAACATGGTTGAGACCTTCACTCGCGGCAGCCAGACCAACGCCCAGCGCCTGCGGTACGACATGTACGGCGCCTACGCCCAGCACCTGAACGACTTCACCCAGTTCATGAAGGACAACGGGGTGGATCTGTATGCCATCTCGATCCAGAACGAGCCCGACTACGCCTCGACCTGGACGTGGTGGACCGCGAGCGAGATCGTCACCTTCCTGCGGAACAACGCCGGTTCGATCAGCACCAGGGTCATCGCACCGGAGTCCTTCCAGTACATCAAGAGCATGTCCGACCCGATCCTCAACGACTCCACAGCACTGGCCACCATGGACATTCTCGGCGCCCACCTGTACGGCACAGCGTTCTCGAACTTCCCCTACCCCCTGTTCCAGCAGAAGGGGCAGGGCAAGGAACTGTGGATGACCGAGGTCTACTACCCCAACAGCACCGATTCCGCGGACCTGTGGCCCGCGGCGCTCGGCGTCGGGGAGCACATGCACCACGCGATGGTGGACGCCGAATTCCAGGCGTACGTGTGGTGGTACATCCGGCGCAGCTACGGCCCGATGCGCGAAGACGGGCAGATCAGCAAGCGCGGCGCCATCATGGCGCACTTCTCGAAGTTCGTCCGCCCGGGATACGTGCGCATCAACGCGGCCTCGAACCCGCAGACGAACGTCTACACGTCCGCCTATACAGGTGGCTCCACGGTGGTCATCGTGGCCGTCAACAAGGCGACCAGCGCGGTGAGCCAGCAGTTCACCCTGGCGAACACCTCTCCGTCCAGCGTGGCCTCCTACGTGACCGACGCCGGCAGGACCCTCGCGTCCCTGAGCGGGCCCAGCCTGGCCAACGGCACCCTCACCGCCTCACTGCCCGCGCAGAGCGTCACCACCTTCGTCGTCTCCGTCGGCTCCTCCTCCGGCAACGACACCCAGGCGCCGAGCACGCCCGGGACCCTCACCGCCTCCCAGGTCACGAGCACCTCCGTCACCCTGAGCTGGGCAGCATCCACCGACAACACCGCCGTGACCGGCTACGACGTGGTACGGCTCAGCGGCAGCACCGAGACCGCCGCCGCGTCCTCCACCACCAACCAGGCCACCGTCACCGGCCTGACCGCCGGCACCGCCTACACCTTCGCGGTCTACGCGCGCGACGCGGCAGGCAACCGCTCGTCCCGCAGTTCCACCGTCGGCGTCACCACCAGCACCGGCACCTCGACGGGGGGCTGCGGGGTCGGCTACCGGGTCACGAGCAGTTGGAGCGGTGGCTTCCAGGGCGAACTGGTGATACAGAACACCGGCACTGCCGCCCTCGACGGCTGGACCCTCACCTTCTCCTTCACCGCCGGACAGACCATCACGCAGATGTGGGGCGGAACCGCCGCCCAGAGCGGAGGCGCGGTGACCGTGACCCCGGCCGACTACACCCGTTCCATTCCCTCCGGCGGGTCCATCACCGTCGGCTTCCTCGCCGACCAGGGCAGCACCAACCCCGCACCGACCGGCTTCACGCTCAACGGTGGCGCCTGCACGACCGCCTGAGCATGGTTTCGGCCGACTGCGGAATTCCAGAGAGAAAAGGAGAGTCCGTACCATGCTGCACACATGGTGGCGCCGATTTCAGCGCGGTGTTTTCAGTACTGCCTTGGCGGTGACCGTCGCCGCGGGTGTTCTGGCGGGGACGGCCCCGTCGTCGCAGGCGGCGACACAGCAGCCGTGCGACATATACGCGGCGGGCGGTACGCCGTGTGTGGCCGCGCACAGCACGGTTCGCGCGCTGTACGGCACCTATACCGGGAGTCTCTATCAGGTGCGGCGGTCGTCCGACAGCACGACCAGGGACATCGGCGTCGTGACGGCCGGGGGCCGCGCCGACGCGGCCGCACAGGACTCCTTCTGCGCCAACACCTCCTGCGTGATCACCACCGTCTACGACCAGTCAGGCCACGGCAACGACCTGAGGTACCAGGGCCCCGGCGGTGCCGGCGGATCCGACACCCCCGCGAACGCCACCTCGGAGTCGCTCACGGTGGGCGGCGGCAAGGCGTACTCGCTCTACATCAACCCCGGCAACAGCTACTGGCGTGACGGTCACCTCACCGGCATCCCCACCGGCAGTGCGCCCGAAGGCGCGTACATGGTGACCAGCGGTACCCACGTCAACCACGGCTGCTGCTTCGACTACGGCAACAGCGAGACCGACCGCAAGGCCGACGGTGCCGGCGCGATGGATGCGATCTACTTCGGAACCAGTTGCTGGTTCGGCGGCTGCACCGGCACCGGACCCTGGGTCCAGGCAGACCTCGAATACGGGCTCTACTCCGGCGGCAGCCAGTCCTGGAACAGCAACCAGAAGGCTTTCACCAGCAAGTACGTCACCGCGATGCTCAAGAACAACGGCACCTCCAGATTCGCCATCAAGGGCGCCGACGCCCAGTCAGGAGGCCTGAGCACCCTGTGGGACGGCGCCCTGCCACCCGGCTACAGCCCCATGAAGAAACAGGGCGCGATCATCCTCGGCAGCGGCGGCGACTGCTGCAACGGCAACACCAACCAGTCCCAGGGCACCTTCTACGAAGGCGCCATCGTCGCCGGCTACCCCTCCGACACCACCGACAACGCCGTCCAGGCCAACATCGCCGCCAACGGATACGGGTCCACCACCAGCCCGGGGAACACCGTCACGGTCACCAACCCCGGTACGCAGAACGCGACCGCGGGCACCACAGTCAGCGCGCTGCAGATCCAGGCCGCCGACTCCGGCTCCGGGCAGACCCTGACCTTCACCGCCAGCGGGCTCCCCACCGGCCTTTCGATCAGCTCCTCCGGCCGGATCACGGGAACACCCACCACCGCCGGAAGCTATTCCGTCGCGGTGACCGCCACCGACTCCACAGGAGCCAGGGACACGACCTCCTTCACCTGGACCGTCGCCGGCGGCGGTTCCACCGGTGGGACATGCCACGTCGTCTACGCCAAGTCCAGCGAGTGGCCGGGCGGCTTCACCGGCGACGTGACCATCGGCAACACGGGCACCACGCCCGTCAACGGCTGGACCCTCACCTTCTCCTTCCCCGGCGACCAGAAGATCACCAACGGCTGGAACGCCACCGTGACCCAGTCGGGCACGTCCGTCACCGCCACCAACGTCGCCTACAACGCCACCGTCTCCCCCGCGGGCACTGTCTCCTTCGGGTTCCAGGGCACGTACACCTCCGATGACACCTCGCCGACCGCCTTCACGCTGAACGGCAGTACCTGCACCTGATCCCTCTGCGGCGCCGAGCGGGCCGCACCGCCCGGCCTGCTCGACCGGACGCGCAGCCCAAGGGCACCTGCAGCGCGGTCTGTTCGGAGCGCCGGATCACATCGAACGACCTTCAACCGTGGGCATCAGCAGACCCACGAGCGCTACGTGACGTGATGGAGCGCTCGTGGGTCGGCGTGCTGTCGTACCGGCGGGCGCCTTGCGGGTGCCGACGCCGTTGCACGTCACCCCCGCACGCACGGGCGGTGGTCGAACCAGTCGAAGGCGACACTGCCCTCGATGGCGTACATGCCGATCACCCGGCCGGTGAAACCGGTGCTGAGCTGGGTCGAGAGGTAACGGCCGTCGAGCTCGGCCAGCGGCTCCGCGTCCGACCCGACGACCGAGAAGACGATCGTGTCCGGCCCGCCTGCCTCGGTGCCGATCGGGCCGTCGTCCACCTGGTCGGCGGAGATGACGGAGGGCGGCAGGACCTCGGTCGTCCGGGTCTCGACGACCAGGGTGAGCGGTCCGGAAGGAACCGGGCGCCGGGCCACCGTCTGCCGCAGCGGCCCGATCCGGGCGACCACACTCACCTCTCCCCCACCCACTTCGATCTCGTAGTGATGCGCCTCGTCCATGCGCACGCACAGTCCACCGCGGCCCGCACCGGGGTCGAGGCGGGCGGAGGTGCGACCGTCCAGATGCTGCTGGCGGCGGCCGATGAAGGTGTGACCAGGGCGGTCGAGGGTCGAGCCGGTGGCATGGAGCGTCAGCCATCCGGGGCGGTCGTGCAAAGACCAGGAAGTCTCCGGACGGCTGCGTGGGGTGACCCATCGTGGCGCCAGCACCTGGGTGTCGAAGTCGTCACGGACCGTTTCGAGCGGCAGCGGGTGCCATGCCGCGGGAGCCGGATGCCGGGGCTGGACCGGACCGGCAACGGGCCAGCCGTCCTCCCAGCTCACCGGCGCGAGGAACATCTCCCGCCCCATGACGTGGAATCGGGGAAAGGCTCCGTGCGGGCGCGTGCCCAGCATGATCAGCCACCACGTGCCATCGGCGGCCTGGACGAGATCGGCGTGGCCGGTGCTCTGGATCGGCAGACTGGAACCGCGGTGGCTCAAGAAGGGGTTCGATGGGCACGGCTCGAACGGCCCACGGGGCGAGCGGCCACGGGCGATGGAGACTGCGTGCCCGTCCCCCGTGCCGCCTTCCGAGACCAGCAGGTACCACCAACCGTCGATACGAAAGAGATGCGGCGCCTCGGGGTACTGCCCACCGGAGCCCGACCACGTCTGCCACGGGCCTTCGAGGACCGCGCCCGTCGACGGGTCGATGCGCGCCGTACGGATCCCGGAGAAGGTGCACCAGCATCCGCCCTCGTCATCCCAGAAGAGGTCGGGGTCGACGCCGGGCAGGTCGACATGCACCGGATCGGACCACGGCCCTGCCGGCTGCTCGCTGGTGACGATCAGATGCCCGCCGGGGATCCCGCCTGCGCCCACCCGCGAGGTGATCACGTAGAACAGGCCGTCGTGATGGCGGATCGTCGGCGCGTAGATTCCGCGGGAGGACGGTGTGCGGTCCGTCAGGTCCAGCTGGCCGGCCCGGTCCAGGACGTTGCCGATCTGCTGCCAGTGCACCAGGTCACGGCTGTGGAAGAGGGGTACTCCCGGGAAGTACTCGAAGCTTGAACACACTGCGTAGTAATCCTCCCCGACCCGGCACACACTCGGATCGGGGTGGAACCCGCTTATCACTGGATTGTCGTACGTGCGCATGGGGATGAGTCCTCTTTCGGTTCGCGAACGTAGGGCGGCCGCGCTGCGCAGGCGGATACCGACAGCAGTGCCGCAGGGGCCGGATGACACGCCGGCACGCTGCTGGTGCCCCGTTCCCACGGGCCTCACTGACGCAGCCCGAAACGGTAGACGGTCGTCGACCGGTACACGTCGCCCGGCCCGAGCCACGAGGAGGGGAAGTCCGGCCGATGCGGCGCGTCAGGGAAGTGCTGTGTCTCCAGGGCGATGCCGCCGTACCGCGGGACGGGGCGGCCCCGCGGATCGGGGAAGGAACTGTCGAAGTGGTTGCCCGTATAGACCTGGAGCCCGGGCTCGGTCGTCAGGCATTCCAACCGGCGTCCCGACCCGGGATGGCTGAGTACCGCTGCGGTCGCCACCGTGCCGGGAGTGCGCGCCCGCAGGACCCAGTTGTGGTCGAACCCGGCGCCCGCCATGCGTATCTGCTCGTTCCCCGATGCCAGCGCCCGGCGCAGCCCCGCGGGCTCCCTGAGATCGAAGGGGGTTCCTGCCACCGCCTCGTGAGGTCCGGGGAGGGGCAGCAGGCTGGGATCGACGCGTGTGTAATGATCCGCTGCCACCTGGAGCTCGTGGTCCAGCACCGTCTCGTCCTCACCCGCCGCGAGGTTCCAGTACGCGTGGTTGGTCAGGTTGACCACGGTGAGGGCATCGCTTGTGGCGGCGTAGTCGATGGCCAGAGCTCCCTCATCGCTGAGGGTGTAGGTGACCGTCGCTTCGAGCCGGCCGGGGAAGCCCTGGTCCCCCGCCGGGCTGACAAGGGTGAACTCGACGCCGGCAACGGTCCCGTCGCCGGCCGGGCGGGCCGACCACGATCGCAGGTCGAATCCGTCCTCTCCGCCATGCAGCGTGTGACCGTTCTCGTTGGCGCTCAGGGGCAGCATGCTCCCGTGCAGAGGGAGCAGCGCGCCGCCGATGCGGTTGGCGTACCGTCCGATCGTGGCACCGAAGTATCGCGCCGCGCCGAACCGGTCCGCGATGTGCAGAGGGCTGACCACTACCTCGGCGATGCGCCCCACCCGGTCAGGGCAGCGGACCGAGTGCAGGCTCGCGCCGAGGTCGAGGAGTTCCACGGTGATTGGTCCGGCGGCAAGGTGCCAGTGTTCGACCTCACGGCCGTCCGGAAGGGCTCCGCCGGTCGAACGTGTGACGGTGGGCATGATGCTCCCTACGCGTGAGTGGGTGCGGGCCGTGCGCACGCGTCCACCGGACGGGACCTTGCGGGAAGGACCGTCCGGCCGATGACCCGCGGTGCAGGTGACGGGTCACAGTCCGCCTGCGAGGCGGTAATAGGCCTGGTTCCAGCGGATCTCCTTGGTGAACTGCCGGACGGTGGTGTCCGCGTCGATCATCAGGAGTTCGGTGCCGAGCATGTCGGCCAGGTCTCCGAGTTCCTCGGTGCCGACGGCTGAGGACAGCACCGTGTGGTGGGGACCGCCGGCGGTCAGCCATGCCTCGGTCGAGGTCCGCAGGTCGGGGGCCGGCCGCCAGACCGCACGTGCCACGGGGAGCCGCGGCAGTGGCTCGGGCGGTGGGACGACGTCGATCGCGTTGGCCACCAGCCGGAAGCGGTCGCCCATGTCGGCCATACCGACCACGACCGCAGGCCCGGGCGCGGCGTCGAAGACGAGCCGTACCGGGTCCTCACGGCCCCCGATGCCCAGCGGGTGGATCTCGCACGACGGCCGGTCGGCGGCGATGCTGGGGCAGACCTCCAGCATGTGCGCGCCCAGGATCACCTCGTTCCCAGGCGCAAGGTGGTAGGTGTAGTCCTCCATGAACGAGGTTCCCCCGGGCATCCCCGCGCCCACGGTCTTGAGCGTGTGCAGCAGCACCGACGTCTTCCAGTCGCCCTCGCCGCCGAAGCCGTATCCGTCGGCCATCAGGCGCTGTACGGCCAGTCCGGGCAGCTGCCGAAGTCCGCCGAGGTCTTCGAAGTTGGTGGTGAAGGCGCCGAAGCCGCCGTCCGTGAGGAACGCCCTCAGACCCAACTCGATGCGCGCGGCGTAGCGCAGTGACTCGTGGCGGTCACCGCCCACGGCGAGCTCGGGAGCCAGCCGGTAGACGGCGGCGTACTCCTTGACCAGTTCACTGACCGCGGCGTCGTCGGTCGAGTCCACTGCCTCGACGAGTTCGTTGACGCCGTAGGTGTTGACGGACACCCCGAAACGCAACTGCGCTTCGACCTTGTCGCCCTCGGTCACAGCGACATCGCGCATGTTGTCGCCGAAACGCGCGAGTCGCAGCTCGCGCAGCGCGGCACGGCCGAGGGCAGCACGCATCCACGCATGGACCCTGGACAGCACCGCCGGGTCCGACACATGGCCGGCCACCGTCTTTCGCACCACGTTCAGCCGGGACTGTATGTACCCGAACTCGCGGTCGCCGTGGGCAGCCTGGTTGAGATTCATGAAGTCCATGTCGATCGTCGCCCACGGCAGATCGGCGTTGGCCTGGGTGTGCAGGTGCAGAAACGGTTTGCTCAGCAGGTCCAGACCGGCGATCCACATCTTGGCCGGCGAGAAGGTGTGCATCCACGCGATCAGCCCGACGCACTCCGCGGTGGCGTTCGCATCCAGCACCGTGGTCGTAATCGCCGCGGCGTCCGTCAGAACGGGCTTCCACACCACACGGACCGGCGAACCGGCTGCCGCGGCAAGTTGCCGGGCGATGTCCCGCGACTGCTCGGCGACCTGGCGCAGCGTGTCCTCTCCGTACAGGCCTTGGCTCCCGGTGAGGAACCACACCTCACGCTGGTCGGACGATGTCATGGTTCAGACTCCTCACGGGGTGGACGGCCCGGGCCGGCCGTAGCCGTTCTGGTACCGGTCGTACAGACGGTCGATATCGGACTGCGCGATCGGCAGCGGATCCCCGAGCAGCCGGGAGGTGTGCACCGTGCGCGCGACGCCCTCACACATCACGGCGCCTCCACGGCCGCACGGGCGTCCTTACCGATGGCGAACACCCCGTGGTTGCGCATGAGCACAGCGGGCGGGCGGTGGCTCCTGGACGACGGCGGGAGATCCCCCTCCGGACGAGTTCCTGGTGCAGGTCGCTGACCTGCCGACGCAGGGCGATGGCAGGTCGCTGACCTGCCGACGCAGGGCGATGACCGTCCCGTCGGATGCCGTCGGCGGGGGCGGCTCCTCATGATGGCGGACCTCACTGGAAGGAATGAGCGCTAACAATTGGGATGAGCGCTAACAAACGGGCTCGCACAGCGGCGTCCCCTCCCACGGGGTCGGCAGAACCGTGCAGGCGGTGAAGTCCGTGGCGAGGCCGATCACCTGGTCGGACTGCACCCCGGCGGCCGCCAGCGCGCGAGGAACGGCGAAGCGCAGCACATCGCGCCAGTCCTGCGGGATCTGCAACGCCCAGTCCGGAGGCAGGGCGGAACCGCTCCCGGGCAGGGCGGACTCGACGACACCGTGCGTGTACTCGTGCACCGCGGTGCCCAACTCCCGTCCGTCCTCGACGGCGACGACCAGGGCACGCCCCGACAGCGTGCCGAAGTCGACTCCGACGGTGACCGCGGGTGGATCGCTTGTCATGGTTGTCTCCAGATATGCGGGAAGTCCCGGTCGTGAGCCGGAACTTCCCGCCGCGAGAGCCTGCGTCAGGCGGGAGTGCTGCTACTGCGGACTATCAGGCGGGGCTCGATGACCACGCGTTCGTCGTTCGGCATCCCGCTCGCCTCCAGCCGGCTGAGGAGCAGGCGGATGCTGGCCTGGCCGACGGCTGCGAAGTCCTGCCGAACGGTGGTCAGCGGCGGTGCGAAGAACTCCGCCTCGGGGATGTCGTCGAACCCGGCGATGGCCACCTGCCCGGGGACGGACAGGCCGGCCTCCCGGAAGGCTCGCAGCACGCCCAGCGCCATCTGGTCGTTCGCCACGAAGACCGCAGTGACGTCGGGAGAACGGCGACGCGCCCCGCTGGCGGCGACCCTGCCCGCCAGCTCCTGGCCGGCCCGGTAACCGGAGAGCGGTGTCCAGTCGCCGACGAGCGGCGGCGGGACTTCCACACCCGCGTCTTCCAACGTGCTGCGCCAGCCGCGGACACGGGCCTCTGCCTCCAGCCAGTCGGACGGCCCTGCAACGTGCCAGACGGTCCGGTGCCCCGCACCGAGCAGGTGGCCGGTCACCAGGCGGGCACCGAGATCCTGGTCGACCGACACTCCCGGTATCGGCAGCGAGTGCCCGCCCTCGACCGTCACCACCGGGAAGGGCAGCCGCAGATCCGCCAGCGCGGCGACCGCGGCGCGATGCGGGACGATCACCACGATGCCCTCCACCCCCCAGTCGCTGAGGTGGTCGATCGCCTCGGAGAGCGCCTTGGCGCTGTAGCGGCGCAACGTGACGGCGGAGACCATGAATCCCTCGTCGCGGGCAGCCTCCTCGAGACCGAACAGCATACTCGCGGGGCCGAAGAGGGTCGGGTTGCAGGCCACCACGCCCAGCGTCAGCGTCCGCCGTGTCACCAGTGCCCGCGCCGAGGAGTTCCGCCGGTATCCGAGCTCCTCGATCGCCCGCAGCACATCCGCCCGTGTCGTGTCACGTACATTGGGGTGATTGCTCAGCACCCTCGAAACCGTCTGATGCGACACCCCAGCGCGCTGGGCCACGTCGGCCATCGTGGGTGCCCGACGCGGTCCGGTACTCGGCGCGGATTGCGACATATGACTCCCATCAGTGGTGACGTTATTGTTAGCGTTCACAGATATCGGAGTCAAGCCCTCTCACCACAAACTCACCGACCGGGTCGGCCCAGCTCAGCCCGTTGGCCGCACATACGATCCGGCAAACTCGGACAGCTGCCTGCCGGCGAGGGGAGACCGCTGTGCGACCGGGACGGGCGGGGCACGGTGCTGTCTGCTGACACCATGAACGTACCCAGTAAAAGGGCAAAGGATTGTTCGTCGCAGAGACCGATCGGCCCCCCCGGTTCCGGGGGGCCGCCACTGGCTGCCGCTCGGGTGGGAACCCGGCAGCCAGTGGCGGCTGAGCCGGCCGAATGGTGCGGGTCAGCGCGGGTTGAGCTTCCACAGGTGGTCAGCCGTGCCGTTGTCGTCCCACTGCAGGACCTGGGCGCCACTGCTGGTACTCATGTTCTGCACGCCCAGCAGCAGTCCGCTGTGGCTGTTGACGATCTTGTAGTAGCCCGTGCCGTCCGGGTTCAGGCGCCACAGGTGGTCGGCGGTGCCGCTGTCGCCCCAGATCAAAGCGGTGCCTCCGTCGGATGTGCTCATGTTGGTGATTCCGAGCACGAGCCCGCTCGCCTGGTTGCGGATCTTGTACAGGCCCGAACCGGCGGACGCCAGCGTCCACTTCTGCGTCGCCGAGCTGTTGGGCGTGGCCTGGTCGACCAGCGCGCCCTGCCCGGTCGCCTCGTTCTGGGTGTCGAGTGCCAGGCCGCTGTTCTTGTTGGCGATCTGGTACGTACCGTCCAGTGTGGAACCCCCGCTCGCCGGCGTGATCACCAGATGGTAGGCGTAGGTGCTGTTCGCCGTAACGGGAACGGTGAGGCTGCCGTTGCTCACAGCGTAGTCGGACTCCGAGACGGTGGTGGGTCCGGACACCCCGACCGTGCGTCCGGGGGAAGGCGTGTACTCCACCTTGACGTGAACGGTCGAACCGAAGGCGGACAGCGCGCCGAGTCCGTTCACGGTGACGGCCGAGTCGCCTGAGCTGCCGCCGAAGACCACGTCGATCTCGTTGCCTGCGCTGTTGCGCGAGGCCGCACCGTCGATGCCGGTCTGCGCAGGAGGCGTGGTGACGAGCATGGAGCCGCTCATGTCGGCGTACCACTTGTAGAGCCAGTAAGCACCGTTCGGGCTGCCTCCCTGACCGGTGAGCAGGTCGCCGAGCGCGCCGGACTGGTTCCAGAACGCCAGCTCGGCATCGTGGACGCCGAGCCGCTCGAACTTCGCGATGTACCCCACCAGAGCGCCGGGGACGCCGACTTCGGACGGCGCCGCGTACTCCTCGATCGCGATCGGGCGCGGCGAGATGCCGTACTTGTTCTCCAGGCTGGTGACCGTTGCGACGTCACCTGCGATCTTCGACGACCGTGACAGCTCGTGCCAGGCGATGATGTCCGGCACGGTGTTGGTGGCCACCGCGTTCCGCAGGAAGTTGTCCATGTCGCTGATGTTGTCCGAGAAGCTCGGTCCCTGGATCGGCGTCGTGGAGTCCTTGGACCGGATCTCGCGGTAGGTCCGGGTCCAGAAGTCCTCGAAGGTCCCGTTGGAGGACAGCCAGGTGTTGTCCGACTCGTTCCAGGGCGCGTACGCGGCCAGGTTCGTGATCCCGGAGGCCTTGGTCTGCGCGATCTGGTCGTCGACCACGGACAGCCAGTTGCTCCAGCTGAACTGGTAGGGCCAGCCCGCGTAGTAGTCCGAGAGCCGGTTGACGACCTTCGCGCCGGCCCGCGCCGCTTTCGGCGCCACCGTCAGGATGTCGCCGGTGCCCTGCTGATGACCGCCCTGAGGCTTCTGGACGAACGTGTTCGGCTTGATCGCCTGCACCAGGCTGTCAGCCGGCGTACTGGCGTTCGCCAGGCCGTACAGACTGCCGGTGGCGACATGAGTGACCGGGCGCAGCACTTGGTTAGCGCTAACAACCAAGGTCGTAGAGGGGGACGCCGCTGCTTGCGCAGGTGGGCCGGCGATCACGGCGGAACCAACGGCCAGCACGGCGGCACCGAGGCCTACCGCGCCGGTCAGCCGCCGGCTGGTGCGGAAATGCGCGAATCCACGCATGAAAGACACCTTCCAGAGAGGTGGGGGGAACACCGCGACCGCTGCGAGCACCGCTGAAGGCGAAGCCGCCCGTCCAACGGCGCCGTATCGACCGGCGCGGCACAGATCGCGCTCAAAGAGCAACGGTTTGCTCAGCGCACAACGTAGGAGCGTTCCACCGGCGGGTCAAGGGAGCGCACAGAAATACATTCCCCTTTGCCTCCGCATCCGCCGGTCTCCCTGCGGTCGGCGGATCTTCTCCGCAGATGTGGTGCCTGTCGAAGTCTCCGGAGCCGGCGACACGTGTCCGATGCCGTCCGGCGTCAGGCCGAGGGGACCGGTTCGTAGTCGAACCAGTCGAAGGCGACCGTGCCGCGAGTGGTGTACATCCCGATGACACGTCCGGTGAAGCCGGTGGCGACCTCGGTGGACAGGTAGCGCCCCTCGAGTTCGGCCAGCGGCACCGCGCCAGGGGCGTCCGGGTCCCCGATCCAGAAGGCGATGGTGTCCGGGCCGGTGGGCTCGATACCGGTGAACTCAGGCGACGGGGAGATGATGTCGGTGGTGCGGACGGTGACAGTCAGGGTGAGCGGACCGGGCGGCACCTGGCGACGGGCCACCGTCTGGCGCAGCGGCCCGATGCGCGCGACGACGCTGACTTCCCCGTCACCGGCTTCCAGGTCGTAGTGGTGGGCCTCGTCCATACGCACGCTCAGGCCGCCCCGTCCGCTGCCCGGGTCCAGCAGGGCGGCGGCGCGGCATTCGTGGTGCTGCTGCCGGTGGCCGACGAAGGTGTAGCCGGGGCGGTCCAGGGTGGGGCCGGTCGCGGTGAGGGTGAGCCAACCCGGGCGCTCGGCCAGCGACCAGGAGGCGTCGGGGCGGGCGTACGGCGAGATCCAGTGCGGCGCGAGCGCCGGCTCGTCGAAGTCGTCGCGGGCCGAGCGCACCGGGAAGGGGTGCCAGGCTCCGGCGGGCGCGGGGTGGCGCTCGAGCACGGGTCCCACGACGGGCCAGCCGTTGTCGTCCCATTCCACGGGAGTCAGGAAGGTCTCGCGGCCGAGCACCTGGAATTTGGGCGTGTAGCCGCGGGGACGGGTGGCGAGCAGCACCATCCACCAGGTCCCGTCGGGCGCCGTGACCAGGTCGGCGTGGCCGGTGCTCTGGATGGGCCGGTCAGTAGCGCTGTGGGTGAGCACGGGGTTGCCCGGGGCGCCTTCCCATGGGCCGCGCGGCGAGCGGGCGCGGGCGACGGACACGGCGTGGCCGCGCTCGGTGCCGCCCTCGGCGATCAGCAGGTACCACCAGTCGCCGATGCGGTAGAGGTGCGGGGCCTCGGGGTACAGCAGACCGGTGCCTGACCAGATGGGGAAGGGTCCTTCCAGCACCTCGCCCTTGACCGGGTCGACCCGCGCGATGTGGATGCCGGGCACGGTGAACGCGACCCAGCAGGTGCCGTCCTCCTCCCAGGCCAGGTCCGGGTCGATGCCGGGCAGATCGAGCCACACCGGGTCCGACCACGGGCCCTCGGGCCGCTCCGCGGTCACGATGAAGTGGCCGCCGCCGCTGACGTTGGTGTTGATGACCCAGAAGCGGCCGTCGTGGTGACGGATCGTGGGGGCGTACAGGCCGCGGGATGCCATGGTGCCGGGCAGCGGGAGCGGCAGTTGCTCGGGGCGGTCGAGCACGTTCCCGATCTGCTGCCAGTGCACCAGATCCTTGCTGTGGAAGAGCGGCAGGCCGGGAACGTACTCGAAGCTCGAGCACACCAGGTAGTAGTCGTCACCGACGCTGCACACGCTCGGGTCGGGGTGGAACCCGCCGATCACGGGGTTGTCATAGGTCCGCACAGGGCGTGGTCCCTTCGGGATACCGGGCTTGGAGGTCCAGCGCGGCGGATCCAGCGAGCCGCCGCGGCCGAGCGACTCTATACGACCGCCCCCGCTCGTAGCTGCGCCGGCTCCGGCCGCCGAGGTCCAGGAAAGCGCTGGCAGGGCGGCCGTCGATGCCCCTTCGGTCAGACGTGGAACGGGGACAGGCTCTGCAGCACCGCTGCCGGTCTCCTCTTCCCGTCGACAGGGCCGGCCCGCCCGCTGACCGCGTGCGCGGGTGGCCGGATCGCGTTCCGGCCACCCGCGCACCCGCGACCAGGGTCTATCCGAGGGTCCATTGCTGGTTGCTGCCGCCGTTGCAGTTCCACAACTCGACCAGCGCGCCGTTGGCCGTGCTCGCACCGGTCACGTCCAGGCAGAGCCCTGACAGGGCGCTGGTGACCGTGCCGTTGGAGTTGATGTTCCACTGCTGGTTCGGCTGGCCGTTGCAGGACCAGATGATGACCTTGGTGCCGGCCGTGGTGCCTTGCCCGTTCGCGTCCAGGCACATCTGGCCGCTGCCGGAGTAGACGCTCAGCTGGTTCGCGGAGGTGCGGGTGAAGACCTGGTTGGATCCGCCCGAGCAGTCCCGGATCTGCAGCTGGGTGCCCGCCGTCGTGGACGCGTTCGGCACGTCCAGGCATTTGCCCGCACCGACGGCGTGCAGTTCGCCGCTGGTGTTTCCGCCCGTCGATCCGGCCGGGGTCACGTAGACGGCGAAGGCGTCGTGCGCTGCCTGGAAGGTGACGGGCACCGTGACCGAACCGGCGGAGGCGCTCAGGTTCTGGTCGTACACCACCTGCGGTGCGCTGAGCGGGTACTGGTCCGGGATCCTCTCGACGGTCACGTTGACGCTGCCGTTGTTCGCCAGCCAGGGCACCGAGGCCAGGCCGTTGAAGGTCACCGAGGCAGTGCCGGTGTAGCCGTTGCTGTCGCCGATCACGGCCACCGCACGCTTGGCCGTGCTGTCCTTCGACGCGGAAATCGCGGTCGAGCCGACCTGACCTGAGGTGTTGACGAGCGTCCCTGTCATGTCGGCGTAGGTGCGCAGCGCCCACCAGTTCCCGTTGGGCTGCCACGTTCCGTTGCTCTGGGTGAGGACCCCGGTCAGGTTCGGGGTCATGCAGCACGACCAGTTTCCGCGCATCGCGTTGGTGTACCCGGACTGAGCGAACCGTGCGAGGTACCAGGCGGTCACGCCGGCCGTCTGCCGGTCCGCGGGCTGGTACTCGTTCGCCGACAGCGGCCGGGCGGAGACGCCGTTGGCTGACAGCGCGTTGCCGAGCGACTGCGACACGGTGACGGGGTCGTCGACATCGCCCTCGTCGTGATTGGTGATCATGTCAGGGACCGTTCCTGCTGACTTGACGTGGGCCAGCCAGGTGTTCCACTCCCCCGGGTTGCTCTGAGGGGTGAAGGCGAGGGACGGACCGACGATCGTCGCGTTCGGGGCGATGCGGCGGATCTCCCGAAAGGCGGTGTCCCACATCTGGAAGTACTGCGAGCTGTTCATCCCCCGGGTCCAGAACACCGAGATGTCCGGCTCGTTGTAGATGTCGTAGGCGAAGGGCAGCCCCGACGCCTGCAGGGCGCCCACGGCGGAGTCGATGAAGCTGACCCAGTTCGAGCAGTTGCCGTTGTCGCAGGGGTACACCTCGTTCGACGGCTGCCCGCCGTTGTTGCCCCACAGGTCGCTCAGGATGACCTGGTACTGGGCGTGGTAGGGCGGCTGCGTCAGTCGCGTGGCCTGCGCGGTGATCGACGCGATGTCGGCCTTGGTGGCGGAGCCGTAGCTGTAGTTGTCCTTGATCCAGCCGCCGGAGAACCAGCCGCCTCCGCGGAAGGCGTTGATCCCCAGGGGCTGGAGGTACTGGTCCGCCGGCTGCGTGCCGTCCTGGGTGATCCCGTAGAGGAAGCCTTCCCCTACCCCGGTCGAGGGTCCCCGCGAGGAACTCAGATCCACGCTGAGTGACTCGCCGGCGGCAGCATGGCCGGCAGTCGGCATCACCAGCAGGGCGGCGAGCCCCAGCACGGCAGCTGCGGCCATGGCCAGTCGGCCCGGTTTTGCTCTCTTTCTCATCGACTTCCTCCTACGACGGGGCGCCACAGCACTGAGACGGGGGCGCGGCGTGGTGATGGGGATCTGATGCGGTGTGCCGCACACGGCACGTGAGGCCCTTGCGGGTCGAGCCGGACCGCAGCCCACGGGTGGACGTCGGCCGAAGGCCGGCCGCCGGCGTCGGACGCCAGGCCGATCTCCCGGACTGCGCGACCGCGGGCTGGTGCATCGAATCGATTGGCAGGAATCGGTTCGACGGGATATTACGGCTGGGGTTCACGTGGGTCAATGAGGTGTGACAAGCCAACTGCCCACGGCTGTCCGCGTGTCGGGCGATGAGAGGACCGGGCTGAGCGAACCGATTCCTGTGGCGGCGTCGAGTGCCTGCGGCGCCCCTGTGCCGCAGTAGTCAGACGCGGTCAGGCGCGGGGAGCACCGGCTCCGCCGGGATGGGGCGCCGGGCCGGCGGCGGGCCTGGCGGGGGCGGCGCCTGTGCTGGAGCGAAGGGAGACAGGTGGCGCGAGCAGGATGTGGCGGGGAGGAGTGTGCGGCGCCGCGATGCGTTCGATGAGCAGGGAAACGGCCTGCACGCCCATGTCGTGAGCGGGGACATCGGCGGCGGTGAGGGGTGGACGGAAATCCTCCGCCCACAGCCGGCCGGCAACGCCGGTCACCGAGAAGTCGTACGGCACGCTCAGGCCGGCGTCCGCCAACGCCCGCTGGATACCCGGCAGGGCCGCCTCGTTGACGGTCGTGACAGCGGTGAGGTCCGGATGTGCCCGCAGCAGGCCCTCGATGCTCTCCTGGCCGGAACGCGCGTCGTCCCCGCACGCGACTTCGACACCCTCGACACCCCGCTCGCGGACAGCCTCGGTGAAGCCCTCCCGCGCCCTGATCGCGGGACCGTAGCCCGCAGCGACGAGTTCGGGTGAACGGCTGATCAGTGCGACCTTTCGATGCCCGAGATCGGCAAGGTGCCGGACCGTGTGGCGGACCAGGCCGGCGTAGTCGACGTCGATCCAGCACATCGCACGGTCGTCCGTCGTGTGCCCGATCCCGACGAAGGGCAGACGCGCCTGCAGGAGGCGGCCCACTCGGGCGTCCTGGAGCCGGATCTCCATGAGGATCACACCGTCGACCCGGCTTTCCGAGATGAGCCGTTCGAAGGATCGGTCGTGGTCGCCCCCGGACGGGGACAGCAGCACGTCCAGATCGGCGCGGGCCGCCGCGTCGACGACGCTGCCGACGAAGTCCAGTTGCATGTGGGTGAGCCTGTTGCCGGCCGGCGGGATCACCAGGCCGATCATGCGGGTCCGCCCTTCCTTGAGCGCCCGCGCGGTCGCGTTCGGCCGGTAGCCCAGTTCGTCGATCACGTCCTGGATACGTTTACGGGTAGCCGCCGCGACGGGGCGCTTGCCGCTGAGGGCGTACGACACCGTGCTGCGCGACACACCCGCCCGCCGGGCGATCTCCCCGATGTTCATCCAGCTCCTCACGCCCTTGGTCAGGAGAACCATACTCTTCGCGAATCGGTTCGCGACATGGAGTACGGCTGACCTGACCAGCGCTGGCCTGCACCGTCGGCGTAAGGCCCAGGGGCCGCGGCGTCAGGTTGATGCAGGAGTATTGACGGAGGTGCGCGGGGGTTCTACTTTCACGGTCGAACCGATTCGCTACCTCAGCGATTCGACTCGTCCCTGTCGCCGCGATCGGCCACTGCCGACCGATGGCGGGACGAGCACTGAGCGAAAGGGACAAGCGCCATGAACACTTCCGTCCGGCGACGGTTCGTTGTCGCGTCGCTCGCCGCCGTCGTGGTGGCAGCCACGGCCACCGCCTGCGGGTCGTCGTCCTCGGACGGATCCTCCGGCTCGACCGCGGCCGGCGGCACGTACACGGTCTGGGACCCGTACCCGCAGTTCGACGGCACGTCCGACTGGGTGAAACTGCTGGGCAGTTGTGGCAGCCAGGCCGGGGTGAAGGTGAAGCGGACAAGCTTCGACACCACCGATCTGACCAACAAGACGCTGCTCGCGGCGCAGCAGGGCAACTCCCCCGACGTCCTGATCGTCGACAACCCGGTCGTCTCCACGCTCGCTGACGCGGGCGTCCTCACCACCACGGACGACAGCAGGATCGACACTTCCCAGGTGGAGCCGAACCTCCTGGCTGCCGGCCAGAGCGGCGGTAAGACCTACGGCACGCCGATCGGGGCGAACACCCTGGCGCTGTACTACAACAAAGAGGTCCTGAAGGCCGCAGGGGTGGACCCGGCCTCGGTCAAGGACTGGGCGTCGCTGAACGCGGCGCTGGCCAAGGTGAAGGCGGCGGGCAAGAAGGGCATCACCTTCTCCGCCATCGGCACCGAGGAGGGCAGCTTCCAGTTCCTGCCCTGGTTCTGGGGCTCGGGGGCACAGCTGACCGACCTTGCCTCGGACCAGGCGGTTGCGGCGGTCACGCTGTGGAAGGACTGGCTCAAGGAGGGGTACGCGCCCAACTCCGTGATCAGCAACACTCAGACCACCAGCTGGCAGGAGTTCGCCACCGGGCAGTACGCCTTCGCCGAGAACGGCACCTGGCAGCTGGCCAACGCCAAGAAGGCGGGGTTCGGCTACGGAACCATCGCGATCCCCACGTCCACCGGCGGCACCGCGCCCGCGCCGACCGGCGGCGAGTTCGTCACCGTCCCCGTGCAGAAGGACACCGGCCGCTACACCGCCTCGGACAAGATCGTGTCCTGCCTGACCGACGCGAAGAATCTGCTGGCCACCGACACCACCCTGTCCTACGTGGGGCCGACCGGGCAGGTCCAGAACCAGCAGGCGGCCGCCACCCCCGAACTCAAGGTGTGGGTGCAGGCGGTGCAGGCGGCCAAGGGGCGCACGAGCGACGACCTCGGGACGAAGTACCCCAAGATCTCCGAACACCTGTGGGGCGCGGTGCAGGCGGCACTGACCGGATCCAAGTCGCCGAAGGACGCGCTGTCCGCCGCGCAGTCGTCCGCCTCCCAGTAGTACCCCGACTCGACGCACCGGCCCGCGGCGCGGGCGGGGGCCTGGCCGACCGGCCCCGCCCGTGCCGCCGGTCGGCCTGCTCAGCGAAGGACCGCACCTCGATGAACAGCACCGCACCGACGCCGGGCGCCTCCGCGGCGCCCAGCGCAACGGACCCGGTAGGCACGGCGCCTCCACCGTCCGGAGCCGCCGACCGATTCCCGCACGGGCCGCGCTCGCAGCAGTGGGCGGCCTGGGGCTTCCTGACCCCTGTGGTGATCTACCTCGGTGCCTTCTACGCGTACCCGCTCTACCGCAACCTCGACCTGTCGTTGCGCAACTACACGGTGCGCTCGTTCGTGCAGGGCAACGCGCCGTTCACCGGTCTGGAGAACTACCGGAAGGTCGTCGACGACCCGACCTTCGTGCCGGCTCTGGAGCACACCGTGCTCTTCACCGGGGTCTCCCTCTTCTTCCAGTACGCGATCGGGCTGGCGCTGGCGGTGTTCTTCGCCCAGCACTTCCGGCTCTCAGCCACGCTGCGTGCCCTGTTCCTGGTTCCCTGGCTGCTGCCGCTGATCGTGTCGGCCTCCACATGGTCGTGGATGCTCAACAGCGAGTCGGGAATCGCCAATGCGGCGCTCGGGTGGCTGGGCGTCGGACCGGTGAACTGGCTGACCTCACCTTCGTGGTCACTGGCTTCAGTGATCATCGCCAACATCTGGATCGGGATCCCCTTCAACCTGGTCGTCCTCCACAGCGGCCTCCAGGCGATTCCCGCCTCGCTGAACGAGGCCGCGGCCATCGACGGGGCGAACGCCTGGCAGCGCTTCTGGCGGGTGACCTTCCCGTTGCTGAGACCGGTCTCCGCGATCACCCTGCTGCTCGGGCTCGTCTACACGCTGAAGGTCTTCGACATCATCTGGATCATGACGAGGGGCGGTCCCAGTGACTCGTCGACCACTCTCGCCACCTGGTCCTACCGGCTCGGCTTCGGGAACCTGCTGCCGGAGTTCGGTCCGGGAGCCGCCGTGGGCAACCTCCTCGTGGTGATCGCCCTCGTCTTCGGGCTGGTGTACATCCGCGCCCAGCGACAGCAGGACAACCCGTGAGCGCCCGCGTGAGCACGGTCGGACGGCCGTATCCGCCGAAGCCGGAGCCACGACGCGGGCGCGGCAGAGGGAGATCCCGCCGGATGACGGCGCTGGGTCTGCTGTTCACCGCGATGATGCTCTTTCCCGTGTACTGGATGGTGAACGTCTCCCTGACGCGCGAACGGGACATGCGCAAGACCCCGCCGGACCTCTTCCCCGTGCACGCCACGCTCAGGGGCTACCGGGAGGTGCTCGACCAGCAACTGCCGTACCTCGGTACGAGCTTGGTGATCGGACTGGGCACCGTCGCGGTCACGGTCCTCCTTGCCGCCCCGGCAGGATTCTCACTGGCGAGACTGCGGCCGCGCGGCGGAGGGCTCGTCGGTTTCCTGATGCTGGTGGCCCAGATGATCCCCGGGATCATCATGGCGATGGGTTTCTACGCCATCTACCTCAGCCTGGGGTTCCTGCACTCCGTTCCCGGCCTGATCATCGCCGACTCGACCCTGGCCGTGCCGTTCGCCGTCCTCATCTTCACGGCATTCATGTCCGG
Source organism: Actinacidiphila cocklensis (assembly GCF_907177275.1). Classification (GTDB taxonomy): domain Bacteria; phylum Actinomycetota; class Actinomycetes; order Streptomycetales; family Streptomycetaceae; genus Actinacidiphila; species Actinacidiphila cocklensis. Next base: position 43,003 of record NZ_CAJSLV010000067.1, read on the forward strand.
CATCCCCGCTGAGCTCCTGCAGGCCGCCAGGGTCGACGGCGCCGGATCCGTCCGCATCTTCCGATCCATCGTGCTTCCGATGAGCCGCAACGCGATCGTCACCGTGTCGCTGTTCGCCTTCCTGTGGTCCTGGTCGGACTTCGTCTTCGCCAGCACCCTGGACAGCGGCGGAGCCCACCAGCCCATCACCCTCGGCATCTACCACTACATCGGAAACAACAACCAGGAGTGGAACGCCATCATGGCCACCGCTGTCGTGGCCTCACTGCCGGCCGCGGTCATTCTGGTCCTGGCCCAGCGTTATGTCGCCGCCGGGGTCACGGCTGGAGCCGTAAAGGACTGACCGGCATGCTCTGCCAGGCCGCCCGATGACCGAAGCGCCCCATCAGAAGAGGATCGAGTTCCCGCAGATGACCGTCACCCCCGACAGCCACGCCTTCGCGATCCAGGAGATACCGTTCAGCCGCCAGGGATCGTGGTTCAACATCTCGTCGGTCACCGCTCAGCACGCTCGGGCACAGGACCTGCATCTGATCTCCCACCAGAACGGCATGCACGCGGTACTGCGCTTCGTGCCGCTCCATCCGTCGAGCGGGAGCCGTGCGGAGACCGTCTGGAGGGCGACACCCACCATGCTGACCTGGGAGGCGGACCCGGGCCGTATCTCGATGGTCTACGAGAGCGCCGACACCGTCCGGCTGCGCGGTGAACGGCTCGACCTGGCGATCACGCCCGCGGACCAGGAACTGACATCTTTCACCGGCACGTACCTCTACCGCGACCCCGTCGACGGGTCCTACCAGTTCACCTCGTACGAGACGGGCCGCCGCTACCGCGTCACTCTTCTGGATGGCACGATCGCAACCGCGGTGGGGCTGGAGGGACTTGCCGGTGCAGACCGCCGGCTGGTCCTGTCCGGCCCGCAGGGCTGGGAAGCGGTCATCGAGGAGATCGACAGCGCACGGCAGCCGTACGCACCCCGGGGGGACTTCGATGCCGCGGCGCTCTCGCACGCCGAGGCGTTCCGTGACTTCGCCGGTGCCGTGGCTCCCCTTCCGTCCCGCCAGGCGCCTGCCGCCGAACTGGCCGCCTACGTCCTGTGGTCGGCCACCGTGCGTCCCGCGGGCTTCCTGCGGCGTCCTGCCGTTCTGATGTCGAAGCACTGGATGGACAAGGTCTGGAGCTGGGATCACTGCTTCAACGCCCTCGCGCTGGCCCAGGGGCTGCCGGACCTCGCGTGGGACCAGTTCCAGATCCCCTTCGACCACCAGGACGAGACCGGAGCACTGCCCGACTCGGTCACGCACTCGGAGATCCTGTTCAACTTCGTCAAGCCGCCGATTCATGGCTGGGCACTGCGGAGACTGCGCGAACGCCTGCCCCGGCAACCGGAGTCCGACGAGCTGAGGGAGACCTACCGGCGCCTCGGGCGCTGGACCGACTTCTGGCTCCGAGCCCGCACAGCACCCGGCCTGGGCCTGCCGCACTACCAGCACGGCAACGACAGCGGCTGGGACAACGCCACCACCTTCGACGGCCGGAGGGTGCTGATCACCGCCGACCTGGCGGCCTTCCTCGTCCTCCAGCTGGCGGAGCTGGCCGAACTCGCCAAGGACCTCGGAGACGCCGGCGCCGCGGACCGGCATCTGGGCACCGCGGACGCCGTTCAGCAGGCGCTGCTGGAAGAGTTGTGGTCCGACGGGCGTTTCCGCAGTCGTTCGCCGCATTCCGGCGACTGGTCCACCAGCCGCAGCCTCCTGGACCTGATGCCGATCGTCCTGGGCGAACGGCTGCCCCGCGAGGTCGCCGACCGCCTCGCCGAACGTATCGCCGAGCACCTGACCCGTCATGGGCTGGCCACCGAGCACACGGACTCGCCGCATTATCAGCCCGACGGGTACTGGCGGGGTCCGATCTGGGCGCCGGCCACCGTCCTCATCGAGGACGGCCTGCGCCGGGCCGGTCACACCGGCCTTGCCGACGACATCAGCCGCCGCTTCCGGCATCTGTGCGAGACCTCCGGCTTCGCGGAGAACTTCGACGCCCTGACCGGCGAAGGGCTGCGCGACCGCGCCTACACCTGGACGGCGAGCAGTTACCTGCTGCTCGCGGACGAGCACCACCGGCGCACCTCGGATGAGCCGGGCGACCCGCCGGCCTCGGCGGACCGCGGCCGGGGCGGAGCACACCGGTGACCGGCACGGCACCCTGGCTGCCCGAACGCCTGCACTCGGCCGGTCCGACCGACGTCGTCACGGTCACAGGAGCTGCCGGAGACCTTGCCGCGACGGCGGGGCTCGCGCGGCGCGCTGACGGCACGTCGGTCTTCGGGTAGGCGTCCGACGAGCCGCGGTCGGACGGCCTCCTCGCCGCGGACGCCGAGGGGCTTGCCGCCCTGCGCGACGCGGGCGGCGTCGTCACCCCCGAGGTCGTCCTCGCCGCCTGCAGCGTACACGTGGGCCGAGGCCGACCTGGCCCGCCCGTGGACGGCGCGGCTGCCACCCGAGGACATGTGCTCTGCGAGCGGTACGCCGAGCTGACCGGGCTCGGCCGGAGCCGGCGCGACCGCATGCCGATCCTGCAGCTGCGCCAGCACCTGGCCGTGATCGCCCGGTTCGACCCCGGCTGGGGCGCCGCCGGCCGCTGCCGCACCCAGGGTCCGTTTACCCGTCGAAACATAAGTCATCACAGTCGAAAGTTTCCACACAGGCCGTTTTCACGAAGCGCGCCCGCGTCCACCGTTCGGACACATACCGGATCGATTAAGGCCCACTGGGTTCTCTGTGGGATGTATTGACGTGCTTCGACAGGCGACCTAGTGTGCCCGCAACGATCGCAAGGCACCCGAAAGTTTCGGTGAGTCCCGACACGTAGCACACCCAGTGCGAGCCGCTCCATCGGGTGTGCAGCATGTTAGCGCTCACTTTCAACTGGACCAAGCAACCTCGCGACCGCTTGCCGCAACAGGATCCATCAATGGTGACAGATCAGGGAGTTTCCAGGATGACGAGGAAAACACGCAGCGCGACGGCTGTGGCTATCGGCGTGGGGGTCGCACTCGCCGTCACCGCCTGCGCCGGCGGCAGCGACGACAGCAGCAGCAGCGACAACAGCGGCGGCAGTTCGTCGGGCGACAAGGTCACGGTGACGGTCTGGGAGAACGCGCAGCCCGGACCCGGCGCTGAGTACTGGAAGAGCGCTGCGGCGGCGTACCACACGCTGCACCCGAACGTCACGATCAAGATCCAGTACGTCCAGAACGAGGACCTCGACGGCAAGCTGCAGACCGCGCTCAACTCGAACTCCGGGCCGGACATGTTCCTGCAGCGCGGCGGCGGCAAGATGCAGGCCATGGTCAACGCCGGCCAGCTCCAGGCGCTGGACCTCACCGACACCGACAAGGCGAACGTCGGCGCGGCCGCTCTCGCAGGCGACTCGATCGACGGCAAGGTCTACGCGATGCCGCTCGACACGGCACCCGAAGGCATCTACTACAGCAAGGACCTGTTCAAGCAGGCCGGCATCACCGCCACGCCGACCACGATGGACGAGCTCGAGGCGGATGTCGCGAAGCTGAAGGCGATCAAGGTCGCGCCGATCGCGGTGGGTGCCAAGGACGCCTGGCCGGCCGCGCACTGGTACTACAACTTCGCCTTGCGCGAGTGCAGCCAGGACACCATGACGGAGGCCGGCAAGTCGCTCAAGTTCGACGACCCGTGCTGGACCAAGGCCGGCGAGGACCTGTCCTCGTTCCTGAAGGTCGGCCCCTTCCAGAACGGATTCCTGACGGCCTCCGCGCAGCAGGGCGCCGGGTCCTCGGCGGGCCTGCTGGCGAACCACAAGGCCGCCATGGAACTCATGGGCAACTGGGACCCCGGGGTGATCGGCAGCCTGACCCCGAACCAGAAGCCGCTCCCCGACCTGGCCTGGTTCCCCTTCCCCGCGGTGGCCGGCGGCAAGGGCGACCCGAGCGCCATCATGGGCGGCAGCGGCGGATACTCGCTGACCAAGAACGCGCCGAAGGAGGCCTTCAACTTCCTCCAGTTCCTGGTGACCAAGGAACAGCAGGAGGGCTACGCCAAGGGCTTCTTCACGATCCCGGTGAACAAGGCCGCCCAGTCGGTCGTCACCGACTCGTACAACATCTCGGCACTGCAGGCCTTCAACAAGGCGGCCTACTCCATGCAGTTCCTCGACACCGAGTACGGCCAGAACGTCGGCAACGCCATGAACACCGCCGTCGTGAACCTGCTCGCCGGCAAGGGCTCGGCTGCCGACATCGTCAAGGACACGAACAAGGCTGCCGAGAGGGGCTGAGTAAGTAGCCAATGAGCGACACCCTGGGTACTGACACGGCCATCGGCCGCCAGTCGCAGGGCACGTCTCGGGTCGGGGGCGCTGCCACGCCCCCGACCTCGCCGCGAGCGGCTTCGCGCCGCCGCGGCCGTGCCAAGATGCGACTCGAGATCGCCCTCCTGTCCGGACCGGCGATCCTCATGTTCCTGGCGTTCGTGATCTTTCCGGTCGCGCTCGCCGCGTACTACGGCTTCTACCGCTGGCACGGCTACGGAGCACCGACCGACTGGGTCGGCCTGAACAACTACAAACTGATCCTCACCGACCCCGCGTTCCAGCAGGTCCTGAAGCACAGCTTCATGATCATGGGACTCTCCCTGGTCATCCAGGGACCGCTGGCGATCATCCTCGCGCTCCTGCTCAACCAGAAGATCCGCGGCCGCTCGGTCATCCGGGTCCTGATCTTCGTGCCCTACATCATCTCCGAGGTCATCGTCGGCACCGGCTGGAGCCTGATGCTCCAGGGCAACGGCGCCATGAACGACCTGCTGCGGCAGATCGGCCTGGGCTCCCTGCAAGCTGACTGGCTCTCCGACCCGAAGCTGGCCATCTGGACACTGATGGCCATCATCTCGTGGAAGTACATCGGCTTCGCGGTGATCCTGATGCTCGCCGGCCTGCAGTCGATCCCCGAGGAACTCTTCGAGGCCGCTCAGATCGACGGCGCCTCCTACTGGCAGATACAGCGCCGCATCACCCTGCCGCTGCTGGGGCCGACGATCCGCATCTGGGCGTTCCTCTCGATCATCGGCTCGCTGCAGCTGTTCGATCTCGTCTACATCATCTGGGGCCAGTACGTCTCGGGTACCGCGGGCACCTCGACCATGGCGATCTACATGCTCGCCCAGGGCCGCAACGCGGGCAACTACGGCTACGGCAGCGCGATCGCGGTCGTGATGTTCCTGATCTCGCTCATCGTGGCGCTGATCTACCAGCGCGTCGTCCTGCGTCGTGACCTACGGGGAGCCGTCACGGAGGGAACCGTCTGATGAGCGCGACCACTGCAAGATCCTGGTTCTCCTCCGCCGCCGGGCCGAACGAGCCGAGCGGCCGTCGGGTCGGTCGTGACGCGCCGCAGAAGTGGGGGAGCCCCTTCACCTACTTCGTCGCGCTGCTGTTCATCGGGGTCTGTATCGCTCCGGTGATCTACATCGTCATCGGCGGATTCCGCACCAACTCGCAGATCACCACGAGCCCTGCCGGCCTGCCGCACCCCTGGATCACCGCCAACTACGTCAACGTCCTGAAGTCCTCGAGGTTCTGGGGCGAGTTCGCGAACTCCGTCCTGGTCGCGCTGGCGAGCACCGTCGGCATCGTCGTCCTCGGCCTGATGGTGAGCTTCGTGATCGCGCGCTACGACTTCAAGCTCAAGGGCGCGATGTACTCCCTGTTCGCCGCCGGCCTGATGTTCCCGATGGTCATCGCGATCACCCCGCTGTACATCGTGGTCAAGGACCTCGGACTCGTCGACAACCTGCTGGGCGTGATCGTCCCGCAGATAGCCTTCGGCCTTCCGACGACCGTCATCATCCTGGTGCCGTTCCTCCGGGCCATTCCGAACGAGATCGAGGAGGCCGCCGCGATCGACGGCACCAGCCGGCTCGGGTTCTTCGTCCGGATGGTCATTCCACTGTCGCTTCCGGGTGTCGTGACAGTCGGCATCCTGGCGTTCATCGGAAGCTGGAACAACTACGTCCTTCCCCTCTACATCCTCAACTCGCAGGCGAACTTCACCCTGCCGCTCGGCGTGCAGGCCTTCTCCTCGCAGTACTCCACCGACACGGCGAAGGTCCTCGCTTTCACCTCGCTTGCGATGCTGCCCGCACTGATCTTCTTCTCCATCTTCGAGAAGCGGATCGTCGGCGGTCTCACGGGCGCCGTGAAGGGCTGAGAACCCGCTGCAGAACACGCACCCGTTGTGAGCCTGCCCGTGCCGTACCTCGGCAGGGGCAGGCCGCTGAGCGGCGCCTTCGCTCGGCCCGCACCACCCCCAGACAAGGACCACTGAATTGCCCCGCGCGCACATCACGCTCGACAGGCAGGCTGTCATCGCTCCTGTCCGACGCCGCACCTTCGGCTCGTTCGTCGAACACCTCGGCCGCTGCGTCTACACCGGCCTCTACGAGCCGGGACACCCGACTGCGAACGACGACGGATTCCGCATGGACGTCGTCGAACTCGTCAAGGAGCTCGGCAGCACGACCATCCGCTACCCAGGCGGAAACTTCGTTTCCGGATTCCGGTGGGAGGACTCGGTCGGCCCGCGGGAGCAGCGCCCGGTGCGCCGTGACCTCGCATGGCACGCACTCGAATCGAACCAGGTCGGCCTCGACGAGTTCGCCAAGTGGCTCAAGCTCACGGACTCCGAGCTGATGCTGGCAGTCAACGTCGCGACGCGAGGCATCCTGCCCGCCCTGGACCTGCTGGAGTACGCCAACCACCCGTCAGGTACGGCGCTGTCGGATCTGCGCGTCGCCAACGGCACGCCGGACCCGCACGACATCCGCATGTGGTGCCTCGGGAACGAGATGGACGGACCGTGGCAGACCGGCTTCATGACGGCTGACGACTACGGCAAGATCGCCGCCCGCACCGCCGCCGCGATGAAGATGGCCGACAAGGACCTCGAACTCGTCGTCTGCGGTTCCTCCGGGTCCGGCATGCCGACGTTCGGCGACTGGGAGCGCACGGTACTCGAGCACGCCTACGACCACGTCGACTACGTCTCGTGCCACGCGTACTACCAGGAGCACGACGGCGACCTCGGCTCCTTCCTCGCCTCGGCGACCGACATGGACTACTTCATCGACACCGTCGTCGCGACCGCCGACCACGTGGGGTTCAAGAAGCGCTCCGACAAGAAGATCAACATCTCCTTCGACGAGTGGAACGTCTGGTACCTCAAGGAGCACATGGAGTCGCAGAAGCTCGACACCGAGTGGCGACACGCTCCTCGGCAGCTTGAGGACACGTACACGGTGGCGGATGCCGTCGTCGTCGGCAACCTGCTGATGACGCTCCTCAAGCGCAGCGACCGCGTCACCTCGGCGTCGCTCGCGCAGCTCGTCAACGTGATCGCGCCGATCATGACCGAGCCCGGTGGGGCGGCCTGGCGGCAGACGACCTTCTACCCGTTCTCGATCACCAGCCGGCTCGCGTCCGGCGAGGTGATCCGGCCCGTGGTCGACGCGCCGACCTACCAGACGGGGCGGCACGGCGAGGCATCGGTCATCGACGCCGTCGCAACCGTCGACGAGGACCGGTCTGCGGTATTCCTCGTCAACCGCGACCTGGAGGAGGCCGCGCAGATCACGATCGACGTGCGCAGCCTGGGCTCGTCCCGCATCGCCGAGGCGGTCACGCTCGCCGACTCCGACGTGTATGCGAAGAACACGCTCGCCGAGCAGCACCGGGTGAGCCCGGCCGCGAACACCACCGCAGCAATCGCGGACGGCGTGCTCACCATCGACCTGCCGCCGGTGTCGTGGACGGCGATCGCCCTCCGCTGAGGGACGGCACGCGACAGATCCGGCACCGCGGCAGCTTCCTCGCGGTGCCGGATCCCGTCTCGTAGCGGAGATCCGGGGTTCCGCGACTACGAGGGCAGTGCAGCGGAGGCCCACACCGGCAGGTCGATCCGGGAGGGCCGGGCGGTCTCGTGGGAGATCTCCTGCTCCGCACGGACGGTGGCCGTGGCGCTGAGGGCGGGTTCGCCGGTGCCCGGGTTGCGGGCGTAGCGCGGATGTGCGCCCGAGCTGACCTGGACGCCGATGCGGTGACCGGCCGCGAACCGGTGGAAGGCCGGCCACAATGGCACCTCCACCTCGGCGAATCCGTCCGGGCCGGGCCGCGGGTCGGTAGCGGCCGAACCGAGGCTTCCTACGCGCCGGATGCCGTCGCAGACGGTCATGGAACGGCCGTCGGGGTGGACGTCGCAGATGCGGACGAACACATCGGCGCTGGGGGCGGAGGAGCGGAACCGGATCCGGGCGACCGGCTCGCCGGCGATGACCACGGCGTCCTCCAGCGGTGTGCTGCGGAAGGCGGTGACATCGGTGCGGCGTTCGTGCGCGCTGTTGTCGACCGGACCGGAGTCCGGGGTCAGGCTGGGGCCTCCGACGGCAGGTGTCGGATCGCAGGGGTCGTAGCTGTAGCGGGTGACACCACCGTCCGGGGCGGCCGGATCGAGCAGGCCGGACGCATGCAGGTGCCACGACCGCGCTGTGGTGCCGGTCGGTGGCCACGCGGGCAGGTCGTGCCATTGCCCGGCGCCGGTGAGGAACGCCCGGACAGGCGCGACGCGGCTGCCCGACGCGCCGGCGAAGTGCTCCTTGAGGAACTCGACGGACCCGACGAAGGACGGGCCCTCCCCGCCGGCCATGTGTCCCCACGGGCCGACGGTCAGCAGCGGCGGCCGGCCGGCGTTCGCGAGCTGGGCGTAGGTGCGCAGCTGCCAGGGGAGGAAGATGTCGTACCAGCCGGTGCTCATGTAGACGGGCGCGGTGACATCGGGCACAGAAGCGGTGTGCGACTGCTGGGTCCAGTAGTCGGTGGTGAGTTCCTCGTGGGCGAGCCAGTCCTGGTACCAGCCGATCGGCCGCCCGGCGGCGGCGGTGTCGCCGGCGCCCAGCGGCAGCACGGCGAAGGCCGAGCCCAGCTTTCGGTCGGGCCGGCGCAGGAGTCCCAGCATCGGCGCAGGGCCGCGACGGCTCGTCAGGTCCATCCATTGCGACCAGCCGAGCGCATTGCGCAGCGCGAAGGCTCCGTTGTCCCAGGTGACCGCTCCGAAGTCGGGCATCGTGTTGATCAGGCAGAGCGCTTCGGGAGCGTGGTCGGGCTCCTCCCGCTGCAGCCGCCCGGCCACCGCCCACTGGGCGTAGCCGAGGTAGCTCTGCCCGTATGTCGCGACCGAGCCGGTGAACCACGGCTGCCGCCGTACCCACCGGTGCGTGGCCATGCCATCGCGCTGCTCGTTGACCTGCGGGACGAAGGTGCCTCCCGATCCCCCGGTGCCGCGGCAGCTCTGGACCACGACGGTGAAGCCCTCGCGGGCGAGCGCCGCAGCGTGGGTGACGGAGTTCCGGCGGCCGTACGGGGAGCGGATGACGATCGTGGGCAGCGGCGGAGTCACCTTGCCGACCGGCACGTAGAGGTCGGCGAGGAGTTCGACACCATCGTCCATGGGCACCGGCAGTCTGCGCCGCACCCGAAACTCGCAGGGGCCCGGTGTGACTCCTGGGAGCTGCCTGGCCTGCAGCCGGCGCGACAGCCGTCGGCGTATCCCGGTCATTGCACGTCCTTCGGTTCGGGGAGGTCGGGAACAGACTTTCACCTGCCCGGGCGCATGTGGAGGCGGGCGGCCCGGAGGTTTCCCGGGCGGCCGCTGTCGCGCTGCTCCTTGACGAACTCCTTGACGGGTCTGCGTGTTACCGGTCACACTCATGCCGTTGTGACCGGTAACACAAGCTCCGCATCCCCCCACCGCACCCTCAAAGGAGGAGTTGTGCCACCTACAAGGACAGTCCGCGCGGTGACGCGACGACGTACGTGGACGGCCCTGGGCGCCGCGCTCACCACCGCCGCGGCCCTGAGCGTCTCGCTCGCGTCAGCGTCCCCGGCCTCCGCCGCAACGTCCCAGTTCGTCGGCGCCGGATCGGGCCGCTGCCTGGACGTCACCGGCAACACGGACACGTTGGGCAGCGCGATGGAGATCTGGGACTGCAACGGCCAGCCCAACCAGCAGTTCGAGACCACCTCGGCCGGGGAACTGCGCACCTTCAACGGCACGCGGTGCCTGGACGTGTACAACAACGGCACCTCCCCGGGCACCGTGGTGGACATCTGGTCCTGCAACGGGCAGCAGAACCAGAAATGGCAGGTGAACTCGAACGGCACGATCACCGGTGTGCAGTCCGGGCTGTGCCTGGACGTCGACCACGCCGGGACTGCCAACGGCACCCGCGTGACGCTGTGGACCTGCAACGGCCAGTCCAACCAGCGCTGGACCAGCAGCGGTGGCGGCGGCACGGGGAGCACCCTGGTGGTCGATGCCGCCTCCGTGGTGCGTCCGGTCACCCATGTCGGTTCCGGCACTCTGGACGGGCTGAAGGACGAGACGACTCCGCCGGCGTCCATCGTGGTGCCACTGCATCTGAACCAGATACGCCAGGCGCCTCCCGGCACCCAGCACCGCCCCAACGGCTACCCCGCGCCCGTCGGTGACGCCATGAAGGTCTCGTCCACCGCCATGCAGGCCGGCGCCAAGATGACCGTCAACATGGCCGACTTCCTGGACGGCTTCCCCTACAACTGGCCCGGCTGGACAGGCTGGCTCAGCGACGTCGACAGCATGACCGCCGCCGTCAAGGCCCGGCCGGACGTGACCGACATCAACGCTTTCGAACCGTGGAACGAGCCGGACTGGACCTGGCCGAGCGCGGCGGGCGGCTTCACCGACGGCTGGACACGCACCGTCCAGCAGGTCAGGAAGACCTTGCCCGGCATGCCGATTCTCGGTCCCAGCACGTCGTACCTGAATCTGGACTGGATGCGCAACTTCCTCACCGCCGCGAAGGCGTCGGGGACCCTGCCCGACGTCATCTGCTGGCACGAGCTGGGCGGTTGGAAGAACGTCACCAACGACGTCCAGGCATACCGCTCGCTGGAGCAGCAGCTCGGAATCTCGGCGCGGCCGATCTCCATCGACGAGTACGCCACGACGAGCGAGATCGACGTGCCCAGCAGCACCAACCACTACGTGGCCCAGTTCGAGCGCGACGGAGTCAGGGACGCCGAGCGCGCCTTCTGGTACGAGGCGGGCACGCTCAACGGGCTGCTCTACAACAACCAGCCGACCGCCTCGTACTGGATGTACAAGTGGTACGGCGACCAGACCGGCAACGTCGTCAAGGTCACGCCTACCCAGAACCAGGACGGCGTGGCCGCCTACGACGCCGGCCAGAACACCTTCAGCCTGGTCTTCGGCGGTGAGTCCGGCAGCAACACCGTCAAGGTCAACGGGCTCGGTGCCATGGGCTCGTCGGTGACGGCCACGCTCAAGTACGTCTCGGGTACCGGGCGCACGACGAACGTGGCGTCCGCGACGACGCTGTCCTCCGCGGCATACCCGGTCACCAACGGCACCGTCACCTTCCCCGTGCCCAACGAGGACCCCAACGGCGCCTACCAGTTGGTGCTCGCCCCTCGGTGACCCCCTTGGCCGGCCAGGCCGTACCCGGTGGGTAAGCAACCCGGGTACGGCCTGGTCGTACGGTGCGGGTTCAGCTCACGGGGTCCAGCCGCAGCAGCACCGCCGCCGGTGTCCGGGGCAGCAGCAGCCCGACAGCCGCACCGCCCGCGTCCCACACCGCCTCGCCTTCCGTCTTCCGCGGGTGGAGGATCCCCACGGCCACCTCGGAACGACCGGCCAGGTGCCGTACGGGGACCGACAGCCGCGGCTCGGTTCCCTGCCTGCGCCAGACGAGCAGGTAGGTGGGGCCTTCCGGCACCCGCATGCCCAGCGACAGCCAGTCGTCGCTCCAGCCGGGCAGGCCGAGCGGCCAGAAGGGCAGGGCACGGGGCAGATCGGCCCGCAGGCGCTTGTACACCGCCATCGCGTCCCCGACCAGGGCCAGCTGATGCGGCGACATGCGGTCGAGGCGCCCGGAGAGGTGGACCCGGCCGAGCAGGGCGCCGGCGAGCGCGAAGGTGATCTCGTCGTCGGTGAACTCCGGCTGGGGGTAGGCCCACACGGCGCACTGCTCCGGGGGCATCGCCGTAGGCGCCGCGACGGTGATGGGCGGGTAGCGCAGCGGGTCCTGCTGGTCGCTGGTGGACTGGAGCTGGGTGACGGCGAGACTGGCGCCGTCCATGCGCATGCCCCCGGAGGCGCAGTTCTCGATGACCAGGCCGGGGTGCCGGTCCAGGACCTCGGCGATCCAGTCGAGGTAGGCGCGTGCGTGTCCGAGCAGCCCCGCGCCGGGTGAGGTGTCGCCGGGTCCTTGCGTGCCGGGCGCGACGACGATGTTGTAGTCGAGCTTGAGGTAGCCGACACCCCATGCGCCCACGATGCGGTCGACGGTGGCGTCCAGGTGCGCTCGGGCGGCGGGGTGGCGCAGGTCGAGCTGGTGGCGGCCCTGCTCGGTGATGCGGACCCCGTCCTGCTGGAAGAAGGCGTCGTCCGGGAGAGCCTTGGCGACCGGGCTGCGGACGCCGACGACTTCGGGCTCCAGCCACAGGCCCGGCACCATGCCCAGGTCCCTGATGTGGTCGAGGACGACCTGGATGCCGCCGGGGAAGCGTGCGGAGGAGGGCAGCCACTCCCCCACGCTGTCCCACCAGCCGTGCAGGTCGTCGTCGTACCAGCCGGAGTCGATGCAGAAGTACTCGGCGCCGGCCTGCGCGGCGGCGTCGATCAGCGGCACCAGCTTCGCCGTGGTCGGATCGCCCATCAGGGTGTTCATGTAGTCGTTGAAAACGACCGGGAGCGCCGTGTGGTCGGGGTGGGCTCTGCGCACGGCCCGCCGGTAGGTGGTCAGGGCGGCGATCGCGTCCTCGAAGCCGGAGCCGAGTGCCACCGCGACCGGCACGGTGGTGAACTCCTCGCCCGGGGCCAGCGCTTGACGCCACTGGTGATCGGCGTCCGCAGGTCCGTGAAGCGTCAGGTGGCAGCCGTGGGCGTACTCGCCGATGTCCCAGCGCCAGCCGGCGGGTGATTCGACCTGCCATGCCCAGGCCCGGCCGCCGGCGCCGTCGGTGAGGGCGCCCGCCGCCAGGTGCCCGTCGGTGGGCCAGCTGCCGCGGCCCGCCAGTGCGAGGGTGGCGCGGCTGTCGTGCTGATGGCTGTCGACCCCGATGTCCGCCACGGTCCCGCGCAGCGGCTCGGCATACCACCGGCCCTCCGCCAGCCAGTCGTTGCGTGCCCGGTGGACCTCCAGAGCATCGGCCGGCGGAAGCCCGCCGAGCAGAAGACTGCTGACCGACTGGACGACCGCGACCCGGGTGCCGTCGTTGCGCAGCCGCACGCGGGACCGGAGGACCGGAACACCGTCGGGAGAGGAGAGTTCGACGGTGGCGGCCAGCCCGCTGGCCGGATCGTGGACGTCGAGGTCCAGGAAGTGCCAGCCGTCCCGGATCCCGGCCCGTACAGCGCGCCTGCGCATCCGCTGGTTCAGTGCCGTACCGGTGAAGCGCGGACCGGACCAGCCGGTGCCGTGTCCCAGGGCGGTCACCTCCAGCAGGGGCAGGAAGGCAGCGGGTTCCGCGTCGTGCCCCGCTGCCCCGGGCTGCTCCAGCCGGGCCAGCCGCGGTACACCGTCAGGACCGGTGCTCACTTCCAGGCGCAGTGCCGTATGACCCCACACAAGCGGGTCGTCGACCCGGTCACCGGCCGGTTCAGCCGCTGTAGCCGCATCGGTCACCCTGTTCTCCTTGTCCTGGCCTTTCCCCATGACCTGGCGGTGGCGGGCCGCCCTACCCGGGAAATCCATTTTCGCAAGCATCTTGACGGCCGCATTGTGACCGGTAACAATCCTGACATGAATGTGACCGGTAACACAAGGCGCCAGCCCAGCATCCGGGATGTCGCCACCGCCGCCGGCGTCTCTCACCAGACGGTCTCCCGGGTCATCAACGACCACCCGAGCGTCAAGTCCGCCACGCGCGAGCGGGTGAACCGGGCCATCGAGGAACTGGGTTTCCGGCGCAGCGCCACCGCGCTGGCGCTGGCCAGCGGACGCAGCCAGAGCGTCACCGTGCTCACGGCGAACACCACCCACCACGGCTATGCGTCGGTACTGCAGGGCGTGGAGGAGGCGGCCCGCAAGGCCGCCTACGGGGTGGGCATCAGCGTGCTGGAGTCCGCCGACGAGCAGACCGTCGCCGCCGCCGTGCAACGAGCCGGCGACTCCGTGGGCGGCCTGATCGTGATCGCGTACGACCCCGCGGGCGTGGCGGCGCTTGCCGCGGCGGACCCGGACCTCCCGGTGGTGGGCGTGGTGGAGACGCCCGCGGACCCCCCGCCGCACGACCGGCTCTGGGTGTGGACCGACGACCGCCAGGCGGCGTACGAGGCAACGGGGCACCTGCTGTCCCTGGGACACCGGAACGTGCACTACGTGGCCATCCCGTCCGGTACCCGCCGGGTGAGCGCGCGTACCGCGGGCTGGCAACGGGCACTGGAGGACGCCGGCGCCGCCGTACCGGAGGTCGTCCACGAAGGGTGGGGGCCGGAGAGCGGTTACGCCGCAGGCAGCCGGTTGGCCCGTGACCCGGAGGTCACCGCGGTGCTGTGCGGCAACGACGACCTGGCGCTCGGCGTGATGCGCGCCCTGCACGAGGCCGGCCGGTCCGTTCCCGGCGACGTGAGCGTGGTCGGTTTCGACGACGCGCCGCACTCCGCGTTCGTCACCCCGACGCTCACGACGGTCCGGCTGGACTTCTCCGGTCTGGGCCGGTCCGCCTTCGACCTGCTGCACGGCCTGCTGACCAGGTCGACCCCGGTCAAGCCGCACTCGGCCGCCGTACCCGAGCTGGTGGTCCGGGAGAGCATCGCCCCGCCGCGGCACCTCTGACGCGGTGCCCGCATCGCGCCGCCCATCCATCCGCACACCACAACGACGAAGAGGTCGCCATGCATCACCCGAGGAGAAGAGCGTTCCTGCTGGCGCTGGCCGTGACCACCGCCGTCCTGGCGAGCGCCTGCAGTGACCCCAGCTCGGACGACTCCGGCACCAGCAGTGCTGCGACTGCGTCCTCGGTGAATCCGACGGCCCGCCTGGACGGCGTGAAGCTGACCATGTGGACTGCGCAGAACACCGTGAACGCGCCCAAGCAGGTCATCGACGCCTTCCGGAAGGCCACCGGCGCGAGCGTCAGTGTGCAGGCCATACCCGATCTCTACGAGCAGAACGTGCCGACAAAGCTCGCTTCCGGCGACAAGCCCGACCTGATGTTCTGGCAGCCGTCCATATCCACCCTGCCGTTCATCCAGCCGCAGCGGAATCTGCTGACCCTGGACGGCGAGCCGTGGGAGTCCAAGCTGGGCGACACCGAGCGCTCCCTGGGCGTCATCGACGGCAAGCGGTACGCCGCGATCGTGACCAGTCCCGCGATGCTCGGCGTCTACTACAACAAGGACGTCTTCAAGAAGGCAGGCCTGACCGAGCAGGACTTCCCCACGTCCTACGACCAGCTGCTCGCACTCGGCCACAAGATCGTCGACCGTACCGACTCGGCGGCCTTCTACGAGGCGGGGGGTGACAAGTGGCCGATGCAGTGGCAGATGCAGGTCCAGCTCACCGATCTCAAACCGCAGTGGTGGACCGACCTGAACCACAACAAGGTCAAGTGGACCGACCCCGCCGTCGTTGCCGCGATCACGAAGTACAAGGACAAGCTGCTGGACGCGGGCCTGGCCCAGAAGAACTACCGCACAGGCACATTCACCGGACAGGCCGACGCCCTGTGGAACGGCGACGTCGGTATGGCGCTCAACGTCACGTCCTTCCAGTCCCAGCTGCAGGCCAAGCACTCCACCGCCGAACTCGACCAGCACATCGGCTGGTTCCCGATCTCGAACTCCTCGAACACCGGTATGTACTCGCCCGACCAGACCAACGGGGTCGTGGCCTTCAAGACCGGCGACGCCAAGCGCCAGGACGCCGCCCGCCAGTTCCTCGCCTTCTGGCTCGGCCCTGACTACGCCGACTACACCAAGACCATGAAGATCCCCTCGGTCGAGCCGGCGGTGCCCAGCCCCGCCGATCTGCCGCAGTCGTCGAAGGCGCAGATCGCCGCCCTGCCCACGGCCACCGGTGTCTTCCAGGCCAAGGCCATCGTCGCGCCCGACACGCATCTGTACCTGGCCGACATGATCTTCGGCAAGAAGAACCCCCAGCAGGTGGCCCAGGCCATCGAGGACCAGTTCGCGCAGATCGCCAAGGCGCAGGGCGCTCCCGGCTTCTAGCACTCGACCGGGGGACTCCCATGGCTCACGCCACCGTACGCACCGGCCCCGGCGGCCCGGCCGAACGTCCGGCCCGCCCGGGCCGGGTCCGCGCGGCCCGGCCCGGGCGGCTGCCGCGCGCCGCCGTCCACCACCCCTGGTGGTTCGCCCTGCCCGCGATCGCCGTCTTCACGGCGTTCTTCCTGGTACCGAACCTCCTCAACTTCTACTACCCGTTCACCAATTGGTCCGCGTACCACTCCAGCATCTCGTTCACCGGGCTGGGCAACTTCCGCTCCATCCTCGACGACGGCTCCCTGCTGCGCTCGCTGCGCACCACAGTGCTCTACGCGGTCCTTGCCGCGCTCTTCCAGAACGCCTTCGGCCTGGTGCTGGCGCTGCTGCTGGAGGAGGACACGCGGTTCAACCGCTTCTTCCGTGCTGCCTTCTTCCTGCCGGTGCTGATATCGGCGCTCGCCACCGGCTACGTCTTCCAGTCCCTGCTGAACCAGGACGGTGCCGTCAACCACCTGCTGGGCACGGACATCGCCTGGCTGGGCTCGACCACCTGGACGCTTCTGGTGGTCACCGTCATCCACGGCTGGAAGTGGATGGGCCTGTCGATGCTGATCTACCTCGCCGGGCTCAAGGGCATACCGGGCGACATGCTGGAGGCCGCCCGCATCGACGGCGCCGGCCCCTGGCAGACGTTCCGCTCGGTGCGCTGGCCCATGCTCGCGCCTGCCGTCACCTTCAACGTCACCACGGCCCTGGTCGGATCCATGAACACCTTCGACATCGTGCAGGCCACCACCGGCGGGGGGCCGGCGGCCTCGACGGAGGTCTTCAACATCTACCTGTTCCGCATCTTCGGCGAGGGACTCTACGCACAGGCCTCCGCGATGAGCCTGGTCCTCTTCCTGGTGGTGGTCGCCGCCGCGATCCCCCTCGTCGTCGGTCTGCGGCGAAGGGAGCTGTCGCTGTGAGCACCGTGGCCCTCAGGAGCGGTCGCGCTCCTGCCTCGGCCGCCTGGCGCGTCGGCCGCCCGCTGATAGTCGTCCTGCTGGCGGTGGCCGCCATCGGGGTACCGCTGTGGCTGACCCTGGCCACCTCCGCCAAGCCGCAGGCCGAAGCGGTCAGGCCCAATCTCTCCGCGCCCCGCCACTGGCAGGCCGCCCACAACTACCACGACGCCATGAGCCAGGGCGACATGCTGCGCGGCTTCGCCAACTCCCTGCTCGTCGTGCTGCCGTCCGTGCTGCTCGTCCTGATCCTCGGTGCGGCCGCCGCCTGGGTCTTCGCCCGCCGCAGCTCCTGGCTGGTGACCGCCGCCTACGCGGTGTGCATCAGCGGGCTGCTGCTGCCGCCGTCCGTCATCACCGTCGTCATGGAACTGCGCCAGCTCGGCCTCGCGGGCACCAGACCCGGCATGATCGCCGTCTACACCGGGATGTACCTGTCCACCTCGGTCTTCTTCATCACCGGCTTCATCCGCGCGATACCGCTGGAACTCGAAGAGGCCGCCCGCATGGACGGGGCAAGCCCCCTGCGCATCTTCGTCCGTATCATCCTGCCGCTGCTGCGACCGGTCCTGGCCACCGCGACGATCATGGTGATGCTCTATGCGTGGAGCGACATCTTCTACGCCTTCTTCGTCCTGGGCAGCGGCGACCGCGCCACCCTCCCGCTCAACCTCTTCAAGGTCGCCAGCGCCCAGCTCTACCTCAACAACTGGCACCTGGTCTTCGCGTACGTCGTCATCATGAGCCTGCCCATGGTGGCCGTCTTCCTGGTCGCCCAGCGCAAGATCGTGGCGGGCATCACCAGCGGAGCCGTCAAGTAGCGGACGTCCGAGGGTGTGTGCCACTTCCAGGAGAAGTGGCACACACCCTCGGGTCGCGCGCCGGAGCGGTCAGACTCCGCTGATCGTCCACTGGTTGTTGGTGCTGGAGTTCGGTGCCCACATCACCGCGGTGGAGCCGGCCGTGGTGCTGCCGGAGCCGTCAAGGGCGGTGCCGGTACCGCGGTTGACGATCTGGTAGCGGCTGTTGCCCACACTGGTGAGCGACCACTGCTGGTTGTTGCCGCCGTTCCATGTCGTCTGCCGGGCCGGAGCGCCGTTGGCGGTGTTGCCCCAGCTGTCGGCCACCATCCCATTGGTGCGGTTGACGATGCGGTAGTAGCCGTTGCCGAGGTCCACCAGTTGCCACTGGAGGTTGCTGCTCCCGTCGTAGTTCCACTGCTTGAGGTTGGAGCCGGAGGCGACGTTCCCACCGCTGTCCAGCACCAGTCCGCTGGTCACGTTGGCGATCTTGACGTACCCGGTTCCGGTCCCACCGCCGCCCAGCGCGGGGATCTGGCCGGAGAAGGTGAGCTTGACCGTGTAGGCCAGCGCGTTGAAGGGCGCGTTCGAGGAGGGCATGGCCAGGTGCAGGCCGGAGCCGTCCTGGGTCGGCGTGGGCAGGCTGATGTAGCTGCCTGCGCTGTTGTCCAGCAGTTGGGCGCTGGTCAGGCTGCTGATGTTGAACTGGTTGGAGTTGAGGGAGGTGACGGTCATGGTGCCGCCCTGCCAGCCCAGGGAGGTGGCGTAGAGCACCGTGTTGTCCTGGCTGCGGGTGAACCGGACGTCCTTGGCGACGCCGGCCTTGGGACCGCTGAAGGAACCGCCGCCCATCGCCGTCGGGCCCTCGCCGTAGCTGGACCAGGAGCGGGTGCCGTAGATGGCCTCTCCGAAGCGGCCCAGCCAGTCCCCCATGCCGCGCAGGACCGTCTGCTGCCCCGAGGGGATGGTGCCGTCGGCCATGGGTGCGATGTTCAGCAGCATGGTGCCGCCCTTGGCGGTCCGGTCGATCAGCGCGTGCAGCAGTGCCTGGGTCGTGTAGTAGCCGATGCCCGCGGTGTAGCACCAGCTGGACGAGGAGATGCTGTCGTCCGTGAGCCAGTAGGGGGTGAGCAGCCCCGCCGGGCCGCCGCGTTCGAAGTCGAAGACCTCGCCCTTGTTGTCCAGGCCGTCCTTGTAGGTCGCGGCCACGTCCCTGTTCCAGGCGACAGCCTTGTTGTAGTAGTACGCCAGGAACTGCAGCCGGTAGGACTCCTGCACCAGGCCCAGATCGAAGTCCTGCCAGATCAGGTCGGGTTGGTAGCCGTCGATGACCTCGATCAGCTTGTTGTACCAGAGCTGGTTCTCCGCGGCCGACCCCTGCTGTCCGAAGAGGATGCGCAGTGTCGGGTCCGACTGGTTCGGCACGTGGTCGTAGTAGCCGTTGAAGTGGTAGGCGTGGTGCAGCGAGGCCATGAACTTCAGACCCTGCCCGCGGATGGCCTGGGCGTGCTGCGCCACGAGGTCGAGCTTGGGCCCGTGCTGGACCGAGTTCCACGGGTTGGAGGAGCTGTTCCACATCGAGAAGCCGTCGTGGTGCTCGGCGACCGGGCCGGCGAACCTGGCGCCCGCGGCCTTGAACAGCTGCGCCCAGGCGGCCGGGTCCCAGTTACCGCCCTGCGAGGCCAGCTTGGGCGCGAACTGCACGAAGTTGCCGGCCTTGTCGCGGGCACCGTCGATGAAGTTGTTGTACGGCCACGACGAAGGATCGCCGTAGGTGGCGATGTGGTGCTGGTTCTCGGCCGAGCCGCCGATGTACATGTTGCGCGGGTACCACTCGTTCCCGAACGCGGGAACGCTGAAGACGCCCCAGTGGTAGTAGATGCCGAACTTCGCGTCCTGGAACCAGGCCGGGGCCGGGGGGTGCTGATCCACCGAGGACCAGCTCGCGCTGTAGCTGCCGGGGCCGTCGGTCGCGGCGGCGTCGGGGGCGAACCGCAGCAGTCCGAAGGCAGTGGCCGCACCGGCGGCCGCCAGCAGGCTGCGCCGGCTGATCGGCGCGGAAGAGGAAGACATGCGTGAGCCTCTCAGATCGGGTTTCGAGGTGGTTCGGCTGATCGGGAGCCGTCCGGCCGGGTCCCGGCTCAGCCGCGCGTCCACTTCTGGTTGCTGCTCCCGGTGCACGTCCACAGCTCCAGCAGGGTGCCGTTGGCGGTTCCGTTGCCCGTGGCGTCCAGGCACAGGCCGGACTGCACACCGGTGATGGTGCCGTTGGCGTTGATCGTCCACTGCTGGTTGCCGCCGCCGTTGCAGCCCCAGATGTCCACCTTGGTGCCGGGGGTGGTGCCTGCGCCCGACGCGTCGAGGCAGTCGCCGCCGTAGACCCGCAGCTCGTGGGACGAGGTGCTGGTCCACTGCTGGTTGCTGCCGCCGTTGCAGTCCCACAGCTCCACCTGAGTGCCGGCTGTCTGCGACTGGTTCGGCACGTCCGCGCACCTGCCGGAGGCGACGCCGACGATCGTGGACGTGGTGCCGCCGTTCCCACCGCTGCCGGGGGTGATGGACAGGTTGTCGAACTGCGCCGTCTCGGTCTGACCGGTCTGGTAGCCGACCTGTCCGCCGGCAAAGGTGTAGTCGTTCACGGAGCCGACCGCCGCACCGTCGACCACCGCGGAGATGGTCGAACCGGCAAAGGTGAGAGCCAGGGTGTGCCACCGGTTGGTGCCCAGCGCCGCGACCGTGCCGTGGGCCAGGGTAGAGACGCTTCCGTTGGTGCTCGAACTCAGGATCGACCACGCGCCCGCGTCGGTCACCCGCAGGTGGTAGGCGTTCAGGCCGCCGGTGGTGGTGTAGTCCTGCGAGTTGGCGCGGCCGAGCAGGTCGGCGTATCCGGACTGTTCCAGCAGCACATCGGAGGAAACGGTGTAGTTGCTCCAGCCCACGTCACCGAGCAGGGCGTGCGGATCGGACAGCGCGTCCCAGGTGATCGGCTTCTGCGGGCTCATCTGGCGCACGCACATCCCGCTGCGGCTGCCCCCGCAGGCTGTCGCCTCGAAGGCGCCCTGCCAGTCCATGAGGTACTTCGCCTCGGTGCCGGCCGCGTAGCTGTCGAAGGAGTCGCTGTACGGCAGTCCCAGCGAGCCCTGGCTCGGGCCGGTGGCGGTGCCCTTGCCCTGACCGGTGGTGGTGGTCACGGTGTAGACGCGGCCGGGCTGCACGGTGAGGCTGAAGCTGCCGCCGGACGGGGTGATGTCCGTGGCGTGCACGAAGTAGTCGGCCGGGTTGCTGGAGTTGACGTTCGTCGACCACACGTGGACGGCTCCGGTGGACAGTCCCCCGCTGACGTTGAAGTTCAGGGTCTGGGCGCTGCCGGCGTCCATCGTCTCGATCACCGTGGAGTAGTCCGAGTTGTTGGTGGACTTCAGCGACACGTAGCTGCCGTTGGCGCGGTTGCCGCCGATGTAGCCGCTCGACGAGTCGAGGTACTTCCAGCCAGGGGCGGTGAACTGGCTGGTCTGCGCCATCACCCAGGCGTTCTTGCCGATCGAGTAGGAGCCGGACCACGGCTGGGAGGCCAGGGCGAGTCCCATGGTGGGGTACGGCAGGTTCGGCGTGATCGAGGCGACGACCGGCCAGTTGAGATAGGCCGTCATCTTCCCGTCGATGTAGCCGCGGTTGATGCCGCGCGCCATCGCCTGGGCACCGCCGTTGTAGTCGTCGGACCCGTTCTCGCTCGCCCACAGCTGCTTGCCGGACGACAGGGCGGCCGCCGGGACACTGCAGTTGGACTGGGACGAGCGGTACCCGCACGGGTAGTGCGTGCCGATGACGCCCACCGAGGCAGCAAACGTCGGGTTGGAGTTGACGTCATTGGCGATGGTCCAGTCGGAGTCGGCCCCGACGATCTTGATCGCGGAGTAGCCGTTGCTGTTGAGCGCGCTGCGCAGCTGCTCGTACCACGAGACGTTGTAACCCCGCTCGTTCCAGCCGCCGAGATAGTCGATGGTCAGCCCGTGCTGCTTGGCACAGCCCAGCCATGAGACCAGGTAGTTGACCATGTCGGTGGACCAGAAGTTGCCGTTGCCGATCCAGCCGGGGGCACCCCAGGCCAGCCCGTACAGCTTGATGTTCGGGTTGCGCGCCTTTGCCTGCTCCATCAGCCACCACTCGTAGCCACGGTTGCAGTTCAGGTCGGACCGGGTGTGCTGGTGGCTGGGCTCGGCGCCCGAGGTGGAGTTGGTGTCGCCGCCGATCTCGGCCTTGAGGATCTGCAGGGAGGCGCCGTAGGCGGGCTTGAACAGGTAGTCCAGGATCTGGCCTCGCTGGGGCTCGGGATAGTCGACCAGGAGTCTGCTGTTGCCGCCGCCGCCGCTGATGGCGCCGACGCCGTCGAACGTCCGGCCGCCGGAGGCGCCGTCGATCGTGATGGAGGTCGCGGCATGGGCCGGCGACGCGCCCGTGCCCACGATGCCGCCGGCTGCGAGGAGAAGGCCCAGGAGCACGACCGTCGAGGCTCGCATTCGCCGGAACAACAGGCCGAGTGCTGACACAGTGGATTCCTTTCGCAGGGTGGGAGGTCTCCTGCGGCCGGAGTCGGAGATCCGGCCCGCAGGACCCGCTGACTGTGGTGCTTGCGGCAATCGCCCCTGGTGCGTTAGCGCTCACATTCCAGAAGTGCCGGAAAGTGCGGTCCTGAAGTGGGATTGCCGAGAGGTTTCGAGGTCAGACGGTGCTCTCAACTCCGCAGGTCTGTCAAGGGTGCGAAGTCCGGTCCGGACCAAGAAAGTTGCCGAATGCGAACACCGACGGGCGCCTCGTGCCGCCACGACTCCAGCCTCGATCCCCGGGTCGGCACCGGGTCGCGCCGACACCCGTCGAGGGGATGCGCGTGTGATCAACGCGCCGCTTGTGATAAGGGTTGACAGAGCATGCAGGGTGATGCAGGATGCCGCCGTTGCCCAAAAGACATCCCATCTCCCCACCCGAGAGCAGTCTCTCGCAAAGGTTCGGATGTTAGCGCTCACGTCCTTTGCGAGCCGAGCCCGCAGCGCAGCAACGCCGGCTCGGCGCCGGTGCGAATCCCGGCTGCTGACGCCCCTGCGGGCCGGCGCACTGCGGCTCCTGTCCCCCCACAAAGAAGGAAGCGCCCATGAGACGCAGATCCCTCCTCATGCCCGTTCTGGCCGCGTTGGCTCTGGTCCTGGCCGCCGCCGGCACGGCACTGAGCACCACCCTCGGCACGGGTGCGTCGCCCACCGCCGTCAGAGCCGCCGCGGCCACAGCCGGGTGCGGCAAGGCTCCGACGCTGGCGAGCGGCACGCACACGATTCAGAGCAGCGGTCAGAACCGCAGTTACATCCTGAGAGTCCCGGCCAACTACGACAACAGCCGCCCCTACCGGCTGGTCTTCGGGTTCCACTGGGTGGGCGGCACCATGAACGACGTCGACTCGGGCGGGACCGACGGCTACAACTGGTCCTACTACGGGCTCAGGCGCCTGGCCGACAGTGCGAACAACGGCACGATCTTCGTCGCGCCCCAGGGCATCAACAACGGCTGGGCCAACTCCAACGGACAGGACGTCACCTTCGTCGACGACATGGTCGGGCAGCTCGAGTCCGGCCTGTGCGTCGACACCACACAGGTGTTCTCGTCCGGGTTCAGCTACGGCGGATCGATGACGTACGCACTCGCCTGCGCCCGGCCGACGGTCTTCCGCGCGGTCGCGGTGTACTCCGGGGCGAACCTCAGCGGTTGCAGCGGGGGCACCCAGCCCGTCGCGTACATGGGGCTGCACGGCATCAGGGACAACGTCCTGCCGATCGCCAACGGGCGCTCGCTGCGGGACACGTTCGTCAGGAACAACGGCTGCACCCCGCAGAATCCGCCGGAGCCGGCCTACGGAAGCCTGACGCACATCATCACCGCCTACTCCGGGTGCAGGTCCGGGTACCCGGTGGTGTGGGCGGCCTTCGACGGAGCGGGCCACGACCCCGGCCCCATCGACGGGTCGACCGGGGACGGCTGGCGCACCTGGACCTCGGGAGAGGTGTGGAAGTTCTTCACGCAGTTCGACTCCTCCACCCCGCCCACCAGCCAGCCCCCCACGAGCCAGCCTCCCACCACCCCGCCGGCGGGCAACCGGCAGATCGTGGGCCAGCAGTCCAACCGCTGCATCGACATCAACAACTCCTCGACCGCCAACGGCACGCAGGCGGCGCTGTGGGACTGCAACGGCGGTAGCAACCAGCAGTGGAGTTACACCTCGGGCAAGCAGCTCATGGTCTACGGCAGCAAGTGCCTCGACGCCTCCGGACAGGGAACCGCCAACGGCACCGCCGCGGTGATCTGGGACTGCAACGGCCAGGCGAACCAGCAGTGGAACCTCAACTCCAACGGCACGATCACCGGAGTCCAGTCGGGGCTGTGCCTCGACGCCTCCGGCCAGGGAACCGCCAACGGCACGAAGATCCAGCTGTGGACCTGCACGGGCGGTTCGAACCAGCAGTGGAGCCTGCGCAGCTGAGCAGGGCTCGGATGCCAGGCGCCGTGCGGTCCGGCCGGAAGGCTTGCCGCGGGATCTCGCGGTGGCAGTCCGGGAGCGCCTGGAGCCTTTCCTCCAGGTGGACTGCCGCCGTATAGGGGGCCGTCCTCGGCCGGTGGGGGCCGAGGACGGCTCTCGCGTCACGGCGGGCTGATGAGAAGGTCGTTCAGCGCGCCGGAGCGGAACGCGGCCACTTCGACCGCGCCCGCGTCGAACCCCGCGGCAGCCACGACCTCGCAGAGGCCGGGAACCGCGGCCGCGGCGGACAGGGCATCCGCCGGCACCTCGATACGTGCCCGGCGACCACCGAGGTCCCTCACCCGCAGGTCCGCCACCTCGACACCCGCCGTGCCGAGCCTGGCCCGTACGGCGGCCTCCGCCCGGTCGATACGGGCCAGCCTGGGGCCGGAGATCCGCAGTCCGTAGACGACACGGCTGGCCAGGCACGGGGTGGCGGGCTTGTCCCAGGTGGGCAGGGACCAGTGACGACTGAGCCGGCGCACCCGCGGCTTCGTCAGGCCGGCGCTCAGCAGCGGCGTCAGGACACCGCGTTCGCTTCCGGCCCGGATACCGGGCCGGAAGGGGTCGGCCGCGTCGTCGGCGTTGGTTCCGGTGGCCACGTGGCGGAATCCTGATTCGGCCGCGAGCCTGCCGATCGAGTCGAGGACCTCCGACTTGCAGAAGTAGCAGCGGTCCGGGCCGTTGGCGCGGTAGCCGGCGCGTTCCAGCTCCCTGGTCCTGGGCGTGCGGTGGGTGACGCGCAGGGTCGCGGCCAGTTCCGCGGCCCGCTCCAGCTCTCCCGAGGCCAGGCTCTCGGAAACGGCGGTGACAGCCAGGACGTTGGCGGCCCCCAGCGCCCGTACCGCGGCGGCCAGAACCAGAGCGGAGTCGGCACCCCCGGAGAACGCGACGGCGACCGATTCCCTCCCCTCGAACTGCCCCAGAAGCTCAGCCGCATCGACTTCCACGTCGCTCATGACCCGTCCTCCTCGCGGGCCGCGGCAGCCGCGGCCAACTCCGCCACTTCGCGCAGTGAAAGGCCGAGCCTGGCCGCCGCCGCCGCGACATCGTCGTGTTCCGCCTTGACCCGGTACGGCCCGTGCTTGACCCGGACCGCCGCTCCCCGCACGTCCACCACCTCGGTGTGCCGCGGAAGCACGCTGCGGGAGATGTCGCTCCTGCGGATGCCCAGCGTGCCCGTCTCGGCCGACATCAACTCCTGCACGGAGTCGGCCAGACCGGGGTGGCACAGGCAGTGCAGCACGTGCGCCGGACGGCCCTTCTTCATCACCGCCGGCGTCACCCAGGCGTCCAGCGCGCCCGCTTCGAGGACCCGGTGGACCACGTGGGCCAGCGTTTCGCCGGTGACGTCGTCCAGGTTGGTCTCCAGCAGGGCGACGCTCTCCCGGCCTGCCGGCACGCCCTCGGCCACGGTGACGGCGCACACGTTGGGCCGGTCGCCGAGGGTCCGGGTGCCGGCGCCGTAGCCGGTACGCCCCAGCACCGCGGGCGGCAGCGGCTCGTACCGGGCGGCCACCGCGGACAGCACGGCCGCAGCCGTGGGCGTGACGGTCTCGCCGGGGATGTCCGTGCCTGTCACGACGGCCCCCCTGAGGAGTTCCAGCGTGGCCGGGGCGGGGACGGGGATGATGCCGTGCGCCGAGCGCGTGCGCCCGACGCCGAGCGGCAGCGGACCGCAGACGACCTCCGTGACACCGAGGTGGTGCAGCGCCGCCGCGATACCGACGATGTCGACGACCGCATCGTGCCCGCCGAGTTCGTGGAGGTGCACCTCGTGCGGATCGACGCCGTGCAGCCTGCCCTCCACCTCGGATATCGCGGTCAGGGCCGCGGCGGCGAGCACCGAGACGGGCCTCGGCCGGACGCGCGAGACCATGTCCACCAGCCGGCCCGCCGGGCGTTCCGTGGCGGTGTCGCTCACCTCCACCCGTACCCGTACCGCGGCCAGGCCGTGCGTGGTGACCCGCTCCGCCGACAGCTCCCAACCGGTCAGACCGGTGGAGCCGATGGCCTCCCTGATCCGGTCCACGGGCGCCCCCGCGTCGATGAGAGCAGCCAGCAGCATGTCCCCGGCCAGGCCGGAGAACGGATTGATCCAGCAGATCACGACGGGTCCTCCCGCGTCCGGGCGAGGCGGTGCGCCGCCATCGCGGCGCCGAATCCGGAGTCGATGTTGACCACGGTGATCCCGGCGGCGCAGGAGGCGTGCATCGCCAGGAGGGCGGTGACCCCTTCGAGTGACGCCCCGTACCCGGTGGACGTGGGGACCGCGACGACCGGGCAGGCGACCAGGCCGCCCACCACGCTGGCCAGGGCGCCCTCCATCCCCGCCACCACGATCACGGCGTCCTGCCGCCGCAACTGGTCCTTGACGGCCAGCACGCGGTCCAGCGCGGCGACGCCGACGTCGTGCCAGGCGGTGGTGGCCAGTCCGAGGCCGGTGGCGACGGCCGCGGCCTCGGCGGCCACCGGCCGGTCGGCGGTGCCGGCGGCCACGATGCCGAGCGCGAAGCCGCGCGGGGGTGCCGGGCGCCATGTCAGCAGCCGCGCCTCGGCGTCGTACCGCCCTGCGGGCACCTCCTGTGCGACGGCTTCTGCCTCGTCGGGTCCGATACGCGTGACCAGTACGGGGCCCTGGTTGTGCCGGAGCAGTGCGCTGACGATCCCGACGATCTGCCCGGCGGTCTTGCCGGGGCCGTAGACGACCTCGGGCACGCCCTGCCGGGCCTCACGGTCGACGTCGACCCGGGCGAAGCCCAGGTCCAGATAGGTGGTGTCCACGCGGACCCCCTCACGTGTCAGATCGGTCCGGTCGGATTCCGGTCAGGTAGGGAATCGTCTGCGGGCCCTCGGGCAGCACGCACAGCCGCGCCCCCGGCCCCGCGGCGGCCAGCGCCCGGGCCACGGTTTGCGAGACGTCCGCAGTCTGCCGCAGGTGCGCGCCCGCCAGCTCGTCGTCGGTCAGGTACGAGGTCGCCATCACCACGTTGCTTCCGGCCTGGATACGGGCCTGGATCTGCACCTGCCACTGGTCGGGGACGGTCTCGCCGGCGGAGCGCGCCCCGATGTTCCGCAGCAGCTCCTGGGGTGAGGCCGCCGAGGCCAGGACCTGGCGGTAGGAACCGTGGTCGGGGAAGCCGTCGCGGCACTCGGCGGCGCACACGATGGTCCCTCCCGGCCGTACGACCTGGAAGGCGGCCGACATCCCCTTCACCGCCTGGTAGAGGTTCTGGTCCAGCGGGAAACCGGAGTTGGTCGTGACCACCACGTCGAACGGCTCGGGCACCGGGCGCATGGCCATGCGTGTGGCGGCAGCCGTGGCGGCGGCGTGCATGGGGAGCAGGTCCCCGCCGAACGCGGCGACGATGTCCTTGTCCCGGTTCAGGACCACGTCAAGGGCGAAGGTGACGCCGGTGGCTTCCGCGATGGCGCGCACATCGTCGTGGACGGGGTTTCCGCGGGTGATGCCCCAGGTGGCGCGGGGGCTGCCGATACGGGAGGCGTCGTGGAGTACGAGTACGGTCTCCAGCGCGGCCAGCCCGGGGGCGACGAGCTTGGGGCCGCCGGAGAAGCCGGCGAAGAAGTGCGGTTCGACGAACCCCGTGGTGATCCGCACGTCCGCCTCGGCCCATTCCTTGTTGAGCCACACCGGCACCTTGTCGCCGTGGGTGCCCATCCAGGTCAGCAGGCTCCGGTCACGTGCGTCGTGGTTGACCACCCGCACCCGGTCGACGATGTCGTCGCCGAGCATCCGCCGCAGTTCGGCGTCGGTGTTGCCGCGGTGGGTCCCGGTGGCGACCAGGATCACCACGTCGTCGAGGCGTACGATCCCCTCCATTTCCGCCAGGACGGCGGGGATCATCAGATGCCGCGGCTGCGGACGGGTGCCGTCGCATATCGAGATCGCCACCGTCTGCCCGGGGCGGATCCGCTCCCGCAGCGGAGGCCCGGCGACCGGGTGCCGCAGCGCCGCGGTCAGTGCCGCGGCCTGGTCGCGGGCGGCCTCGTGGTGCACCGGCTCGACCACGGTGGTCACGGCGGGGTCGACGTCGATGTCCAGCCCGCTCTCGCCGTAGGCCAGGCGTATCCTCACCGTTCTCGTCCCTCCGGCCCGGAAGTCACGGGCGGCTGCCCGTACTGCTCTGCGTGCCCTCCTGGTCGAAGTGCTCGCGCAGCCACTGCTCGGTCGTACTCACATGGATCAAGGCCGCGGCCTCTGCCAGGGCGCGGTCCCGTGCGACCAGGGCGTCGTAGATCGCCCGGTGTTCCGCGACGGTCCGGTCGCCGGCCTTGTCGTCGACCAGCCCGCGCCACACCCGGGCGCGTACCGTGCGGCTCGAGATGCCCTCCAGCAGGGTGGCCAGCGTGCTGTTGCCCGCCGAGGCGATCACGGCGCGGTGGAAGGCGGCGTCGTGCTTGTTGAGCAGTTCGACGTCATCGCTGGCGCGCGTCATCGCGTCCAGGTGGTACTTGATCTCGGCCAGGTTCTCCTCGGTGATCCGGCCGGCAGCCAGACCGGTGGCGATCGGTTCGAAGAGTCTGCGGACCTCGGTCAGCTCCAGCAGCTTGTCGCCGCGCAGCAGTTCCACCGCGGACCCGAGGCTTTCCAGCAGCAGCGCCGGCTCCAGGCTGGTGACATAGGTGCCGTCCCCTCGCCGGATCTCCAGAACCCGTGCGACGACGAGGGCTTTGACCGCCTCGCGCATCAGGTTGCGGGAGAGCCCGAGGTCCGAGGCCAGCTGCTGTTCCGGAGGCAGTTTCGCCCCGGGGAGAAGCTCTCCGGACTGGATGAGTTCCCTGATCCGGGCGATGGCTTTGTCGGTCAGTGACATCGATTGATCCCCACTCCCCTGCTGGCGCTGCATGAGAGTAGCAGGGTCATCCAATGTCTGACAGACATGGGATGGATATTCCCTGGTCGCGCAGCATGCCCCCATATCGCCCGTAGTCCGCTCTACCTGCGGCGTCAACAGCCGTTCGATGACGTCCTCTAGACAGGCCCGCGGCGCGGCCCGTATAAATCCATCCCATGTCATGGATGCAGCAGTGCCCCGGGGCGCACGCCCGTGGGATTCAGAAGGGCCAGGGCACATGGCCGAGCTGATCATCGCCGTGGAGACGGCCGATGTCCGCTTCCCCACCTCGCTCGACCTGGATGGATCCGACGCTATGAACCCGGAGCCGGACTACTCGGGTGCCTACGTGACCGTGCGGACCAGCAGTGGAGCGGCAGGCTACGGTCTGGCCTTCACCGTGGGCCGGGGCAACGAGGTGGAGGTCGCCGCCGTCCAGGCCCTGGCCCAGCTCGTGGTGGGCCTGCCGGTCGACGAGGTGCTGGGCGATCTCGGCGCCTTCTCGCGCCGGCTGACCGGCGACAGTCAACTGCGGTGGCTGGGGCCGGAGAAGGGCGCGATCCACATGGCTGCCGCGGCGATCGTCAACGCCGTCTGGGACCTCTACGGCCGCCGGGAGGGCAAGCCGGTCTGGCGCCTGCTGGCCGAGCTGTCCCCTGAGCAGCTGGTCGGCCTGGTGGACTTCCGCTATCTGCAGGACGCCCTGACCCGTGAGGAAGCGCTGGACATCCTGCGCCGTGCCGAGCCCGGCCGGGCCGAGCGGACCGAGCGGCTGATGTCCGAGGGGTTCCCCGCCTACACCACCACACCGGGCTGGTTGGGCTACTCCGACGAGAAACTGGTCCGCCTGTCGAGGGCCGCGGTCGCCGAGGGCTTCACCCAGATCAAGCTGAAGGTGGGGGCGGACCCCGACGACGACGTGCGCCGGCTGCGGCTGGCCCGCGAGGCGGTCGGACCGGGCATCCGTATCGCGGTCGACGCCAACCAGGCCTGGGGCGTGCAGCAGGCGATCGAGTGGATGCGGCAACTGGCTCCCTACGACCCCTACTGGATCGAGGAGCCCACCTCTCCTGACGACATCCTCGGCCATGCCGCCGTCCGCAGGGCCGTCGCCCCGATCAAGGTGGCCACCGGGGAGCACACGCACAACCAGGTGATGTTCAAGCAGCTGTTGCAGGCAGGCTCCCTGGACATCCTTCAGATGGACGCCAGCCGGACCGCGGGCGTCACCGAGAACGTCGCGATCCTGCTGCTGGCTGCCAAGTTCGGCGTCCCGGTGTGCCCCCACGCCGGCGGTCTCGGGCTGTGCGAGATGGTCCAGCACCTGGCCATGTTCGACTACGTAGCCGTCTCCGGCACGCAGCAGGACCGGGTCATCGAATACGTCGACCACCTCCACGAGCATTTCACCGACCCGGTGCGCATCCGCCGAGGCCGCTATCTGGCGCCGACCGCCCCGGGGCTGAGTGCCGAGTTGCGCGCGCAGTCGGCGGCCGCCCACCGCTTCCCCGAAGGCGCGGTGTGGAAGCGGAAGGCGGCATGAGCGGCCTGCATCGCCTCCGCCCTCCGCGTCAGATCCGGCCCACCCCGTACGCGCAAAGACCCGAGGAGAGCAGATCAATGAAGCCAGCCACCAGCAGAACCACCGCCCTGGCAGCCGTCCTCGCCGCGGTGGCGATCCCGGTGCTCGCCGCGTGCAACTCCGACTCCGGCGGCTCGTCCGCCGTCGGCGTGGACTACCCCCGCTCCGACACCGACTTCTGGAACTCGTACATCAAGTACACGCCGCAGTTCGCCAAGCAGCTCAAGATGACGCTGAAGACGACGAACTCCCAGAACGACGTGGCCAAGCTCACCGCCGACGTCCAGACCTTCATCAGCCAGGGCGTCAAGGGCGTGGCGATGGCTCCGCAGGACACCGCCGCCATCGCCCCGACGCTCGACCAGCTGGCGAGCAAGAAGATCCCCGTCGTCACCGTCGACACCCGCCCCGACAGCGGCAAGGTGTACATGGTGGTCCGCGCCGACAACCGGGCGTACGGCGAGAAGGCCTGCCAGTTCCTCGGCGCCAAGCTCGGCGGCAAGGGCGCGATCGTCA
Source organism: Actinacidiphila cocklensis (assembly GCF_907177275.1). Lineage (GTDB taxonomy): Bacteria > Actinomycetota > Actinomycetes > Streptomycetales > Streptomycetaceae > Actinacidiphila > Actinacidiphila cocklensis. The sequence goes on from NZ_CAJSLV010000067.1 coordinate 74,638, forward strand.
TGCTGGAGGGCGACCTGTCCTCGATCAACGGCCGCGACCGCACGGAAGCCTTCAACTCCTGCATGAAGCAGGACTTCCCCGGCATCAAGGTCTACGGGGAGGCCACCAACTGGGACGGCGCCACCGCGGCGCAGAAGCTGCAGACGGACCTGACCGCCCACCCCGGCATCAAGGGCGTCTACATGCAGTCCAGCTTCGCCCTGTCCGGCACCTTGCAGGTCCTCAAGCAGAAGGGGCTGCTGGTCAGCCCCGGCGACCCCAAGCACGTCTTCGTCGTGTCCAACGACGGCATCCCTGAGGAACTCAGCGACATCGCCGCCGGCAAGATCGACGCCACCGTCTCCCAGCCGGCCGACCTGTACGCCAAGTACGCGCTGTACTACCTCCAGGCCGCCCTGGACGGGAAGACCTTCAAGCCGGGGAAGACCGACCACGCCAGCACCATCATCCAGGTCCGCCCCGGGGTCCTGGAGGACCAGCTGTCCGCGCCGCTCGTGACGGCCGACGGCGCCGCGTACGGCGGGGTGGCCAGCGTGAAGAACACCGACACCTCCCTGTGGGGCAACCACCTCAGCTGACCGGGAAGGCGACACCAGCCATGGGAACGGCACCGCCCGTCGCCGAGGCGTCGGGAATCGTCAAGCAGTTCGACTCCACCGTGGCGCTCGACGACGCCCACATCACGATCCACCAGGGACAGACCCACGCACTCGTCGGCCGCAACGGCGCGGGAAAGTCCACCCTGGTGTCCATCATGACCGGCCTGCAGGCCCCCGACCGGGGAACGGTCGCCTTCGACGGCCGGCCCGCCCCCCGGCTGGCGGACCGCGACGCCTGGCGCACAAGAGTCGCCTGCGTGTACCAGAAGTCCACCATCATCCCCGAAGTGACCGTCGCGGAGAACCTGTTCCTGCACCGCCTGGACCGCGGGCCGCTCGGGCTGGTCCGCTGGAGCGAGGTCCGGCGCAAGTCCCGCGACCTGCTGGAGAAGTGGTCGGTGGACGTGGACGTGCGCCTACCTGCCCGCGAACTGACCATCGAGCAGCGCCAGTTCGTCGAGATCGCCCGGGCGCTCTCCTTCGGCGCGCGGTTCATCGTCCTCGACGAGCCGACGGCCCAGCTGGACGGTGCGGCCATCAGCCGGCTGTTCACCCGGATCGAGGACCTCCAGCAGCAGGGCGTGACCTTCCTGTTCATCAGCCATCACCTGCAGGAGGTCTACGACATCTGTGACACCGTGACGGTCTTCCGCGACGCCCGCCACGTCCTCACCGCGTCCGTCGCGGACCTGCCGCGCAGCGAGCTGGTGGCCGCCATGACCGGCGACGCGGCGGACACCGGCCGGCGCGGATCCCGCCGTCCGCCCCCGTCCGGCGCGGCTGGCACTCTCACCGTCGGGTCCCTCACCAGCGCCGGCACCTACCAGGGCGTCTCGTTCGAGGTCCGCGCCGGCGAGATCGTCGGTCTGGCCGGCGCTGCGGGCAGCGGCCGCACCGAGGTCGCAGAAACCGTCGTGGGACTGCGCGCCGCCGACAGCGGAACCGTGGACATCGCCGGTGTCCGCCCCCGGCCCGGCAGCGTTCCCGGCACGCTCGCCGCAGGGGTCGGCTTCGTCCCCCAGGACCGGCACCACCAGGGGTACGTGCCGCACATGTCCATCGCCGACAACGGCACCCTGACCGTCCCCCGCCGCCTGGGCAGTTACGGATTCATCAACGGACGGGTGCGCGAAGGGCTCGCACGCTCGGCGATCGAGGACCTGGCGATCAAGACGCCCGGCCCCGACCTGCCCGTCGCCGGACTGTCAGGGGGCAACCAGCAGAAGGTCGTCATGGCCCGCGCCCTCGCCAACGACCCGAGGCTCCTGGTCCTGATCAGCCCCACCGCGGGCGTCGACGTCCGGTCCAAGGAGTTCCTGCTGCACAAGGTGGAGGAGACGGCCGCCGGCGGCACCGCCGTCCTGCTCGCCTCCGACGAGCTGGACGACCTGCGCATCTGCGACCGGGTCCTGGTCATGGTCCAGGGCCGCGTCGTCGCCGAAGTGCCCCGCGGATGGAACGACCACGAACTGGTGGCCGCCATGGAAGGAGTGGACCTCGATGCCTGACACCGTGGCCACGGGTACACCGAAAGACTCCACCGAGCCCTCGAAGCCCGCGGTGTCGGCCGAGCGGCGGATCGCCTTCGCGCGCCTGCGGGACCTCGCCCTGATCCCGCCCATCATCGTGATCGCGATCGTCGGTCAGCTCGTCAACTCCGTGTTCCTGCAGACCGACAACATCATCAACGTCCTCCAGACGATGTCGGAGATCGCCGTCCTGGTCCTGGCCGAGACAATGGTCCTGATCGTCAAGAAGATGGACCTGTCGCTGGAGTCCACCATGGGACTGGCTCCAGGCGTAGCCGCCTGGCTCACCGTGCCCACCGGCACCGGCCACGGCCTCGGCCTGCTCCCCGGCGGCTGGGCCGTCCCGGTGACGCTCGCCGTCGGGCTGGCCATCGGCGCCGTCAACGCCCTGTTCATCATCAACTTCGGACTCAACGGCTTCATCGTCACACTGGGCATGCTCATCGTGCTGCGCGGCATCCTCACCGGCATATCCGGCGGCCAGACCTTCTTCCACCTGCCCGGCTCCATGCTCTACCTCGGCACCACCGAATGGCTGGGGATGCCGGCCTCGGTCTGGGTCTGCCTGATCCTCTTCGCGATCGGCATCGTGGTCCTGGGCTTCACCAGCTTCGGCCGGTCCCTGTACGCCATCGGCGGCAACGTCGACGCGGCCAAGGCCGCCGGCATCCGCACCGACCGCGTGCTGTGGACCGTCATGACCGTCGCCGGCGGCCTGGCAGCCCTCAGCGGCCTCATGCTCTCCGGTCGTCTCGCGTCGGTCGCCTCGGCCCAAGGCAACGGCTACATCTTCACCGTCTTCGCCGCCGCCGTCATCGGCGGCATCAGCCTCAACGGGGGCAAGGGCAGCATGTTCGGAGCCTTCACCGGGATCCTCCTGCTCTACCTCATCCAGAACGTCCTCACCCTCGGCGGCGTCCCCGCCCAGTGGATAGGCGCCCTCAACGGCGGCATCATCCTCATCGCCCTGGCCCTGTCCCGCGTCACCGGCGGGAAGATCCAGGAGTAGACCGGGGCCGGACGGCTCGCCGCCCGTGGTGCCGTCCCCTCGTCGAGGACGGCGCCACGGGCGGTTCGATCAGCACGACTCACGGCAACCGGTGCCGATCGGCGCGCCCCGGCTCAGCGGTACCCTGCGGCCGTGATGTTCGCCTGCACCGCGGCATCGGCGGCATCCGACGGATAGCCGGCGACGATGGCTCCTTCGTAGAAGGTCCCCGCGCTGAGATTGGCTCCGCCCCCGGGCTTGCAGCAGTCGCCGCCACTGCCCAGGACGATGGCCCCCTGCTTCTTCATGGGGCTGTATCCGCTCGGCAGGCCGCCGTCCCACAGCGTGGTCAGCGAACCGGACTGGGCGTTGGCGCCCTTCAGCGCGAACCGCGACGTCCCGTTGTTCTTCAGCATCGCGGTGACGAACTTGCTGGTGAAGGCCCGCTGGTTGGAGTTCCAGGACTGGCTGCCCCCGGGGTACAGGCCCCATTCGAGGTCCGCCTGCACCCACGGGCCGGTGCCCGAGCAGCCGCCGAACCAGCACTGGGTACCGAAGTTGATCGCGTCCATGGCTCCGGCGGCGTCCGCCTTCCTGGTCGTCTCGCTGTTGCCGTAGTCGAAGCAGCAGCCGTTGTTGACATGGGTTCCGCTGGTCACCATGTACGCGCCCTCCGGCGCGCTGCCGGTCGGAACACCCGTGAGGTGGCCGTCCCGCCAGTAGCTGTTCCCGGGGTTGATGTACAGCGAGTACGCCTTGTTCCCCCCGGCCGTCAGCGCCTCGGAGGTCGCCTTCGCGGGGCTGCTCTGGCTCGATCCCGGGACCTGGGACGATCCCTGGTACCACAGGTCGTTGCCCCGGCCGGACTGGTCGTAGACAACCGTGATCACGCAGGAGGTGTTCGCGCAGAACGAGTCCTGCGCCGCAGCGTTGGCGTAGCCGCCCATGGCCAGCACACCGATGTCCCTGGTCGAGCTGTCGGACGACCGCCGCACCTGGTAGAGGCTCCCGCTGTACGAGCCGTAGAGCGCACGCACTGTGCTGTGCGCGGCGACGCACGGCGTGCCGCCCGAGCTGTAGATGTCACACGGACCCGAGCCCGTCGGGGGCGGGGTCGTCGAGGTGGTCCACTTCTGGTTGCTCTGGCCGTTGCAGGTCCACAGGATGACCGCGGTGCCGTTGGCCGTGGCCGCACCGTTCACGTCGAGGCACAGACCCGACTGCACACCGGTGATCGAACCGTCGGAATTCTGCCGCCACTGCTGGTTGGACTGCCCGTTGCACGACCAGATGATCACCTGGGTTCCGGGGGTGGTGCCCTGGCCGTTGGCGTCCGCGCAGCGCGTGCCGTTCAGCGTCCGCAGCTCACCGGCCGAGGTGAATTCGAAGGCCTGGCCGCTCTGGCCGCCGCAGTCCCAGATGTCCAGCGCAGTGCCCAGCGTGTCGACGTTGCCCTTCACGTCCAGACACCGGCCTGATGACGCGCTCACCACGGGCGCCGTGGCGGCTGACGCGGGCACCGACATGCTGACGGCCGCGGCGAGCAGGGTGGCCAGGAGGGCCAGCACGGATGACACGACGGCGGCCGGCCGGGCCCGTCTGCGCTTGGCGCGGCCTGGCGAGGTGTTCGGATGCACCATGGTTCCACTCCTTGGGGTGGGGGGAAGGCACGGCGGAAACGGCCGTGCCGATAAAGGGGTGCCCCTGCCGGTTGTCCGGCAGGGGCGCGGTACAGGTTCAGCTCAGCGTCCATTGCTGGTTGCTGCCGCCGTTGCAGGTCCACAGTTCGGCGAGGGCGCCGTTGGCGGTGGAGGCTCCGGTGACGTCGAGGCACAGTCCGGACTGGGTGCTGGTGACGGTGCCGTTGGAGTTGACGCTCCACTGCTGGTTGGCGCCGCCGTTGCACGACCAGACCTCGACCTTGGTACCCGGGGAGGTCTGGTTGTTGTAGGCGTCCATGCACAACTGGCTGCTGCCGGAGAAGACCGTCAGCTGGCCCGAGGACGTACGCGTCCAGCTCTGGTTGGCCTGGCCGTTGCAGTCCCAGATCTGCAACTGCGTACCGGCCGTGGTCGAGGAGTTCGGCACGTCCAGGCACTTGCCCGCACCCACCGCGTGCAGCGCCCCGCCGCCGCTCGGCGGCGGGGTGGTCGTCGAGCTCCCGCCGAGGGCGGTCACGGTGGAGTTGTAGGCCGGCTTGGGCTGGAAGTTGCGGTCGTACATGGTGGCGGCGCCATAACCGGGGAAGGTGCCGTCTATCCAGGAGTTGGCGTCGTCGACGCCCCACTGGGAGACGCCCACGCAGCGGGAGACGGCCAGGCAGTCCTTGGTGATGTTGCCGTAGTCGGTGGCCTGCTGCTGGAGTCCGGAGCTGGAGGCGGGCAGTTGCATGCGGTCGTCGAGCTCGGTGACCGCAACGTCCAGGCCGAGGTCGGCGAAGCGCTGCATGTTCGCCCGGAAGTCGGAGGGGACCTGGCCGACGATGAAGTGGCTCTCGAAGCCGATGCCGCCGAGGGGGACGCCCTGGGACAGCAGGGACTTGGCCAGGTTGTACAGGGCGTTGCTCTTGGCGTTCTGGCCTTCGATGTTGTAGTCGTTGATGTAGAGCTTGGCGTCGGGGTCGGCGGCGTGCGCGGTACGCAGGGCCTCGGCGAAGTAGTTGGAGCCCATCGCCTTGTAGAAGGCGTCGTTGACGAAGGAGCCGTCGCCGTTGAAGGGCTCGTTGACCACGTCCCAGGCGTAGATCTTCCCCTTGTAGTGGTTGACTTCCGTGGTGATGTGGGCGTCCATGGCGCCCTGCACCTGGTTGGCCGGCAGGTTGCTGACCCAGGAGGGCAGCTGGGCGTGCCAGACCAGGTTGTGGCCGCGGACGCGCATGTTGTGCGACGCGGCGTAGGAGGCGATCTGGTCGCCGGGGCCGAAGTTGAACCGGCCGCTGCTCGGCTCGGTGGTGTCCCACTTCATCTCGTTGCCGGGGGTGACCATGTCGAACTGGGCGTTGGCGATGGTGGTCTCGCCGGTGTTACTCAGATCGGCGACGGTCAGCGCGGTGCCGAAATAGCGGCCCTGGGCCTCGGCCAGGGTGCGCAGAGGCGTTGCTGCCTGGGCGGACGAGGCCGCCACGAGAGCGAGCAGGGACGTGCCGGCCACCGTGACGGCCAGTCCGGCGGCAAGGGCGCCGAACCGGGAACGCCGTTGGCGCAGGCGGGGGTACAGCGGGGTCATGAGACCTCCAGCAGTGAATGACGACGATTACCTGACAGATACGCGTGAACCGCTGGGAGGGGGGCGATCGCATGCACACGGAAATGCGACGTGCGGAGAACTGACGGTCCTGCCCGTCCAGGCGGACCGGCTCAGGCAACATGTCCGATCCGGCAATCGGAATCGCGGCACCCGCAACCGCCGAGCACATGTTAGCGCTCACAACACTCCGTCTCCAAGGTCTCATACTGTCCACCCGCACAGGTCGCCAGGAGTTGCCCGCGCACACCACACCGGGTGAACCCGACTGATCGAATCGACCCATCACCGTCTCCCTCCGTGCGATGACATCTCCGTTGCAGGTGCAGGGCGCCACCACACCATGTCGCCCTGCACCCCTTCCTGCGACTCCGCTGCCCTCCGCCGGGCGGCTCAGGCCCCCGGTTGCCGGAAGCCCGGTGCGGAGTGCGCCCCGGTCATCAGCCCAGCGTCCACTGCTGGTTGCTCTGGCCGTTGCAGGTCCACAACTCGACCAGGGCTCCGTTGGCAGTGGAGCCTGCGGTGACATCCAGGCACAGTCCCGACTGCACACCGGAGACCGTGCCGTTCGCGTTGAACGTCCACTGCTGGTTGCTCTGGCCGTTGCAGGTCCAGGTGGCGACCTTGGTGCCCGGCGTGGTGCCCTGACCGCTGGCGTCCAAGCACAGCTGGCTGCTGCCGCTGTAGACCGTCAGCTGCCCGGAGGACGTGCGGGTGAAGGTCTGGTTGGTCGCGCCGTTGCAGTCCCAGATCTGAGTCTGGGTGCCCGGCGTGGTGGTGGCGTTGGGCACGTCCATGCACTTGCCCGCCCCCACGGCGTGCAGCGCCCCCGTGCTCCCCGTGCCGGTGCCGCTCGTCACACCCGCCTGGGCGATGACCTGCTGCGCGCCGGACGGCCAGTTGGTACCGCTCACCTGGACGTTGCCGGTCAGGACGTTGTTGTGGGGTGAGCCGGTGGCGACCTGGGTGGCGCCTGAGTTGTACCAGTTGGTGTCGAAGGTGCTGTCGTTGGTGTTGTTGGTGCCGCCGGCGTTGGTGAAGGCCCATACGCCGGAGTCCTGGATGACGTTGTTCTTCAGGGTGACGTAGCGGGAGCCCTCGTCGAGGTAGAGGCCCACGGTGTGCTGGTTGTCGTAGATGTAGTTGTGGTCGATGCTCGTACCGGGGTTGGCCGACAGGTTGTAGATGCTCCCGCCGTCGTGGAACACCTTCTTCGTGCCGTGCACCGCGTTGTAGCTGACGACGGTGTTCTTCAGGGTCGTGGGCGTGGTGTAGACGGGCTGGTAGTTGTACAGGCCGCGGTTGCGGTAGTCCTGGCTGCCGCCGGGGTCGTTGGCGCCCCAGCCCCAGCCGACGTCGATGCCGTCGTAGGCCAGGTTCGACACCTCGTTGTGGCTGATGACCGCGTGCGTGACGTAGGTCGACAGGATGCCGGCCATGTCCTTGTAGTCCTTGGCCACGCCGGTGATCCGGTTGCCCTGGATGGTGATGTCCTGGTTGGTCATCGCCGCGTTGGAGGGGTGGTGGGCGTCCGGCTGGACGCCGCCGACCACGATTCCGGCACCGGAGTCGTCGGTGAAGGTGCTGCCGGAGACGGTGACGGAGGACGCGCCGAGCCCCACGCCGGAGGCGTGGGCGTTGGCGTCGTTGCCGATGCCCAGGCCCACCTGGCCCAGGTGCGCGAAGGTGTCGCCGGTGAAGGTGATACCGCGGGCCGCCGAGACCTGAACGGCCGCCGGCACCTGGCTCCAGTTGTTGCGGGCCGCTTCGAACAGCTGGCAGCCGGACTGGCAGGACGTCATGAAGTCGGAGGGCTGGGTGAAGGTGCGTCCCAGGAAGGCACCGCTCTGCTGGTCGGCGTAGCCGGTGGAGGTGCTGGGCTGGAGCCAGGTGGTGTGCTGGAAGGCGATGTCCTTGACGGTGATGTCGTGGACGGGGTTGGTGT
>NZ_CAJSLV010000068.1 GCF_907177275.1 Actinacidiphila cocklensis
GCGCCGGGGTCGAGCACCGCGGCCCGCGCGCCGAGCCGGTGCACCGCGAGCATCACGGCGAGCGCCCGCGGCCCGGGCCGTACGGCGACGCCGACGGTGCCGCCGCGCCCGACGCCCCGGGCGTGCAGGGCGGCGGTGTAGCGGTCGGCGAGATCGGCGAGATCCCCCCGGGTGGCCTTGGTGCGTACCGCTCCCGTCCTGGTGGTGCCGAGGACGGCGGGCCTGCCGGGGTCGGTCCGCAGGGTGCGGGCGAGTGCGTCGAGCATCAGCGGGGGTCCTCCCCGTTCCGGCCCGGTCCCCTGTCGAGGTACCACCGGGCGGTGCCGACGATGCCGTAGGCCCGCAGCCGCCGGGTGGAGTTCTCCACCACCATCGCGCGGGCGTGGACGATGGCGGCGGTGTGGCGGCGCACCCGGTTGAGGAAGAGCCGGTCGGTGGGCGAGGGCCGACGCGGCATCCCTCCCACCGCCTCGTACAACGCTGCCGTGATGGCCATGTTGTTGCCCGCGTGCATCCGGTAGGGGGCGAGGTAGCCGTGCCGGCGCCGGTGGGCGGGGCGTATCCGGCCGAAGATCGCGGCGAGGCGGACCAGGGCGCGGAAGGCGGCCCGCCCGAGCGGGCCGTGCTCGTCGCGGCGCGCGTCGATGCGCCCGCACACCAGGCCCGCGCCCTGCCGCAGGGCGCCGCGGGCGCCGGCGGTCCAGCCGGGGCGCGGCAGGCAGTCGGCGTCGGTACGGGCCAGCAGCGTCGCGCCGCGCCCGATGGCGTACCGGAAGCCGGTGTCGACCGCGCAACCCACTCCCTTGTCCGGCTCGCTGAGCACGTGGACGGGGAAGGGCGCCCGGCGGGCGAAGTCCCGCGCGAGGGCGGCGGTGCCGTCGGTCGAGGCGTTGTCGACGACCACGAGCGTGAAGTCCCGGTCGCGCTGGCCGGCGAGCGCGTCGAGCGTCGCCTCGATACGGGCGGCCTCCTGGTGCGCGGGCACCACCACCCACAGCGCGCTCGCCCGCGCTCCGTCCACCGCTCCCACGCGCGCCTCCCCCGCCGTCCCCGTGCGGGACTTCGCCCTCACGACTTCTCCCACACCATCGTCATGATGCTCACGCCGCCGCCCATCCCCACCAACAGCACCCGGTCCCCGGGGCTCAACTCGTCGTGGACGAGGTCGAGTTGCACGCCCAGGGTGGCACTGGCCATGTTGCCGAACTCCGGGACGGTGACGACGAGCCGATCCCTTGGCACCCCGGTCAGCTCCACGAAGCGCTCCAGGTAGGGCAGCGTGACCTGGTGCACCAGGATGTGCCGGAAGTCGCCCCACTCCAGGCCGGTGCGCCGCCGCATCCGGTCGAGCACCGAGGTGCCGACCTTCTCGAACGCCTCGCGCAGCCGGCTCCCGTCGCCGGTGAAGTACGTGTGCTCGTCGCCGCGCGGGTGCCGCGACCCGCCGCCGGCGATACCCCCGACCGGCCAGTGCTCGGAGCGGGTCTCGCCGTCCACGTCGATTATGCCGCCGCGCCGCACCGCCTCCAGGACGACGGCGGCTCCCGCGTCGCCGAAGGTGTAGCCGGCGAAGCCGTCCCTGAGCTGGTCGGGTCCCGCCGGGGCGTGCCGCACCGCCCGGCTCGGGGTCTCGCCGGTGACGACCAGCGCCCGGCGCGACCGGCCGGCGAGAATCATCGCGCGGGCCGTGTCGATGCCGTTGACGAAGCTGTTGCACGCGTTCGTCACGTCCAGCGCGTGCGCCCTCGACCCCAGCTCGTCCTGGACGATGTGCGCGGTGGCCGGTTCGGCGACGTCGCGGGTGGCGGAGGCGAACACCAGCAGGTCCACGTCGTCCGGTGCCAGCCCCGCCCTGTCCAGCGCCGTACGCGCCGCCCGCAGCGCGAGCGTCGAGGCGTACTCGCCCTCGGCGGCCACCCGGCGCGAGGCGATGCCGGTGGCCCGCTCCAGCATCCGCGGCGGCAGCCGGAGCCCGGAGGCGTCACTGATCCGGTCCTGCAACTGCTCGGAGGAGACGCTGAGTTCCGGCAGGCTCGCTGCGACCGCCGTGATGCCCGCGGTGAGCCGGGGGCGGTGGACCGCCTGGTCGATTGGCATGACCGGATACTATGGGCGGATTCGAACAGCTTGCCTGAGTACCCCTACTCAACGTCCCTGGGGACGTCACCATCCCGAACCGCGGTCGCCGGCCGGTCACTTCGTGAGGGGCAGGCATTCGGCGAGCAGGTCGACGACGTCGCGCCAGGCGCGCTGCGCGTGCAGCGGGTGGTGGCCGACGCCGGGGAGCACGGCCCCCTCGACCGAGGGGTGGTGGAAGGCGTGCACGGCGCCGCCGTAGACCACCAGGCGCCAGTCGACGCCCGCGGCCTGCATCTCGGCGGTGAACGCCTCCCGTTGGGCGGGCGGCATGATCGGGTCCTCCGACCCGACCCCGGCCCACACCGGGCAGCGGATGCGGGCCGCCTCGCCCGGCCGGCCCGTGGTGGTCGCGTTGACCGTGGCGATCGCGCGCAGGTCGACGCCGTCGCGCCCGAGTTCCAGCGCGATGGCGCCCCCGGTGCCGTAGCCGACGGCGGCGATCCGGTCGGGGTCGGTCCGCGGCTGCGCACGCAGCACGTCGAGCGCCGCGTGGCCGATGCTGCGCATCCGGTCGGGGTCGGCGAGCAGCGGCATCACGTGCGCCAGCATCTCCTGGGGGTCGGTGAACCAGCGCCCGCCGTTGATGTCGAAGGCCAGCACCACATACCCCAGCTCGGCCAGGGCGTCGGCCCTGCGGCGCTGGAAGTCGTTCAGCCCCGGCCCCTCCGGGCCGACCAGGACCGCGGGCCTGCGGCCGGTACCGGCCGGGAGTGCGAGGTGCCCGACCATCGTCAGGCCGTCGGCCGGGTACTCGACCGTGTGCGAGGTAACCGTCGTCATGGACCGGACGCTAGTGACGTTCCTGCCCGGACGGGCCGGTGTTCACCTCCGGCGGAAGGAAACGGGCCGGTGTTCACCGCAGGCGGAAGCGGCCCCCTCAGGGTGCGCCGAAGGTCACGCTGACCATGGGCGCGTGCGCCTGCCAGCCCAGCGCCTCGTACAGCGCGCGGCCGTCCACCGTGCCGACCAGGACACCGGTGCGGGCGCCGCGCTCCAGGGCGGCGTGCTGCAGCGTGCCCATCACCACCGAGCCGAGGCCCTTGCGCCGGTGCAGCGGCGAGGTCGCGATCCGGTCGGCGACCGCGGTCGCCCCGGTCGGCGTGATCTGGCCGCGGGCGGCGAGCGTGCCGTCCGGCGCCGTGACGGCCGCCCGTATCACCCCGCCCTGGACCCAGGTCCGCAGCCGGTGGCCGTCGGGGACGTCGACGGGGGTGTGCTGCAGCTCGGTGGTCATCAGGAAGCCCGGCGTCCCCAGTGTCCAGCCCGGTACGAGCCAGGGGGCGACGACGTCCTCGGCCGTGTGCGGGGCGCCGGGCGCGATCGACACCTGCGGCAGGAACACCTTGAGCCACCGGCCGGGCGCCGCGCGCTCGGCCGCGAGCCTGCGGACCGTCGCCTCGTCGCCGTCGGGCAGCACGTGCCGCCCGGACTGGGCGAACTCCCCCACGTCGATCGTCCACCCCCAGGGCTCGGGCACCGGGTCCGCCGCGCCTCGCGAGACCACCCAGCCGTCGATCCAGGACCGCACCAGAGGCGTAAGCGATGAAGTGCTCATGGGTCCATTACACCGTAGGCGGTAGGCTGATCGTGACCCGCAGGTCGCCGTATGATCCGGAGGGCTCTCCCGCCAGGAGGCCGACGGCACCCGTGCGGGTGGGAAGCTGAGGTTCGAGTGATCACCATCGCCTACCAGGGGGAGCCGGGGTCCAACTCCGCCGCCGCGACGGCCGACCTCTACCCCGGCAGCACGGGGATGCCCTGCACGAGCTTCGAGCAGGCGCTGGACGCGGTGACGCTGGGCACCGCCGACCTCGCGGTGATCCCGGTGGACAACTCGGCCGCGGGCCGCGTCGCGGACGTGCACCACCTGCTGCCCGAGTCGGGGCTCTCCCTCATCGGGGAGTACTTCCTGCCCATCCGCTTCGACCTGGTCGTCGTCCCGGACGGGACGGCCGAGCAGATCGAGTGCGTCCGCAGCCATGTGCACGCCCTGGGCCAGTGCCGCAAGATCCTGCGCGAGGGCGGCTGGCGGACGCTGGTCACGCAGGACACGGCGGGCGCCGCACGCGAGGTGGCGGAGCTGGGCGACCCCCGCCACGCGGCCCTGGCGCCGCCGGCCGCGGCCCGCGAGTACGGGCTGCGCGTGGTGCGGGCCGGTGTCGAGGACGACCCCGACAACACCACCCGCTTCGTCGTCCTGTCCCGCGACGCGGTCACCCCGCAGGACACCGGCGCACCGACGATGTCCAGCCTGTTCTTCTGCGTGCGCAACATCCCCAGCGCGCTGTACAAGGCGCTGGGCGGCTTCGCCAGCAACGCCGTGAACATCACCAAGATCGAGAGCTACCAGATCGGCGCCGGGCTGCACCCGGCCCGCTTCTACATCGAGATCGAGGGGCACCCCGACGAGCGCCGGGTCGCGCTGGCCCTGGAGGAGCTGGACTTCTTCTCGTCCGAGGTGCGCGTGCTGGGCGTCTACCCGGCCCATCCGCACCGCCGCGCGGGCCGCGAGCAGCAGGCGGCGGGCGCGGCTTCCTGAGCCGGGGGCGTGGTCAGTCGTCCTCGTCGGGTTCGTACCGGTGAAGCCGCGCGGCCGGGGTCTCCAGTGCGAGTTCCCTGACGCCCTCCAGGTCCGCCTCCCCCTCGACGATCGGCCACTTCGGGCGGTCGTCGCCGACGCCGGGCGCCCCGGACGCCTCCTCGGCGGGTGTGGCCAGCCCGTAGTGCAGGTACAGCTCCTGCTCCTGGGCGAGGCCGAGGTGCTGCTCGGCCTCCATCCTGGGCGCGCTGAGCACCGCCTCCGCGGTGCACGCCAGGTCGAGCACGCCCCGCCGGGTGTGCGTGGCGCCCTCCAGCGGGACGAAGGTGTCGCCGCTGCCCGGGCCGTGCTCGTGGGTGAGCACCACGGTCACCCACTCGGGCGCGCGCCCGAGGTCCTCCACGTACACGTCGCCGACGGCCCCGATCCGTTTGCCGTCCCGGTCGTAGGCGGTCAGCCGCCTGAGCGCCTCCGGGTCCGCAAGGACGTCCTCGGCCATAAGAGGTCACTCCTCCGGTGAAGGGCTCGCAGCCGCGCCGGTTGCCCTCCCACCGTAAGCACCCGCCCGAACGGGCGCACGCGCTGGCATCCCGCCCCTGGCGGCGGGATCAGTGCAGGTCGGCCCGCGCGGGGGCGTCGTCGAGGAAGCCGCCCGACTGGTGCTGCCAGAGCTTCGCATAGGCACCGCCGGCCGCCAGCAGGTCCTGGTGGCTGCCCTGCTCGACGATGCGTCCGTGGTCGAGGACGACCAGCCGGTCCATGGTGGCGACGGTGCTCAGCCGGTGCGCCACCACGAGCGCGGTGCGCCCGTCCATGAGCCGCCACAGCGCCTCCTGGACCAGGATCTCGCTCTCGGAGTCCAGGGCGCTGGTCGCCTCGTCGAGCAGCAGGATCGGCGCGTCGCGCAGGATCGCCCTGGCCAGCGCGACCCGCTGGCGCTGCCCGCCGGAGAGCTTGACCCCGCGTTCGCCCACCAGGGTGTCGAAGCCGTCGGGCAGCGCGTCGGCGAAGTCCGCGACATGCGCGGCCTCCGCCGCGCGGCGGATCTCGGCCTCGGTGGCGTCGGGCCGGGCGAACGCGATGTTCTCCCGCAGGGTGCGGTGGAACATCGCCGGGTCCTGCGGCACGTAGGCCATCAGGCCGCGCAGGTCGGCCTGGCGCAGCCGGCTGATGTCCTGGCCGCCGATCGTGATCCGGCCGGCGTCGATGTCGGACATCCGCAGCAGCAGCCGGGTCAGCGTGGTCTTGCCGCCGCCCGACCGCCCGACCAGGCCGATCCTCGTGCCGCCGGGCACGTCCAGGTCGAGGTCCTGGAACAGCGGCTCCGCGCCGGCGTGCGCGAAGGTGACCCGCTCGAAGCGGACGTCGGCGGCCCGCCCGCGCAGCGGCTCGGGCGACACGGGGTCGACCACGGTCGGCGGGGTCAGCAGCAGCTCGGTGAACTGCGCGGCCTCCGTGACGGCGCTCTCCAGCCGGCGGTAGATCTGGTTGAACTCGAACATGATCCGGGTGGCGTTGGAGTAGTAGGTGAAGGCGACCACGATCGCCTCCACGCTGTGGGTGCCCCCGCCGAGGGTGACCGCGAGCAGCAGGCCGAGCGCGTTGGTCAGCACCGACAGCGGCGCGACCAGCGTGTCGATCCGCAGGTTGCCGTAGTCCCAGGAGCGCAGCGACAGCCGTTTGGACTCCGCGACCCGGGAGCGGTGTTCCGCGGCCTCGCGTTCCTCGGCAGCGAAGGCCCGGACGGTGTCGATGTTCATCAGGCTGTCGGCGACATGGCCGGCCACCCGGGCGATCGCCTCCTCGCGCTGGTTGACCAGGGCCTGCCGGCGGCGGATCAGCGGCGCCACGACCAGCGCCGTCACCGCGATCATCGCCAGCAGCCCGACGACCAGCAGGGGCTGGTAGAGCCAGAGCACCACGCAGCCGAACAGCAGCGGCACCAGGTTGCCCACCACCTGGAAGGTCAGCGTGTCGACGAACTCCTCGAAGCGGGACGCGAAGCTCAGCACCCGCTTGGTCAGCGATCCGGCGAAGCTGTTGTGGAAGAAGTCGGCGTCCTTGGCGAACAGCTCGTCCATGCCGAGGACGTAGAGGTGCTCGATGCCGCGGGCGTCGACCCGGTTCAGGCAGTGGAAGCCGAGTCGCCACAGCACCTCGCCGAAGAGCATGACGCCGGTGAAGGCCAGGACGTAGGGCAGGGCCGTGCCGACCGCGATGCCGGAGTCGTCGGCGACCCGGCCGACGAGCTTGGCGACGAACAGCGGTGCGACGTAGTTGATGCCGGTGGAGCCCAGCGCCGGAAGCAGCATCGCGGGCACCGTGATCCACCGGAGCCGGGCCAGCTCCCGGCCGTAGTACCGCAGCGCGAGGACCACCGAGCCGCGCCGCGGCGCACCCTCGCGGGACTCGGGCGATTCCATCCCCCACCCCCTGTGTGTCGTGCACGAATGCCCGCCACCTTTTCGGGGAGGCCAGGAAGGGAAGTGTCCCGCGAGGGCACCGGCGTGGTCCAAGCGTTTTTCTCGGCCGGGCGCGCTACCGGTGACGGACCGTCAGAACCCGGAGTTCCCGGGGCCGCGGGTGATCGGGTAGCCGCCGGGGTTGTTCAGTCCGCCGGACGCCGTGCCGCTGACGGTGGTGTTGCTGACCGTCATGCCGCCGGTGACGTTGTTGATGTCGAAGCCGTAGGTTCCGGCGCCGGTGATGGTGTCGCGGTCCAGGGTCAGGCCGCTGATCCGGTGGGCGTAGCTGAGCAGGACGGCCTGGTAGGAGCTGTCCTTGACGGTGTTGCCCGTGACGGTCACCGGCTGGGTGATGTCGCCCTTGGCGTCGGCGAAGATCCACAGGGCGCCGATGTCGGAGTTCCAGTTGTCGTTGTGCGAACCGGCGCGGGTCAGCACGTTGTCGCGGATGGTGGTCGGTCCTGAGAAGTTCTGGCCGAAGGCGGTGCTGACGTTGATGCCGGAGCCGAAGGCGACGGTGTCGCTGACCGCGTTGTTCTCCACGACGTTGTCGCCGCCGCCGTAGACCCCGATGCCGCCCGCCTGGATCGGCGACTGCACGGTGTTGTGCGAGACGGTGCAGTGGGTGACGTCGCCGCCCTCGGTGTCCAGGGCGATGTTGTCGTCACCGGTGTTGCGGACGTTGGACTGCTCGACCCGGGTGCCGGAGGAGCCGCCGTGCACGTGGATGCCGTCGGCGTAGATGTCGCGCGCCCTCGCCCCGGCGACGTCCAGGCCGGTGCCGGGCACCGCCCACAGGCCGACCTTGGCGTGCTCCATCCACACGTCGAGGATCAGCGAGCCCGAGGCGAAGGAGCCCTCGATCGCGGGTGCGCCCTGGTCGTTGTTGCGGAAGGTGTGGTCGCCGGAGATCGTCAGGTCGGCGATCTGGTTGCGGCCGCCGGTCGCGTAGAGGCCGCCATCGCCGTTCTCCGCGGTGGACTGCAGCGTGGTGTACCACTGGCCCGCGCCGCGCAGCGCGACGTCGGCGAGGTTGACCCGGCCGGAGATGCCGTACGTGCCGGCCGGCAGCCACAGGCCCTGGCCGGTGCCGGACAGGCCGGCGAGCGCGCTGTTGAGTGCCGCGGTGACGTCGCCGCCGCCGGGGGTGATGCCGTAGGTCGCCGCGGAGACGTAGCCGGCGGGCATCGCGTAGGAGGGGTCGACCAGTTCGGTGTCGACGGTGTCGATCGTGAAGGTGCCGCCCGCGGTGCTGTCCTTCTGGAGCTTCAGCACCGTGCCGGCGGGCCAGGTGCCGGAGTTCTTGTAGCGCACGTCGTCGTAGAAGTGGTGGCCTGAGCCGTCGGCGGGGTTGTTGGTGTCGTAGTAGCCGCCGCCGTAGAGCCAGGAGTACTTGTTGGTCAGCGTCAGGTCGGTGACCTTGGTGCCGCCGGCGTACAGGGCGAGCGGGGCGGTGGCCGGCGAGCCGTCGGAGGTGTCGGGGATCGAGTAGCGCACGACGACGGAGTTGGCCGGCTTGGCCAGGGTGAGCTGGACGTACGTGCCCGTGCCGGTGAGCTGGACGGCGCTGCGGCCGGTGGCCTCGGCTTGAAGCGAGGGATAGGCGCGGCTGACCGGCAGCACGCTGCCGTTGGTGGTGGCGTCGGCGGCGCGGTATTCGGTGTACGGCAGGGTCGCGCCCTGGGCGGCCGGCGCGCTGCCGCCGGAGATCGCCACGCCGTCGACGGCGACGCCGCCGGTGTCGCCCGCGTCGTGCTGGAGGCCGATGAGGTTCAGGCCTGAGCGCAGCGCGACGGAGGCCGAGGCGGACTGCCAGCCGCTGCCCGCGGGCAGCGTGAGCCGGGAGTTCTTGACGCCGTTGACGTACAGGGTGAGGGTCTGCGCCGAGCCGGTGGAGTTGGCGTAGGTGACGGTGACGGGGTAGGTGCCGGCCGACGGGACGGCGGTGTCGATCTGGGTCTGGGCGCCCTGGGCGGTGAAGCCGGTCAGGTAGCCGCTGCCGGCGTAGCCGGCGATCGAGGTGCCGACCGCGGGGCCGCCGGTGGCGAAGGCCGTGGCCGCGTCGTAGGTCTGCCCGCCGCCGGGCGGGGTCGTCGGCGGGGTGGTGGGCGGCGTGGTCGGCGTCGTCGCCTGGACGGTGATGTTGTCGAGGTTGACGTTGCCGTTGTCGGTGCTGTCGAAGCGGTACGCCACGGTGTTCGCGCCGGCGGCCAGCGTCAGGTTCTCGGTGGCGGTGCCCCAACTGTTCCAGTCGGCGGTCGCGGGCAGCGAGGTGGTGACCGCCTTGCTGCCGTTGACGTACACCGACAGGGTGCGGGTGGAACCGGTGCCGTTGGCGTAGCGCAGGGCGACGGGGGTGCTGCCGGCGCTCGCGGCGGTCACGGAGAAGGTGGTCGCGGCGGCGCCCTTGTTGCCGTCGGTGTAACCGCCGACGAAACCGCTGCCGGTGAAACCGGTGTGGTCGGCGCCGGCGACCGCGCCGCCGGACAGCGCGGCCGACTCGGCCTCGTACTGCCCGCTGGGCGGGGCCGGGGCGGCGGCGAGGGTGATGCCGTCGAGGTTGACGTTGCCGCTGTCGGCGCTGTCGAAGCGGTAGGCGACGGTGTCGCTGCCCGCCTTCAGCGTGACGGGGGTGGCGACGGTGCCCCAGGTGTTCCAGTCGGCGGTCGCCGGCAGCGAGATCCCGCTGACCCTGGCACCGTTGACGTAGACCGAGAGGGTCTGCGCGGCGGTCGTGCCGTTGGCGTAGCGCAGGGTGGAGACATAAGAGCCGGCGGTCGCGGCCGTCACGGAGAAGGTCGTCGCGGCGGCGCCCTTGTTGCCGTCGGTGTAACCCCCGACGAAACCGCTGCCGGTGAAACCGGTGTGGTCGGTGGCGACCACCGCGCCGCCGGACAGCGCGGCCGACTCGGCCTCGTAGCCGGTGCCCGCGGCGGATGCCGAGGCGCGCAGGGTGGTCCAGCAGGCGAGGGCGGCCAGCAGGGCGAGCAGCGTGATGACCGCGGCGGGCGCGGATCTGGGCAGGGAGGTGCCCCGGGGGGAAGTGGGCATGCAGGTGCTCCGCAACAGGAGGGGGGGTTGGTCGAGTGCGCCGCACCGTAGCCCCGGCCCATGGCGGGGGCAATGCGCGGCGGCGAACCCGCGGAAGCGCCGTGCACCGCCGCGCAATCCGGCTGTCGCCCGCGACATGGGCGCCGACCTGCGCGGACGCGCGCAGTACCGCGTCGGCGTTTGCGGCCGCCCGTGCATGCGGCGAAGCTTTTCCGTCCGTTTCTTGCTCGGATTTCCCTGCCTGCCAGGGGGGGTTGGCTAGGGCTGGGCGCCGTCGCGCGGGGCGGGGGCCGGTGCGGTGGAGTGGCGGACGACGAGTTCGGGTTCGTGGAGGAGTTCTTTGGGGGTGGGGTTGGTGCCGTTGATCTGGTTGGCGAGGAGGGTGACGGCGGCGCGGGACATGGCTTCGATGGGTTGGCGCAGGGTGGTCAGGGGTGGGTCGGTGTAGTTCATGAAGGCGGAGTCGTCGTAGCCGACGACGGACAGGTCGTGGGGGACGGTGAGTCCCTGGCGTCGGGCGGCGCGGATGGCGCCGAGGGCGAGGACGTCGCTGCCGCAGATGAGCGCGGTGATGCCGGTGGCGAGCAGTTCGGTGGCGACGGCCTGGCCGCCCTCGAAGGAGAAGAGCGCATTGCCGATCGGATGCGTCTTCTGCGACCCGGCACCCCGGTGGGCCAGCGCGGTGAAGGCGGCCGCCTTGCGGCGCGAGGGGGTGTGGTCGGCGGGGCCCACCATCAGCCCGATCCTGGTGTGGCCCAGCGACGTCAGATGCGCGTACGCCTGCTGGACCGCCGCCACGTCGTCCGTCGACACCTGCGGGAAACCGCCGTGGTCGACGGCGGCGTTCAGCAGCACCACGGGCACGTTGCGCGATCTGAGGGCCGCGCTCTCGTCCTCGGTGAGGCCGCCGCAGAAGATGACGCCGGAGACCTGCTGGTCCAGCAGCATCGTCACGTACTCCGCCTCGGTCAGCCCGCCCGCCGACCTGGTGCAGAGCACTGGCGTGAAGCCGAGCTGCACCAGCGCACCGCCGGCGACCTCCGCCAGCGCCGGGAAGATCGGGTTCTGCAGCTCGGGCAGCACCAGACCCACCAACCGCGCCCGGACCCCCCGCAGTTGCGTGGGCCGCTCGTAGCCCAGCACATCGAGCGCCGTCAGCACCGCCTGCCGCGTCGCGTCCGACACCCCGGGCCGGCCGTTCAAAACCCGGCTCACCGTCGCCTCGCTGACCCCGACCTTCTGGGCCACCTGCACGAGTTTGCGTACCATGAGCGCACTATATCCGCGGTTCGCTGCCGGATTTCTGCGTTATTTTTGCAGTCCTTCCAAGCGGTCATGACGGGCTCGTATGGTTTTTGCGTAAATGTGTTTCCGCATTGCGTGCCTGGTGCGGGGGACGTAACTTGTGCGTCACCTCGGGGGCGGCCGACCCCTCCACCACCCTCATGACCAGGGACGATTCATGACCGGTTTCGCGGCGGGCAGCAGAGCCCGCATCGCCCTCGCCGTCGCCACGGCGGCGGGCCTCGCCCTCGCAGTGAGCGCCTGCGGCGGCTCCTCCGGCTCGTCGGCCGCATCCGACGGCACCGTCACCATCACGGTGAACGACATGCCCGCCAAGACCGATCCGGTGAACCGGAAGATCTTCCTGGAGGACGTGGCGGCCTTCGAGAAGCTGCACCCGAAGATCAAGGTGGTGCCGCACGAGGGCCAGATGGACCCGCAGACCTTCGCCACCAAGCTGGCCGGCGGCCAGCTGGAGAACGCCTTCTACGTCTACTACACCGACCCGGCGGGCCTGATCGCCAAGCACCAGGCGGCCGACATCACCCCGTACCTGTCGCAGTTCCCGGCGGTGGAGCAGGTCAAGCCGCAGCTGCGCAAGGTCTTCCAGGACGCGGGCGGCCACACCTACGGCCTGCCCGAGGGCAACTACTCGATGGGCCTGGTCTACAACCGGGCGCTGTTCACGCAGGCCGGGCTCGACCCGGACAAGCCGCCGACGACCTGGGACGAGGTGCGGGCCGACGCCCAGAAGATCGCCGCCCTCGGCAAGGGCATGGTCGGCTACGGCGACTACAGCAAGTCCAACACCGGCGGCTGGCACTTCACCGCCGAGATGTACTCGCGCGGCGGCGACGTCGCCAAGCAGCAGTCGGACGGCGCCTGGAAGGCCGACTTCGACAACGCCACCGGCAAGGCGGTGCTCCAGCAACTGCACGACATGCGCTGGACCGACGACTCGATGGGGCAGCGCCAGCTGCTGGAGTGGGCGGACCTGCTGCAGATGATGGGCGCGGGCAAGCTCGGCATGTACCTCGCCACCGCCGACAACATCCCCACCATCGCCTCGCAGTACAAGGGCGACCCCAAGGACTACGGCCTCGGCCCGATCCCCGGCGGCAAGGGCACCCTGGCCGGCGGCGGCGGGTTCATGTTCAGCCCCAAGGACTCCCCCGCGCAGATCAAGGCCGCCATGGCCTGGGTGGCCTTCAAGTACGAGAACCCCGACCGCATCGAGATGGGCGCCCAGCGCGCGTCCCAGGCCAAGCAGCCGGTCGGCCTGCCGGAGCCCAACATCTGGACCGGTGCCGCCGCGCGGACCAAGTCCGCCGCCGACCAGAAGTACGCCAACCAGCCGGTCGCCAACTACGCGCCCTTCCAGCAGGCGCTGCCCGGCATCCCGCTGATCCTGGAGCCGCCGAAGGCCCAGCAGATCTACGCCGTGCTGGACACCGCCATGGCCAAGGTCCTCACCCAGAAGGACGCCGACATCGACGCCCTGCTGTCGGACGCCTCCAAGCAGGTCGACTCCCTGCTCGCGGCCCCGTAAGGCCGCGCCCGGACCCCGACCCGCACCACCCGCGGGCGGCGCCGAACCGGCGCGGCCCGCGGGCACCGACCAAGGAGATTCCCCATGGCCACTTCGCTGGCCCCCCGCCGTCCCGGACCCCCCGCGGCACCCGCCCGCGGCCGGAGCGGGGAGCGCTCCGCGCGCCGCGCCCGGCTGCGCCGCCGGGTCGCCGACAACGCCCTGGCGTACGCCTTCATGGCGGCCGGCATCGTGTGCTTCGCGGTGTTCTCGTGGTACCCGCTGTTCCGCGGCATCGTCCTGAGCTTCCAGCAGGACAACCTCATCACCGACCCGCAGTGGGTCGGCCTGGACAACTACCGCCACCTGTTCGACGACCCGCTGTTCTGGACGGCGTGGAAGAACACCGCCCAGTTCACCGGGCTCGCGCTGCTGCTGGGCTACGTGGTGCCGTTCGCGATCGCGGTGCTGCTCAACGAACTGCGGCACTTCAGGGCGTACTTCCGCATCGCGGTCTACCTGCCGGTGATGCTGCCGCCGATCGTCAGCGTGATGCTGTGGCAGTTCTTCTACGACCCCGGCGGCGGCCTGTTCAACACCGCGCTGCGCGGCGCGCACCTGCCCACCTCGCAGTGGATACAGTCGCCGCACACCGCGATGATCTCGCTGGTGCTGGTGTCCACCTGGGCCAACATGGGCGGTGCGACGCTGATGTACCTGGCCGCGCTCCAGGCCATCCCCGGCGAGCTGTTCGAGGCCGCGGAGCTGGACGGCGCCGGCATCTGGGCGCGGCTGCGGTACGTGACCCTGCCGCAGATGCGGTTCATCATGCTCGTCCTGCTGCTGCTGCAGATCATCTCCACGATGCAGGTGTTCATCGAGCCCTTCCAGCTGACCGGCTTCACCGACCCGTCGACCATCACCGTGATGACGCTGATCTACCGCTACGCCTTCGCCGTCAACAACGACTTCGGGCTCGCGGCGTCGATGAGCGTGCTGCTGTTCGCCGTGCTGGGCGTCTTCGCGGCGCTGTACCTGCGGCTGACCCGCGAAACGGACCAGGGATGACGGGCACAGGAGCACGAGGGACCACGACCATGACCGCGACCGCCAAAGCGCCCGCCGCCCCCGCCACCCGCAGCCTCATCTCCGACCAGGAGCTGGCCAGGCCGCGCAACCGCGTCGTCTACTTCGCCGTACTGGCCCTGACCACCGTGCTGTTCGCCGCGGCCTTCCTCTTCCCGCTGTACTGGATGGCCGGTTCCGCGCTGGAGACCCCGCGGGAGTTCGCCGCCCAGACGCCGACGCTGCTGCCCAAGTCCGTGCACGCCGCCGCCTACCGCGACGCGTGGAGCCAGATGGACATCGCGCACTTCTTCCTCAACACCGCCTGGTACGCGGCCGGCGGCTGGCTGATCCAGATATCGGTGGACGTGTGCGCCGCCTACGCGCTGTCCAAGCTGCGGCCGGCGTTCGGCAGGGCGATCTTCGCCGGGATGCTCGCCAGCCTGATGCTGCCCGCCGCGGCCCTGCTGGTGCCGGCCTACCTGACCGTCTCCGACCTGCCGCTGCTGCACCTGAACCTGCTCAACACGCCCTGGGCGCTGTGGCTGCCCGGCGCGGCCAACGCCTTCAACATCTACGTGCTGCGCCGCTTCTTCGACCAGATCCCCGGTGAACTCCTGGACGCCGCCAGCATCGACGGCGCCTCCCGGCTGCAGACGCTGCTGCGGGTGGTACTGCCGCTGTCCCGCCCGGTGCTCGCGGTGATCTCCATCTTCGCGGTCGTCGGGATGTGGAAGGACTTCCTGTGGCCGCTGCTGGTGCTCCAGGACCCCGACAAGCAGACGCTGTCGGTGGCACTGCACCGGCTGTCCACCTCCACCACGCAGGTGCCGCCGACCGAGATGATCGCCGGGCTGTCGATCGCCGCGGTGCCGATGATCGTCCTGTTCCTGCTCTTCCAGCGGCACATACTCGGCGGTCTGTCCGCGGGAGCGCTCAAGGGCTGACCCGCGGTACGCCCCCGGCCGCCCGGCACGCCCGGCGGCCCGGTCCGCCCTGCCCTGCGGACCGCCGATTCACCCCCTTCGTCCCACCATGCCCGCCAGCTCATCCAAGGAGTCCGCCCCCGTGGCCGATCAGCCCGCCCCCGCCCAGCACGCCCAGTGGTGGCGTGACGCCGTCATCTACCAGGTCTACCCGCGCTCCTTCGCCGACAGCGACGGCGACGGGATCGGCGACCTGACCGGTGTCCGCGACCGCCTGCCCTATCTGGCCGATCTCGGCGTGGACGCCCTGTGGTTCAGCCCCTGGTACGCCTCCCCGCAGGCCGACGCCGGATACGACGTCGCCGACTACCGGCGCATCGACCCCGCCTTCGGCACCCTGGAGCAGGCCGAGGAGCTGATCGCCGAGGCGCACGCCCTCGGCCTGAAGATCATCGTCGACGTGGTGCCCAACCACGTCTCCGACCGGCACGCCTGGTTCCAGGAGGCGCTGGCCGCGGGGCCGGGGGCCGAGGCCCGCGAGCTGTTCTGGTTCCGGCCCGGCCGCGGCGCGGACGGCGAACTGCCGCCCAACGACTGGCAGTCCGTCTTCGGCGGGCCGGCCTGGACCCGTACGCCCAGCCCGGACGGCACACCCGGCGAGTGGTACCTGCACCTGTTCGCGCCCGAGCAGCCGGACCTGAACTGGAACAACCCCAAGGTCCGCGAGGAGCACGAGAGCGTGCTGCGCTTCTGGTTCGACCGCGGCGCGGACGGGGTGCGGATCGACTCCGCGACGATGCCCGCGAAGGACCCCGCGCTGCCGGACTTCGACCCCGACGCGCCGCCGGTGCCGCACCCGTACATCGACCGCGACGACGTGCACGGCATCTACCGCGCCTGGCGGGCACTGGCCGACGGCTACGAGCGGCCGCGCGCGCTGATCGGCGAGGTGTGGCTCGCCGACCCGGTGCGCTTCTCGCACTACCTGCGGCCCGACGAGATGCACAGCGCCTTCAACTTCGACTACCTCAACTGCCCGTGGGACGCGGCCGACCTGCGCCGGGTCATCGACGCGACGCTGGCGGCGCACGCCTCGGTCGGCGCCCCCGCCAGCTGGGTGCTGTCCAACCACGACGTCACCCGGCACGTCACCCGCTACGGCCGCGCCGACACCTCCTTCGGGCTGTCGCTGCGGCAGCACCGGACGCCCACCGACCTGGAGCTGGGCGCCCGCAGGGCGCGGGCCGCGCTGCTGCTCGACCTCGCGCTGCCCGGCGGCTGCTACCTCTACCAGGGCGAGGAACTGGGCCTGTGGGAGGTCGAGGACATCCCCGACGAGCTGCGCCAGGACCCGATATTCCACCGCACCGGGGGCACCGACATCGGCCGTGACGGCTGCCGGGTGCCGCTGCCGTGGTCGGGCGACGCGCCCCCCTTCGGCTTCAGCCCCGACGGCGCCACCGCACCGCCGTGGCTGCCGCAGCCGGAGCAGTGGGCCGGCCACACCGCACAGGCCCAGGACGGCAGGCCCGACTCGATGCTCACCTTCTACCGCACGGCCCTGCGGTTGCGCCGCGACGAACCGGGGCTGCGCGGCGAGGACTTCGGCTGGCTGCCGGGCAGCGCACCGGGCGTCCTGGCCTTCTCCCGCGGCGACGGCTTCAGCTGCGTGGCGAACCTGTCGGGTACGGCGGTGCCGCTGCCCGCGGACGCCGAGGTCGTCCTCGCCAGCTCGCCGGACGTCGACCCCGCGGCGGGCGAACTCCCCGACGACACCACCGTGTGGCTGCGGCGGCACTGACCCGACCAGAGGAAGGCAGGCAGCACGTCATGACTCGGAGACTGGCGGAGGTCGCCAAGCGGGTGGGCGTCAGCGAGGCGACGGTGAGCCGGGTTTTGAACGGCCGGCCCGGGGTGTCGGACGCGACGCGGCAGGCGGTGCTGACGGCGCTCGATGTGCTGGGCTACGAGCGGCCCACGCAACTGCGGGGGGTCCGGGCGCGGTTGGTGGGTCTGGTGCTGCCCGAGCTGCAGAACCCGATCTTCCCGGCGCTGGCGGAGGTCGCCGGCGGTGCGCTGGTGCAGCTCGGCTTCACACCCGTGCTCTGCACCCGCACCGCGGGCGGCCTCACCGAGGCGGAGTACGTGACGATGCTGCTGGACCAGCAGGTCTCCGGCGTCATCTTCTGCGGCGGGCTGAGCACCGACGAGTACGGCACCCTGCTCCAGCGGGGCGTCCCGGTCGTGCTGCTCAACGCCGCGGTCGACTCCGCGGCGATCCAGGCGGCCCGGCAGCGCGACCGGCCCGCCGCCTCCGAGGGCCGGGCGGGCGTGCGTACCGCGGGGTACGCCGCCCGCCCGGCGGACCGGGGTGCCGCGCAGGCCCAGGACCGCAGGACGTCCCCGCCGATCGGCTTTCCGCAGGTGTCGACGGACGACGTGGCGGCGGTCCAGCAGGCCTACGCGCACCTGGCGTCGCTGGGCCACACCAGGATCGGGCTGATGGTCGGCCCCGCCGACCACACCCCCTCGCGCCGCAAGGCCGCCGCCTTCACCGCGCTCGCCCACCGCAGCGCCGGCTCCCCCGCCACCCACCCCATCGGCCACGCCCTCTTCTCCTTCGAGGGCGGCCAGGCCGTGGCCACCGAACTGCTGGCCACCGGTATCACCGCACTGATCTGCGGCAGCGACGTCCTCGCCCTCGGCGCCATCCGCGCCGCCCGACGGCAAGGACTCACCGTCCCCCACGACCTGTCCGTCGTCGGCTACGACGACTCCGCCTTCATGAACTACACCGACCCACCCCTGACCACCCTGCGCCAACCCATCGAAGCCATGTCCCGCGCCGCCGTCACCCTCCTCGCCAACCAGATCAACGGCACCAACCCCACCCCCAAAGAACTCCTCCACGAACCCGAACTCGTCGTCCGCCACTCCACCGCACCCCGTCACCCGTCCGCCCTCGGCTCCTCCCCCAACCTGCGCGCGGTGCGGGCAGAGTGAGGGCGAGCCGAGGGCGGATTCACCGCGGCGGCCTGATCCGTGTCAGCCGGAGCAGGTCAGGGTGGGCGTGGCCCAGTCCCCGTGGTCGTAGGCGTTGCCGTCCCCGGCGTCGCCGACGACGAGGTCGAGCATCTGGACGCCCGTCAGGTCCGCGCTGATCTGCTGGGCCGGGTCGTTGCCCCTGATCGTGCTGCTGGCGGCGAGCTTCTTGCCGTCGCCGAGCACGGTGAAGGTCATCGAGCCGCCACCGCCGGCGTCGGCGTCGTTGCCGACCGTCGAGGTGAACTTCGAGCAGTTGCCGCCGAGGTAGATCGTGACGTCACTGATCGAGTTCGTGCCCAGGCCCTTGGGGTAGACCGTGCCGTTGATGGTGAGCGGCCCGCCGTCGCCGGCGTTCGTACCGCCGACCGACAGGTCGCGCTCGACCGGTCCCCAGCCGTTGGTCGACGTCACGAAGTCCAGGTCGCTGACGGCGTTGACGCCGGACGGCGGCGGCGGGTTGACCACCGATACCTGGGCGTCCTGGCGCAGCCACTGCGCCACGCCCTGCTGGGCGAAGGTGGCCGTGGCGGTGATGCCGACCGTGGACGGCTTGTCGGTCGGTGCGGTCAGCTCCCAGGTGGCCACCACGCTGTGGCCGGGCTGGACCTCGCCGAACACCTGCGGCTGGCTGTCGAAGGTGAACCCGGGTGCGGTGAGGCTGACGTTGACGCCCTCCGCGGGCTTGGCGCCCCGCGGGACCGACACCGTGGTGGTGACCGTCACGGGCCTGCCGCGCTCGACGCTGGCCGGCGAGGCGGCGACGGCAAGGCCGGCCGAGGGCTGCCGGTCGCGGGTCGCCTGGAAGGACAGGTTGTCGAACTGGTCGGTGGCGTAGTGGGTCATGCCCAGGCCGCCGAGACCCGCGGAGTAGCTCGCGTCGTTGACCGTGCCGACGTCCTTGCCGTCGACCGAGGCGGTGATCGCCGTGCCGCTGAAGGACAGCGCCAGGCGGTGCCACTTGCCGGTGCCCAGCGCCGCGGTGGCCGAGCGGGTCAGCACGGTGCGGTGCCCGTTCGCGTCGCTCTTGAAGATCGTCCAGGCGCCGGTGTCGCTGATCTGGAAGAAGTAGCCCTGCTGGTGGGACTGCGGGCGGTTCTGGGTGCCGGCCCGCCCGATCAGCTCGACCGCGCCGGGCTTGGCCAGCTCCACGTCGGTCTGCAGCCGGTAGTCCTTCCACGTGGTGTCGCCGACCAGGGTGAAGGCGTCGGAGTCGTCCTGCCATTCGATGGGCTTGACCGCGGCCATCTGCTGCAGGCACTGGCCATCGCGGCCGGCCGCGCACTTCTGGACCTCGAAGGAGCCCTGCATGTCGGACAGGTAGCGCGCCTCGGTGCCGCTGACATCGTTGTCAAAGTTGTCGGTGTAAGGCAGCGCGAGCGCGTGTGCGGCCGGCGGGGTGGCGGTGCCCTTGCCCTGTCCTGTGGTGGTGGTCAGGGTGTAGACCCAGCCGGGCTCGGTGGTCAGCGAGTACGAGCCGTCGACCGGCGTGATGTCCTGCTGCCGGACCAGGTTCGTGGCCGCGCCGGGGCTGTTGACCTGGGTGGCCCACACGTGCACGGCGCCGGTGGACAGGCCGCCGGTGACGTGCAGGTTGACCGTCTGCGCGGTCTGCGCCGTGGTGGTCTCCACGATCGTGGAGTAGTCCTTGCCGTTCGGCGACTTCAGGCTGACGTAGGTGCCGTTGGACTCGCTGCCGCCGAGGTAGCCGGACGCGGAGTCGATGAACTTCCAGCCGGGCTCGGTGAACTGCGTGACCTGGGCGGTGGCCCAGGTGCTGGTGCCGATGGTGTAGTTGCCCGACCAGGGGGAGCCCGCGGTCGCCAGGCCCACCGTGCTGTAGGGCAGGTTGGGGTAGATCGCGGCGATCAGCGGCCAGTTGAAGTAGCTGGTCATCTTCGCGTCGATGTAGCCGCGGGTGATCGCCCTGATCAGCGCGGGCGCACCGGTGTTCATGTCCTGCGATCCGTTCTCGCTGTCCCACAGCGGCTTGCCGTTGTCCTTGGCCGCCTGGGTGCTGGAGCAGGTGTTCGCGTTGCCGCCGTCACCGCCCTCGCACGAGTAGTGCGTCCCGATGATGGACACGGCGTCGTTGAACGCCTTGTCCTTGGCCATGTCGTCGGCCACGCCCCAGCCCGAGTCGTCGGCCACCAGCTGCACACCGGAGTAGCCCGCCTTGTCCAGGGCCGCGCGCAGCTGGACGAACCAGCCGGCGTCGTGGCCGCGCTCGTTCCAGCCGCCGAGGTAGCTGATCGGCAGGCCGTGCTGCTTGGCGCAGCCGAGCCAGGAGATCAGGTAGTTGATGGTGTCGGTCGACCAGAAGCCGCCGTCGATCCAGCCCGGTGCCGCCCAGGCCAGGCCGTACAGGCCGATCTTCGGGTTGCGGGCCTTGGCCTGCTCGGCGAGCCAGAACTCGTAGCCCGCGTTGCAGTTGACCGTGCCGCGGGCGTGCTCGATCGACGGCTCCGAGCCGTCGGTGGAGTTCGCGTCGCCACCGATCTCGATCTTCAGCAGCTGCAGGTTCGCGCCGTAGCCCGGCTTGAACAGGTAGTCGAGGATCTGCGACTGCTGGGCCGCCGGATAGTCGGTCAGCAGGCGGGAGTTGCCGCCACCGCCGCTGATCGCCCCGATCCCGTCGAACGTACGCCCGCCCTGCGCCCCGTCCACCGTCACCGAGGTGTCGGGGGCCGCGTGGGCGGCCGAGGTGCTCATCGTGAGCAGCGCGGCCAGGAGGGCAACTACCCACAGCGGAGCGAGTCTTCGCGCGTGGGTCATTACGTGGAGCATGGTTGCCAACCCTTCATGAAGGAGGTTGGCGCACAGTGTTGTTTTCTGTTTGTCCTTGCGTCAATGATACTCACAAGAAAACTCAAAATGTCACGTGTCGTCGGCTGGAGCGGCAGTTGGGGACGGCCGCCACCGGTGCGCCCACGACCGCGCCCACCACACCGCCACGACCTCGCCGACCTCCTGCCCGCCCTCGGACAAGCCCACCTGGGGCTACGGCCACTGAGCCGCCGACCGACCCCCGCGCCGCGGCCCCGGTTCCGACCGGGGCCGCGGCGCGCGTGCTTGACCTTCACCTTGGGGGAAGCGGCAGCCTTGTCCGCACCGGTCACGGCGGCCGGGGCGAGGAGGAGCCGTGCGGCAACTGCTGACGATCGGGGCGTTCGCGCGGGCCGCGCGGCTGTCGCCGAAGGCGCTGCGGCACTACGACGAGCTGGGCCTGCTGCAACCGGCCCTGGTGGACGGCGAGTCGGGCTACCGCTACTACGATCCCGAGCAGTTGGAGCAGGCCCGGCTGATCGCCTGGCTGCGGCGCCTGGGCATGCCGCTGGCGCGCGTACGGCGGGTCTGCGGCCTGCCGGCGGCAGCCGCCGCCGAGGAGATCAGCGACTACTGGCGGCAGGTGCAGGCGGAGACCGCGGCACGCGGGCAGTTGGCCACCTTCCTCGTCGACTACCTGACGGGCAGCGGCAGTCCGGTGGGCGCGGCTCCCGCCGTGCTCGGCATCCGCTACGCCGCACGGTCGGAGTCGGGGCTGCTGCGCACCAGCAACGAGGACACCGCGTACGCCGGCCCCCGGCTGCTCGCGGTGGCCGACGGGGTCCGCGGTGCGGCCGGCGACCGCGCGAGCGCGGCGGCCGTGGCCGCGCTCCGGCCGCTGGAGACCCTGGCGGTGCCGGCAGGCGACCTGCTGGGCGCTCTCGCCGACGCCGTCGACACCGCGGACCGCACGATCGCGGAGATCGCCGCCTCGACGGCCGCCGGTGCGGCGGCCACCACGCTGACCGCGCTGCTGTGGTCGGGTTCGCAGCTCGCACTGGTGCACATCGGCGACACCAGGGCGTATCTCGTACGCGGCGGTGAGCTGTTCCGGATCACCCATGACCACACCTATGTGCAAAGGCTCGTCGACGAGGGCCGGCTGACCGCGGACGAGGCCGCCTCCCATCCGCAGCGGGCGCTGCTGGTACGGGCGTTGAGCGGGACCGGCGCGGCCAGGCCCGATCTGTCGCTGCACGCGGCCGCGGCCGGCGACCGCTACCTGCTGTGCTCCGACGGCCTGTCCACGGTCGTCCCCGACGGTGTGCTGCGCGAGCTGCTGGCGGGTGCCGACGGTCCGCGGCAGGCGCTCGACGCGCTGCTCGCGCGGGCGTACGCCGCCGGTGCGCCCGACAACGTCGCCTGCGTGGTCGCGGAGGTGGTCGCCCTGGAGGCGCCGGCCGGTCCTGGCGCCGGCCACGTCGGCGGCAACGGGCGGTGAGCGCGGTGGGGTTCAGGTTCCGCGGCACGTACACCGTCGACCGGCGCCCGCTGGCCGTGCCGGCCTTCCGGCGGCTGTGGGTGGCGTCCGTGGTCGGCGCGGTGGGCGGTTCGTTCAGCGTGGTCGCCGTCCCGACGCAGCTGTTCACGGTGACCGGGTCGTCGGCGGTCGTCGGCCTGTCCGCCGCGGTGTCGCTGGTCGCACTGGTCGTGGCGGCGCTGTGGGCGGGCGCCGCGGCGGACGCGCGGGATCGGCGTACGGTGCTGCTGGTCGCCCACTGCGGGCTGGCGCTGACGTACGCGGGGCTGTGGACCCAGGCGGCCCTCGGCGGGCGCTCGGTTCCCGTGCTGCTGGTGCTGGTGGCCTGCCAGGGGCTGGCCTTCGGCGCCATCATGACGACGATGGGCGCCGCGGTGCCGCGCCTCGTCCCCGCCGAGATGCTGCCCGCGGCCGTCAGCCTCGGCTCGCTGGTCCGCTACGCCGGGTCGATCCTGGGTCCCGTCCTGGCCGGCGTCCTGATCCCGGTGACCGGGCTCGGCATGCTGTACCTCTTCGACGCCGTCGCGCTGCTGGCGGTGCTGTGGGCCGTCGTCAGGCTGCCGCCGCTGCCGCCCCGGGCGGCGGCGCGCTCCCGCCAGGCCGGCTCCGTCCTGGGCCGGCTGCTGGGCGGCTTCCGCCACCTGGCGGCCAGCCGGCTGCTCATGGCGGTGCTGGCGGTGGACCTCGCGGCGATGGTCCTCGGCATGCCGGTCGCCCTCTTCCCCGAGCTGGCCCAGCGCGCCTATGGCCGGGCGGAGGGCGGCGGTCCGGCCCTCGGCCTGCTCTACGCGGCCTACCCGGCCGGGGTCTTCGCGGTCGGCCTGCTGTCGGGCACCTTCACCCGCGCCCGGCGCCACGGCGCGCTGCTGGCGGCGGCCGCGGCCGCGTGGGGTGCCTGCGTCGTCCTGCTCGGCCTCGCCCCCGTCCTGTGGCTCGCGCTGGCGGCCCTCGCGCTCGGCGGCGCGGTGAACTTCGTCCTGAGCACGTTCCGCAACGCCCTCACCCAGTCCCTCACCGACGACGCCCTGCGAGGTCGCGTCCAGGGGTCGCTCACCGTCGTCACGATCGGCGGGCCGCAGATCGGCAACCTGCTGCACGGCGCGGCCGGTTCGGCCTTCGGCGCGCGGCCGGCGATCTGCGCCGGCGGGCTGCTGACGGTGCTGGCCGTGGCGGTGATCGTGCGGGCGGTGCCCGAGCTGGGGCGCTACGCGGCGCCGGCCGGCACCGGACGGACACACGCGGTGGGCCGGACGCCGGGAGCGGGCGTCAGCCGCCGGGTGCCCTGACGATGCAGAAGGGGTGCCCGGCCGGGTCGGTGAGGACGCGGAACCTCGCGTCGTCCGGCTGGGGTTCGGGCTTGCCCGCGCCCAGCGCCAGCAGCCGGGCCTCGGCCTCGTCGAGGTCGACGTCGACCGTGAAGTCCAGGTGCGACTGCTGGGGCACCGTCTGGCCCGGCCACTGCGGCGCCCGGTAGCCGTCGACCCGCTGGAAGCCGATGAACAGGCCGTCCCCGCTGGTGAGCCCGGCGAATCCGGCGTCGCTCTTCGGATGCGGTTCGAGGCCGGTCGCCTGCTGGTAGAAGGCGGCGAGCGCCGGCGGGTCGGGGCAGTCGAGGGTGATCGCGCTCAACGTCATCAACGGGTGCTGCACGGCGCCTCCGGGCGGGTCGGCGGACTTCTCCCGCCGCCCACCTTACGAGGCCGCCGCCCGCCCTACGAGGCCGCCGCCCGCCGCCGCGGGCGGAGGTCACGCCCGGCGGCGGGTGGCACGTACCGCGACCCGGGGCGTCAGCAGCGCCTCGGGGCGGCGGTTGAGCGAGAGCACCGCGAAGAACGCCTCGCACGCCACCGGGTCGGTGTTGGCGGCGACCAGCACCCGTGCCAGGTAGTCCTGCTGCAGCCGGCCGAACCTGCCGGGCTTCGGCCCGTCGGTGCCCGGATAGCGGGCGTCCTCACCCGTGGCGATCAGCCAGGCCGCCTTGACGCAGCGCGCGACGGCCCGCTGCGTCTCGCGCGCCCGCGCGGCGATCTCGGCGGGCTCGCGCCCCGCGGCCTGTTCCGCGATGGCCTGGGCCTGGAGCGCCGCGACCGTCATGCCGTGCCCGTAGACGGGGTTGAAGCGGCACAGCGCGTCCCCGGTCACCACCAGGCCGCGCGGCCAGCGCTTGGCGCGCTCGAAGTGCGTCCACTCGTTCGCCGTCGCCCGGAAGGCGACCGCGTCCGTCAGCGGCTCCGCGCCGTCGAGCGCGGCGGACAGCTCGGGCGAGCGCAGCGACGAGGCGAAGGCGAGCCAGGCGCCCTCCTCGACCGGCGGTTGGTGCTCGCCCTGCCCGATCAGCGTGACCAGCCACCTGTCGCCGTCGATCGGCACGATCACCCCGCCGCGCGGCACCTCGGGATTGCCCTGCAGGTACATCGCCCGCCAGGGGCCGCCGGCGACCGGGCGCCGGTAGTAGCGGGAGGAGTAGCCCAGATGGGCGTCGACGCGCTCCGGGGCGGGCACCGGGTAGCCGAGCCGCAGCAGCCATTCGGCGGTGCGGGAGCTGCGGCCGGTGGCGACCACCACCAGGGACGCCGGCAGTGTGGACTCCCGCCCGCCGCCGCGTTCGCGCAGGCGTACGCCGCTGACCGCCGTGTCGCCCGGCGCCGGGAGGAGGCCGGTCGCCTCCTGGCGGCTCATCAGGGTGACCGCCGACCGGTCGACGATCCTGCGCCGCAGCGTCGACTCCAGCACCTCGCGCGAGACGGACAGGTAGCGCGCGCCCGGCACGCCCGCGAACCAGCCCGCGGGCGAGAGCCAGCGCATCTGCGAGGGGGCGTCGATGACGGCCGCCCCGGCCGCTTCGAGGTCCGCGCCGACCCCGGGCACCAGCTCTTCCAGGGCCTGCAGGCCGCGCGACCAGAGGATGTGCACATGCCTCGACTGCGGTACGCCGGCCCGGAATTCCGCCGGCCCGTCGGTGACCGCGTCCCGTTCGACGACCGTGACCTGCTCGAACCGCCGGGCCAGCGCGTGGGCCGCAAGCAACCCGGACACCCCGGCCCCCACCACGACCGCATGGCCCGTCTCGTCGACCGCCATCGCGTACCCCCTCCTCCGATGACTGCACTCCGTATCATCCCGCATACGATGAGTGAGTGACAGGGCGCGTATATCAGGCGTTGTCGGCATCAACTCCGCGCGCCGTCGCGACTTTCCGCCACCGGGCGCACGGGCCGGTACGCCGGCGCGATCCGCACGCCATCGGCGCGGCGCCGGACGGCGCCGAGGGCGGGCACGGGGTACGTGCCCGCCCTCGGTCCTGCCGCGGCGTCAGGCGGCGGTCGCTGTGGCGGCGGTGGCGGTCGCAGTCGCGGTCGCAGTCGCAGTCGCAGTCGCAGTCAGCCGACCGTGATGGTCCGAGAGGCCGTGACCGGCGCGAGCGAGTCGGCGCCGGTGTAGGCGCGCATCGAGTCGTTCGCCACCGTCACGGTCACCGAGCCGCGGCGCAGCGCGGTGAGCGTCCGGGTCAGCGGGTCGTGGATCGCGACCTTGCCCTTGCGGCGGGCCTCCTCGACCGCCTGCTTCCCGCTGCCGACGGCCAGGCTCGACGAGCCGCCCCAGTCCACCGACATCGGGTAGCGCGGCGGCACCACCCGGGTGCCCGCCGACACGCCCTCGGGCTGCACGATGCTGCCGGACAGCTGCGCCGTCCCGCCCACCCGCAGCGAGCCGGGCGCGTCGAGCGTGACGGACTGCGCGAAGGCGCGCACGTCGCCCTCCAGCCACTGCCGGCCCGCGCCCAGGCCCGCGTCGACGGACCAGTCGACCCACCCGGTGAAACCGCCCCGGTCCGGGGTGCCGTACGGGTCCTTGCCCGACGAGGGCAGCACCACCTACGGGACGCCCTCGACGCGGTGGACGTCGGCGATCTGGGCGTGCGAGCCGACCGTCGCGGCGCCCTTGCCGGTGCCGTTCCTGAAGTCGGTGAGCATCTTCTCCACGAGTGCGGCCTCGTCGCGGTCGCCGAGCTGGCTGGACCTGGTCTCGGCCGGGTCGTCCACCGGGTGGTGGGCGAAGACCAGGACGTTGTGCACCGAGGGGTCCTTCCTGGCGTCGGCGAGCGCCTGCTGCATCATCGGCAGCTGGTCCCATGCGGTGCCGCGCAGCGACCCCAGCGAGCTGGCGAGCAGGATGAACCGGGTGCCCTTGTGGTCGAACGTCCGGTACGGCTGCCCGAATTCGCCGGTGAAGTCCGTCAGGTCGGACCGGACGTTGTTCAGGCCGTACGACTCGTGGTTGCCCGGCACGTAGTAGCACGGGACCGAACCGGCCGCCGGGTCCGGCGTGCTGTCCGCGGCCGGCTCCTGACCGACCGGGATGAGGTCGCACCCGGCGTCGGTGAGCACCTTGCGGGCCAGCGCGAGGTCCTGCGGCAGGCCGCGGTCGGTGATGTCGCCGTTGAGGACGATCAGGTCGGGCCTGGTCGTGCGGATGCGCTCCGTCGGCGAACGCGGCGGCCGGTCCGGCCGCCACCACGGTCGCGGCGGCGAGCACCGCGAACAGCGGCCTCGTACACCGGTGGCTCAGGACCCTCGGTCTCAGGTGCACCTCGGCTGGTAGGGACGCGGAGGCGGCGCCCCCGCCGCCCCCGGTTCCGCCGAGGGCGCGCACTGATCCAAAGGACCGACCGAGGAGCGCGGGTGACACCGCCTGGAGCACGCAGTGAACCCTGGGGGAAGGAGCGGTGGTCGACCGGTCGGTGGGCGTCCCGGTGCCGAGTCCGGTCCGCCGCGGGCGGCCGGCACGTGCCCCGCGGCTGCGGGGGCCGCGCCGGCCCGTGCTCACCAGGTCTTTCCGGCCTGCTCGCCGATCGTGCGGTTGATCCGGTTGAAGAAGTTGGTCGTCGCGATCTCCAGGGTGATGGCGGACAGTTGCTTCGGGTCGAAGTGGGCGGCGGCGGTGTCCCAGATCTCGTCGGTCACCCCCGCCGCGCCGTCCTGGAGCCGGGTGGCGGCCTCGGTCAGCGCGAGTGCGGCCCTCTCCTCGTCGGTGAAGAAGGGGGTGTCGCGCCACGCGACCACGTGGTGCAGCCGCTCCTCGCTCTCGCCGAGCTTCCGCGCCGACTCGACCGCGGCGAAAACGCACGGGCTGCAGCCGTTGATCTGGCTGGCGCGCAGGTGGACGAGCGAGAGCAGGCCCGGGGCGACGCCGCCGTCGCCGATCGCCTTGTGGAGGTGCTGGATCGCGGTGATCAGGTCGGGGCTCGGCGCGCTGTTCGTACGTGCTTGCATCGGTCCTGCTCCTTCATCGGTTACCTGGCCCCGTCCGGGGCCGTCATCACCCATGACGGAGCCGATCGCAGGAAGGTAACCCGATGTCCGACAGCAGCCCGGCAGACCCGGTGGCCGAGGTGTTCGAGGCGCAGCGCGAGCGGCTGCGCGCGGTCGCCTACCGCATGCTCGGCTCGCACGCCGACGCCGAGGACGCGGTCCAGGACGCCTGGCTGCGGCTCTGCCGCCAGGACCCGGCGGAGATCGGCAACCTGGCCGGCTGGCTGACCACCGTGGTCGGGCGGATCAGCCTGGACGTCCTGCGGTCGCGCAGGACCCGGCCGGACGTGTCCTACGACGTCCGGCTGCCCGAGCTGGCGGTGACGCCCGGCGGCGGTCCGGGTCCCGAGGACGACGCGGCGCTCGCCGAGTCGGTCGGGCTCGCGCTGCTGGTGGTCCTCGACGCGCTGGGGCCGAGCGAGCGGCTGGCGTTCGTGCTGCACGACCTGTTCGCGGTGCCGTTCGACGAGATCGGCCGGATCCTCGGCAAGTCGACGGCCGCCGCCAAGATGCTCGCCAGCCGCGCCCGCAAGAAGGTGCGGGCGGCCGAGCGGCCGGCGGGCGCAGGGCGGGAGCAGCGCGAAGTGGTCACGGCCTTCCTGGCGGCGGCCCGCCGCGGCGACTTCGAGGGGCTGCTGCGGGTGCTCGACCCCGAGGTGCGGTTGACCGTCGACTCCCCCGCGGGGGTGGTGGTCACCCTCGGCGCCACCGCGGTGGCCGGCGGCGCGAAGCTGTCCGCGGGTGCGGCCGGCGGCGGGCGGGCGGTGCTGGTCGGCGGGCGGCCGGGGGTCGTCTCCTGGCGTACGGACGGCACGCCGCTGGCGGTCCTCGCGTTCACCGTCGCCGGCGGCCGGATCACCGAGATGACGGTGGTGACGAACCCGGCGCGGCTCGCGCGGATGGACCTGCCGCGTCCGGGACCGGACCTGGGGACCGATCGGGCCGAACTCCCCTGATTCACACGTGTACATGACGATTGTTCACGCGGGCGTCAACCGCCGGAAAGGAACGGTCCTCATCGCATCCGTTGCCCTGTACATCAATATGGATCATGAGACTTCAGAAGAAGGCCCGCTGGGCGGCTGTGGCGGCGATCGCCGCGGCCGCGACGGCGTTCGGCCTGGTGGGAGCGGACAACGGGGGCGGGTCGGCCGCGGCGGCGAGCACCGGCCAGCGGTACTCCGCCGCGTGCCCGGCCGCGGACGCGGTCAGCCCCGCGCTGGACAGCAACCTGATCGCCAACCCCGGCGCCGAGCACTTCACGGCGGTCACCGACCTCGGCGCACCCGCCGGTGACACGCAGTACGTCCCGGACTGCTGGGAGGCGTCCTCCCCGATGGACGCGCCGGGCGCCGTCCTGGAGTCGTACGCGTCGTCGACTCCCGGCCAGTCCGGCGGCCGCACCTTCTACGGCGGCTACGACTACGAGTCCCCGCAGGTCTCGGTCGTGGGCGTCACCACGACGGCCACCCAGATGATCGACGTCAGCGCGCTGGACGCGGGCGGGAAGTCGTTCACGCTGACCGGTGCGATCGGCGGGTACACGACCCAGGCCGACTACGCGACGGTCACCGCCGCGTTCCAGGACGCGCAGGGCGCCGCCCTGGGCTCCGCGGCCATCGGCCCGGTCAACGCCGCCCAGCGCGGCAGCGTCACCAGCCTCGTCCCCGAGGCGGCGGTCGGCACCGTACCGGCCGGCACCGCCAAGGTCGTGGTCACGGTCGCGTCGACCGGTGTCAGCGCCGGCTACGGCATCGACGGCCGGGCCGACAGCCTGAACCTGACCATCGCCTCGGGCAGCAGCGGCCAGCACTACACCGCGCCCTGCCCGGCCGCCGACCAGGTCGCCCCGGCACTGAACGCCAACCTGATCGCCAACCCCGGGGCCGAGGACTTCACCGACGCCACCGCGCTCGGCGCGCCCGACGGCGACGACCGGACCGTCGCGAACTGCTGGACCAGCACCTCCCCGCTCAACGCACCGGACGGCACACAGGAGTCGCGCCCGTCGACGTACCCGGGGGTGACCGGCGGGCGGGTCTTCTACGGCGGCACCAACCCCGGCACCGTCCAGGTCGCGGGCGTGGTCACCACCGGCACCCAGCTGATCGACGTCAGCTCCCTGAAGCCGGACGGCCAGCCGTTCAAGCTGACCGGTGAGGTCGGCGGCTACTCGACGCAGAGCGACTACGCGCAGGTCGTCGCGACCTTCCAGGACGCCGGCGGCGCGAGCCTGGGCACCGCGGGCATCGGCCCGGCCACCACCGCCCAGCGCGGCGGCACCTCCGAGCTGCTGACCGACGGCACCTACGGCGTGGTCCCGCCCGGGACCAAGAAGGTCCTGGTCACCATCATCACGGTGGCCGTCGACAGCGGCGCCGACAGCGACGGCGCGGCCGACAACCTGAACCTGACGATCGGTCTGAAGGCCGCGGGCCAGAGCTACACCGCGCCCTGCCCGGCCGCCGACCAGGTCACCCCGGCGCTGAACGCCAACCTGATCGCCAACCCCGGCGCCGAGGACTGGACCGCCGCGACCGCGCTGGGCGCCCCGCTGGGCGACGACCAGACCGTCGCCGACTGCTGGACCAGCACCTCGCCGCTCAATCCGCCCGACGGCACGCAGGAGTCGCGCACCTCGACGTACCCGGGGGTGACCGGCAGCCGGGTCTTCTACGGCGGCACCAACCCCAGCACCGTCTCGATCCCGGGCGTCACCACCTCGGGCATCCAGTCGATCGACGTCAGTGCGCTGGACACCGACGGCCAGCCCTTCAGCCTGTCGGGCGACCTCGGCGGCTACTCCACGCAGAGCGACTACGCGACCGTCACCGCCGCGTTCCAGGACGCCAAGGGCGCCACCGTCGGCACCGCGGTCATCGGCCCGGTCACCGCGGGCCAGCGCAACAACATCTCCAGCCTGGTCCACCAGGCCTGGCACGGCACCGTGCCGAACGGCACCGAGAAGGTGCTGGTCACGATCGCCACGGTCGGCGTCAGCAGCGGCGCGAACAGCGACGGCACCGCCGACGACGTCAACCTGACGATCGGTTCGAGCGCGGCACCGTCAGGACCGATCCTGCAGACGATGCACTACACCTCGGTGGGCGACGACGCGGGCACCCATGTGGACCCGGGCTCCGGCGCGGTCGTCCCCAACGTCACCCCTGGCTCGCTCTACCGCCCGGCGGGCCTGTCCGTGCTCAGCGGCTCGGTCTACGTGTCGAACACCGGTGACAACGTGGTCGCCAGGCTGCGGGACGGCGGCACCTCGATCCTGGCCGGCGACCTGGAGGGCTCGGGCGAGAAGGGCGACGGCGGCAAGGCCGACGCGGCCACGATGTACCAGCCGGCCGGCACCGCGGTGGACGCCGACGGCAACGTCTTCATCGCCGACAGCGGCGACAACGTCGTCCGCGAGGTCACGGCAGGCGGCGTCATCCAGCGCTTCGCGGGCAGCGGCACCGCGGGCAGCAGGCTGTCCCTGAGCGCCCGTTCGGTCCAGCTGGACCACCCGGGTGCGGTCGCGGTCAGCGCGGCGAAGAACGTCTACATCTGCGACACCCACAACAACCGGGTGCTCGTGGTGTCCCCGAAGCAGCTCGTCATCGGGGTGATCGGCACCGGCGGCGCCGGGTACTCCGGCGACGGAAGGCCTGCCGCGCTCTCCCGGCTCAACCAGCCGACCGGCCTCGCGCTCGACGCGAAGAGCAACCTCTACATCGCCGACTCGGCCAACAACGTGATCCGCCGGGTGGACGCCAGGACCGGGGTCATCACCACGGTCGCGGGCAACTACGCGGCAGGCCGGGCGCACGACGGACTCGGCGGCTTCTCCGGCGACGGCGGCGCCGCGACCGCCGCGCAGCTCAACGACCCGCAGGGGGTGGCCGTCGACGGTGCGGGAGACCTCTTCGTGGCCGACACCTTCAACAACGCGATCCGCGAGATCACCCCGGACGGGATCATCACGACCGTGGTGAACTCCTCGGCCCTGCCCGGCGGGGAGAGCAGCGGCGCGGCCCCGGCCGCCTCGAAGCTGCACACCCCGCAGGCGGTGGCCGTCGACCCGGCCACGAACTTCCTCTACATCGCGGACACGCACAACAACGCCGTCGCGCAGGTACTCGGCGTCGCGCGCCCCGGCGCCGCGGCGGGGCCGGTGGCCCCCGCGACGTCCTGACCCGGCCCCACGAGACGAAGAAGAGAGACGATGAGCACCACCGATTCCTCCCGTCCGGGCCTTTCCCGGCGCCGGTTCGTCAGCACCGCGGCGGCACTCGCCGGCGCCGCCGGCATGGCCGGCGTGCTGCCGGAGAGCCTCGCGCGGGCCGCGACCGCAAGCCCGTCCAAGGGCAGCCTCTCCGACATCAAGCACGTCGTGTACGTGATGATGGAGAACCGCTCCTTCGACCACTACTTCGGCACCTTCCCCGGCGCGCGCGGCTTCAGCGACCGCACCGCGATCCGGCTGCCGAACGGCAACTCCGTCTTCCAGCAGCCCGATCCGGCCAACCCGGACGGCTACCTGGAGCCCTTCCACATGTCCACCATCACCACCGGCGCCGCCGCGATCCCCTCGCTGTCGCACGACTGGCGCGACCAGCACGCCTCGTGGAACAACGGCGCGATGGACGGCTGGCTGACCACCCACCTCGCCTCGGACGGCCAGGTCAACGGGTCGTACACGATGGGCTACTTCACCCGGGAGGACATCCCCTTCCACTGGGCGCTCGCCGAGTCCTTCACGCTGCTCGACAACTACCACTGCTCGGTCCTCGGCCCGACGGACCCCAACCGGCTGGTGTGGATGTCGGGCACCAACGACCCGCAGGGCACGTTCGGCGGCCCCTGCCTGGAGACGGTCACGCCCAACGCGTTGACCTACCCGTCGGCCGCGGAGATCCTGCACAGCGCCGGCTACAGCGTCAAGACGTACTTCTCCGGCGCGACCAGCGGCTTCAACGTCTTCGGCTGGTTCGCCAACTTCAAGGACAAGGCGACCCTGCCGGTCGCGCTGTACAACTCCGTCATGACCGGCGGCACGCTGTACGGCACCGGCGCCCCCGGGCAGGTCGGCAACGCGACCAGCCCGACCCCGGCGGCCGACCCGGCGCTCGCCTTCGAGGAGGACTGCGCCAACGGCGTACTCGCCGACGTGTCCTGGCTGTTCATGCCGAGCGAGGCCGACGAGCACCCGCCGAACCTGCCCGCCGCCGGCGCGCAGTACCTCGCCTCCAAGCTGGAGGCGCTGGCCGCCAACGAGGAGCTGTGGAACTCGACGGTCTTCGTCCTGAACTACGACGAGAACGACGGCTTCTTCGACCACGTCCCGCCGCCGGTCCCCGACCAGCGCAAGTACCCCGAGGAGTTCGTGACACTGCCCTCCCCGAAGGGCACGCCCGGCGGCGGGCTGCCGGTCGGCGCCGGTTTCCGGGTGCCGTGCATCATCGTGTCCCCGTGGACCGTGGGCGGCCGGATCTTCTCCGAGGTCTCCGACCACACCTCGGGGCTGCAGTTCGTCGAGACGATCACCGCGGCGGGCGGCCTGTCGGGCCACGGTCCTGTGACGTTCACGCCGATCAGCAAGTGGCGGCGGCGCACCTTCGGTGACTTCTCCGGGGCGCTGCACCTGCACGACCGCAAACCGGCCCCGGCCAACCCGCAGTTCGACGCCTCCACCACGGCGGCCAACCTGGCCGCCCAGGCCACCGCCGCGACCCAGCCCATGCCCGCCCGTCCCGGTGCGACCCAGCACATGCCGAGCCAGCAACAGAACTGACACCCCGTCACCGACGCGGAACAGGGCCGCCCGCCACCGGTGGGCGGCCCTTCACGCCCCCGGGCCTGCGGGGCCGGTGCTGGAGCGGACGACCAGCGTCGGCTCCACCGATGCGGGGGCGGGAGCCGCGGCGGGGTCGGCCAGGTGGCGCATCAGATGGGACACCGCCAGCGCGCCCAGCTCGGCGAAGGGCTGGGACACCGTGGTCAGGGGCGGCGAGCAGTACTCCGCCAGCGGGATGTCGTCGACGCCGACGACCGAGATGTCGGCCGGGACCCGCCTGCCGAGTTCGTGCAGCGCGCGGACCACCCCGAAGGCCATCTCGTCGCTCGCGGCGAAGATCGCGGTGACGTCGGGAATCCTGCCCAGGATGAGCCCGCCGCGGTAGCCGGACGCCGGTGACCAGTCACCCTCGATCTGCGGCGGCACCGTCCTGCCCGCCGCCTCCAGCGTGTCGCGCCAGCCGCGCAGCCGGCTGGCCGCGTCCAGCCACTCCCCGGGCCCCGCCAGGTGCCAGACCGTCTCGTGGCCGAGGTCGAGCAGGTGACGGGTCGCCAGCCGGGCGGCCAGCGTCTGGTCGACGGCGACGACCTCGGTGGCGGGCGTGCGCGAGCCGTCGATGGTCACGGTGGGCAGGGCGCCGGTGAGCCGCTCGATCCGCCGGCTGACCTGGATGAGCGGCACCGCCAGCACGAATCCCTCGACGCCCTGGTCGGCCAGCCGCGACATCGCGCCCTCGACGGCGGAGGTGTCCAGGGATTCGGTGGTGGCCGCGGCGACGGAGAAGCCCGCCTCCGACGCGGCCCGCTCGATGCCGTACATCAGGCTGGTGCGCGAGTAGTACCCGGTCCGCAGCGACACGACCCCGATGGTGAGGCTGCGGCCGGAGGACAGCACCCGGGCCGCGTCGTTCTTGCGGTAGCCCAGCTGCTCTGCGGCGGCCAGCACCTTGGCCCGGGTCCCGGCCTGCACGTTGGGGTGGCCGCGCAGCGCCCGTGACACGGTCTGCGGGGAGACCCCCGCCACGCGCGCCACGTCGGCCATCGCCACCCGGCCGTGCCGCGCCGCCGCTGTCCGGTGCTCCATCTGCCGCGTCCCCTGTCTGTCGCCGCGATGGTAACGCGGCGGCACGCGCGGGAGGCGGCGGCCCTGGGCGGGGGCCGAGCTCAGCCGCAGGGGCGCGCGAGGGGCTTCAGCGGGACGCCGTTGCTGCGCAGCACCTCGCGGACGTCGAGGATCAGCGGGAAGACCTCGTGGTTGCGGTCCTCGCCCTGCTCGTCCCAGGCACGCTGCTCGGCCTCGACCGCCATCCGGTCCTCGGCGAACACCCGCTCGGTGAAGCGCCGGATGAGCGGCCACGCCAGCCGCATGGCGCCCGGGACCCGGGGCTTCTCGATCATGAGCAGGCCGTAGACGTGGCAGGTCCGCTGCTCGGCGTCCTCGGGCACGTAGGCGACCCAGAGGGAGAAGACCGGGTGGTCGGACTTCTCCGGGACCAGGGTGAGCGTCTGGTACGGGTACTCGGTGCGGATCGTCATCACGTCGGCGCTGTTCGAGCCGCCGATGCCCTCGGCCGCCAGCAGGCCCGCGCCGCGGTTCTTCCTGCCGCCCGCGTGGGTGAACAGGTAGCGGGCCTCCACCGACCGCGCGCCCGCCTCGTAGCCGAGGAGCTGCGGCCGCAGCCGGCCGACGACGCCGCGGTGGAGGAACTGGTGGTTCATGTCGAGCAGGTTCTCGTGCATGAAGGAGTAGTGGCAGCGCACCGTACGGGAGTACGTCATGGTCCGGTGGCGCGGCGAGCTGTACTCCGGGAGGTCGGGCAGCGGGGTCGCCTCGGCCTGCGCCGGGTCGCCGGGGAAGACGAACACCAGGCCGTAGGCCTCCCTGACCGGGTAGGCGCGCACCCCGCGCGGCGGCCGGCCGACGCCCTTGGGCAGATACGGGATCTGCGAGATGCGGCCGTCGCCGCGGTAGGCCCACGCGTGGTAGCAGCAGCGCAGTGCCTCGCCCTCGACCACTCCCATGCTCAGCGGGACCTGGCGGTGGGCGCACCGGTCCTCCAGCGCGTGGACGGCACCGCTCGCACCGCGGTAGAGCGCCATGCGCTCGCCGCCGAAGGTGGCGGCCACCGGCTTGCCCCGTACGCCCGACGACAGCGCGACCGGGTACCAGTTGTCCGGGTGGGCGCCGACCCGGCGCAGGTCGAGGGCGCCGGCCGGGCGGGCGTACGCGCCGTCCTGCGCCGCGATGCCCGTCGCGTCGCCCGGGGACGTGGTGTCGGTCATCGGTCCTCCCTCGGTCGCGGGCGTCGGCACGGCAGCCGTGCTGCCGGTCGGGCCGACGGACGTCGGCGACCGCCCGATGCGCACGGGCAGGCCGCCGCGTCCCATCCTGACCGGAGCCCGCAGCCCCGGCCCACCGAGCGCGTCCGGACGGGTGGCCGGACCCGGGGCTTTCAGTCCCCGGCGGGCCGGTGGTCGAACCGGTCGAAGTGGACGAACCGGTCGAAGTGGACGGTGCCGGACGCGGCGTACATGCCGATGACGCGGCCGGTGAAGTCGCCCGCCAGCCGGCACCGTCACCTGCCCGTCGGCCGCCCTCTTCGGGTCGGATCGGCATCCTGGTGTGTTTCCCTGCGTCGCTTCGCTCAGGTCGTACGTCCCCGCCTCAGTGTCCCCGCCAGGGGGTCCAGCCGTCGGCGCCCGTCAGGTAGGCCTCCCGGGTGGCGGACGCGGCCT
Source organism: Actinacidiphila cocklensis (assembly GCF_907177275.1). Lineage (GTDB taxonomy): Bacteria > Actinomycetota > Actinomycetes > Streptomycetales > Streptomycetaceae > Actinacidiphila > Actinacidiphila cocklensis. Next base: position 36,178 of record NZ_CAJSLV010000068.1, read on the forward strand.
GCGCGGCGGTGAGTTGGGGGCGGGCGGCGGGGTCGGTGACCCGCGCGCCCGGGCCGGTGTCGGCGTACTCGCGGAAGCGCATGCTCTGCCAGGGGTGGGCGGCGGACATGTCGGCGTACGGCGCCGCGGCGTCGATGCCCGCGCCGAGCCAGGTGTTGCGTACGGTCAGCATCGGCACGGCGGTGGTGTCGGAGCTGGGCACCCAGGGGCGGGCGAGCTTGTACGCGGCGTCCGGGGCGGCGCTGGTGATCCGGCAGCGGGTGGCGAGGAAGCCGTGCGGGTCGGCGGCCGTGGTGCTGGGCGCGAAGACGAAGCCGTAGGGCGGGGCGGCCAGGTCGGTGCGGTCCAGGGTGCGGAAGCGGCAGCGGTCGAAGACGGCGGTGGCGCGGCCGAAGACGAAGTCGACGTCGCCTTCGGCGTAGCAGTCCTCGAAGTACTGCCGGGCGAGGACGTCGGCCGCGAGGGTGTCGGCGTACAGCGTGTCCTGGTGGCCGAGGAAGCGGCAGCGGTGGAAGGCCGAGCGGTCGCCCTGCACCTTGACCGCGACCGCCTGGGTGCCGGTGATGTCGGGGTGGTCGGCGCGCAACCAGTCGTTGGCGAAGGTGATGTGGCGGACGGTGAGGCCCTCGGCCTGGGTCGTCACGGTGGCGGAGCCCGAGGTGCCGTAGGTGCCGCCGGTGGGCTTGGGGGTGCCGTTGGCGGTGTCGTGGACGATGACGACGTCGCGCGGGTCGCCCGTCGCGCCCAGCAGCGTCAGCCCCTGCGCGGCCGCGGTGATCAGGACGGTCTCGCGGTAGGTGCCGGCGGCGACCACGATCGTCGCGCCGGGTCCCGGCACGGCGTCCACCGCGTCCTGCACGGAGCTGAAGCCGCCCCGCCCGTCGGGTGAGACGTACAGCGCGCGGCGTCCTGGACGCCCCGCGCGTGCGTGGGCCGGGGACGCGCCGGCGGCTCCGAGCCCCAGGGCGGCGGCCGTGCCGGCTGCCGCGGCGGTGAGGGCGGTTCTGCGCGTGAGTGCCATGGGTCCGCTCCTCTGGGCTGGTTGTACGGCGTCGGCACCGGCTCCCGTCGTTCCGCAGTATGAACAGAGTCCAGCCCGTTGCACAACCGTCCTGGGTACCCCGGTCGCCGCTCGATCAGAAAGTAAGCCTTTACTGTCACCTGTGGCCAGACCGTCGGCCGATGGCGAGCCGATCCGTCGATGCGCTTCACCGCCCGCTCCCCGCTCGCCTGCGCGGGCACTAAGCGCCCTTTCCTGTACGGATAACAGGGCCGCCGCCCGGCGAAGACGAACCCTGCGAAAAGTGTTGCCCGCGTGGCGGGCGTGTCCTACGGTTCTTGGCACCGTGGCGCTTCGACAGCGCTCCGTGATGGCTCATTGGCAAGCGCTTGCTAGGCAACTGCACCTGACTCATCCCCCCACAAAGGACGACCACCATGTCTCCACGCACCAGCCCCGACGGGCGGCGCCGGCAGCACGGCAGCCGAGGCCGCGCCCGCCGGCGCCTCGCCGTCGGCCTCGGCTCCGCCACCGCGCTCACCACCGCCGCCGTGGTGACCGGGACCTTCCTGCCGCCGGCGTCGGCGGCGACCTGGCCCACGCCGACCAGCAGCCACGGCACCGGCTCGACCATCTCGGTCTCGGGCACCAGGGACTACGGCTACGCCCGCTACTACGGCACCGGCGACCTCGGCACCGACGGCCAGTCGGAGGACCAGGGACCGATCTTCGACCTGGCGCCGGGCGCCACGCTCAAGAACGTCATCATCGGCTCCCCCGCCGCCGACGGCGTGCACTGCGAGGGCAGTTGCACCCTGCAGAACGTGTGGTGGGAGGACGTCGGCGAGGACGCCGCGACCTTCCGCGGCTCGTCGTCGTCCAACGTCTACACCGTCACCGGCGGCGGCGCCCGGCACGCCTCCGACAAGGTCCTGCAGTTCAACGGCGCCGGCAAGCTGGTCGTCAGCAACTTCGCGGTGCAGGACTTCGGCAAGCTCGTCCGCTCGTGCGGCAACTGCTCGACGCAGTACAAGCGCACGATCGAGCTGAACGGCATCGAGGCCACCTACAAGGGCAGCGCGATCGCCGGGATCAACACCAACTACGGCGACACCGTCTCGCTGCGCAACATCACCGTCATCGGTGACAGCAGCCACAAGATCGTGCCCTGCCAGAAGTACATCGGCAACAACACCGGGGCCGAGCCGCCGAAGAACGGCTCGGACCCCGACGGCTTCTACTGCAACTACAAGTCGTCGGACATCACGTACAAGTAGTCCTCCGCCAGGACCCGGTGGGCCTTCGCCCCCCTGGTTCCGCGCACACCCGGGCGCCGCCCCCCAACTCCCCTCGTGCACCCGAAGTTTGTCCAATCCCTTGACGCTTTCTGTGCGGGACCGATGTTATCTGAGCGGTTGCCCTTCGGGTCGACGTTCGAAGTTGTTGGTTCGAGCGGTGTTCCGTTCCGATTGCGGCAATCGGCCCGGGGCCGGAGCCGGCCCGCATGCGCGCACTGGTGGAGCGAGGCAGAGGACGCAGATGAGACCACGACAGAGAAGAACCCGGCAGGCGGTGACCGGCGTGGCACTGGCCGCGCTGGTGGGCAGCGGACTGGTCGTGGCGGCCGCCGCGCCGTCGTCCGCCACGCAGGACGGTTCCCGCACCTGGTCGGTGACCGGGCCCGGCGCGCCCGGCGCGGCGCGGCTGACCGCCGACGTGGACCTCGACGCCGCGGGCGATCTGCACCTCGCGGTCGAGCGGGGCGGCACCCCCGTCCTGCTGCCCGGCCGACTCGGGATCACCACCGACGAACACGACCTGACGACGGGTCTGCGGCTGGTCGACCGGCGGGAGCGCACCGTCCACGAGTCGTACCGCATGACCACCGGCAAGCAGCTGGACCGCTCGGCCACCATGCGGGAGGCCACGCTCACCTTCCAGGGCGCGGACGGCGCCCGGCTCGGTGTCGTGCTGCGGGTGTCCGACGACGGCATCGCCTACCGCTACCTGCTGGACGAGCCCGGCCAGGTGACCGTCACCCAGGAGGCCTCGACGTTCGACCTGCCGGCGGACGCCAAGGCGTGGGTCCAGCCGTACCAGCCCAGTTACGAGACCGAGCGCACCGAGACCACCGCGGCCGCCGCCAACGAGGCGCAGCCGAAGACCTGCGACGGCGACACCTGCTCGTTCGGCTACCCGACGCTGTTCAAGACCGGCGGCAGCTACGTGCTGCTGACCGAGGCCGACGTCGACGGCCGCTACTCCGGCAGCCACCTGGACCACCAGGACGGCAGCTCCGCCTACCGGGTCGCCCTCGCCGAGGACGCGCCCGTGACGTCGCAGGGCCCGCTGGCCACCCCCTGGCGCACCGCCATCGTGGGCGGCCTGGACACGGTGGTCGGCTCCACCCTGGTGGACGACCTGGCGCCGCCGTCGAAGATCAAGGACACCTCCTGGATCCGGCCCGGCATGGACGACTGGTCCTGGCTGAGCGACGGTTCGAGCCCAGGGAACTTCGAGCGGCAGAAGGACTTCGTCGACTACGCGGCCCAGCACGGCCTGGAGTACACCCTCGTCGACGCGGGCTGGCAGGCGAGCTGGGTGCCGGAGCTGGTCCGGTACGCCCGGGCCAAGGGCGTCGACATCCTCCTGTGGTTCGACTGGAACGCCCTGCGCACCCAGGCGCAGCGCGACGCCTGGCTGCCCAAGGTCAAGGCGTGGGGCGTGGTCGGCGTCAAGGTCGACTACATGTACTCCGACACGCAGTCCACCTTCCAGTGGTACGACGCGATCCTGCGCGACACCGCTGAGCAGCACCTCATGATCGACTTCCACGGTGCGACCATCCCCCGTGGCCTGCAGCGCACCTGGCCGCAGGTGACGAGCGTCGAGGCGGTCCGCGGCGAGGAGAACGGCCAGAACCCGACGCGCGACATCTTCCTGGCCTTCACCCGCAACGTCGTCGGGTCGATGGACTACACCCCGACCTGGTTCTCCCGGCCCGGCCGCAAGGACACCCTGGCGCGCGAGCTGGCGCTTCCGGTGGTCTTCGAGTCCGGCTGGACCAGCCTCGGCGACAAGCCGGAGGGCTTCGCGGCCCAGCCGGTGGCCGAGCGCTACCTCGAACAGCTCCCCACCGCCTGGGACGAGACGCGCCTGGTCTCCGGCGGCCCCGAGCAGCAGCCGGCCGGCGACCGCCAGGCCGTCATCGCCCGGCGCAGCGCGGACCGCTGGTTCGTCGGCGGCATCCTGGCCGGCGCGAGCGACACGATGAAGGCCCCGCTGGGCTTCCTCGGCAAGGGCAGCTGGCTGCTGGAGACCATCGGTGACACCGACGGCGGGCTGCAGCGCACCGTGCGGACCGTGACCGCCGCGGACACCCTTGAGGTGCCGTCGGCCGAGAACGGCGGCTTCGCGGCCGTCGCGTGCCCCGCGGCCAAGGGCCGCACCGACTGCGAGCAGCCGGTCGTCACCGCCCCGGCCACCAGCCTGACGCTCGACCCCGCGTCCACGACCGCGGCGCCGGGCGCGAGCGTGCCGGTCGGCGCCTCCTTCGTCCTGCCGCAGGGCGGCACGCTTCGCCACGTGCGCATGACGCTGGACCGCGACCGGCTCCCCGCGGGCTGGACCGCGACCGGCCAGGACGTCACGCGCGGCTCGCTGCGCGCCGGCGAGGAGCTGACCGGCGACTGGACCGTGACGGTGGGCAAGGACCAGCCGGGCGGCTCCGTCGAGGTGCCGGTCTGGGTCGAGTACGCCAACCCGGCCGGCGGGAACGCCCCGCCGGTCCACGTCGAGCAGATCCTGCGGGTGGCGATACCGCTGCACGGCACGGCCTACGCGAGCGACCAGCCGTTCCTCACCGAGGCCAACGGCTGGGGTCCGGTCGAGCGCGACCAGTCCAACGGCGAGACCGGCTCGGGCGACGGGCACCCGCTGACCATCGGCGGGACCGTCTACGACAAGGGCCTGGGCATGAACGCCACCGCCAAGGTGACGATCGACATCCAGGGCCGCTGCACGCGCTTCGAGGCGCACGTCGGCGTCGACGACGAGAACGCGGGCAAGGGCAGCGTGACCTTCACCGTGCTCGGTGACGGACGCCAGCTGGCCGCCACCGGCGTGCTGAAGGGCGGCGCGGCCGCGGTCGACCTCAGCGCCGACACCACGGGCGTGCAGACCCTGACCCTGTCCGTCGGCGACGGCGGCGACGGCAACGCCTTCGACCACGCCGACTGGGGCACGGCCGCGCTCACCTGCGCGGACTGACACCCCTCCCCCTACGACCGCCGCCCCGCCGCTCCCCCGGCGCCGGGGCGGCGGTCCTCGTCCGGCGGCCGGGTCACCGGGCGCGGCCGCCGGTCAGGCGGCGGCGCCCGGTCCCGGCAGCAGGTCGACGTCGTCCGCGCGCATCGGCTCGCCGCAGTGGGCGCAGCGCAGCTCGACGGCGCTCACCTCGCCGCACGCGTGGTGGCGGTAGAGCACCGGCGGGCCGGCCTCGCCGGCGAGCCACCGGTCCCCCCAGCCGGCCATGACCATCAGCAGGTCGACTAGTTCCGTGCCCTTCCGGGTCAGGACGTACTCGTAGCGCGGCCGCCTGTCGTAGGGGCGGCGCTCCAGGACGCCGTGCTCGACGAGGTGGTTCAGCCGCTCGGTCAGGACCTTGCGGGAGATCCCGAGGTCGGCCTGGAGCTGCTCGAACCGGGTGAGCCCGGCCCATATGTCCCGCAGTACCAGCGGCGACCACGGCTCCCCGATGACGTCGAGGGTCCGGGCGATCGAACACGCCATCCTGCTGAAGTCGGTGCGCTGCATGACCGCGAGTCTACGGCAACGGAGTTCCCTCAAGGAACTCGGACTGGTAAGGTCACGGCGTCTCTTGAAGGAACCCAGGAAAGGACCGCGGAGATGACCACGGCACTCGACCCCGACGTCCGCCGCGTACTCGACGGCACCCCGATCGCCCACCTCGCCAGCGTGCTGCCCGACGGCGGCCCGCACACCGTCCCGGTCTGGATCGGCACGCACGGCGACCAGGTCGTGATCCTCACCGGCCCGCACTCCCGCAAGGCCCGCAACCTGCGCCGCGACCCCCGGGTCGCCCTGTCCCTGACGCCGGCCGACAACCCGTTCCACCCGGTCATCATCCGCGGCCACGTCACCGAGTGGCTGGAGGGCGACGCGGCCTGGGAGGTCATCGACGAGGTGTCCGCCAAGTACACCGGCGGGCCCTACTCCCGCGACCAGGAGCGCGTCGTCGCCCTCATCGACCCCGACCGCCAGACGGTGGGCGTCTCCTGAACCCCGCCGCACCGGCATCGCGCCCGGCCGGAGCCGCTCCGGGGGCGGGCGTATAGGGTGCCCGGCATGACGCAGGAGCCGGCGCGGCGGGTGGGGCAGGAGCAGCTGGAGCAGCGGGTCTCGCACGACGACCGGGAGCGGGTCGCCGAGGTGCTGCGAGTGGCCGCGGGGGACGGGCGGCTGAGCCTGGAGGAGCTGGAGGAGCGGCTGGAGAGCTGCTTCGCGGCGCGGACGTACGGCGATCTGGCCCCGCTGGTGGCCGACCTGCCCGGGCAGGCGGTGGTGGTGGGGGAGCCGGTCCGGGCCAAGGAGGTCGCGCGGGTGCGCCGGGCCGGCGGCAACGTCAGGTACGAGGGCGGCTGGGAGGTGCCGCGCCGCATGGAGTTCGAGGTCCTCGGCGGCAACGTGCTGCTCGACTTCACGTCGGCGGCCGTGCGCGAGCCGGCGACCGAGGTGGAGGTGGACATGCGCGGCGGCAACCTGCGGCTGGTCGTCCCCGACGGCTACGTCGTGGACGCCGAGGAGGTGGACATGCGCGGCGGCTCGGTCCTGTACCGCCACGCGAAGGACCGCGACCCGCACGCCCCGGCCGTGCACCGGATCACCGTCACCGGCTCGATGGTCGGCGGCAACATCGTCATCCAGCCGCCCCGCCCCCCACGCCGGCCCGGCCGGCTGCGCCGGCTGCTGGGCCGGGCCTGAGGGTCAGCTGACCGCCCCCCGCGCCGCACCCCGCCGCCGCGCGACGCTCTGACCTGCACCGACGCTGATGCTGTGGGTCTGCCATGACCTGCACGGAAGCCGCATGTTCCCCCTCCGTTAACATGTTCGATCGGCGATCACTCCAGCGCCGCCCTTCACCGGGAAATCGTGCCATCCGGTACGAAGCGTGACCGAGACAGCCGTAATCGAACAAATCGACCAAAATTGACGAATATAACATCGCGGGTCTTCCCGCGAATAACAGGCGGGTCCGCATTCTCGGCCGCGTGGCGCCGGCCACGGGCGATGCTGTGGACGGCGGCAGGCGCGGTGACCCTCGGGTTCCTCGTGGCGCTGGAGATCGCCGCGCGCCACTACGGCATAGCGGGGCCGGTCACCAACCAGGCGAAAGAGGTCATATTCGCCCCCAAGTCCGGGCCGCTGCTCTACGCCAGCATGGGCCTGATGATGGTGGTGCTCACCTGGCGGCAGCGCGCTCTCGCGCTCGCCGCGGCGGTCGGCATCGACGTCGTCTTCCTGCTGGTCCGGTGGGCGGCCGGCGCCGGGTTCGCCTGCGGCAACGGCCCGTTGTGGGTGATCGCGGCCTGCGCGGTCATCGCGGTCACGCGCCGCACCGGCCAGGAGCGCATGCTGCTGCTGAAGGGCGTCGGGCTCGGGCTGCTGCTGGTGACCGGCCGCAAGACCGGCGACACCTGGCTGCTCATCACGTCGAAGACCCGCCCGAACGTCCTGGACCAGTACGCGGCAACCGCGGACCACGCGCTCGGCGACCCCTCGTGGCTGGCCGGCAGGATCGTCGACGCCACCGGCCCGGTCGGCAGCCATCTCCTGGACTACGTCTACATCCAGCTCGCCGTGGCCGCGGTCGCCGTCGCGATGTACCAGCTGCGCAACGTGGCGTCCGAGCGCCGCTTCCCCCGCCACCACCTGGTGCGCACCTTCCTGGTGATAGGCCTCGTCGGCCCCGCCGTTTACATGCTCTTCCCCACCGTCGGCCCGGTCTTCGCCTACGGCGCCGACGGCGGCCACTGGGCGGTGGCCACCCTGTGGCCGCACACCCCGCCGCCGGTCACCGCCCCGCACTCCATGCCCTTCGACGGGATCACCCCGCGCAACTGCATGCCCAGCCTGCACACCGCGTGGGCCACCGCGATATTCATCCACTCCCGCAAGGGCCCGCGGAGCCTGCGGTTCGCCGGCGCGTTCTGGCTGATCGCCACGCTCAGCGCCACGCTGGGGTTCGGCTACCACTACGGCGTCGACCTGGTGGCCGGTGCGGTGTTCGCGATCACCATCGAGGCCGCGCTGCGCACGTTCGACCGCGGCTGGGACAGGCAGGGCGTCCAGCTGGTCGTCCACGGCGCCGCGGTCTTCACCGCGCTCCTGGTGTCCTACCGCTTCCTGCCGCTGCAGATGGCCCACCACCCGTGGGTGTTCGGGCCGCTGCTCATCCTCGCGCTGCTCTCGGTGATCCACGGCTACATAGGCACCACCCGGCAGTGGGAGCCGGCCGCACCGCCCGCGCTGCGGCCCGAACCGCAGCCCGAACTGGTGTGAGGCAGGCCCTGGTCAGGCCGGGGCGGCCTCCAGGGCCGCGAAGGGCGGCGGCAGCGGGGTCAGCGCGGTGGGGGCGAAGCCCGCGCGGACGCAGAGGTCTTCGAGCTCCGCGCGGGTGCGGACCCGGCCGCCGGTGTTGACGAGCATGTTCAGGTCCGACAGGTACGCGCCCGGCGGGGTGCTGCCGTCGACGGCGGGCGGCAGGACGGGCTCGACGATCAGCAGCCGGCCGTCGTCGGGCACGACCCGGCGGCACTGTTCGAGGAGGGCGACGCAGGCGTCGTCCTCCCAGTCGATGACGACGCTCTTGAGCAGGTAGAGGTCGCCGCCGGAGGGGACACCGGCGAAGAAGTCCCCGGCGTGCACCGTGACCCGCTCGACAAGCTGCTCGCGGGCGAGCACGGCGCCGGCCTCGGCCACCCCCTCCGCGGTGTCGAAGAGCATGCCCCGCAGCGCCGGGCGCCCGCGCAGGATCGCGGCCAGCAGCGTGCCGTCGCCGCCGCCCACGTCCACCACCGTCTTGAAGCGGTCGAAGTCGTACGCCGCCGCCAGGCCCGCAGCGGTCGCCTTCGTGCCCTGGCTCATCGCCGCGTTGAACTCCGCCGACGCCTCCGGGTTCTGCTTGAGGTAGCCGAAGCAGTCCACCCCGAAGGCCGTCTCGAACGACGGGTCGCCGGTCAGCAGGCTGTCCGCCAGGTGGTCCCAGCCGCTGAGCACCACGGGCCCTGTGAACATCCGGACGAACGCGGCCATGGAGGCGGCGGTGCCGTCCGGCGACGCGGCTCCGCCGCCGTGCAGCAGCTCACCGGCCGGGGCGAGCGCGAAGCGGCCCGGGGCCGGCTCGGTCAGCAGCTGCAGGGCCGCCATGGCGCGCAGCAGCCGCAGCGTGGCCCGCGGGTCCGTACCCAGGCCGGTCGCCACCTCGGCCGCCGGGCGGCTCGTCCGGTCCGGGCCGAAGCGGTCCAGCACGCCCAGCCGCAGCGCCGTGCCCACCACCCGCGCGGCCAGCTGGCCGAACACCAGCCGGGCCAGGTGGCCCTGCGCCACGTCGATCTCCTGCTGGCTCGCCGCCACCGCGCCTCCACCCCGTCGACATTGCCCGGCGCCCGCACAGTACTCGGCATTCGCAGGCCAGACTCGGTGCGCTGCATTGACAGGAACCTGCTACTTGACGATCAGTCAGCCGGGTAACTTGAATTGTGCATTGGTTCGGAGTTCACCTACCCGCCACTGAAGCCCGCCGCCTCGGACCTCTTCCCGGCTGAATTGCCATGCAGCCGACTGCGCCGAGCTACGAGGGGTGTCTCCGAATGAATGAACGAGATGACGCGCGACTCTCCGGCCCTTTCCCCGGAAATGCGAATATTCCGAGCGACCCGCCGCTCGACCTGCTGGAATCGTTGTTCGCGTCCTTACCGCGAGCGGATCAGCGGCGCACCGGCGTCGAGTACGTCATGGGACTGCTGCACACACCGGGGCGTAAATCGGCGCGGAACATCGCGAATCTCGTCGGCAGCCGCGGAGCAGACCAGAGCCTGCACCACTTCGTCAACCAGTCGACGTGGGCCTGGCAGCCGGTGCGGCGGGCACTTGCGGAATACTTGGTACCGCGTATTTCCGTGGAAGCGTGGGTGGTGCGCGGAACGCTCATTCAGAAGGTGGGCCGGCATTCGGTGGGAGTGCACCGCACCTTCGTGCCGGACGCCGGGCGGGTGCTGAACGCCCAGCAGGCCGTCGGCGTGTGGGCCGCCTCCGGCGAGGGCAGCGGCCCCGTCGACTGGGAGCTGCGGCTCCCCCGCGGCTGGCTCGACGACGACTTGCGGCGCAGGCGGGCGTCGATCCCCGACAGCGCGATCCCGGAGACGTACGCGGAGCAGGTCGCCCGGCAGTGCCGCACCGTCGTGCACGAGTGGGGCCTGCCGCTGCGCCCGGTCGTCCTGGACGCCCGCGCTATGGACCTCGGCACCCTGCTCGACCGGCTGGCCCGCGCGGGCCTCCCCGTCCTGGCCCGCGTCGACGCGTCGGTGCCGCTGGCCGTCGCGGACCCGGCCCTGACCGGGCACCGCACGTCGTCCCGCATGACCGCGGGCGAGGCGGTGCGGGCGGCCAAGGGGACCAGGAGCCCCGTCCGGTGGCGCGACCGCGGCGCACCCGGCGGCGTGCGGGCCGGGCAGCTGGCCGGCGTCGCGGTCAGGCCCGCGGACGGCGGCGCGGCCGACCTCCCTGGCGACCCGCGCCCCCTGACGCTCATGGGGCTGACCGAGCGCGGCCACCCCGAGCCGCCGCAGCTGTGGCTCACCGACATCCCGACCACGCACCCCGCCTCGCTGCTCAGGCTGTGCACGCTGCTGGAGCGGGTCGCGTACGACTACGCCGCCACCGCCGAGAGCGTCGGCATCAAGGACTACGCCGGCCGGTCCTTCCGCGGCTGGCACCGGCACATGACGCTCGCCTCGGTCGCCCACGCCGTCTCCCTGCCGCTCGCCGCGCACGGCGAACTGGCGTCCGCCTAGTGCCCGGGCGGCGGGCACGCGACCGGGTGCCGCACCTGACGAAGTAGCGCGGAGCCGCGTTGACGGCCCGGTGGCAGGGGCCAAGGGTGGGGGCGTTCCGACCTGCGGGTGGAGGGAGACGGGGCTATGGAGGGCAAGGTCGCCTTGGTCACCGGCGCTGCCGGCGGCATCGGCGCGGCCATCGCCGGCGAGCTGTGCAGGCGCGGGGTGAGCGTGGCCGCGGTGGACTGCGACGAGGACCGGCTGGCGCACACGGTGGAGAAGCTGACCGCGGACGGCCTGCGCGCCGAGGCCTTCTCGGTCGACCTGGTCGGCAGGACGCAGGTGGACTCCGCGGTCGCCGAGGTGGAGGACCGCCTGGGGCCGCTGGACTTCCTGGTGAACTGCGCGGGTGTGCTGCGGACGGGCGATGTCACCGACCTGACGGACCAGGACTGGGACGCCACCTTCGCGGTGAACGCCACCGGCGTGTTCCTGATGTCCCGCGCCGTCGTGTCGCGGATGGTGCCGCGCCGGCGCGGGGCGATCGTCACCGTGGCGTCGAACGCGGCCGGCACCGCGCGGACGCAGATGGCCGCCTACGCCGCGTCCAAGGCGGCGGCGACGGTGTTCACCAAGTGCCTGGGCCTGGAGGTCGCCCGCTACGGCATCCGCTGCAACGTGGTGGCGCCCGGCTCGACGGACACCCCCATGCTGGTGGGCATGGGGGTCGACGGCGAGGCCGAGCGGGCGAGCATCATCGACGGCATCCCCGAGCACTACAAGGCGGGCATTCCGCTGCGGAAGCTGGCCCTGCCCTCCGACGTCGCCGACGCCTTCGTCTTCCTGCTCTCCGACCACGCCTCGCACATCACCCTGCACAGCCTCACGGTCGACGGCGGCGCCACCCTCGGCTGACAGCAGCCGGCAACAGCACGAAGGAGCGGACGGTGGGCGAAGGGCAGGCACTGCTGCGGAGCTTGGACGGCGGCGTGCTGACGCTGACGCTGAACCGGCCGCACCGCAGGAACGCGCTCGACAGCGAGCTGTGGGCCGCGTTCGGCGACGCGCTGACGGCGGCCGCGAACGACCCCGGGGTGCGCGCCCTGGTCATCACCGGCGCGGGCGGCGCGTTCTCCGCGGGCCTTGACCTGGCGGGCGGAGAGGCGGGCGGCCGTCCGCTCGACGTCTCCGGCGCCGGGCCGGGCGCGCATCCGCTGGAAGAGATGCGCAGGGCCAACGAGTTGGCGCTGCGGCTGCACGACCTGCCGATCCCCGTCGTGGCGAAGGTGACGGGCGTCGCGGTCGGCGCGGGCTGGAATCTCGCGCTCGGCTGCGACCTGGTGGCCGCCACCCCCGGGTCGCGCTTCTCGCAGATATTCGTCCACCGGGGCGTGTCGGTCGACTTCGGCGGCTCCTGGCTGCTGCCCAAGCTGGTGGGCCTGCAGCAGGCGAAACGCCTGGTGCTGCTGGGCGAGATGATCGACGCGGCGGAGGCGCACCGGCTGGGCCTGGTCACCTGGGTGGTGGCCGAGGAGGAGATCGACGCGTTCGTCGCGGACCTCGGACGGCGGCTCGCGGCCGGCCCGCCGATCGCGACGGCGCAGAGCAAGGCGCTGCTGAACGAGGGCGCGGACCGCACCCTGCGCGACGCGCTGGCCGGCGAGGCGCGCGCCCAGACCGTCAACTTCGCCACCGCCGACTCCCGCGAGGGCTTCACGGCGTTCCTCGACAGGACGGAGCCGGTCTTCACCGGCGAGTGGGCCGTGAAGTGACCGCCGGCTGCCGCGCGGCCGGCCGGGTCTCCTTCCCGGTGCAGAGCGAGGTCTTCCCCTATCGCTACGTCTCCGTCGAGAGCCCGGTCGTGCTGGACGAGCCCACCGACCCCGAGGAGCACCGGGCGCGGTCGGTCCGCTACCTCGGCGAGGAGATCGGCCGGCGGTACGCCGACGCCGTCAAGCCCACCCTCCCGCGGTTCGTGACGCTCGCCATCCGTCCCCGAGCGCTGGCGCACCTACGACGCGGGCAAGAGCATGTGACCTCCCGCCACCCGCCGCGCGCGGCCGACTTGACGGATACGGCGGGCGTTTGTTGACCCGGTCCCGGCCCGCTGGCGACGCTGCCGGACATGACCGACACCCCGATGAAGGTTGGCTCCCTCTTCGAAGTCCGCGCCGAGGTCACGATCGCGGCGCCGCCCGAGGCGGTGTACGCGACGGTGAGCGATCTCCCCCGCTGCGGCGAGTGGAGCGCCGAGTGCAACGGCGGTGAGTGGATCTCCGGGACGCCCGGCGCGGTCGGCGCGGTCTTCCGCGGCGAGAACTACCGCAGCCGCGAGGTCGTCGCCTGGGCACCGGTGGTCCGCGGCACCTGGACCACCGAGGCCGAGGTGGTCGCCGCGCAGCCCGGCCGGCGCTTCGGCTGGGCGATGCGGGACAGCGCCGGGCGGGCGCAGGAGAGCGTGTGGTCCTACGAGCTGTCCGCGGCCGGGCCGGGCGCGGAAGGCACCGCCTTGGTGCACAGCTTCTGGATGGGCCGGGCCACGGAGGGCATCCGCGGCATCACCGCGGAGATGTCCGAGGCGGAGCGCGCCGAGTTCTTCTCGGCCTGGGCCGCCAAACTCGCGTCCGAGATGCAGGCGACCGTGGAGCGCGTCAAAGGCGTCATCGAGCAGAGCTGAGGGGTGGTGGGCCAGGTGTTCCTGCAACGCATAGGCAACCGCGGGTTGCGGCTCGGGACGCTCTTCGAGCGTGCGGCGGCGCGGCATCCGGCGAATCTGATCGTCCTCGACCACGACCTCGACATCGCGCCCGAGGCCGGCCGCCGGCTGACCGTGGCCGAGCTGGCGGACCTGGTCGCGGACTGCGCGACCCGGCTGCGCCAGGCCGGCATCCGGGCCGGCGAGCGCGTGGTGGTCTACAAGTCCGACGGCTTCGACATCATGCTGCTGGCCTGCGCGGTCAACCGGATCGGGGCGGTGCCGGTGCTGCTGTCCCCCGCGCTCGACGGGGCGACGGCCACCGAGCTGGTACGCCGCGCCGACCGGCCCCATCTGCTGACCGACCGGGCGAAGCTGGACCAGGAGCTGCCCGCCGCCGTCCTCGGGCTCACCCGCACCGTCGTCCTGACCTCGGGGGAGCACCCCGGCGCCGTGGCGCTGGCGGACCTCGGTGGCGGCCCGCCGGCCCGCCCGGTCGCCGTCCTCCCGGACCGGCCGATGCTCATCACCCACACCTCGGGCACCACGGGCACACCCAAGCTGGCGGTGCACACCGCGCGCAGCATGCAGGCCCGCTACCGCCCCCAGCGCGCGGCCGTCACCCCGCTGATCCGCGGCCGCGAGACGGTCGCGATCCACGTCTCGTTCGTCCACTCGCGGCTGGTCACGGCACTGGCGATCGCCCTGCTGCGGGGCTTCCCCGTGCTGGTGCTGCGCGACGGCGAACCGGCACACGCCGCCGACCTGTTCACCCGGCTGCGCCCGGGCATCCTGGAGGCGCACCCGAACGCGTACATGAGCTGGGAGGGCCTCGCGGACGACCCGCGCGGGCCGCTGGCCAACGTCAGGCTCTTCAGCAGCACCTTCGACGCGATCCACCCGCGCACCGTGCACCGCCTGCTGGGCGCCTCGCGCCGTACGCAGCCGGTGTTCGGGCAGATATACGGGCAGAGCGAGGTCGGCCCCGCCCTGATGCGCGGCTTCACCCGCGGGCGCGGGCTGGACGCCGACGGGCGCTGCGTCGGCATGCCGGTGCCCGGGATGACCGAGGCGCGCGTCGTCAGCCGGGGCGGGCAGCCCCCGTCGGCGGAGAACCCGGGCTTCATCGAGGTGCGCAGCGACGGCCGGATCGTGACGTACCTCGGCGAACAGGAGCGCTACGCGGAGCAGCTCACCGACGGCTGGTGGCGGATGGGCGACGTCGGCTACCGCACCCGGTGGGGCTGCTTCCACCTGCTCGACCGCGAGGTGGACCTGATCCCCGGCTTCGGCAGCAGCCTGGCCGCCGAGGACGTGCTGTTCACGCGGCTGGAGGAGCTGGCCGAGGTCGTCATCGTGCCCGGCGCGGACGGCGCTCCGCCGATCCCCGTCGTGTGCACCAAGGACGACAAGCCGCTGGACCTCGCGGCCTGGCGGGCCGCGGCGGCCCGGCTGCCCGCGATGGCGGAACCGGTGCACTGGCGGCTGGAGGACCTGCCGCAGACCGCTACCCGGAAGATCAAGCGGCTCGACCTCGCCAGACTGCTGTCGGCCCCGGCCGACCACCGGCAGTGAGGCCGGGTACGGCCGAGGTGGTCGTCGTCGGCGGAGGTATCGGCGGCCTGGCCGCCGCCCTCGCGGTGGCCGCCCGCGGCCACCGGGCGGTGGTGCTGGAGCGCGGCGAGTTCGCCGAACTGGGCGCCGGCATCCAGCTGGCGCCGAACGGCATCCGCGCGCTCGACCGGCTGGGCCTCGGCGCGCAGGTGCGCGAGCGCGGCGTACACATCGACGAGCTGCGCTTCATGGACGGGGTGTCCGGCGAGCACGTGGCGAGCCTGCCGCTGAAGGGCGCCTACCCGCTCCGCTTCGGCAACCCCTACGTCGTGGTGCACCGAGGGGAGTTGTACGGGCTACTGCTCGCCGCCTGCCGGAGCAGCGGCGCCGTGGAGTTGCGCGCGGGCAGCGCCGTCACCTCCTACCGGCAGGACGGTGCGGCGGCGCGGGTGCGGCTGAGCAGCGGCGAGGAGGTCGCGGGCGACGCGGTGATCGGGGCGGACGGCATCCACTCGGCGGTCAGGCGGCAGCTCGTCGGCGACGGCGAGCCGCGCGTGTCGGGCATCACGGTCTACCGGACGGTCATCCCGATGGAGCGGGTGCCGGTCGAGCTGCGGTGGAACGCGGTGACCTGGTGGGCAGGGCCCGGCTGCCACTTCGTGCACTACGCGATCGCCGGCGGCCGGTATCTGAACCTGGCGCCCAGCGTCGAGAACGGCGCCGCCGAGGCGTTCTCGGGCGTGCCCGCGGGCGCGGACGAGGTGCGGGCCGCGTTCGCCTCGCTGAGCGCCGTCGCGCAGCGGCTGCTGGCGCTGGGCGAGGACTGGAAGTCCTGGGTACTGGTCGACCGCGACCCGGTCGAGGTGTGGACGGACGGCCGGGTGGCGCTCCTGGGCGACGCGGCCCATCCGATGCTCCACTACGCCGCGCAGGGGGCCTGCCAGGCGCTGGAGGACGCGGTACTGCTCGGCGAACTGCTCGGCGGTGACGCGGACTGTGTCCCGCAGGCGCTGGCGGCGTACAACGCGCAGCGCCGCGGGCGCACCGCCCGCCTCACGCACCTCGCCCGGCAGAGCACCCGGCTGTGGCACCCGGCGGGCGAGGCGGCCCTGGCGCGCAACGCGATGCTGTCCGCCCTGTCGGAGACCGAGCTGCACGACCAGGTCGCGTGGATGCACGGCGCGCGCGAGTTCGGCGGGGCGCGGCCGGCCCAGGACCCGGCGGGCGCGGGGGCGTCGACCTGACAGAGGCGGGCGGCGGTTGCCTGCGGCGGCCGCGGCGGGGCAGCACAATCGGCACCATGCTTGCTGCTTACGTGGAGGAGTGCGGCCGGCCGGACGCCATACGGTTCGGCGAGGTGCCCGCCCCCCGGCCCGGTGCCACGGACGTGCTGGTCGACGTCGAGGTCAGCGCGGTCAACGCGGTGGACACGATGGTGCGTTCCGGCGCCTTTCGCACACCCATGGACTTCCCCTTCGTCATCGGCCGCGACCTGGTCGGCACCGTCGCGGCGGCGGGGCCGGGCGTGCCGGGCTTCCGGCCGGGCGACCGGGTGTGGTGCAACAGCCTCGGCCACGGCGGCCGCCAGGGCGCCGCCGCCCGGCAGGCCGCCGTGCCGGGCGACCGGCTCTACCGGCTGCCCGAGGGCGTCGACCCCGTCGACGCGGTGGCGGTGCTGCACCCGGCGGCGACCGCGTACCTCGCGCTGTTCACGCACGGGCGGCTCCGCGTCGGGGAGACGGTGGTGGTCGCGGGCGGCGGCGGGAACGTCGGCGGCGCCCTGATCACGCTGGCCGCCCACGCGGGCGCCCGCGTCGTCGCGACCGCGGGCGAGCGGGACGCGGAGCGCTGCCGCGCGCTCGGAGCGGCCGAAGTCGTCGACCACCGCGGCGCGGAGCTCGCGAAGCAGCTGCGGGCGGCGTGCCCGGACGGCGCCGGGCTCTACGTCGACACCTCGGGGCGTGTCGACCTGGACCTGGCCGTCGGCCTGCTGGCATGGCGCGGCCGGGTGGTCCTGCTGGCCGGGATGGGCGCCCGGCCCGCGCTGCCTGCGGGGCCGCTGTACGCCATGGACCGCTCGGTGGTCGGCTTCGCCATCTCGCACGCCACATCGGCGGAGCTCGCCGAGGCCGCCGCGACCGTCAACCGCCTGCTGGCGACCGGCGCCCTGCGCCCGTCCGCCACCCGGACGCTCCCGCTGAGCGCGGCGGCCGAGGCCCACCGCCGCCTGGAGTCCGGCGGGGTCCGCGGCAAGCTCGTGCTGCGCGTCCCGGCCGCGGGCTGACGGCAGGCGGCCGCCCGTCCCGCCGGTCAGAGCGGGGCCATCCGCAGCCCCGCGTCCAGCCGGACGGGAATGCGCACGGCGAGTTCCTGGTCCGCAGGGTCGACGGCAGGACCTTCGACGTCATCCGCAACGGGAAGCCGCAATACCGCTTCTACGACGACGAGGTGGACCTGTCGGTCGACCTCGACCAGGTCGTGTGGTGGATGCGCACCAGCCCGCAGTCGCCGACCCTGCAGAACATGATCTGCTCCCGGCCGACGGAGGACGGCTGGGTGACCCTCAAGGACGACGTGCTCACCGTCGTCAGCGGCGGCGGGCGCGAGTGCGAGCAGCTCGCCGGCGACGCCGAGGTGCTGGCGGCGTACGAGAAGTGGTTCGGCTTCACGCTGCCGCAGCGGCCCACGCCCGGCCCGCACGCGCGCAGCGACCCGTCGCGCGTGATGGCTGTCGACCAGGACTGAGCGGGCGTACGGCCCGGATCCCACCACGACGTCCACCGACGAGGAGGCGGCAGGCCCATGCCGGCCATACCCCCGATCACGGCGTACCCCATGCCCACCCGCGACGACCTGCCGGACAACACCGTCGGCTGGGGGCTCGACCCGGACCGGGCCGTCCTGCTCATCCACGACATGCAGCGCTTCTTCGTGCGGGCCTTCCCCGAGGGGCGCTCGCCCGGGCGTGAACTCCTGGACAACACCGCGCGGTTGCGCCGCGCCTGTGCGAGCAGCGGTGTGCCCGTGGCGTACACCGAGCAGCCCGGCGACATGACGGAGGCGGAACGCGGCCTGCTGCGGGACTTCTGGGGGCCGGGCATGCACCGCGACCCGCAGGACCGCGCGGTCGTGGACACCCTCGCCCCCGAGCCCGGCGACTGGCGGCTGACCAAGTGGCGCTACAGCGCCTTCCAGCGCACCGACCTGCTCGAACGGCTGCGCGCGGCCGGCCGCGACCAGCTGGTGGTCTGCGGCGTGTACGCCCATGTGGGCATCCTGATGACCTGCGTCGAGGCCTTCAGCCACGACGTCCAGCCGTTCCTGGTCGCCGACGCGGTCGCGGACTTCTCCGCGGACTACCACCGGATGGCCGTGACGTACGCCGCGCAGCGCTGCGCGCACGTGCAGACCACCGCCTGGGTGCTCGGGCAACTCGGGCAGTTCGGCCGGCTCGCCCCCGAGGTCCACGCGCTGGGCGAACCCCGCCGGTAGCGGCGGCAGTTGCCCCGACGCCGGTCGCACCGGCGGTATCGGGCCGCCCGGAAAGTCGCGCCGTCGGACTCGTTGCGCTTCGACAATTCGACTGTCATCGTATCGGCCAATCCTCCGATGACGGCAGCGAACTGCTTCACCCCACGATCGAAGCGCTTCGACGCAGATCCGTACGCGGGAGCCGTCACGGCACACGAAACGGAGTCCCCCCATGCGCGCAACCCTCCGGAAGAAACCCCGCACCGTCCTGCTCGGCCTGGTCGCCGCCGCGGCCGCCGCGGTGGGCCTGGCCGCGGCGCCGGCCCAGGCGGCCACCTGGTCGTCCAGCGACCAGTGGGCCACCTGGTCCAACGGCGGCTACACGCTCTACAACGACATCTGGGGCAGCGGCGCGGGCCCGCAGACGATCTGGGCGAACTCGTACAGCAACTGGGGCGTGTGGGCGAACCACCCCGACACCGGCGGCGTGAAGTCCTACCCCAACGCCACCCGCTACGTGGGCAAGAAGCTCAGCGCCCTGCACTCCGTCAGCTCCGGCTTCAACGTCACCGTGCCGTCGAGCGGCGCGTACGAGACGGCCTACGACATCTGGGACACCGGCAACGCCTACGAGATCATGCTCTGGATGAACAAGACCGGCGCGGTCGGACCACTCGGCACCTCGCAGGGCAACGTCAGCGTGGGCGGCAGCAGCTGGACGGTCTACAAGGGCAGCAACGGCGCCAACGCCGTCTTCTCCTTCGTCCGCTCGTCCAACACCAGTTCCTCCACGGTGGACGTGCTGGCGGTGCTGAACTGGATCAAGAACACCAAGGGCTGGTTCGGCGACATCACCCTGGGCAACGTCCAGTTCGGCTACGAGATCACGTCGTCGTCGGGCGGCCTGAACTTCACGACGAACTCCTTCTCGGTGTCGTCCTCCTGACGGGACGGCACCGGCACCGGAGGGGATGGCGAACACAACCGCACCCGATCGTTCACCTCCGACCATCCAGGCCCCGGGACCCCGGGCGGCAGCGGTCAGCCGTACGGCGCGCTGTCGCCCGCGGGGGCCGTCCAGACCTGCCGGGAGGAGGGCACCGACGAGTTGCGGATGACCAGTTCCGGGAGGATGAGCACGCGTTGCGCGGGGCGGCGCTTGCCCTCGATCAGCCGGGAGACCATCATCTCCACGGCCACCCGCCCGACACGCCCCTTCGAGGGGCGCACCGCGGTCATGGCCGGCTCCGCGAGCTGGGCGACCTCGTCGTCGTAGCTGACCATCGCCATGTCGCCGGGGATGGAGATGCCGACTTCTGCGAGGTATTGGGCGATCGAGATCGCGTCGGGGTCGCTGTGCACGATCAGCGCGGTGGTCCGGTGGTCGCGGCACCGCTCCAGGACCCTGCCGATGATCTGGCGGTGGCCCGGCACGTCGAGGGCGACGCTCTCGCGCACCACGAACTCGGCGGGCAGGCCCAGGTCCGCGCAGGCCCGGTGCCAGCCCACCGTCAGATGCGCCGAGGTGGGGCTGCCCTTGGAGAGCACCAGGCCCATCCGCCGGTGGCCGTGCTCGTACAGGTGCCGCACCGCCATCTCCAGGCCCAGCGCGTGGTCGCTGCGGACCCACTCCAACTGCCGCGGGGTGGGGGTCCAGTGCGGGGTCAGGCGCTCGACCAGGATGGTCGGGACCGGCAGGTTGCCGATCCAGTCGATCATCTCGTCGACGCCGTCGCCTTCGAGGTTCGGCGCGAGCAGCAGGCCCTGCACCTGCTGCGCCGCGATCAGCCGGGATATCTGGCGGCGGTCCTCCGCCTGGTCGTAACTGGAGCCGCGCAGCTGGATCTGCACGCCGAGCGCGGCGGCCGACGCCCGGGCGCCGCCGACGATCGCCGGCCAGTAGAAGTCCAGCGAGGGCACCACCATGCCGATGGTGAAGCCCGCCGCAGGGCGCGCCCGCCGGCCGGGCGCCGCGGCCGTCACGGGCTCCAGCTCGGTCGGCAGCGTGGCGCCGCCGTGCACCTTGGTGAGCAGGCCGTCGGCGGCGAGCGCGGCGATGTCGCGCCGGACGGTCAGTTCGCTGACGCCGAGGACCCTGGCCAGGTCGCGGACCCGCACCGCACCGTGCCGGCGCAGCTCCTCCATCACCCGCTCGCGTCGCTGCAGCGCGAAGAGTCGGTCGTCGCCCATCAGGCGCCTCTCGTCCGGTGTTCACATCTGAATGTCTGGTTGCGAATCTGTTCGAACTCTGGTGAACAGCTCCTGAACACCACTATCTCTGTTCCAACGTATTTGGAACGGAACTCACAGGAAACACCGGTGCAGCCGTTCCGAGGAAGAGGACCGACGCCCGATGCAGACCAAGCCGCACGCGCTGGTCGCGATGAGCCGGCAGAGCTTCGACGCGCACTTCGACCGGAGCCGCCTGGACCGGCTCGCCGCGCTGGTGACGCTGGGCGACCCGCTGTGGACCGACGACCTCGACACCCCGGCGGCGCGTGCCCGCCTCGCCGAGGTCGACGTCCTGCTCACCTCGTGGGGCGCCCCGCAACTGACGCCGGCCCGGCTGGCCGCGGCGCCCGGGCTCCGCGCGGTGCTGCACTGCGCCGGCAGCGTCAGGGGCCTGGTCGGCGACGCGGTGTGGCGGCGCGGCATCCGCGTCACCAGCGCGGCCGACGCCAACGCCATTCCGGTGGCCGAGTACACCCTGGCCGCCATCATCTTCGCCGGGAAGAAGGCCCCCTTCCTCGCGGCGGACGATCAGCGCGCGTACGGCGGCTGGGGCAGCGTCACCGGCTACGGCGACCTGTCCAACTACGGCCGTACGGTCGGTGTCGTCGGCTTCTCCCGGATCGGGCGCAAGGTCGTCGGCCTGCTCGCACTACTGGGCGGCACGACCTGCCTGGTCGCCGACCCGCACGCCGATCCCGCGGAGGTCGCGGCGGCCGGCGCGACTCTGGTGACGCTGGACGAACTGCTGCCCAGAGCCGACGTCCTGACCCTGCACGCCCCCGAACTCGCCGAGACCCGGCATCTGATCGGGGCCGCCGAGCTGGCCCGGCTGCCGGACCACGCCACGGTGATCAACACCGCGCGCGGCAGCCTGATCGACGACGCGGCGCTCGCCGCCGAGTGTGCCGCCGGCCGGCTGTTCGCGATCCTCGACGTCACCGATCCCGAGCCGCTGCCGCTCGACTCCCCGCTGCGGCGGCTGGCCCGCGTCATGGTGACGCCGCACGTCGCCGGCTCGCTGGGCACCGAGATCGGCCGGCTCACCGACCACACCCTCGACGAACTCGCGCGCTTCACAGCGCACCAGCCGCTGACCGCCGAGATCACCGCGGAGCACTGGGCGCTGGGGCTGAGCGCCTGACCGCCCGCAGCCGCGACACACCGACATCTCTCCCGCACGTCCCCCAACCCTCACCACAAGGAGCCGCACTCCCATGAGAAAGACCACCGCGAGAGTCCTTCCCGTCGCCCTGGCCGCGACCCTCTTCGGCGCCGCGGCCTGCGGCAGCGGCGGCGGTTCCGGCACCACGTCCGACGGCCGCACCGTCGTCAAGATCGCACTGTGGAACTACCAGACGACCCCGGAGTTCAAGGCGCTCATCGACGGGTTCGAGGCGAAGTACCCGAAGATCGACGTGCAGCCGGTCGACATCCTCGCCGACGACTACCCGGACAAGGTCACCACGATGCTCGCGGGCGGTGACAGGACCGACGTGCTGACGATGAAGAACATCACCGACTACGCCCGCTTCGGCACCCGCGGCCAACTGCTCCCGCTCACCGACGATGTGGCCAAGATGGCCGACAAGTCCGCCTACTCCGGCCTGGCGGACTACAACCTCAAGGGGCAGTACTACGCCCTGCCCTACCGGCAGGATTTCTGGGTGCTGTTCTACAACAGGAAGCTGGTCGGTGACGCGGATGTGTCGCATCTGACGTGGAGCGGGTTCGACTCGCTGGCCAAGCAGTTGACGACGGGTTCCGGTTCGTCGAAGACGTACGGGACGTATCTGCACACGTGGCGTTCGGTGGTGCAGGCGGTGGCGTCGGCGCAGACGGGCGGGAATCTGCTGGGTCCTGACTACGGGTGGATGAAGGACCAGTACTCCGTCGCGCTGGATGTGCAGAAGGCCGGTGCGACGCTGCCGTTCTCGACGGCGTCGAGCCAGAAGATCACCTATGACTCGCAGTTCACCACCGGGAAGGCCGCGATGGTGCCGATGGGCACCTGGTGGGCCGCGGCCCTGCTCTCGGAGAAGGCCCAGGGCAAGAACCCCGTCGACTGGGGCATGGCACCCCTCCCGCAGGTCTCGGCCGACGGCAAGGCCACCACCTTCGGATCACCCACCGCCTTCGCCGTCAACAAGAAGGCGCGAAACGCCGACGCGGCCAAGCAGTTCGTGGAGTGGGCCTCGGGTCCCGAGGGCGCCGCGGCCATCGCGAAGATCGGCCTGGTCCCGTCGTACCACTCCAGCTCGGTGATGAACGCCTTCTTCGGTGTCCAGGGCATGCCGACCGACGCGGTGGCCAAGCAGGCCATGCAGCCGTCGAAGGTGCAGCTGGAGATGCCGGTCAGCGACAAGTCCTCGGACGTCGACGAGATCCTCACCCAGGAGCACGAACTCGTCATGAGCGGCGAGAAGTCCGTCGACGACGGCATCAAGGAGATGGACGACCGCGTGAAGACCGAAGTCCGGTGACGACGGCCTCCTCCCCCTCGGCTCCGGCGCCGGTCAGCAGTGACCGCCGCCGGCGCCGGCGCAATGTGCTGGTCGGCTGGAGCTTCGTCCTGCCGAACTTCCTCGGCTTCGCCGCCCTGACGCTGGTCCCCGTGGTGGGGACCTTCGTGATCGCCTTCACCGACTGGGACTCCTACTCCAGCCCGAAGTGGATCGGGCTGGCCAACTTCCGCCGTATGCAGCACGACGAGAACTTCTGGACCGCCGTCCGGAACACCTGCTGGTACGCGGCCGGGCACATCCCGCTGACGCTGGTGGCCGCGCTGGGCCTCGCGGTGCTGCTCAACCAGAAGCTCCGCGGGGTCGGCCTGCTGCGCACCGCGTTCTTCTTCCCCTACGTCACCTCGCTGGTCGCGGTGGCGGTGGTGTGGAACATGCTGCTCAGCCCGGACATCGGCCCGGTCAACCAGCTGCTGCGGCACCTGGGCTGGTCGCATCCGCCGGGCTGGACCACCTCCACCGACTGGTCGCTGCCCGCGCTGATCCTGACCAGCGTGTGGCGCGACATGGGCTACTACATGGTGCTCTTCCTGGCCGGCCTGCAGACGATCCCGGCCGAGCTGTACGAGGCGGCCCGGGTGGACGGCGCCGGTCCGTGGATGCGGTTCCGGCACGTGACCCTGCCGGGCCTGCGGCCCACCACCTTCTTCGTGACGGTCATGCTCACCATCTCCAGCTTCAAGGTCTTCGACCTGGTCCAGGTGATGACCGAGGGCGGTCCCGGCCGGTCCTCGCTGGTGCTGTCCCAGCTGATCTTCCGCGAGGGCATCACCCACGGCCGGTTCGGCTACTCCTCGGCGGTCTCGCTCGCGCTGTTCGTGATCGCGCTGGCCGTCACGCTCGTCCAGTTCCAGTTCCAGCGCAGGAGCGAACGATGAACACCACCGCGCTGCGCAAGGCCCGTCCCGGGGCGGCCCCCGCACCCGCACCCGCGCTGCCGGCCGCGGCGCCGCGGCGCCGCGCGGCGCAGGTCGCGGGGCGTGCGCTGATGTACGTGTTCCTGGCCGTCCTGGCCGTGGCGATCCTGCTGCCGTTCGGGTGGATGGCGATCTCCTCGGTGAAGGCCGACCGGGACGTCTTCACCGTGCCGATCGAGTGGATCCCCCGCAGCTACCACTGGGCGAACTTCGCCGACATCTGGACGCAGATACCGCTCGCCACGTATCTGGAGAACTCCCTGCTGCTCAGCGTGGTGATCACCTTCCTGCAGGTGCTCACCGGCAGCTTCGCCGCGTACGGCTTCGCGAAGATGCGCTTCCCCGGCAGGGACGCGCTCTTCGTGGGCTACATCGCCACCATCGCGGTGCCGTGGCAGGCGTACATGATCCCGCAGTACATCATGATGGACAAGCTGGGCCTGGTGAACACCCGCTGGTCGCTGATCCTCATCCAGGCCTTCGGGGCCTTCGGGGTGTTCCTGATGCGGCAGTTCTACCTCACCATCCCCGACGAGATCAGCGAGGCGGCCCGGCTCGACGGCCTGAGCGAGTACGGCATCTGGGCGCGGATCATGCTGCCGCTGTCGAAGCCCGCGCTGGCGAGCCTCGCCCTGCTGACCTTCGTCAACACCTGGAACGACTACATGGGTCCGTTCATCTACCTGACGGACAACAACCTGTGGACCGTCCAGATCGGCCTGCGGACGTTCGTCGGCCAGTACGACGCGCAGTACGCCATGATCATGGCGGGTTCGGTCATCTCGGTCCTTCCCGTCCTGGTCATCTTCCTGCTCGGCCAGCGCTACTTCGTGCGCGGCATCGCCACCACGGGACTGAAGGGTTGACCACGGCCATGACATCGCCGACAGCCGCATCCGGGGGCGCCAGGCGCCGCCTGCCGACCAACGTGTCCCTCGGGTCATGGGAGTTGCTCTGGTCCCATGTGCACCAGGTCCTGGTGGTGAACGCCGGGGTCGCGATCGGCTGCCTGCCGCTGCTCGCGGCACTGGCGGCCACCCACCAGCCGTGGCGCCACCCGGTGCCCTTCACGCTGCTGTGGCTGTGCGTCGGCCCGGCGCTCGCCGGTGCGTTCGGCTACCTCGAACGGGCCGCGGACGACGGTGCGGACACCGCCCACGCGGTCGAACTGCCGCGTGCCTACCGCCGCCTGTTCCGCAGGGCGGCGGCGCTGTGGGTGCCCTACGCGCTGCTCGCGGCGGTGAGCGGAACGGACGCGGTGCTGCTGCGGCACACCGCGGTGGGGCTCGCCGTATGCCCGGCGCTCGCCCTGGTCGCGGTGCTCTCCGCGCTGTCCGGCGTGCACGCCATGGCTCTGGCCGCGGGCGAGCCGCAGCAGCGCCGGCTCACCCCCGCCGGCTACCTGGCGGCGCCCTACGGCCTGTTGCGGCGCGGGCCCCTTGCGCTGACGAACCTGGTGCTGCTGCTCGCCGCGGCCGCGCTGGTCGACCGCTCCCCGCTGCTGGGGCTCGCCACCCTGCCCGGGTGCGCCCTCTACGTGGTGTGGCGCAACGTCCGCGCCGCGCATGCGGGTGCCGGGGCAGGGAACGGCAGCTGACCCGCCCGGCGCCGGGAACCGTCCTGCCCGGCGCCGGGCAGCCGTGCCCTGCGGGCGTCACCGGGTCTCGGTCCGCACCCGCTTCTCCATCTCCTTGATGCCGTCGTCGACGGACTTCTCGCCGCTCATGACGAGTTCGTGCTCCTGGGTGAGGATCTCGTCGACGTCGGAGGAGGTGACGCTCACCGGCAGCTCCAGCTGCACCTTCGACGGCTTCATCGCCTCCCGCGTCACCGCGTCGGTGGGCATGCCCCGGACACCGAAGAAGGCGCTGGTGGTCGAGGCGTCGGTGTAGGAGGGGACGATCCCGATCCTGGCCACCGTGGCGGCGCCCTCCGGGCCTGCCGCCCACTCGACGAACTTCTCCGCGGCGTCCGCGTTGTGCGAGCGCATGTTGACGGCGAAGGCGGTGGGTGATCCGAAGGTGGTGGCCTTGCCGTCGGCCGAGACCTGCGGGAGGGGTGCCATGCCCCAGTCGACGGGGTTCTTGCCCTGGGCCTTCTCCGAGAGCAGGGCCGCGGCCCACCAGGTGCCCATCGGCACCATCGCGGCCTTGCCCGTGGTGAACTGCGAGTCATAGGTGATCTTCTGGCTCGACGCCGTCGAGAACGGCAGCGTCGCACCGGCCTTCTGCACATCCAACGCGACGGAGTACTGGTCCTTCATCCACCCGTAGTCAGGACCCAGCAGATTCCCGCCCGTCTGCGCCGACGCCACCGCCTGCACCACCGAACGCCACGTGTGCAGATACGTCCCGTACGTCTTCGACGAACCGGAACCCGTCGTCAACTGCTTGGCCAGCGAGTCGAACCCGCTCCACGTCAGATGCGACACATCCGCGTCACCGACCAGCTTCCTGTTGTAGAACAGCACCCAGAAATCCTGCCGGTAAGGCACCGCGAAGTAGCGGCCGTTGAATTCGAAGTCGGACAGGCCCCCGTAGGCCGCCTTGTCGATGAGGCCCTGCACGACTCCGGTGAGCGGACGCAGTTGGCCGCGTGTGGCGTAACGGGCGTAGTCGGTCACGTTCTTCAGGGTGAGCACGTCGGTGGTGTCGCCGCCGGAGAGCATGGCGGTGACCTTGTCGGAGTAGTCGTCGGCGAGGATGTCGACCGGCTGCACGTCGATGGTCGGGTACTTCGCCTCGAATCCGTCGATGAGCGCCTTGAACTCCGGGGTGGTGCGGTAGTTCCACAGCGCGATCCTGATGGTGGTCCTGGCGTCGGAACCGCTGTCCGCGCTGTCGCCTCCGGCGCATGCGGATAACCCGCACAGCAGGGTCGCAAAAGCGAGCGGGAGGAATCGTGCGGTTGTTCTACCCATGATGTGCGCTGCTCCTCGGGAACGGTCGACAGGTTCTGCTCGGGCCGGCAATGCGCGTGCGCGTGCGTTGCAGCAGGGATAGCGGCGGCGGCACCCCGCTCACCAGAGGGCATTCGGTATCGCTCGGATATGCACAGATCCGAAACCCCGGACCGGGTGTTCGCACCCTTGCGTTTGTGTGCGCTTCGGTTCGCGGCGTAGCGCAGTGATTTGACGGTCCGTTATCGATGCTTCAGACCACAGCGGTCGAACCACCAGGAGCCGCACGAAGGATGGGCTGATGAGATCGCCTCACCTCGCGACACCCCGCGCACGTGTGCTTGCGCTGTTCAGAATCCTCGCCGTCCTCGCACTCGCGCTGGGAACGCTGACATCGGTCGGGTCGGGCCGTGCACACGCGGCCACCAACCAGTTCAAGGGCGTGAACTGGGCCGACCAGCGGGACAACTTCGTCAACGGCGTGCTGTACCCGTCCGGGCTCGGCGCGTCCGACACCCACGCCTCGGCCGCGACCGTCGCGGACCGGGTGGTCGGCCAGCTGTACTCGATCACCGGCGCCGACACCGTCCGCATGCCGATCAACGAGCCCACCGTCGCCGGCTACTGGCCGACGTACACCGGCGCGATCGACACGGCGCTGAGCAAGGGCAAGGTGATCCTCGCGTACTGGGCGTACGCCAACGGCAAGCCGGCCACCACAGCCGGCTTCCAGCAGATGTGGGACACCGTCGTCGCCGCCTACGGCAGCAACCCGAACGCCTACTTCGAGGTGATCAACGAGCCGTACGCGTACGGCACCGCCGACCTCGACAACCTCTACAGCGACTGGCTGGCCAGGTATCCGGGGGTGCCGCGCGGCCGGGTGGTGCTCGACGGCGCCGGCTACGCCCAGAACGTCGCGGCCGTCGGCGGCGACAGCCGCCTGGACGGCACGCTGCTCGCCGTGCACGACTACTCGTTCTTCGCGGGCTTCGAGGACGAGACCGAGTGGGCGAACCACCTCGCGGGCTACGTCGGTTCCTACGCGAGCCGCACCGTCGCCACCGAGTGGGGCGGCCCGATGAGTCCCGGCAGCAAGAACGGCGTGCAGTACGGCACCATCGACTACAGCATCCCCAGCGGGTCCTTCTTCGCCGACTACCTCCGCGGCGTCAGCAGCGAGCTGCGCACCCTCGGGATGGGCAGCGTGTTCTGGCCCGGCCTGCGCGACGGTGACTGGTACAGCCTCACAGCCAAGACCGGCAGCGGCTCCGGCATCAACCTGTCGCTGGTCAACTCCTCGGGGCTGACCCGGCTGCAGTACGCCTGGGGCATCGGCACCGGAGGCGGCACCTACGTCAGGATCGGCAACGCCGCCACCGGCCTGTACGCCGACGGCGCCGGCAGTACGGCCAACGGCGCCAACGCCGACCAGTACGGCAACAGCGCGGGCCGCTACGAGGAGCAGTGGGCCGTCGAGAACGCCGGCAACTACGTCCGGATCAGGAACCGCGCCACCGGCCTCTACCTCGACGGCATGGGCCGCACCGCCGACGGGTCCGCGGTCGGCCAGTACGCCGCGAGCAGCAGTACCAACCAGCAGTGGTCGGTGCTCACCGACGCCGACAACGTCCGCATCAAGAACCGCGCCACCGGCCTGTACGTCGACGGCATGGGCCGCACCGGCTCCGGCTCCGACCTGGCGCAGTACAGCGACAGCAACAGCACCAACCAGCAGTGGCGGATAACAGCCGCGAGCTGACCCCCGCCGGCGGGCGGCGCCGCAGTGTCGCAGCCCGCCGGTGGTTGCGCCAACAACCCCTATAACACAGGCCACGTGGCCTACAGTCGAAGGTCCGGGGCAGCCCGAGAGCCGATACCCGCGCGGGCCGCCGCTCCACGATGGACCGGACAACGGGGGTAGGCATGGACGCGCAACTCATCGCCCTGTCGAGCGGTGCCGGGAGCACCCTGGTGACGCTCATGGTCACGGACGGCTGGCAACAGGCCAGGGACGGGGCCGTGCGCCTGTGGCAGCGGTTCCGCCCGGAGGGCGCGGCGGCCGTGGCGGACGAGCTCGACGCGACGCGCGCCGCCGTCGTCGCCGGGAGGGATGCGGGGACGCCGGTCGACGAGGCGGCGCTGCGGGTCCAATGGGCGCTGCGAGTCGCGGAGTTGCTGGCCTCGCACCGGGACGCGGAGCCGGCGCTGCGGTCGGCCCTCGCCGGCTGGGAGGCGGCGCCCGCCGCCCAGGAGGTGCGCGGGGACCTCCACCAGGAGGCCCACGCGACGGGCAGCAGCCGGGTCTACCAGGCCGGCCGCGACCAGCACATCACCGAGCGGTGAGCCCCGGGGACGGGTCTGCGCCGCGGCGCGACCCGGCAGGTGACGGCCCGCGGGAAGCAGCCTTCCAGCACGCCCAGGCGTCGGGCGACGCACGGGTCTTCCAGGCCGCCGGCGACCAGTACATCGTGGAGGTCCGCGACCTGCGCGCCACCTTCGTCATGGCCGAGGGGCGCATCCACCGGGTCGGCCGGCCCGCGGAGGACGAGGAGTGCCCGTATCCCGGCCTCGAACCCTTCGGCCTCGAACAGGCCGACCGGTACTTCGGCAGGGAGGAGCTGGTCGCCGACCTGACGGTTCGGCTGGACGCCGCCGTCGCGGGGCGCACCCCGCTGGTGGTCGTCGCGCCCTCGGGCGCGGGCAAGTCCTCGCTGCTGCGGGCCGGCCTGCTGCCCGCCATCGGGCGCGGCGACCTGCCGGCGCCGGGTTCGCGGCACTGGCAGCGGCTGGTGTTCACCCCCACCCACAGCCCGATGTCGGTACTGGCCGCGCACTTCGCTTTGCTGACCGACCCGTACGGGGGCGGCGCCGCCCCGCAGGACTGGCGCTCCGCGGACCCCGGCCTGCGCAGGGCGCGGCTGCGCCGGGACCTCGGCCGGAACGCGGCGGGGCACGGCTCGCGCGTCGTGGTGGTCGTGGACCAGTTCGAGGAGGTCTTCACGCTGTGCGAGGACGAGGAGGAGCGGCGGGCCTTCGTCGAGGAGCTGGCGTGGCTGGCGGACCCGGCGGACGGGCAGGCCCCGGTCGGCCTGGTCGTGCTGGGCCTGCGGGCCGACTTCTACGCGCCCTGCGCCGGCTACCCGTGGCTGCGTACCGCGGTGCAGCGCAACCAGGTCTTCGTGGGGCCGATGTCGCCGTCCGAGCTGCGGGACGCCATCGTGCTCCCCGCGCGGACGGCCGGTCTCGACGTCGAAACCGGCCTGGTCGAGGTGCTGTTGCGGGAGCTCGGCGCGGCCGGCACCGGAGCCGGCGGCCGGGACGGGACCGCGGAGGGTCCGGAGGACTACGAGGCCGGACGGCTCCCGCTGCTCGCCCACGCGCTGCGCGCCACCTGGATGCAGCGTGACGGCGGCCTGCTGACCATCCGCGGCTACCAGGCCACCCGCGGGATCGAGCACGCGGTGGCGGAGACCGCGAACCGGGTCTTCGGGCAGCTCGGGGCCGCCCAGGCGGCCGCGAGGAGCGTCTTTCTGGGCCTGGTGACGGTCGCCGAGGGCGCGGAGCACTCCAGGCGCCGGGTCCTGCGGGCCGACCTGCAGAGTTCCGCGGCCGATCCGCTCGCGGCGAAGGCGGTCCTCGACGCGTTCACCGCGGCCCGGTTGCTGACCCAGGGCCAGGAGACCGTCGCCATCACGCACGAAGTGCTGCTGCGCGCGTGGCCGCGGCTGCAGGGCTGGATCAACGACGACCGGATCGGCAACGTCGTCCGCCAGGAGCTGCGCGACACCGCCCTGTCGTGGGACCGGGCAGGACGCGACAACGACCTGCTCTACCGGGGCAGCCGGCTGGAGTCGGCGGTGGGCAGCGTCACCGGCTCCGCCGACGTGGACCAGGTGGCGCGGGCCTTCCTCGCCGCCTCGGCCGCCCGTGCCAGACGTGCCGTACGGGTCCGTCGCGCGATCACCGCGGTCCTGGTCACCCTCGCCCTGCTGGCCTCGGGGGCCGCCGTGCTCGCCTTCCAGCAGCGCGGCAAGGCGCTGGACGAGCGGGACGCCGCGATCTTCAGCCAGATCACCGCGGAGGCGGACCGGCTGCGGACCACCGACACCGCGCTGGCCGCACAACTCGACCTGGTCGCCTACCGGATGCACCCGACCCCCGACCTGTCCACGCATCTGGTCACCAGCGGCACCACCCCGCTGTCCACCCCGGTCGCCTCGGGCATCGGGGGCATCGTCTCGGTGGCCGTCACGCCCGACGGCCGTACCCTGGCCGCCGGCAGCAGCAGCAACGCCGTCAGGCTGTGGAACATCAGCGACCCGACGCACCCGGTGGCCCTGGGCGAACCGCTGCACATGCACGCCGACATCACCGAGTCCCTGGCGTTCAGCCCGGACGGCCGCACCCTGGCCGCGGGCGGCAACGACGCGACGATCCGGCTGTGGAACGTGACCGACCCCGCGCGCCCGGCGGCCCTGGGAGATCCGCTGACCGGCCACACCGACACCGTCGGGGCGGTGGCGTTCAGCCCGGACGGACACGTCCTGGCCAGCGGCAGCAAGGACCGGACGATCCGGCTGTGGAACGTGACCGACCCGGCCGATCCGGTCCTGCTGGGCCGCCCCCTCACCGGCCACACCGACGCCATCGCCTCGCTGGCCTTCCGCCCGGACGGGCAGGTCCTGGCCAGCGGCAGCTTCGACTACTCGGTCCGGCTGTGGAAGGTGGCCGACCCGGCCCACGCGGCAGCTCTGGGCGGCCCGCAGTACGGCCACGGGAAGACCTTCGTGGCGTCGGTGGCCTTCAGCCCCGACGGGCACACCCTGGCCAGCGGCGCCGCCGACTCCCGGGTCCGGCTGTGGAACGTCACGAACCCGGCGCGCGTCGCCATGCTGGGCCAACTCCTCGGGCACACCGGGTCCGTGACGTCGGTGGCGTTCAGCCGGAGCGGCCAGACGCTCGCCAGCGGCAGCTACGACGGCTCGATCAAGCTGTGGAACGTCGCGGTCCCCGACAGCCCTCAGTCGCGCGGCGCGGACCTGGTCGGCCACACGGGAGCGGTGCTCGGGCTGAACTTCAGCCTCAGCGGCACCCTGATCAGCGGCAGCGCCGACAACACGGTGCGCGTGTGGACCTTCCCGCAGCGGATGATCACCTCCTACAGCCCGTCCGTCAACGCCGCCACCTTCAGCTCCGACGGCCGCACGCTGGTCAGCGCCGGCGCCGACCGGACGATCCGGCTGTGGAACGTCACCGACCCCGCCCGCACCACCGCACTCGGCGGGCCGCTGACCGTCGCCTCCCCCATGGTGATCTCGTCGCTGGCGCTCAGCCACGACGGGCACGTGCTGGCCGCGGGCGACCTCGCCGACGGCGACGGCACGGTGAAGCTGTGGGACACGACGAACCCGGCCGCCACCACCGCCCTGCGCGTCCAACTGCTCACCCGCATGCACCGGGTGGCGTCCCTGGCGTTCAGCCCGACCGGTCGCACCCTGGCCGTCGCCGGCTGGGACGGGCGGATCGAGCTGTGGGACCTGACCGACGCGGCGAAACCGGTCCTGCTCGGGCGGCCGCTGACCGGCCACACCAACGTCGTGGACGCGGTGCGGTTCAGCCCGGACGGCCACACCCTGGCCAGCGGCAGCACGGACCGGACGATCCGGCTGTGGGATGTCACGGACCCGGCCCGCGCGGAGCCGCTCGGCCACCCGCTGACCGGCAACACCGGGATCGTCGTGGGCGTGGCGTTCAGCCCGGACGGCCACACCCTGGCCAGCGCCGGCTACGACAGCACCGTCCGGCTGTGGGACGTGGCCGACCCCGCCCACGCGAAGTCCCTCGGCGGGCCGCTGACCGGTCACACCACCACCGTCACGTCGGTGTCGTTCAGCCCGGACGGCCGCACCCTGGCCAGCGCCGGCTACGACAGCACCGTCCGGCTGTGGGACGTGGCCGACCCGGCCCACGCGAAGTCCCTCGGCCGGCCCCTGACCGGCGCCTACAGCACCGTCAACACCGTGATGTTCAACCGCGACGGCCGTCTGGTCAGCGCGGGGACCGACGGGGTGATCCGCCTGTGGGATCTCGACGCGGAACACGCGGCCAAGTGGATCTGCTCCGCCACCCGCAACGTCCTCACCCGGGCGCAGTGGCACACGTACATCCCCCAGCTCCCCTACGCCCCGCCGTGTCCCGCCGACGGCAGATGACGGGGCGCCGGACGGATGGCCCGGGTCAGTAGAACTGGGCCAGGCAGAACTCGTGGTCCTCGGGGTCGGCCATCACCACGACCACGCCCTCGTCGTACTCGTGGCGCTCGCCGGTGGCACGGCCGCCGAGGGCGACGACCTGCGCGATGCCCTGCTCGATGTCGTCGACGGCGATGTCGAGGTGCAGGCGCACCTTGCCCTGCTTCGGCTCGGCCACCGGCTGGAAGACCAGGCGGGGCTGCGGGTCGTCGAGGTCGCCGAGGTAGACCCAGCCGGGCTGGGACGGCCCCTTCCCGCGGCCGAGCAGTTCGCTCCAGAAGGCCGCAACGCGCTCCACGTCGACGCAGTCGACGGTCACTCCGACCCAGCGGTTCGCCATGGTGCCAGCACTCCGGTTGTCGTCTTCGCGGGATGCCGGCGGCCCGGCCGTTCAGCCGGATCGTATCTGCCCGCCCGGGCCGGTCATGGCGCTGGGCGGCGTTCCGGGGGCTGGTCCTCGCGGGACGCACGCAGCCGGCGGCGCTGGCAGCGGTAGACCGCCCAGCAGGCGACACCCGTCAGGGCGGTGACGCTGGCCGCGATCAGAAGTCCGGCCGCGGACAGGGCGAGCGCCACGCACAGCAGCGTCAGCGCGAGGCCGCTCGACCACGACGTCATCCGCCGGGCGCGGACGAGCGGCGTGCGGTCCTCCGGGGGCGCCTCGACGGGCGGGGCGGACCGCAGCGGCTCCTGGCGCGGACCGCCGAAGTCCGCGAGCGTCCTGGAGAGCCCGGGTTCCTCCCGGGTGAGCGACCGCTCCAGGTCGGCGATCACTCGTCGCTCGTGCAGGGAAAGGACCATCGCACGCCTCCTCACCGCAGGAGCCCGGGGACCGTCGCGCGCACCCACTCGCCGCATCGACAGCTCGGACCCGTCACGAGGGACGACTACCCGGCCCAAAACCCCCCAATCCCTTCCATACATCTCATTTACCCACCAGTCACTCCGCGGATGAGCCCCGCCCGACCGGGTACGCGCGGGGAGACCGAGGCGTACCCCGGAGGAGGTCGATCCATGACCGCCAAGGACACCCGGCCGGCGGAAGGCGCCGCCCATGAGGCTTGACCTGCTGCAACGGCTCCCCGAGCGGCAGCGGCACATGCTCCGGCCCGCCGCCCCCGACCCGGGCGCGCCGATGCTCGCCCAGCTCACCGGCCTGAGGGACTTCGGCGACGACTGGCTGTTCGAACGGAAGCTGGACGGCATCCGGCTGCTGGCGTCCCTGGAGGACGGCCGGGTGGAGCTGTGGTCGCGCTCCGGCCAGCGGCTGAACGCCACCTACCCGGAGGCCGCCGCCGCGCTCGCGGCGCAGCCGTGCCCGGATTTCGTGGTGGACGGCGAGATCGTCGCGCTGCACCGCGGACGTACCGACTTCTCGCTCCTCCAGCAGCGCAGCGGCCTGACCGCCCCGGCCGCCGTGCGCGCCAGCCGCGTCGCCGTGACGTACTACGTCTTCGACCTGCTGCGGCTCGGCGGCCTCGACACCACGCGGCTGCCGCAGCGCGTGCGCAAATCGCTGCTGCGGGACGCCCTGGAGTTCCATCCGCCGCTGCGCTTCACCCCGCACCGCAACCACGGCGGGCAGCAGCTGCTCGACCAGGCCTGCGGCTGGGGCTGGGAGGGGCTGATCGCCAAGCGCGCGTCGGCCCCGTACGCGCACGGCCGCTCGCCGAACTGGCTCAAGCTGAAGTGCGAGGCCGGGCAGGAGCTGGTCGTCGGCGGGTTCACCGAACCCGCGGGCAGCCGGGTCGGCTTCGGCGCCCTGCTGCTCGGCTACCACCAAGGCGGGCGGCTGCGGTACGCCGGCAAGGTCGGCACGGGCTACGACACCGCGACGCTGCGGTCGCTGCGCGCCCGGCTCGACGCGATCGAGGTGGACCACCCGCCCTTCGGCGAACCGGTACGGGAGCGCGGCGCCCACTGGGTGCGGCCCGAACTCGTCGCACAGGTCGGCTTCACCGAGTGGACTCGCGACGGCCGCCTGCGCCACCCGCGCTACCTGGGCCTGCGCGAGGACAAACGCGCCGCCGACGTGGTCCGCGAGACGGCACCGGGGCGGCGCGGGCGCTGACCGGGCGCCGCCTCACTGCTCGGTGTCGTCGCCGCCGTGGGAGCGGGCCGAGTGGTGGGTCTCGCTCGGCTGCGGCTCGTGCCAGGACCCCGAGCCGGGTTGCGGGCCGCGCGGCGGCAGGCGCCGGCGCCTGGCTCGCCGCGCGCCCCACCAGAAGGCCAGCAGAATCACCGCTACGACGAGGACGCCGAAGACCGTCGCCCATCCGGTGACCGCCGCCGACGCGAGCTGGTCGGCCTGTCGTACCGCCGTGTCCATGGATCGTCTCCCTTCGGTCACGACCAACCCGGAGGCCGCGATTCCCTCTCGGCCCGCGCGTACCCGCCCTGCCGGACGGCAACCAGGGCCGGCCCCGGCCCCGGTCGCCGTGGCGGGATGCATGGCGGCGGCCCAACCGGGCACCCGTGGGGGGCGGCGTACCAGGGAGGCGCGATGTCGACGGAGCACGGGCAGGTCCACCGCGGCGGGACGGCGGCCCGCGGCGCCGGATCATCCGAGGTCCACCGCTGGTGGACGCTGACGGCGGTGTGCGTGGGCACGTTCATGCTGCTGCTGGACATCACCATCGTGAACGTCGCCCTGCCCGACGTGCAGAAGGAGCTGCACAGCAGCTTCTCCGGCCTGCAGTGGGTCGTCGACGCCTACGCCCTGACCCTGGCCTCGACGCTGCTGACCTGCGGGTCGCTGGCGGACCTCTTCGGGCGCCGGCGGGCGTACCTGACCGGGCTCACGCTCTTCACGGCCGCCTCGCTGCTGTGCGGGCTGGCGAACGGCACGCTGTTCCTGGAACTGGCCCGCGGGGCGCAGGGCATCGGCGGCGCGGCCATGTTCGCGGTGTCGCTGGCGCTGCTGGCCGAGACCTTCAGGGGCAAGGACCGCGGTATCGCCTTCGGGATCTGGGGCGCGGTGACGGGCCTGGCGGTCGCGGTCGGGCCGGTCGTCGGCGGCGCGCTGACCTCGGGGCTGTCGTGGCGCTGGATCTTCTTCGTCAACGTGCCCGTCGGCCTGGTCGCCGTGGCGATCACCTGGACCCGGGTCCGCGAGTCGCGCGACCCGCGCCCGCGGCGGCCGGACTGGTGGGGCTTCCTCAGCTTCACCGCCTCGCTCGCCTTCCTGGTCCTCGCGCTGATCAAGTCCGGCGAGCTCGGCTTCTCCGACTCCCTGGTGCTGGAGTGCTTCGCCGCGGCCGCCGTGCTGTTCGCGGCGTTCCTGGCGGTCCAGGTCGCCGGGCGCGAGCCGATGTTCGACCTGTCGCTGCTGTCGAAGCCGACGTTCTCCGGCGGCCTGATCGCCGCCTTCGGCATGTCCGCGTCGATGTTCGCCATGCTGCTGTACCTGACGCTGTACCTGCAGGACGTGCTCGGCTACTCCGCCTTCGGTACGGGGCTGCGGCTGCTGACGGCCTCGGCGACGATCTTCGTGGTCTCCGCCGTATCCGGACGGCTGTCCTCGCACGTCCCGGTTCGGCTGCTGATCGGACCCGGCGGCATCGTGATCGGGCTCAGCCTGCTGTGGATGCGCGGTCTGGACGCCGGCTCCCAGTGGACCCACCTGGTCCCCGGGCTGCTGCTCGGCGGCGTCGGCATCGGGCTGATCAACCCGCCGCTGGCGTCCACTGCCGTGGGAGTCGTACCGCCGCGGCAGGCGGGCATGGCCTCCGGCGTCAACTCCACCTCCCGGCAGGTCGGCATCGCCACCGGGATCGCGCTGCTGGGCTCGCTGTTCGCCGCCCGGGTGCAGTCGGTGGTCACCGAGCAGCTGGGCCGGGTGCCGGGGCTCGGCCCCCGGGCGCCGCAGATCGCCTCGTCGCTCACCGACGGCCGGTTCTCCAGCGCGCTCAGGGGCGTCCCGGCCCGGCAGCGCCCGGCCGCCGCGCTGGCCGCCCGCACGGCCTTCACCGCGGGCCTGAACCACATCCTGCTGGTGGCGGCGGTCATCGCCCTGGTGAGCGGAGTGCTGTCGCTGCTGCTCATACGCGGCCAGGACTTCGTGCCGTCCGCGACGGACGAGTGACGTGAGGGCCGGCGCCAGGCGGGTCGCCGCCGCGGCGAATGGGCAGGGAATGTCCGGGTAGCCGAAGGTCGTACTTCTCGGAGGTGGTCCGGGTGGCCCGCACCAGCAGGCGCGATGTCGTCCACGCGCTCCTCGACGGCTACGGCCGCACGTATGCCGCACAGGCGGGGATACGCCTGCGCGACACCCCCCAGCCGCTCTACCAGCTGCTGGTGCTGGCCTGCCTGCTCAGCGCCCGCATCAGGGCCGACGCCGCCGTCGGGGCGTCCAGGGAGCTGTCACAGGCCGGGATGCGCGATCCGCGCCGGATGGCGCGGGCCACCTGGCAGCAGCGGGTCGACGCGCTCGGCCGCGGCGGCTACCGGCGCTACGACGAGCGCACCGCCACCCAGCTCGGCCGGGGCGCGGAGCTGGTGCGGCAGCGCTACGGCGGCGACCTGCGGCGGCTGCGCGACGAGGCGCACGGCGACACCGAGGCCATGCGGCGCTCCCTCCAGGAGTTCCCAGGGGTCGGCCCGA
Organism: Actinacidiphila cocklensis; assembly: GCF_907177275.1. Classification (GTDB taxonomy): domain Bacteria; phylum Actinomycetota; class Actinomycetes; order Streptomycetales; family Streptomycetaceae; genus Actinacidiphila; species Actinacidiphila cocklensis. Next base: position 74,398 of record NZ_CAJSLV010000068.1, read on the forward strand.
CCGGGGCGGACATCTTCCTGCGCGAGGCGCAGGCCGTATGGCCGCAGGCGGCGCCCTACATCGACGGCAAGGCCTTGCAGGGCGCCCGCGCCCTGGACCTGCCTGCGGCGCCCGCGACGCTGCTGCGCCTGGCGGACGGCGCGGAGCCCGCCGTCCTGGCCGCCGCCCTGGTGCGGGTCGCCCTCGACAAGAAGGCCCCGGACGCGGTCCGCGAATCCGCCCGCGCCTGACCCGGTCCGCGCGGGTCGCGTCGCCGCCGCCGCGGTCGGCCGCCTCGTCGACGGCCCGGGCGGCGCGCGGGCCGGCTTCGCCGTCCCACTCCTCGCCCTGACTGCGGCGGCGGCCCTGACCTGGTCCGACCGCCACGCCCTCGTCACGGGCACCACCGGCCGGCCCGGGCGGCGCGGTGCCGGTACTCAGGGCCGGGACAGCGGGGGTGCCGGGTCAGCCGGGCGGGAAAGGCAGGGTGACGGTGAAGACGGTCGCGCCTGGGCGGCTTCGCACCTCGGCGGTGCCGCCGTGGGCGGTGGCCACCGCGGTGACGATCGCCAGGCCGAGGCCCGCGCCGTGGCCCTCGGCCGACCCCGGCCGGGTGTGGTCGGCGCGGGCGAAGCGCTCGAAGACGGTGCCGCGGACGTCCTCGGGGATGCCGGGGCCGTCGTCCTCGACCACGAGGCGGGAGGCCGCCTCGTCCTGCCGGAGCCGGACGGTGACCCGGGTGCCGGGCGGGGTGTGCAGCCGGGCGTTGGCAAGCAGGTTCCCGGCGACCTGCTGCAGCCGTAGCGGATCTCCGATCGTCGTGATCGGGGCTTCCGGCAGGTCGAGGACCCAGCGGTGGCCGGGTCCCGCCGCGCGCGCGTCGTCGACGGCGTCCAGCACGAGCCGGGTGAGGTCGACCGGCTCGCGGGCCAGCGGGCGGCCCGCGTCGAGGCGCGCGAGCAGCAGCAGGTCGTCGACCATGCCGCCGATACGCGACGACTCCGCCGTGATCCGCTCCAGCGCGCGCGACACGCCCGGCGGCACCGGGTCCGGGTGGAGCCTGGCCAGTTCGGCGTGCCCGCGGATCGAGGCGACGGGGGTGCGCAGCTCGTGGCTGGCGTCGGCGGCGAAGCGGCGCAGCCGCTCCTCGCTGGCGTGCCGCTTGCCGAGCGCGCTCTCGACGTGGCCCAGCATCCGGTTGAGCGCGATGCCGACCTGGCCGACCTCGGTCCGCGGGTCGGTGTCCGGGACCCGGTCGGGCAGCGCCACCTCGCCGCTGGCCAGCGGCAGCGCGGTCACCGACGCCGCGGTGGCCGCGACCCGGCGCAGCGGCCGCAGCGACCAGCGCACCCACAGCGCCCCGGCCGCGCCCGCGACCAGCAGCGCGCCGCCGAAGACGGCGGCCTCCACCGCGACCAGCCGGGTCACGGCGTCCTCCACGCCGCTCAGCGGCAGCCCGGTGACCAGGACGTCCGCGTCGTCGCCGATGACGGCCCGCACCCGGTAGTCGTCCAGCGCGGACAGTTCGAGGCGGTGGCTGCGGCCGTCGACGGGGACCGCGGCGATGGCCGCCCGGTCGCCGGCCGTCAGGGTCACGGAGGTGTCCGCCCCCGACCGTACGACGCCGGCCGCGGTGACCTGGCCGTCCAGCAGCCGGGCGCCGAAGGTCCCCGGGGCCTGCCTGCGGGTGTCGACGTGCGCGTTGTCCCCGTCGGGTTCGTGCGGCCCGCGGTGTTCGAGGCTGGCGGGGAAGGTCCCGCCGGCCTGGACCAGCTGCTGGTCGAGGCGGTCGGTGAGGAAGGAGCGCAGCGTGACGACGGCGGCGATGCCCACCGCGGCGCAGCTGACCGCGAGCAGCACCACCAGGCCGCAGGTGAGCCTGGCCCGCAGGGTGCGCGGCACCAGACGCCGCACCCAGGTGCGGACTTCGGGCAGCGGCCGCCTCACCGCGGCGCGGCCTTCAGCACGTATCCCGCCCCGCGCACGGTGTGGATCATCGGCTCCCGGCCCGCGTCGACCTTCCGGCGCAGGTAGCTGATGTACAGCTCCACCACATGGGCCTCGCCGCCGAAGTCGTAGGACCAGACCTGGTCGAGGATCTGCAGCTTGCTCAGCACCCGGCGCGGGTTGCGCATGAGGTAGCGGAGCAGCTCGAACTCCGTCGGTGACAGGTCGATCGCGTCGCCGCCCCGGGTGACCTCGCGGGCGTCCTCGTCGAGGGTGAGGTCGCCGACGACGAGCAGTGCGGCGTCGTTGCGCGCGCGGGTCATGCCGGCGCGGCGCAGCAGGCCGCGCAGCCGGGCGAGCACCTCCTCCAGGCTGAACGGCTTGGTGACGTAGTCGTCGCCGCCCGCCGTGATGCCCGCGATGCGGTCCTCCACCGAATCCCGCGCGGTGAGGAAGAGCACGCACACCTCGGGGCTGGACGCCCGCAGGTCGCGCAGCGCGGCGAGCCCGTTGCCGTCCGGCAGCATGATGTCGAGGACGACGGCGTCCGGCCGGAAGTCGGCAGCGCGGGCCAGCGCGGTGGCGACGTCCCCGGCGGTGCGCACCTGCCACCCCTCGTAGCGCAGCGCACCGGCGAGGACCTCCGTGAGGTCGGGCTCGTCGTCGACCACGAGGACGCGGACGGGCGAGCCGTCGGGCCGGGTGAGGGGGGCGGGCTTCGCGTGCCGTGCGGGCCCGGCGTGCGGTGCGGTGCTGTCCATAGTCCTCCCAGCATCCCTCGGCCGGGCCGCGCGGCGGCCGGCGGCTTCCTCTGAATCGGCTATGAGCTTCACCGGGAGGGCGTTCTCAGAGCTGATTGAGAGGTTTCGCCTGCACAGTGGCCCTGCAAGCGAGGGAAAGGACACAGCCCATGACCACCACATACAGCCCGCGCCCGGCGCGGCACGCGGTGGCACCCGCCGGCCGGCGCTCCCCGGCCGCACTGGTCCTCGCGCTCGCCTGGGCGGGCGCCGCCGCCGTGCTGGCGCTGTGGTGGCAGGACACCGGCGCGGTGGTCGGCGCAGCGGACTGGCTGCTGGGCGCGGGCCGGATCGCGGGGCTGCTCAGCGGCTACTGCTGCGCGCTGCTGGTCGGCCTGATGGCGCGGGTCCCGGTGCTGGAGCAGGGAGTGGGCAGCGACCGGGTGGCCCGCTGGCACTCCTCGCTGGGCCGCTACACGGTGTGCCTGCTGGCCGTCCACATCACCCTGGTCCTGTGGGGGTACGCGGTCCAGGCCCGCACCGGCGTGGTCGGCGAGACGAAGACGGTCGTCCTGACGTACCCCGAGATGCTCAAGGGCACGATCGGCGGGCTGCTCCTGCTCGCGGTCGGCGCGCTGTCCGTACGGGCGGTGCGCCGCAAGGTCCGCTACGAGACCTGGTACTACCTGCACCTGCTCACCTACCTGGCGGTCTTCCTCGCCTTCTGGCACCAGCTCGCCCTGGGCGCGGACTTCTCCTCGCACCCGCTGGCACGCGGCTTCTGGTACGCGCTGTACGGCGCGGCCGCTGCGGCGGTGGTGTGGTTCCGGCTCGCGGCGCCCCTGCGGCTGAACCTGCGGCACCGCCTGCGGGTGGCCCAGGTGGTCCAGGAGGCGCCGGGGGTGGTGTCGGTGATCGTGTGCGGCGAGCGGCTGCCGGAGCTCGCGGCACGGGCCGGGCAGTTCCTGCGGTGGCGCTTCCTGGCCCCCGGGCTGCGGTGGACGGCGAGCCCGTACTCGCTGTCCACGGCGCCACGGCCGGACCTGCTGCGCATCACCGTCAAGGCGGTGGGCGGCCACAGCGCGGCCCTGGCCCGGCTGCGGCCCGGCACCAGGATCTGGGCCGAGGGGCCGTACGGCGCCCTCACCTCGGACCGCAGGACCCGGCAGAAGGTCCTGCTGCTGGCCGGCGGGGTCGGGGTGACGCCGCTGCGCGCCCTGTTCGAGTCGCTGCCCGCACGGCCGGGCGACCTGACGCTGATCTACCGCGCCCGCAGCGCGGAGGACCTGGCACTGCGTGGCGAGCTGGAGGCGATAGCCCGCTCCCGCGGCGCCCGCCTGCACTACCTGCTCAACCAGGCCGACGGCCGCAGCCCGCGGCTCACCGCCGAAATGCTGCGCGCGTCGGTGCCCGACGTCGCCGGGCACGACGTGTACCTGTGCGGGCCGCCCGGCATGGCGGCGGCCTCGTACGAGGCGCTGCGCTCCGCCGGAGTCCCGGCCCGCCATATCCACCACGAGTCGTTCGAACTGTGAGACAGCCGTGAACAGCCTCTCCCGCCGCCCGCTGCGGCGCGTCCTGCTCAGCACCCTGGTGACCGTCACGGGCCTGCTGCTCCTGCTCAGCCTCAAGCCGCACGCGACGGGAGGGGCGGCGGCCGGCAGTGCCGCGGCCCCCGCCCCCGCGCCGACCGCGACCGCGAGCCCCGGCCCCGGCTCCGGCTCCGGCTCCGGCTCCGGTGCAGCCTCGGGTGCGGGCTCGGGTGCGGGCTCCGGCACCCGCACCGTCGACGGCGACACCGTGCAGACCCGCTACGGGCCCGTGCAGCTGCGGGTCACCCTGCACAGCGGCAGGATCACCGCGGTGACGGCCGTCCAGACACCCGAGGACAACCCGCGCGACCAGGAGATCACCGGCTTCGCCGTCCCCCAGCTCACCCAGGAGGCGCTGGCGGCGCAGAGCGCGCAGATCGACACCGTCTCGGGGGCGACATACACCAGCGAGGGCTACATCCAGTCCCTGCAGAGCGCCCTGGACCGGGCCGGTGGCTGACGGCGGCGCCCGGCTGCGCCGGGTCGAGCACACCATGGGCACGGTCTTCTCCTTCGACGTGCGCGGCGCCGGCCCCCGGGCGGCCGCCGCCCTGGAGGCCGCGGCGGCCTGGCTCGGCCACGTCGACGAGGTCTTCTCGACCTACCGGCCGCAGAGCCAGGTCAGCCGGCTGGCGGCCGGCACGCTGGCGCTGTCCGCGTGCTCGCCCGAGGTCTGGGAGGTGCTCGGGCTCTGCGAGGCGGCCGAGCGGCGCAGCGACGGCTGGTTCAGCGCCGGCTACGCGGGCGGCTTCGACCCCACCGGGCTGGTCAAGGGGTGGGCGGTGGAGAGGGCGGCCGCGATGGTGGCCTCGGCCGGCGCCGACGCGGTGTGCGTCAACGGCGGCGGCGACGTCCAGGTGCACGGCGGGCCGTGGCGGATCGGCGTGAGCGATCCGCTGCGCAAGGGCGCGCTGGCGACCGTAGTGCACGCCGAAGGGGAGCTGGCCGTCGCGACCTCCGGCCCCGCGGAACGCGGCTGCCACATCGTCGACCCGCGCACCGGCCGCCCGCCGGCCACCGCGCTGGCCTCCCTCACCGTGGTGTGCCGCGGCCTGACCGAGGCGGACACCTGCGCCACCGCCGGATACGCGATGGGCGACCGCGCCCGCGACTGGCTGGAGTCGCTGCCCGGCACCCGGGCCTTCGCGATCACCGCGGACGGCACCTCCTGGACCACCGGAACCGGCTGACGCAGACGCGGGCGGCTGCGCGGCCGTCCCGTCCTGCCCGCGTCCCGCCGGGACGGAGGCCGTCCGGCCTTCGCCCGTGACCGGCCGGCCCTGCCGCACGGCGCGGCGGCCCCGCTCCTCCACCAGGCGCTCGAATGGCAGGACACCAGGTGGGCGATGCGCGACCCGAGGGCGGGCGGCGAGCACGTGCAGATGCTCATCAGGCTCGGCTACGGCCCCGAGGCCGGCTGGGTGAGCCCGCGCTGGCCCGCCCGGGACGTCCTGGACGACGGCTGAAGGCCCGTGCCTGAAGCCGGGCCGGCTTCCGGGGTCAGTTCTCCTGCGGAACGACCGCGACCGCGCAATCGGCGTGGTGGAGGACCGCGTGGTTGACCTGCCCCAGCTGCATGCCCACGCTGCCGCGCCGCCGGCGCGCTCCCACCACCAGCAGGTCGCTGGTGGTGGCGGCGTCCAGGAGCGCGGTGCGCGCCCGGTCCTCGACGACGTCGTGCCGGACGGCGACGTCGGGGTACTGCTGCTCGGCGGCGCGCAGCGCCTCGTCGAGGACCGCCCCGGCCTCGTGGACCTGCGGCACGGAGGCGTCGCCGCGCAAGCCGGTGCCGGGCAGGCCGTGGAGCGGCGCGCGCCAGGTGTGCACGGCCCGCAGCTCGGCGCCACGGACCTGCGCCTCGCGGAAGGCGAACGCGACGGCCGCCGAGGACTCGCCCTCGGGGCCGACGCCCACCGTCACCCGGCCGAAGGCGCCGTGCCCGTCGGGCGACCCGTCGCGGACCACGACGACCGGGCAGGTCGCGCGGGCGGCGACGTCCAGGCTCGTCGATCCGAGCACCATCCCGGCGAGTTCCCCCCTGCCCCGGTTCCCCAGGACCAGCGCGAAGGAGTCGTCCGCGGCCTGCAGCAGCGCCGCCACGCCCTCCCGCGGACTGATCTCGGTGGACACCGCGACCGTCGGGTCCTGCTTGGCCGCCCTCTCGGCGGCCGACGCGGCGATGTGCTCGGCCATGACGTCCCCGGCGGCGCGGACGGAGCGGATCTGCGGCCGCACCCTGTCGTAGTGCTCCCACAGCGACGCGTGGAGCAGCCGCAGCGGTACGTGGTGGAGAGCGGCTTCCGAGACCGCCCAGTCGATGGCTCGCAGGCTGGGGTCGGACCCGTCGACGCCGACGGTCAGCGGATTCGTCATGGTGGCACCGCCTTCTCGTACGCATGGCACTTGCCTTTCCCTCAACGTCGCACGGACCGGCCCCACGCGCTAAGGGCCGCCCTGTCCACCGAGGAGGGACGTTCGGACCGCGGAGCGGCACCCGGCCGGGCGCAGGGGTGTCCCCCGGTCGGGCTCATGGGGTCCGTTCGGCCCTGGTGCGCGGGCGCCGCGGGACCGATGATCGGAAGTCCGAGGCGGCAGACGACGGGCGGGACCGATATGAGCGAGGCACGGCAGTTCTCCCCGCAGTCCCCCGTCCGGGTCTTCCTGGTCGACGACCACGAGGTCGTACGCCGGGGTGTGCACGACCTGCTGGACGCGGAGCCGGACATCGAGGTCGTCGGGGAGGCGGGCACCGCGGACCACGCCGTGGCCCGCGGGCCGGCACTGCGGCCCGACGTCGCGGTGCTGGACGTGCGGCTGCCCGACGGCGACGGGATCTCGGTGTGCCGGGAGCTGCGGTCGGCC
>NZ_CAJSLV010000069.1:0-6920 GCF_907177275.1 Actinacidiphila cocklensis
CTCCTGCCGCGGCCGCGGCACCGCACGGCCCGGCGTGTCCACCGGCTGCCGCGGCGCCCGCAGCCCCGCGTCGGCCGCGGCCGTGGCGGTGTCGTGCGCGGCCCAGCCCTCGGCCCAGTCCTCGACCGGGTCGAAGGGCAGCCCGCGGCTCCCGCTTCCGGCGCCGGTCCAGCTGCCGGGGGTGCCGTACGCCCCGTGCTCGCGGTGCTCGGGGTGCGCGGGCGGGCGCGCGGCGAGGTCCTGGGGGCGTACGGCCGCGAAGGCGCCGCTGTCGTCGAAGGGGTCGAACGGCTCGCTGTAGGGGCCGCCGGAGCTGCGCCTGCGGCGCCCGCTGCCGGGGGTGCCCAGTGCGCTGCCGGGCGGCGCGAAGGTGCCGCCGGTCTGCGGTACGCGGTTGTCGCGACCGTCCTGGCCGTCCCGCGCGCTGTGTTTGCCCACGCCCTCGATCAGCTCCCGCTCGCAGCAGTGCTCACGTCCGTCGTAGCCGTGACCGTACCCCCGGCCGCGCCGCCGCCGCGTACGCGGGCGGCGATTTCGTCGCGCAGGTCACGGAAGGCCCGGTCGACCAGGTCGGGGTGCTCCATCATCGCGACATGGCCGCTGCCGGGGATGGTCAGCAGCCGCGAGTCGCGGAAGGCCCGCGACGCCCTGCGGGCCATCCGCACCGACACGAGCTTGTCGCGTACACCGTAGATCAGCAACGTCGGCGCCAGCACCCGCTCCGCCTGGCGCCACAGGGAGTGCTGGCCGCCCAGGGTGTAGGCGTTCACGATGCCGCGGGTGGAGCGGATCATGACGTCCCAGAAGTACGGCAGGTCGATCCGGCGCTGGTACTCCGCCGCGTAGGCGTCCCGCTCGGGTCCGCCGACGACGGACGGGTCGCCGTAGCAGAGCGACAGCAGCGCCTGGGTGCGGCGCTCCGGCTCCCAGCCGCGGGTGGCCCGTACGTACAGCGCGGGCAGGCCGGGGACCGAGGCGAGCGCGGTGGGCACCGCGCTGGGCTGCGGGGGCAGCTCGGGCAGTGCGGGCGAGACCAGGGTGAGGGTGCGGACCAGGTCGGGTCGGGCGGCGGCGACCTTGACGGTGACCGCGCCGCCCAGCGAGTTGCCGAACAGGTGGACGGGACCGCGGCCCTCCGCCTCCAGCAGCCTGACGACCGCGCGGGCGTGGGCGGCGACCGAGTAGTTGCCGTCGTCGGGCGGCGGTGAATGGCCGAAACCCGGTAGGTCGAGCGCGTGCCCTTCGACGGTGTCGGCGAGCGAGGCCATCAGCGCCGACCAGTTCTGCGACGAGCCGCCGAGGCCGTGCACGAACATCGCCGGTTCGAGATCGCCGGAACCGGGCCGCGCCCCGCTGTGCGCACGTGAGCGAACCAGCAGTCCCAGCCCGGGAAGCTGCACGGTCCTGGACGTCTCCCCGTCGGCGAGCACCGGCCCTGCCGGGGGCACGGACGCCGGCGGAGCGGCGGCCTGGGAGTAGTCCGTGGAGGGCATGGGTCGATGTTACGAGACGATCACGTGCACGGCTGTGTGTTCATCCCAACACAACCGCACAGAATCGGCCGTCCAACGCCCTCCCGGGGCCTCGGGGGCGCTCGTACGCGCTGCGCGCGCGGCCGCGTGCTCCTAGGCTCCAAGGAGGGGGTCCAGGAGGGGGAAGGGCGGGGACCGAGGGAAGGAAGGCGCCATGTCCGACGAGATCGCGCATATCGAGCGGGAAGCCGACGAGGACGACAACGACGCCGCCCAGAGCGAACTCGACGACGATCTGGACCTGGAGGCGCCCGAGGCGGACAGCGCCGAGCAGCACACCGAGCTGCTGCAGCGCCGCGACGACCCGGTCACCTCCCGGCCCTCGGACCGGGACGGGGAGGCAGACCCGGCGGACACCGCGGAGCAGCGCCGGGTGGTCGCCCTCGACGAGGACGACGACTACCGCTGAGCGGGTGGGACGCTGCCGGTAAGCGGCGCACCGGACGGATGCGGACGAGGCCGCCCGTATCCAGAAAGTGAGAATGTGCGCCCGTACGGCGCACAGGGTCGTTACTCAAAAGTACGATGGCCAGCGCAGCGTTCTTTCGTTCGTTTCTTCGTTCGTTCCGCAGAAATGGGAGGCGGCGTGACAGCCATCGAGCAGACTCAGGCACGACCGCGCGGCACCCGCCTGCCCCGCAGGGCCCGACGCGAGCAGCTGCTGGGGGCAGCCCAGGAAGTCTTCGTCGCACAGGGTTACCATTCGGCTGCGATGGACGACATCGCCGAGCGGGCCGGCGTCAGCAAACCGGTGCTCTACCAGCACTTCCCCGGCAAGCTCGAACTGTATCTGGCCCTGCTCGACCAGCACTGCGAGTCACTGCTGCAGTCGGTGCGCGGCGCGCTGGCGTCCACCACGGACAACAAGAAGCGCGTCGAGGCGACGATGGACGCGTACTTCGCCTACGTCGAGGACGAGGGCGGCGCCTTCCGGCTGGTCTTCGAGTCCGACCTGACCAACGAGCCGGCGGTCAGGGAGCGGGTCGACAAGGTCGCGCTGCAGTGCGCGGAGGCGATCAGCGAGGTCATCGCCGAGGACACCGGCCTGTCCCGCGACCAGTCGATGCTGCTCGCGGTCGGCCTCGGCGGCGTCTCCCAGGTGGTGGCCCGCTACTGGCTGGCCAGCCGCAGCGAGGTGCCGCGGGAGACCGCGGTGCAGCTGCTCACCTCGCTGGCGTGGCGCGGCATCGCCGGCTTCCCGCTGCACGGCGCCGAGGGCACCGGCCAGCACGGCTGACGCCGGGCCGCCCGCGGCGGCCCGGTGTTCGCTCACGGCGTGTACGAGGCGCGGATTTACGGCCGCCGCCGCGGGCTAGTCTGGGCAGCGTACGGCGCGACCAACCGCGCACACCGCCAGACCATCGGAGGTATCCAAGCCGTGGAGGTCAAGATCGGCGTGCAGCACGCGCCGCGCGAGATCAGCATCGAGAGCGCGCAGTCGGCGGCCGAAGTGGAGAAGGCCGTCGCCGACGCGCTGAGCGGTGCCGCGAAGCTGCTGTCCCTGGAGGACGAGCACGGCCGCAAGGTGCTCATCCCCGCAGACCGGCTCGCCTACGTCGAGATCGGCGAGCCGGCCGCCCGCAGGGTCGGTTTCGGCGCGGCTCTCTGACGAACGGTCAGCAGGGGCGGCAACCGGGCGTGCCCGGTTGCCGCCCCTTCGTTTTGCCCGGGTCCCTCCAGGGGTAGGACGACTACGGAACGGTCCGCAACGCCGCGTCACCGGAGGGGATCGCATGATCTGGCAGATCGTCGCCTATGCCGCTCTCGGCCTGCTCGCGGCCTTCGCCGCGGCCCGGTTCTTCCCCGCGCGACTCCCGGCGACCGCCCTGCTGCTTGCCACAGGCCCGGTGGGCGGCCTGACCGGCGGCCTGGTGGCGTACACGGTCTTCGGCGGCGCCCACCCGGGCGCGAGCCTCGCGGCGGCCTTCGCGACGGCCGCCGCCGGCCTGAGCGTGCTCGCCCGCCCGGCGAAGCGCGGCCGACACGCGAAGGTCACGCCGCACGGCGCGTGACGGAGGTCCTCACCGCCCCCGGTGGTCGGCGACACCGCGCCCGGAGAGGTAGGGCGGCGCGACGGGGGCGGCGGCGCGACGCCGCCGAGCCGCCGGGTGACGTAGCGGTGCAGCGACGGCGCGTGCCGGTCGTACAGCCCGGCGAAGGCCTCGGGGCTGTCGTGCGACCTCAGGATCCGCTGCGCGTCGTCGTCGTGGTCGCCGGAGACGGGCTGCTCGGGTGGCAAGGACCGGATGGGCGCGGAGGGCATAGGGCTCCGATCTGCGGGAGGCTCCTGCGCGCCGGCGGCGCGCACACCCCTTGTCGCCCGCAGTTCCCGGCCGGGTCCACGCGGGCGGCAGCCCGGGGCACCGGCCGGTGGCCGCCGGTCGCCCCTGGTCGCCCCTGGTGGCCCCTGGTGGCCGCCGCCCGCGCCCGCGGCCTTACGCGGCCAGGCCCAGGGCCGCCATGCGCTTGGTGTGGGCCTCGGTGATGCGGGAGAACATCCGGCCGACCTCGGCCAGGTCGAAGCCGTCGGCGACGCCGCCGACGAGCATCGTGGACAGCGCGTCCCGGTCGGCGACGACGCGCTGGGCCTGGGAGAGGGCCTCGCCCATCAGTCGCCGCGCCCACAGGGCGAGCCGGCCGCCGACCCGGGGCTCGGCCTCGATCGCGGCGCGGACCTTCTCCACCGCGAAGCTGGCGTGGCCGGTGTCGTCCAGCACGGCGAGCACCAGGGTGCGGGTGTCCGTGTCGAGGCGGGCCGCGACCTCGCGGTAGAAGTCGGAGGCGATCGAGTCGCCGACGTAGGCCTTGACCAGGCCTTCGAGCCAGTCGGACGGCGCCGTCTGGCGGTGGAACTCCTCCAGCGCCGCGGCGAAGGGCTCCATCGCGCTCTTCGCCGACTCGCCGACCTCGGTGAGCCGGTCGCGCAGCCGCTCGAAGTGGTGGAACTCGGCGGCGGCCATCGCCGCGAGCTCCGCCTTGTCCTCCAGCGTGGGCGCCAGCTTCGCGTCCTCCGCGAGGCGTTCGAACGCGGCCAGCTCGCCGTACGCCAGGGCGCCGAGCAGGTCGACCACCGCGGCGCGGTAGCGCGGGTCGGCGGACGCGGACGTCCAGTCCTGTGCGGCGATCCCGGTGGCCGGACCAGCGGACTCGGCGGCGGGCTTGGTGGTGTCGTCAGGCGTCTCCATGCAGCGCACAATAACCAAGTCCCGCGCCGCCGCCGACACCCTCCACGTGACCCGATGATGTCCCGAACGAAACATTTGATCGGGTGCAGCTACGTGTTTCCGGGGTAGAGTGGTAATGCACCCGCCGTTAGTCGGCCTGGTTCCGATCCTCGGCGGGCGACGTGTGCAACACCTTGGATGCCCGGTCGGTGGCCCGATCGGCTCCGAACCGACCGCCCTCCTGACTTCGGGAGGGGCGCCCACTCGCGGCATGAGCGAGGGCAGCGGTCCCGCGCTCCACAGCTCCTCTAGGGCTGTAAGAAGACTCTGCGCGGTCAGTGACCTACGCCGTGTTACGGCGTGCCGGGTTGCTCGACCCCCCTTGCCGCACAGTGCCGCGTCTCACAGAAGAGGCAAGCATCCTGACCACCACGACTTTCCGCAGTCTCGGCATTCTTCCCGAGACCGCCGAGGCCCTTGAGGCCGTCGGCATCACCACTCCCTTCCCGATCCAGGAGATGACGCTCCCGGTCGCCCTCGCGGGCAACGACGTCATCGGCCAGGCCAAGACCGGCACCGGCAAGACGCTGGGCTTCGGCCTGCCGCTGCTGGAGTCGGTGACCGTGCCCGCCGACGTCGAGGCCGGGCGTGCCGCGCCCGAGCAGCTGACGGACACCCCGCAGGCGCTGGTCGTCGTCCCCACCCGCGAGCTGTGCCAGCAGGTCACCAACGACCTGCTGACCGCCGGCAAGGTCCGCGCCGTCCGCGTGCTCGCCATCTACGGCGGCCGGGCGTACGAACCGCAGGTCGAGGCGCTCAAGAAGGGCGTCGACGTGATCGTCGGCACCCCGGGCCGGCTGCTGGACCTGGCAGGGCAGAAGAAGCTCAGCCTGCGCCATGTGCGCACCCTGGTCCTCGACGAGGCCGACGAGATGCTCGACCTGGGCTTCCTGCCCGACGTCGAGAAGATCATGGGCATGCTGCCCCCGAAGCGGCAGACGATGCTGTTCTCGGCCACCATGCCGGGCGCGGTCATCAGCCTGGCCCGCCGCTACATGTCGCAGCCCACCCACATCCGCGCGACCGCACCGGACGACGAGGGCGCCACCGTCGCGAACACGACGCAGCACGTCTTCCGCGCCCACTCGATGGACAAGCCGGAGCTGGTCTCCCGCATCCTGCAGGCCGAGGGCCGCGGGCTCGCGATGATCTTCTGCCGCACCAAGCGGACCGCCGCCGACGTGGCCGAGCAGCTGGAGAAGCGCGGCTTCGCCTCCGGCGCCGTGCACGGCGACCTCGGCCAGGGCGCCCGCGAGCAGGCGCTGCGGGCCTTCCGCAACGGCAAGGTCGACGTGCTGGTGTGCACCGACGTGGCCGCGCGCGGCATCGACGTCGAGGGCGTCACCCACGTGATCAACTACCAGACCCCCGAGGACGAGAAGACCTACCTGCACCGCATCGGCCGCACCGGCCGCGCGGGCGCCTCGGGTACGGCGATCACCCTGGTCGACTGGGACGACATCCCGCGCTGGCAGCTGATCAACAAGGCGCTGGACCTGTCGTTCAACGACCCGGAGGAGACCTACTCCACCTCCCCGCACCTGTTCGAGCTGCTCGGCATCCCGGCCGGTACCAAGGGGATACTGCCCAGGGCCGAGCGGACCCGGGCGGGCCTCGACGCCGAACAGGTCGAGGACCTCGGCGAGACCGGTGGACGCGGTGGCCGCGGCCGCCGTCCGGCCGGTGGCGGGCGCGGCGGCCAGGCCGCTCCGGCCGAGGAGCGCCCCGCCCGTACGCGGACCCCGCGGCAGCGCCGCAGGACCCGCGGCGGCGAGGCCGCGCAGGGTGTGCCGGCCGCCGGTGAGGCCGTCGAGTCGGCGACCGCGGTGTCCGCGCCGGACGCCGAGGGCCAGACCGGTCCTCGTACGCCGCGCCGCCGCCGCAGCAGGACCCGTAGCGGTGCCGGCGCCGCGGTGACCCCGGTGGCCGAGACCGCCGAGGTGCCGGTCGCCGTCGAGACGGTGGCCGCCCCCGAGGTCGAGGTCGCCGCCGAGCCCAAGGCGCCCCGCCGCCGTACGCGCAAGGCCGCCGAGGCTCCGGCCGAGGTCGTCGCCGAGGCGAAGGCCGCGGACGCCGCCGTGGCCGAGCCTGCCCCGCGCCGCAGGACCCGTAAGGCCGTCGCCGCCGAGGTGCCCGCACCTGCCGTGGCGCCGGAGGCGGAGGT
>NZ_CAJSLV010000069.1:6930-78921 GCF_907177275.1 Actinacidiphila cocklensis
TCGCGGTCGCGGAGGAGGCGCCCAAGCGCCGCCGCACCCGCAAGGCCGTCGCCGAGGTGCCCGCCCCCGCGGACGGCACCGAGGAGGCCGTGGTGAAGGCCCCGCGCCGGCGGACCCGCAAGGCCGCCGCCGACGTCCCGGCCCCGGCTGTGGCGCCGGAGGCCGAGGTCGCGGTCGCGGTCGCGGTCGCGGAGGAGGCGCCCAAGCGCCGCCGCACCCGCAAGGCCGTCGCCGAGGTGCCCGCCCCCGCGGACGGCACCGAGGAGGCCGTGGTGAAGGCGCCCCGTCGCCGGACCCGCAAGGCCGTCGCCGAGGTGCCGGCCGGTGCGGACGGCGAGAGCTGACCCGTACGGCACACACGTGACACCCCCGGCCCACCCGGCCGGGGGTGTTTCATGCCCAGAGGCAACCTGTCGGACATATGCACCGCGTAATCTCGCTGCATGAGCCGACCGACCTCCCTGGACCTGCCTGAGCACACGTCAGCCCACCGGCTGGACACCTCACGCGGGTCGTTCGCGGTCCTGGACGCCGCGCCCGCCCCCGACGCTCCCGCACGGCAGGGCACCGCGCTGCTCGTGCCCGGGTTCACCGGCAGCAAGGAGGACTTCGTCGGCCTGCTGGCACCGCTGTCCGCGGCCGGCTTCCGGGTCGTCGCGATCGACGGCCGCGGCCAGCACGACTCGGGCGGCCCGCGCGACGAGGCCGCCTACGCACAGCGCGAACTGGCGAAGGACGTCTCCGCGCAGGGTGCCGCGCTGGCGGCCGACGGCGACGGCGGGCCGATGCACGTACTGGGCCACTCGCTGGGCGGCCACATCGTCCGGGCGTCGCTGCTCGCCGACGGTCCCGGGCCGTGGGCGACGCTGACGCTGATGAGTTCGGGACCCGCCGAGATCACCGCTGACCAGCAGGTCAGGACGCAGCTGCTGATCGACCACCTGCCGACGATGGACATGGAGACGGCCTGGCGGGCGATGCGCGCGCTGGACGCCGACCGCGAGGACTCCCCGGAGAACCCGGGCTGGCTCGACGACTTCCTGCACCGCCGCTGGGTGACCACCGCGCCCGAACAACTGATCGCCACAGCACGCCAGTTGATGACAGAACCGGACCGGGTCGGCGAACTTGCCGCCGTGCCGCTGCCGAAGCTCGTACTGTCCGGTGAGGTGGACTACGCCTGGCCGATCCCGCAGCTCGACGCGATGGCGGAGCGGCTGGGCGCCCGGCGCGTCGTGATCAAGGGCGCGGAGCACTCCCCCAATGCGGAACGACCGGCCGAGACCGCCGCAGCGCTCATCGCGTTCTGGGCCGCCGAGGGTGCTGCCAGCAGCAAGTAGTCGGCCTGCGAAAGAGTTTATTTAGGGTAGGGAATGTTTTGAAGGGGGTGTTCGTTGACCACACATGTAACGAGGGACGAAGGGAGAAGCCCCATGCGCTTCGAGATCATGCGACTCGACGACCGGAACGGCGACGCCGTGGACAGCACCGTCGTGGACGCTTCCGCCGTCAACAAGATCGTGCAGCAGGCCGCTGCTCTCGGCCAGCGCATCTACATCCGCCCGGCGGACTGATCGCAGGCTCACGCAACGGCGCCCCGTACAGCAGGTCCGTACGGGGCGCTTTCGCATGTCCGGGCAGCGTGCCCGCGGGCCTCAGCCCTGGCCGTGGATGAAGCCGAAGACGCCGTTCGCGACGGACTGCACGGCGATCGCGGACAGCAGCATCCCGGACAGCCGGGTCACCAGCACCACGCCGCCCTCCTTGATCACCCGGATGATCGCCAGCGAGTAGCGCATGGTCAGCCACAGGACGGCGTGCATCGCGACGATCGCCAGCCAGACGGACGTCTGCTCGCCGAAGCCGTCCGCGTGCTGCACCGCGAGGATCACCGTGACGATCGCACCGGGGCCGGCGAGCAGCGGCATCCCCAGCGGCACCAGCGCCACGTTGACGTCCTTGGTCTGCGTCGGCTCGTCCGCCTTGCCGGTCAGCAGGTCGAGCGCGATCAGCAGGAGCAGCAGCCCGCCGGCGATCCGCAGCGCGGGCACCGACACGTGCAGGTAGTCCAGGATCTGCTGCCCGCAGATCCCGAACACCGCGATCACGCCGAAGGCGACACCGGCCGCCTGCAGCGCCATCCGCCGCTGCACTTTGGTGGCCCGGCCCGACGTCAGCGCCAGGAAGATCGGCGTGATGCCGGGCGGGTCCATGATCACGAAGAGCGTGAAGAACACGGAACCGAACAGGGTGAAGTCGAACATGCTGAGCTTTCGTCCTCAGTGGCGCCCTCATGGGGGCGCGCGTCGTCACCGGACCGAAGGGGCCGTTGCTGTCGTTGCCGGACCACCGGCCAGTCGGCGCTAGACCGCCGAGATGGGTTGCGCGCCCGTGGCCCGCGCGGCGATCTCCGCGAAGACCTCCGGAGCGGTGACGCACTCGCCGAGCGCGACCGTCTTGCGCGAGCCGTGGTAGTCGGACGACCCCGTCGCGAGCAGCCCGAGGTCCGCCGCGAGCCCGCGCAACCGCTCCCGGGTGGGGGCGTCGTGGTCGACGTGGTCGACCTCCAGGCCGTCGAGCCCGGCGGAGCCGAGCGCCGCGATGACCTCGTCCGGCACCGTCTCCCCGCGCTTGTGCGCGCCCGGGTGGGCGAAGACCGTGACGCCGCCTGCCGCCTTGACCAGGCGGACCGCGTCGAAGGGGTCGAACTCGTGCTTCTCGACGTACGCCCGCCCGTCGTTGGCGAGCCACTCCTCGGTGAAGGCGTCGGAGACGGTGGGCACGACGCCGAGTTCGACCATCGCCGTGGCGATGTGCGGCCGCCCGACCGACCCGTCGCCGGCGATGCGCTGGACCATCTCCCAGGTGACGGGCACGCCCAGCGCCCGCAGCTTGTCGACCATCCCGCGGGCGCGCGGCACCCGGCCGTCGCGTACCAGCTCGCGCGCGTCGTGCAGCCGCGGCTCCGCCGGGTCGAAGAGGTACGCCAGCATGTGCATGCTGATGCCGTCCGTCCGGCAGGACAGCTCCGCGCCGGTGACCAGCGTCAGGGCCGTGCCGTCGAGGGCAGCGGTGGCCTCCGGGTAACCGCCGACGGTGTCGTGGTCGGTGATCGCGACGACGTCGAGCCCGGCAGCGGCGGCGTTGCGTACCAGCTCAGCGGGGGTGTCGGTGCCGTCGGACGCCGTGGAGTGGGTGTGCAGGTCGATGCGCACGGGCACGGGCTCCCGGGGGACGGGCGCGGACAGGGACGAAGCCAAGGATAGCGTCCACCCGGACCTGCGATTCCCAGGCCTTCAGCGGCTCAGGCCAGCAGCCTCGGGGTGAGGGCGCCGCACGGCAGCAGGTCGACCTCGGCGCCGGCGTCCCGCAGGTCGGTGAGGACCAGCTCGTCGTACATCAGCAGCCCGGTCTCCTCGGGCCAGACGATGGCCCACAGCCACAGGCCGCGGGCCTCGCCCGCGAAGACGACGCGGTCGTCGGGGGCGCCGCCCACGTGCCACAGGGCGGTCGGGCGGCCGGCGGCGAGCACCTTGGCGTGCGGCGGCTTGTTCACGCACATGTTGGGACCCGGGTCGGGGCCGTCGATCCCGGCGTAGCGGGCGCCGAGGCCGACGCCCAGCTCCTCGGCGATCAGCATCAGCTCGCCGGGGCCGCCGAAGGGTCCGGGTCCCGAGCAGGCCACCGCGGTGGCCCGGCCGCCGCTGCGGTCGTCACCGGCGGCGGCGATCCCGGAGAAGAGCCAGCCGACGGGCAGCGGCCACGGCATCCACACCGGCACCTGCGCCCGGTGGACGACCACGCCGAGGCCTTCGACACTCGGCGGGACGACGGGCTGCAGCGGGTACACGGTGCCGTGCACGTCGCACTGCCAGGAGTCGGCGAAGAGGCCGGGCGCCCTGACCCTGCCACCGCACTTCGGGCAACTGGGTTCGCCCCTCATAAATCCCCACGGTCCTCCGACACCGTGCCCGCGTCAAGGACGATCACCCGTCCGGAGTGACGCCTTCGCCTGGTCGGCGGGACGGACAAGTAGATGCAGGGCACAATTAGTTGTAAAAGCCAACCTACTGTGTGTACACAACAACTACTGCCGTCCAGAGGGGACGCGGGCCATGCACCAAGGCACCGACGCCGAGAGCGCCGAGCGCACAGAAGGTGTCTAGGACATGGCGCACGAGAAGGTGAGCCTGCTCCGCCAGCCCACCGCCGCCCGCCGCAGGGGCACCCTCGCGAGCCGTGCGCCAGCAGAAGCGCACCGCCGCCCGAAGGGCCACCCCCAAGCCACCGTGCCCCGCGAAAGCGCACCCCCCGCCCAAGGGGCACCCCCCCGAGCCGCCGCGCCCCGCGAAAGCGCACCGCCGCCCGAAGGGCCACCCCCACAGCACCGCGCCCCGCGAAAGCGCACCCCCTGCCCAAGGGGCACCCCCCGAGCCGGCGCAGCCCGCGGAAGGGTGCCGCTCGGCGCAGAGGGCAGGTCAGGACAGGGGGACGGCGCCGCGCAGCGGGTCGCGGAGGTCGGTGGCGTGGTCCAGCCAGAGGGAGCGGAGCGCAGCGGAACCGCGGGCGCGTTTGAAGGCGGCCTCGTTCGGCGTCATCGGGAGGAGGGGGTGGAAGCGGACCGGGTCGCGGGGCTCGGGGAGGGCGAGGTCGTCGACGAGGCCGCCGGGCTCGGCGACCAGGACCGCGGTGAAGGGCGCCCCCGCCCACAGCGGCTCGCCGAGGTCCATCGCGTTGCCGGCCGCCAGGACGACGCCCTCGACCTGCGGGGACGCGGCGACGACGGCCAGCGGCCGCAGCACCCCCGAGGTGTCGGCGCGGCCGGCCCTGACGGTGAGGACCAGTTCGGCGCGCGGCCCGCGCAAGGGGTCGGCGAGCGGGGCGACCGGGTCGGCCATGGGTTGCGCGGACATCCCGAGCGTGGCGTATCGCAGCAGGTCGCCGTCGGCGAAGCGCAGCACCTCGATGCGCTCGGCGCCGAGGAAGGTGACGGCCGCGCGGGCGTCGGGCTCGCCGAAGGCGGAGCGCAGCCGCTCCTCGACCAGTGCCAGGATTTCACCCATGCGGCGAGCATAGAACGCGTAAGGATCGCGCCGAGCGCGTCATCGGGGCCACCGGGGCTTGCTATGGTGGGGCGTTCGCGTACGTCATCCCCCAGCGGGGAACGGCCGGAGGAGGTGGGGACTGACATGGATCCTAGTCGACCGTGCAGTACCGGCAGCTCTTCCCTCGCCGCCGCCCCGTACTCGGTGTGACCCGCTGAGCCCTTCGCGTTCCTTACCCGGCTGACATGCCGTGAAACGCGACCTGCCACGGCCCGCCCGCGGAGCGTACCCGCGTCGGAAGAGCGCCCTGAACTGCCTGGTGATCACCGAGCGCTGATCACCGACCCCACAAGCAGCACCATCTCAGTTCAGTGCGGCGTGATGCCGTCGGCCAGTCCGTGAAGGAGCTTGCCATGTCGATGATCCGTGATCTTCGCGCAGTCGTGCGTCCCGCGCTGCGCAAGTCCCCCGCGTCGTACGACTACGGCCCGACGCGCGACGCGGTCACCGGCACCAGCGCGGTGGTGGACTGCGCCGTCTACCGCGACGGGGTGCGGTGCACCGACAGCATCGGGCTGCGCGACGCGTTGGAGACGGTGCGGGCCGGCCGCGCGTCGGACCAGTGCGACGGCAGCGACGGCTTCGTGTGGATCGGGCTGCACGAGCCGACGGAGCAGGAGTTCGCCGGCATCGCCGAGGAGTTCGGGCTGCACCCGCTGGCCGTCGAGGACGCGGTGCACGCGCACCAGCGGCCGAAGCTGGAGCGGTACGACAACTCGCTGTTCACCGTCTTCAAGACGATCCGCTACGTCGAGCACGCAGAACTGACCGCGACCAGCGAGGTGGTGGAGTCCGGCGAGGTGATGGTCTTCACCGGCCGGTACTTCGTGATCACCGTGCGGCACGGCGGCCACGGCTCGCTGCGTGCGCTGCGGCACCGCCTGGAGGACGACCCGGAGCTGCTGGCCAAGGGGCCGTCCGCGGTGCTGCACGCGATCGCCGACCAGGTGGTGGACGACTACCTGGCGGTCTCCGACGCGGTGCAGGACGATATCGACGAGGTCGAGATCGACGTCTTCTCCGCCGAGCCCGGCAAGTCCTCGCGCGGCGGCGACGCCGGCCGGATCTACCAGCTCAAGCGGGAGGTGCTGGAGTTCAAGCGGGCGGTCTCGCCGCTGCTGCGGCCCATGCAGATGCTCGGGGAGCGGCCGATGCGGCTGATCGACCCGGAGATCCAGAAGTACTTCCGCGACGTCGCCGACCACGTCGCCCGGGTCCACGAGCAGGTCACCGGCTTCGACGACCTGCTGAACTCGATCCTCCAGGCCAACCTGGCGCAGGCCACCGTGGTGCAGAACGAGGACATGCGCAAGATCACCGCGTGGGCGGCGATCCTGGCGGTCCCGACGATGATCACCGGCGTCTACGGCATGAACTTCGACCACATGCCGGAGCTGCGCTGGAGGTTCGGCTACCCGACGGTGCTCTGCGTGATCCTGGCCATCTGCTACGCCATCCACCGCGGCTTCCGCCGCAACGGCTGGCTCTGACCCCGGCCCTAAGCGCGCTTCCGGCGGTCGGCGAGAATCACCAGGGCCAGGCCCGCGAGGATCACGCCGAGCGCCGGATACGCGGCGGCGGGCGGTGTCTGGCCCAGCCAGAGGGCGGCGATCAGGGCCGCGCCCGGGGTCTCCAGCAGGATCGCGGTCGAGGTCGTGGACGGGCCGAGGCCGCTGACGACGCGGTTGAGCAGCGAGTGGCCGAGCAGCTGGGCGACCACGGTCAGCGCGGCGATCTTGAGCCAGCTCTTCCCGTCGTAGCCGCCGAGGGCGGAGCCGGACACCAGGCAGGCGCCGAGCAGGACGGCGGCGGTGGTCGAGTAGCAGACGAAGGTGTACGCGGTCGTCGTCGCGGTGCGCCGCACCTCGGCGCCGAGCAGCATGTAGACGGCCGCGGCGAGGCCCGCGGCCAGGGCGAGGGCGTCGCCGGCCAGGGCGCGGGTGTCGGTGGACATGTCGATGCCGGTGAGGATCAGCACGCCGACCACGGCGAGCGCGGTGCCCGCCCACACCAGGCCCGGCGGGCGGTGGCCGCGCAGCCGCAGGATCAGGGTGGTCCAGATCGGGGTCGTGGTGACCAGGGCGGTCGAGGTGGCCACCGAGGTCATGGTGAGGCTGGGCAGCCACAGCCCGAAGTGCAGCGCGAGCACCACCCCGGCGGCGCCGGACAGGCCGAGCGCCCTGCGGCCCATCCGGCGCAGTTCGCCGCGGTGCCGCCACAGGGCGACGGGGCTGAGCACCCCGACGGCCATCGCGTTGCGCCAGAAGGCGATGGCCAGCGCGGGCGCGGTGGTCGCGGCGATC
This sequence comes from Actinacidiphila cocklensis, assembly GCF_907177275.1. Taxonomy (GTDB): domain Bacteria; phylum Actinomycetota; class Actinomycetes; order Streptomycetales; family Streptomycetaceae; genus Actinacidiphila; species Actinacidiphila cocklensis. The sequence continues at coordinate 14,339 of NZ_CAJSLV010000069.1, forward strand.
AGCGGGGCCGACATCGACACACCGGCGATGGCGACGGCGAGCAGCGTGAAGTCGGTGCCCCGCGAGGCCGGGACGGTGCCGGCGGGCGGCTGGTCCGCGGCCGGGACGCCCGGGGCCGGGAGCGCGGCGGAGGTGCTCTGCGGGGCGGTCACGGTGCTCCTGGGGTGCGGGACGGGCGTACGGGCGTGCGCCCACCAGAGTAAGGCCCATGACCACCCCGAGCACCTGTCATTCCACGGGCGGGACGGGGCGCCCTACCCTGTGCACATGACGAGCGAGCACGCCGCCCTCATCGAGGAGGCCACCAAAAAGTCCGGCCTGGTCTGGGTGAACGGGCTGGCCATGTGGCACGCCTGGATCGACGGGTCGATGTACGTGCTGTGCGGCGGCCCCACCGAGCAGCCGGCGCCCGCCGGGCTCGCCGACGGCGCCGTCGCGGCGGTGACCGTGCGCAGCAAGGACAAGGGCGGCCGGCTGGTGGGCTGGCAGGGCCGGGCGCAGGCGCTCGCCCCCCGGTCCGAGCTGTGGTCCACCGCGGTCGCCGAGCTGCGGACGAAGCGGCTGAACTCCGCGGACGCCGACACCGTCGCGGACCGCTGGGCCGAGGAGTGCACGCTCTTCCGGCTGACCCCTGAGGGCGACCCGGCCGAGCACCCGGGCGCGATGCCCGCGGGCTCCGGCGCCGCGGTGCCGCTCGCCTCGCCGGCGATCACCCGGCAGCCGATCCCGGCGGGTCTGCCCAAGCTGCTGGCCCGCCGCAAGGCGCGCGGCTGAGCTGCCGGTGCCTCGACGCTCTTCGTGCCGGCGCTATTTGTGCGTCTTGTGCGTCGGTGAGGGCGCCGGGGTGGCGCCGACCGTCTTGCCGTAGTCGACGACCTCGGATTTCGCCGGCGCCTTCAGCGTGAAGTCCTCACCCCAGTCGACCAGCGTCAGGGTGCCCGCGTTGCCGGCCCGCTGGTAGCGCAGCGGGTAGGGGGCGCCCTTGAGGGAGACGTCGAGGGTGCCGCCCTTGGAGCCGGTCAGCTCGATGGTCCTGGTCGTGCCGACCTTGCGGTGCTCTCCGACGTCGACGGTGCCGTCGAGCACGAACAGGTCGGCGAGCAGCACCTTCTTGTCGGTGAAGCCGCTGAACTGCTTGTACGCCGGGTCGCCGGGCGGCACCTTGACGTACTTGCCGTTGAGCTTGGCGGCCGCGTCCTGGCTGTCCTTGTCGTCGCCCGAGCCGTAGAAGTCGGCGCCCGCCTTGAGGTAGAGGTCGTCGCCGACCCGCAGCAGCTGGAAGGTGTCGCCCTTGGTGGTGACCTCGCCGACGCCGCCGTCGGCGCGCAGCCGCATGTCGAGCCGGTAGGTCTGCCCGTTGCTGACCACGGTGCCGGTCAGCCGTACGGTCGGCGCGGCCTGGGCGGCGGCGCCGGCCTTCTGCTCGATGGTCGCGGCGGGGAGCTTGGCGACGCCGTTCGTCCCGCTGTCCGGATCGCCGCCCAGACCGAGGCAGCCGCTGAGCAGCGGGGCCGAGGCGACGGCGACGAGGACGGCGGTGGCGGTCCTGCGACCGTGATACACGTGGAGTCGACCCCTCGGAGACGGCGGCTGCGGGCGTGGCAGAAGCTACCGCAGCGTACCCCCGGGGAGCACCCCGCAGGGCGGGCAAGATCGGCCCGGAGTAGCCTGGCCTGGGAAGACCGCGTAAGGGCAGGCCCAGGGAGGCTCCGATGGTCGCAGGCGCCCCCAGGGTCTTCGTGTCGCACCTGTCGGGTGTCGCGGTCTTCGACCCCAACGGCGACCAGGTCGGCCGGGTCCGCGACGTCGTGGTGATGCTGCGGGTCGGCGGGCGCCCGCCGCGGGTGCTCGGCCTGCTGGTCGAGGTGGTCAGCAGGCGCCGCATCTTCCTGCCGATGACCCGGGTGACCGGGATGGAGTCGGGGCAGGTGATCACCACCGGCGTGGTGAACATGCGCCGCTTCGAGCAGCGCCCCACCGAGACCCTGGTGCTCGGCGAGCTGCTCGACCGAAGGCTGCGCTGGCTGCCGCAGGGCGGCGGCGCCACCAGTGCCACCACGGGCGAGAACGCGGGCGAGGAGGTCACCGTGCTCGACGTGTCGATGGTGCAGCTGCCCGCCCGCCGCGACTGGGAGATCGACAAGGTCTTCATCCGCCGCGGCAAGAGCGGCGCGCTGCGCCGCAAGGGTGAGACGCTGACCGTCGACTGGTCGGCGGTCACCGGCTTCCGGCTGGCCGAGGACGGCCAGGGCGCGGAGAACCTGGTGGCGACCTTCGAGCAGCTGCGCCCCGCCGACCTGGCGAACGTCCTGCACCACCTGTCGCCCAAGCGCCGCGGCGAGGTCGCCGCCGCGCTGGACGACGACCGGCTGGCCGACGTCCTGGAGGAGCTGCCGGACGACGACCAGGTGGAGATCCTCAGCAAGCTCAAGGAGGAGCGGGCCGCCGACGTCCTGGAGGCGATGGACCCCGACGACGCGGCCGACCTGCTGGCCGAGCTGCCCGCCGAGGAGCAGGAGCGGCTGCTCACCCTGATGCAGCCGCAGGACGCGGCGGGCGTACGGCGGCTGCTGTCGTACGAGGAGCGCACGGCGGGCGGCCTGATGACGACCGAGCCGATCGTGCTGCGGCCCGACGCGACCGTCGCCGACGCGCTCGCCAGGATCCGCAACCCCGACCTGTCGCCGGCGCTGGCCGCGCAGATCTACGTGTGCCGGCCGCCGGACGAGACGCCGACCGGCAAGTACCTGGGCCTCGTGCACTTCCAGCGGCTGCTGCGCGACCCGCCCTTCACCCTGCTCGGCTCGATCGTCGACACCGACCTGCATCCGCTGGCCCCGGACACCGCGCTGCCGTCGGTGACCAGCTTCCTGGCCACGTACAACATGATCTCGGCGCCCGTGGTCGACGAGAGCGGGTCGCTGCTCGGCGCGGTCACCGTGGACGACGTGCTCGACCACCTGCTGCCGGAGGACTGGCGGGAGACCGAGCTGCGCGGCGCCGAGCACCTCGGGCCCGTGACGGAGAGCGCCGATGGCCGCTGAGGACCGCGAGCGCACGGCCACCAACCGGCACCCGGCGGGCGCGACCGCCGCGCCCAGGCCCCGGGTGCGGCTGGACCAGCCGCGCGCCTCCCGCCGCAGATGGCTGCCCGCCTACGACCCGGAGGCCTTCGGCAAGTTCTCCGAGCGGATCGCCCGCTTCCTGGGCACCGGGCGCTTCATCGTGTGGATGACGGTCATCATCATCCTGTGGGTGCTGTGGAACGTCTTCGCACCCAAGGCGGTGCGCTTCGACAACTACCCGTTCATCTTCCTGACGCTGATGCTGTCGCTGCAGGCGTCCTACGCGGCCCCGCTGATCCTGCTGGCGCAGAACAGGCAGGACGACCGCGACCGGGTCAACCTCGAACAGGACCGCAAGCAGAACGAGCGCAGCATCGCCGACACCGAGTACCTGACCCGGGAGGTCGCCTCGCTGCGGGTGAACCTGGGCGAGGTCGCCACCCGGGACTGGATCAGGTCGGAGCTGCAGGACCTGCTCAAGGAGATCGAGGGCCGTGCCCCGCACCCGGCCCGGGGTGACGAAGCAGACGGCCGGGGCCGCTGATCGGCCCGCGGGCGTCGCCGTACCATCAACGTATGGCTACCACCACGTACGGCTCGGGCACCGCGCCCACCGCCACACCGACCGACGAGGCCGTGCGCGCCGCGCTCGGCACGGTGAACGACCCGGAGATCCACAAGCCGATCACCGACCTCGGCATGGTCAAGTCGGTGGACATCGCCGAGGACGGCACGGTCGCCGTCACCGTCTATCTGACGGTCTCCGGCTGCCCGATGCGGGACACCATCACCGAACGCGTCACGACGGCCGTGGCGGCCGTTCCCGGGGTCACCTCGGTGCAGGTCGCGCTGGACGTGATGAGCGACGAGCAGCGCCGCGAGCTGGCCAGCTCGCTGCGCGGCGGGCAGGCCGAGAAGGAGATCCCCTTCGCCCAGCCCGGCTCCCTGACCCGGGTCTACGCGGTGGCCTCCGGCAAGGGCGGCGTCGGCAAGTCCTCGGTCACGGTGAACCTGGCGGCGGCGATGGCCGCGGACGGCCTGAAGGTCGGCGTGGTGGACGCGGACATCTACGGGCACAGCGTGCCGCGCATGCTGGGCGCGGAGGGGCGCCCCACGCAGGTCGAGAACATGATCATGCCGCCGTCGGCGAACGGCGTGAAGGTCATCTCGATCGGGATGTTCACCCCGGGCAACGCGCCCGTGGTGTGGCGCGGCCCCATGCTGCACCGGGCGCTCCAGCAGTTCCTGGCCGACGTCTACTGGGGCGACCTGGACGTGCTGCTGCTCGACCTGCCGCCCGGCACCGGTGACATCGCGATCTCGGTGGCGCAGCTGGTGCCCAACGCGGAGATCCTGGTCGTGACCACCCCGCAGCAGGCCGCGGCCGAGGTCGCGGAGCGCGCGGGCTCCATCGCGGTGCAGACCCACCAGAAGATCGTCGGCGTCGTGGAGAACATGTCGGGCATGCCGTGCCCGCACTGCGACGAGATCGTCGACGTCTTCGGCACGGGGGGCGGCGACCGGGTCGCCGAGGGCCTCACCCGTACGACGGGTGCCACCGTCCCCGTCCTCGGCCGTATCCCCATCGACGTCCGCCTCCGCGAAGGCGGCGACGACGGCCGCCCGGTCACTCTCGCCCACCCCGACTCCCCCGCGGGTGCCGCCCTGCGCGGCATCGCCTCCAAGCTCAGCTCGCGTGCGCGAGGCCTCTCGGGCATGTCCCTGGGCATCACCCCGCGCAACAAGTTCTGACGGGGACTCCGCCCCATCTGCCCCCCACCGGCCGTCGCCGGGCTGGAGGGGCAGACGGGGCGGAGCCCCGGGGGACGGCTACGCGCCGTCGTACGCGCGGATATCGGGGATGGCCGCCAAGGCCAACCCGTACGCGCTCATGCCGCGTCCGAACGCGCCGAGGTGGACACCGCGGGCCGAGCCCGCGAGGACCCAGCCGTACTCGGACTCGCGGTAGTGGAAGGGCGTGGGTTCGCCGTCGACCGGGAGGGTGAGCGCGGCCCAGCCGGAGCCGGCGAGGTCGTCGGCGAGTTCCCAGGCCGTCGCCGTCTGCTGGTCGAGCCAGTCCTGGCGGAGCGCCCGCTCCATCGTGGTGGGCCAGGTGCAGGCGAGCAGGCCCGAGCCCGCGAGCCAGGCCGCCGAGGAGACCGACGTGGCCTCCAGCAGCCCGGTGCCGTCCGCGGTGCGCCGCCCGGGGCGCTGGGCCACCGTCATGACGACGGCGAACTTCAGCGACTCGTCGGCCGGGTCCGCCTTGAGCGTGGGCTCGTCACCGTGCCCTATCGAGCCGTATTCGACCGTGCCGTCCCCACTCGCCCCGACGGTGTGCAGCCAGCGGCGTCCGGTGAACGCGTCGTCCAGCCCGTACCACGGGAAGTCGGCCATCAAGTAGCCGTCGACCGCCCCCTGTGCCGAACCGGTCTTCGTCTCCATTTGGGTCGCGCCTCCTCATTGCCCTTCTGGGCGACTCGCCATCTTGCCCGACCATGGGTGGGTTCGGGGGCAGAAACGGCGCGGGGTGACGGCGAACACATGGACAATGATCACCCGATCGGGCGAAAAACCCTGATCCGGTTGACTTCGGGGGACCCGCTGAGGACGGCGCCGGAGGGCGCCCGATCAGGTGGCGTCGGCGTCGAACGGCGGCGGCTCGTCCTCGTCCAACTGCTCGCGCTTGCGCAGCCGGTCGGGCGTGGTCGGCCCGGGAGTGCCGGACGCGGCGGCAGTGGCGGTGCCGGCCTTGCGGGCGGCGGGAGCCGCGGTGTCCACCCCGTTGACCGCGTCGGTGACCTCGGCCATCTCCTTGCGCAGGTCCAGGCTGCTGCCCAGCTCCCGCAACTCCTTGAGGCCGTACTCGTCCTCGTCGCTCATCAGGTTCTTGCGGATGAACGTCTTGGGGTTGAGGTCCTCGAACTCGAAGTCCTTGAACTCGGGACCCAGTTCCCGCCGGATGTCCTCCTTGGCGCTGTCGGAGAACTCCCGCACCTTCCGGATGAAGGCCATCGTGTCCTGGATGACCTTCGGGAGCTTGTCGGGTCCGAAGACGAGCACGGCAAGGACCACGAGCGCGACCAGCTCAAGCGGGCCTATGTCGAAGAACACCTTGCAGCTCCTTGGGACGTCCGCAGCCGGGAGGGCTGAGTCCGGCGGCCTTTACGTTACCTGCCCGCCCTGGCGGAGCGGGAGTGGCTGCGGCCAACACTACGTCGCCGCACGGTGAAGGTCCTTCCTCAGTGCAGGGCCGCGGAGCTGCTCGCCAGGCCGTTCAGCGCCGGGGGGCGGCCCGAGGCGAACGCCCCGGCTGGAAGCGCGCCAGGGGTCGCCTGGGCGCCGCTGAGGGCCACGGACGTGACCGACGCCACGGAGGCCGCCGACGCCAGGCTGCCCGGCAGCGGCACGCTCACCTGTCGCAGCCGCCGCTCCTCGCGCGCGTCCAGCAGGTCGCGGGGCGTGGTGCCGTGGGTGTCGGTGACCGAGTTGGCGGCGCTGAAGGGGGTGACCGCGGGTCCGTCGTCCGGGCGGGCGCTGCCGTCGACGCCGGCCTCCATCGGCAGTGCCCCGCCGATGGCGATGGCGGCCATCGAGAAGGCGCCTGCGGCGGCGAACGCGAACCTCCGGCTGCGGGAGGCCTGGGCGGCCGCCCGGGCCGCGGTGGCGCCGCCACGGGGGTCTGCGGGGCCGTCCAGCGGGCTCGGCTCGCCGGTGAGGCTGCGGGCCGCCTCGTGGATGCGGAAGCCGCGGGCGCCCCTGCCGTCGCCGGGCGCCACGAGGTCGGGGGCCGGGACGAGGTAGGACATCTGCCGCCGGCCACCGGAGCCGAAGACGCCCGACCCGAGCAGGCCGCCGTCGAAGGGGCCGCGCCGGCCGCCCTGCGGGACCTCGTGGACGTCGTGGCCGCCGAGGGTGCCGCGGCCGTCGGTGCCGTCGTCGCCGTCCTTGGGGCCGCAGGCCGCCAGGCCCTGGAGCCGTGCCATCAGCCCGGCCGAGATCGCGGGCAGCTCGGAGGCCGCCACCACGCTCTTGAGCCGGCGCTGCTCGGTGGCGGCCGCCTTGCACTGCGGACAGGTCGCCAGATGGGCCTGCACCCGGTCGCGGGCGTCGTCGGCCAGCTCGCCGTCGACGAACGCCGCGAGCCGGTCGCCCAGGTGCTGCTCGGCGGGTCCGATGCGCTGGGCGCGCTGCTCGCCTGAACCGCTGCTGCTCACGCTCTCCCGCCCTCCAGGCCAGGTTGGGGTACGGCGGCAGCGAGCGCGGGAACCGGCCGGGCGCCGGGCGCCCGGTGCTCCAGAGCCTTGCGCAGGTGGGAGCGGCCCCGGTGGATCCGGCTCCGCACCGTGCCCAGCTTGACGCCCAGCGTCGCCGCGATCTCCTCGTACGACAGCCCCTCGATGTCGCAGAGCACCACGGCGGCCCTGAACTCCGGTGCGAGGGTGTCCAGCGCCTGCTGGACGTCCGCGTCGAAGTGGGTGTCGTTGAAGTGCTGCGCGGGGGACGGTTCACGGCTGGGCAGCCGCTCCGCCGCGTCGTCCCCGAGGGCGTCGAAGCGGATGCGCTGGCGTCGCCGCACCATGTCGAGGAAGAGGTTGGTGGTGATCCGGTGGAGCCAGCCCTCGAAGGTGCCGGGCGTGTAGGTCGACAGGGAGCGGAAGACCCGCACGAAGACCTCCTGGGTGAGGTCCTCCGCGTCGTGCTGGTTGCCGGTCAGCCGGTAGGCCAGCCGGTACACCCGGGCACTGTGCGTACTGACGATCTCCTCCCAGGAAGGAGGCGTCCACGCCTGAGGGTCCCCGTCGGTGGTGAAAGTCGCGGTCGAGGAGTCGTTGTCGCGTGAACTGTCATCAGCAGTCTTGGTCACGGATTTCGGCTGTCCGGCCGACCGTCGAAAGCGCGTGAGCACCTTCCGGTCACCGGCCGCAGCCGCACCTCCCCTGTCGGCTCTGGTGGTGTCCAGTAGAGCCTCTACCATATCCACCTCGCCCGTTAGCTCCGGATAAATGCAGTGCTGCCTCCGGGCCGGGAACCCGTACCGACGCGACGCGCTCCCGCCCTTGTGTGGTCACTGTGCCTAACGCGCAGTCCCATCAGCAGGTTCCCCGACCCAACGGATACAGTCGCCCCGGCGGGGTGCCGCACACGGTCAACGGACAGTCATCGGGCACAGTCGGCTACGAGGAGAGGGCCATTACCGGCAACCGGCAGGCGAGCTGGGCGTTCGCCGACGCTTTCGTCGCCGAGGACGACGCCCTCATACGTGCCCGCGCCCGCTCGCACGCGTCGGGGCTGCGGCCCGTCTCCCCGGGCACCGGTGCGGCGCTGCGGCTGCTCGCCGCCGCGGGCAACGCGAAATACGTCGTCGAGATCGGTACGGGCACCGGTGTGTCCGGCATCCACCTGCTGCGCGGGATGCGCCCCGACGGGGTGCTGACCACCGTCGACACCGAGCCGGACCGCCAGCAGCTGGCCCGCGGGGCCTACCGCGAGGCCGGCTTCGCCGCGAACCGCTCCCGCTTCATCCCGGGCGCCGCGCTCGACGTCCTGCCCCGGCTCACCGACGGCGCCTACGACCTGGTCTTCTGCGACGGCGACCGGCTGGAGTACCTGGACTACCTGGACGAGTCGCTGCGCCTGCTGCGCCCCGGCGGGGTCGTCTGCTTCGAGGGGGCCTTCGCGCAGGGCCGCGCGCTGGACGCCGCCCACCAGGACCCCGAGTCCCTGACCCTGCGCGAGCTGCTGCGCGCGGTACGGGACAGCCCGCGGGTGGCCCCGGTCCTGCTCCCCACCGACGACGGCCTGCTCTGCGCGGTCCGCCGGCCGTAGCGCCGTAAGACCTGCAGGCGGCGAGCCGCCGGCATGAAAAAGGGCGCGGCCACGCACGGTGTGTGCGTGGCCGCGACGATGCCAGGGGACCGCTGGTCTCAGACGATGGCCTTCTTCAGCGCATCGCCGAGGGCATCCGCCTCGTCCGGGGTCAGCTCGACAACAAGCCGCCCGCCGCCCTCAAGCGGAACGCGCATAATAATGCTCCGCCCCTCCTTGGTCACCTCGAGCGGGCCGTCACCCGTCCGCGGCTTCATGGCCGCCATGCTCGTTCCCCTTCCTGAAACCAGCTCGGACTCGAACACATTGGTTCTCGGCCATTATCCCGCATCCACCTGCCCGATGACCAACAGCGGTGGCACTCCGTTCCACAATCGACACCCGCAAAACCCGCCAATTCGGCGCCCGGGGCGTGCGGTGCGCAGGGCGGCGCACGAAAACACTTGACGTACGTCACATGACCGCCGGTCCGCCGGTCCGGCATCCTGGCCAGGACCGTTGCCGCGACGAAGGGGTTACTGCCATGGCCGACAGCGTGCTGTACGAGGTGGCCGACGGGCTCGCCACCGTCACCCTCAACCGCCCGGACGCGATGAACGCGCTCGACACCGGCACCAAGGCGGCACTGCGGGACGCGCTGCAGGCGGCGGCCGGCGACGAGGCGGTCAGGGCGGTGCTGCTGACCGGCAGCGGGCGGGCCTTCTGCGTCGGCCAGGACCTCAAGGAGCACGTCGCGGTCCTGGAGGCGGGCGGCGGCATGACCACGGTCGCCGAGCACTACAACCCGATCACGCTGGCCATCGCGACGATGCCGAAGCCCGTCGTCGCCGGGGTCAACGGGGTCGCCGCGGGCGCCGGGGCCGGGTTCGCCTTCGCTGCGGACTTCCGGGTCGTCGCGGACACCGCGTCCTTCAACACGTCCTTCGCCGGGGTGGCCCTGTCGGCCGACTCGGGGGTCTCCTGGACCCTGCCCCGGCTCGTCGGCCACTCGCGTGCCGCCGACCTGCTGCTCTTCCCGCGGGCCGTGCCCGCGCAGGAGGCGGCCGCGCTCGGCATCGCGAACCGGGTGGTGCCGGCCGCGGACCTCGCGGCCGAGGCGCTCGCCGTCGCCCGGCGGCTGGCCGCCGGCCCCACCCTGGCGTACGCGGCGATCAAGGCGGCGCTCGCCTTCTCGGCGACGCACCCCCTGCCGGAGGCGCTCGACCGGGAGGCCGTGCTGCAGTCCGCGGCGGGCGCGTCCGCCGACCACCGCGAGGCGGTCGCCGCCTTCCTGGCCAAGCGCCCGCCCGTGTTCACGGCCGGCTGACGCGGTGTTCCGGCCCTAAATTAGCGGGCCGAGCAGTCGGCGAGGTGGTCGTTGACCAGGCCGCACGCCTGCATCAGGGCGTACGCCGTCGTCGGGCCGACGAAGCGGAAGCCGTGGGCCTTGAGGGCCTTGGCAAGGGCCACGGACTCCGCAGAGGTCGGCGGGACGTCGGCGGTGGTGCGGGGCGCCGGACGGGTCGCGGGGTCGGGGGCGAAGGACCAGACGAGGGCGTCGAGGCCGCCCTCGTCCCGCAGCGCCCGTGCGGCCAGCGCGTTGGCGATCGACGCGTCGACCTTGGCCCGGTTGCGGATGATCCCGGGATCGGCCAGCAGCCGCTCCCGGTCCGTGTCCGTGAACCCGGCCACCGCGTCGATCTCGAAGCCCTTGAAGGCCGCCCTGAAGGTCTCCCTGCGGCGCAGGATCGTGATCCACGACAGGCCGGACTGGAAGGCCTCAAGGCACACCCGCTCGAAGAGCGCGTCGTCGCCGTGGACGGGCCGGCCCCACTCCGTGTCGTGGTAGGCGACGTAGTCGGGCGTGGACAGCCCCCAGGGGCAGCGTGCGAGCCCGTCCTCGCCGATCACGACACCGCCGGACTCACTCACCCGCGTCGCCCCGCTCGTCGGCGGCCGGCGGCTCCTGCTTCGTCAGGGACATCGTCGAGCCGTGGGCGTAGACCCCGGCGAGCGACGACTCCAGCTCGGCGATCCGCGCGTCCCGCTCGGCCAGCTCCGCGCCGAGCCGGTCGAGCACCTCGTCGACGTCGAGCATGCGGTAGCCGCGTACCGCCGTGGGCAGCCGTACCGCGTCGATGTCGGAGCGGATCAGCGGGCGGTCGGCGGGCAGCCGGTCGTCCAGCCGGTCGGTGCCGGCGTCCCGCAGCGAGCCGCCGTCGCCCAGCACGGCCATTGCCACCGCGGCGACCACCGCGACCAGCGCGATGAGCATGAACCAGAACAAGTCGATCTCCCGGAGTCCGGCCTCAGGGCCTGCCGTACATTGTCAGGCCGTCCATGTCAGGCACGATCGTGCCACGATCGCATGAGTCTGAGATGAGGAGCGGCAGTGGCACTTCGGCTGGGCACCCGGGAATTCGGCGAGCGGGAGCCGGTGATCATGGCGATCGTGAACCGTACGCCCGATTCGTTCTACGACCAGGGCGCCACCTTCACCGACGAACCCGCGCTGGAAAGGGTCGCGCTCGCGGTCGCCGAGGGCGCCGCGATCATCGACATCGGCGGGGTCAAGGCAGGCCCGGGTGCCGAGGTGTCGGCGGCCGAGGAGATCCGCAGGACGGCCGCCTTCGTCGGCGAGGTGCGCCGCCGGCACCCGGACGTGGTGATCAGCGTGGACACCTGGCGGCACGAGGTCGGCGAGGCGGTGTGCGCGGCGGGCGCGGACGTGCTGAACGACGCGTGGGGCGGCGTCGACCCGAAGCTCGCCGAGGTGGCCGCAGAACACGGTGTGGGCCTGGTGTGCACGCACGCGGGCGGCGCGCAGCCGCGGACCCGGCCGCACCGGGTCGGCTACGACGACGTGATGGCCGACATCCTGCGGGTGACCTGCGGGCTGGCCGAGCGGGCGGCGGACCTCGGGGTGCGCAGGGACGCGATCATGATCGACCCCGGGCACGACTTCGGCAAGAACACCCGGCACTCGCTGGAGGCGACCCGCCGCCTGCCGGAGATGGCGGCGACGGGCTGGCCGGTGCTGGTGTCGCTGTCGAACAAGGACTTCGTCGGCGAGACGCTGGACCGCCCGGTCAAGGAGCGGCTGATCGGCACGCTGGCGACCACGGCGGTCTCGGCGTGGCTGGGCGCCCAGGTCTACCGGGTGCACGAGGTCGCCGAGACCCGGCAGGTGCTGGAGATGGTGGCCTCGATCGCCGGCCACCGCCCGCCCGCGGTCGCCCGCCGCGGGCTGGCGTAGTCGCCCGGGCGGGCGTTACGCGCTCTCCTTGGTGACCCGCTCGACCGCGTCGTCCACGTCGTCGGTGACGTGGAAGAGCTCCAGGTCGGCCGCGGACGCCTTGCCCTCGGCGATGAGGCTGCCGCGGATCCACTGGACCAGGCCGCCCCAGTACTCGGTGCCGAAGAGCACGATCGGGAAGCGGGTGACCTTCTTGGTCTGGACGAGGGTCAGCGCCTCGAACAGCTCGTCGAGGGTCCCGAAGCCGCCGGGCAGCACGACGAAGCCGCGGGCGTACTTGACGAACATCGTCTTGCGGACGAAGAAGTAGCGGAAGTTCACGCCGATGTCGACGTAGGGGTTGAGGCCCTGCTCGAAGGGCAGCTCGATGCCGAGGCCGACCGAGACGCCGCCGGCCTCCAGCGCGCCCTTGTTGGCGGCCTCCATGGCGCCGGGGCCGCCGCCGGTGATCACCGCGAAGCCGGCCTCGGTCAGGGCGCGGCCGATGCGGACGCCGGCTTCGTACTCCGGCGAGTCGGCGGGGGTGCGGGCCGAGCCGAAGACGCTGACGGCAGGCCCCAGTTCGGCCAGCGCGCCGAAGCCCTCGACGAACTCGGACTGGATGCGCATGACCCGCCACGGGTCGCCGTGCACCCAGTCGGACGGGCCGTGGCTGTCCAGCAGCCGCTGGTCGGTGGTGCCGGTCTGCACCTGGCCGCGCCGCCGCACGACCGGTCCTGTGTGCCGTTCCGGCCAGCCCTTGCCGTACGGCAGCTCCTCCGCGGCCGCGTTCGCGGCGGCGGCCGCCTCCTGCGCGTCGTCCGGGACGCCTCGTGCTTCTGTCATATCGGCAGCCTACGCATCAGGGTGCCGCCGACGGGGCCAAAGGCACCGCCCGCGGCGCTTCGAGGCGGGCGCTCACCCAGGTGAAGGCATCGGGGAACATCCGGCCCCAGGTGTTCCAGTTGTGCCCGCCGCGGCTCAGCTCCAGGGTGCTGACCTCGGTGGGCGCCCGGGCCGCGGCGGTGATCCAGTCGGCGAACTTCGGCGGGCTCTCCCGGTCCTGCAGGCTCGACTCGACCAGCAGCCGCACGTCGGGGTGGGTGTTGCGGGCCAGCCACAGCGGCGAGTGCAGTCCCTTCGACGGGTCGTCGGGGGCCAGCGCGGCGCCGGCGGCGAAGGTGTCGGGGTGCTCGAAGGCGAGCCGGGCCGCGCAGTAACCGCCGGTGGATATGCCCATCACCGCCCAGCCGCGGGGCGCGGGCAGCGTGCGGAAGTTGCGCGAGATCGTCTTGACCACGTCGTCGGTCAGCCAGGTGCCGACCTTGCTCTTGCCCTCGACGTCCGCGCAGCCGGTGTTGACCCGGTCGGGCGTGATGGTGGGCAGCACCAGGATCGCGGGCTCGGCGCGGCCCGCGCTGATCTGCTCCTGCATGATCCGGCCGAGCCGCATCCCGCGCAGGAAGCTGTGCGGGGTGCCCGGTATGCCGTGCAGCACCTCGATGACCGGGAAGCGGGTGTGCGCGAACTCCGGCTTGGCATACTGCGGCGGCAGCCAGACGATCACGTCGCCCTTGGTGCCACTGTCCCAGCCGTGCACGGTGGCCCGCTCGAAGCCCTGCGAGTACGACGCGAACTTCACCGCGTAGTCCGGCACCGCGGGCGCCGGGGCGCCCTGGGCCGTGTGCCCGGCGGCCCCGCCGGAGTTGGCGTGGCCGAGCAGGTCGTCCCACGAGGCGTAGAAGCCGTACTCGTTGTTCACCGTCACCATCACCACGAGTACCGCGGTGAGCTGGCACATCATGATCATGCCGACCCGCAGCACCGTCCGCAGCGGCCGCGGGCCGCGCACCCTCGGCCAGAGCAGCACGGCGCCGGCCACTGTCCCCACTGCCGCCGCGATGAGCAGCGCGGCGAACCACCCGCTGGTCAATCCCACGACCGGAGCCCCTCCCCCGTCCGGAATCGGACGTATCCGATCACACCATGCCGGGAGGAAGGACCCGTGCGCACCCCAGTTCGGTTGCCTGCCCCGAGGGTGATCCTGTGCTCAGGCTGTCAGCCAGGCGGTCAGCTTGCGTTCCGCCTCGCGGATCGCGGCGACCTCCACATGCTCCTCGCGGGTGTGCGCCAGCGTCGGGTCGCCGGGGCCGTAGTTGACCGCGGGGATTCCCAGCGCGGAGAAGCGGGCCACGTCCGTCCAGGCCTCCTTGGCCGCGGGGGCCGTGCCGATCGCGTCGACGAACGCCGCGGCCGCCGGGTGGGACAGCCCGGGCAGGGCGCCGGGCGCGCTGTCGGTGAGCACCACCTCGAAGCCGTCGAAGACGTCGCGGACCCGGTCCAGTGCTTCCGCTTCGCTCTGGTCGGGCGAGAAGCGGTAGTTCACGGTGACCGCGCACGTGTCCGGGATCACGTTCCCCGCGTGGCCGCCCTCGATCATGACGGCGTTCAGCCCCTCGGGGTACGTCAGCCCGTCGATCTCCACGCGGCGCGGCTCGTACGCGGCGAGCCGGGCGAGGATCGGGGCGGCCTTGTGGATCGCGTTCTCGCCCAGCCAGCTGCGCGCGGAGTGCGCACGGCGCCCGGTGGTCTCCACCCGCACCCGCAGGGTGCCCTGGCAGCCGCCGTCCACCCGGCCGCCGGTCGGCTCCATCAGCACGGCGAAGTCGCCCGCGAGCCACTCCGGGTGCCGCTCGACCAGCCGCTTGAGGCCGTTGAACTCGGCGGCGATCTCCTCGGCGTCGTAGAAGACGAAGGTCAGGTCGCGGTTGGGGGCGGTGAGGTTCGCGGCCAGCTTCAGCTGGACCGCGACGCCCGCCTTCATGTCGCTGGTGCCGCAGCCCCACAAGGTGCCTTCGGCGTCGAGCCGGGAGGGGAGGTTGTCCGCGATCGGGACGGTGTCGATGTGGCCGGCGAGGACGACGCGTTCGGCCCGGCCGAGGCGCGTCCTGGCGACCACCGCGTCGCCGTCGCGGTCCACCACGAGGTGGGGGTGCCCCTGCAGGGCCTGCTCGATCAGGTCGGCGAGCGGCTTCTCCTCACGGCTCACCGACGGTACGTCCACGAGGGCTGCCGTCAGGTCGGCCACATCTGTCGTGAGGTCAAGTCCGCGTCCCATACCTCCGCACTCTAGGCGCTACCGCGCCCTTGGGGGGTGGGTGACCCTTGCGGTGGCCTTCACTCTTACGGTGCGTCGTTGCCGGTCGCGCAGTTCCGCCCCCGGAGCTTCGCCCGGGCGTACCCCCGGGCGAAGCTATGGGGCGGAACTGCGCGAACACCCACAACAGCACCGCGGACGAAAACGCACCGAAACGGGCGGGGCCTCAGGGGGGCGGGGAGCCGGTACGCTCTGCGCGTGCCCACGTCAGACGCCCCTTCGGCGAGAAACCCGCGACGCCGTGCGACCCGCGTACTGAGCGCACTTCTGGTGCTGGCCGCGGCCGCGTACGTGGCGTATCACTTCACCGGCGGCAAGTCCCCGCGGGAAGCGGGTTGCGTGGTGCGGTCCGACGACGACAGGTTCGAGCTGACGCAGGACCAGGCGGCGAACGCCGCGACCATCGCCGCGGTCGGGACGGCCCGCAGACTGCCCGAGCGGGCCGTCACGATAGCGCTGGCGACCGCGCTGCAGGAGTCGCGGCTCGACAACCTGGACCACGGCGACCGCGACTCCCTCGGCCTGTTCCAGCAGCGCCCCTCGCAGGGCTGGGGCACCGCGCAGGAGGTCCAGGACCCGGTCTACTCGACGAACGCGTTCTACGACCGGCTCGTCAAGATCAAGGGCTACGCCGGCCTGCCCCTGACGGTCGCCGCGCAGAAGGTGCAGAAGAGCGGCTTCCCGGACGCGTACGCGAAGCACGAGGCGGACGCCACGCTGCTGTCCGCGGCCCTGGTCGGCCGCAAGCCGGCCGAGCTGAGCTGCACGACGGGCGCGGACCGGGCGGACAGCGCGGGCGGTGCGGCCGGCGACACCGCGCTGGTGACCGCCCGGCTGAAGCGGGAGTTCGGCGCCGGGGCGCGGCCGAAGACGGCCGGGGAGCCGGCCCGTACGGTGAGCGTCCCCGCGGGGCCGCCCGGCGGCGGGGCGGCGGGGGACGCGGTCCGGCGGGGCTGGCAGCTGGCCCAGTGGTCGGTGGCGCACGCGCACGACCTGAAGGTCTCGGTGGTGTCCTTCGCCGGCATGCAGTGGCAGGCGGCGCGCTCCGGCAGCGGCTGGCAGAAGGCGGCGGAGGCCGCGGGCGGCAGCCCCGACGGCGCGGGCGGCGGATTCGTACGGATCACCGTCGCGCAGTAGTGCCCGCTTTCACCCGCGAGGGGATTTCCCGGCGGCGGGCGAATACCCGCGGCACATTGCCGCGCCGTTCGCCGATTCCCCTGCCTGGGCTGGGATGTGACGGCTTTTCAGGGTGGCCGCCGGTCATATCAGCTGTCCGTTATATCCGATGTGCCGGGTGCCTATTATGCGACGCATTGCCCACTCTTTACCTTGTGCGGCCGCAACCTTCCGGCGTGTCCGCCGATAGTCACGGCGTTGTTGAAGACCACTCGCCGCAAGGAGCACCATGTCCCTCCCCCTCACGCGCCGCATCGCCCAGGCCGCCCTGCTGCTCGGCGCCGCCGCCGCACCCCTGATCGGCGCGGGCGCCGCACACGCCGCGGCCCCCGCGCACCCGGTGGGCGGCCTCACCGCCCTGGACGGCGCCGAGCTGGGCTCCGCGGTGGACGGCGCCCCGCAGCACGCCGCCGGGCTCGCCACGCAGGGCGGCACGCAGGCCGTGAAGACCGCCGTCCCGGCCGCCGGCCGTATCGTCGGCACCGCGGCTCCCGCGGCCCAGCAGAGCGCCGCACAGGCCACCGACGCGACCGGCCGCATCGCCGGCGCCACCGCCGAGTCCCTCCCGGTCGCCGGCGCCCTCCCCAACACCGGGGCCCTCCCCACCGACCAGCTCCCCCTCAAGACCCTCCCCTTGGGCTGAGCCCCTTTTTGCCTCTGGTGCGAGCCCAGCGGCAAAGGTGGACGTCAGGCCAGCCGCTCCACCGCCGCCGCGATGCGCTCGTCCGTTGCCGTCAGGGCGACGCGGACGAAGGCGGCGCCCGTCGGGCCGTAGAACTCGCCGGGGGCGACCAGGATGCCACGTTTGGCCAGGTCGGCGACCGTCTCCCAGCAGCCCTCGCCGCGGGTCGCCCACAGGTAGAGGCTGGCCTCGCTGTGCTCGATGCGGAAGCCGGCCGCCTCCAGGGCGGTGCGCAGCGCGGTACGGCGGCGGGCGTAGCGCTCCTTCTGCTCGACCGCGTGGGCGCGGTCGCCGAGGGCGGCGACCATCGCGGCCTGTACGGGCTGCGGCACGATCATGCCGGCGTGCTTGCGTACCGCGAGCAGTTCCGCGACGACCGCCGGGTCGCCGGCCAGGAAGGCGCCCCGGTAGCCGGCGAAGTTGGACCGCTTGGACAGCGAGTGGACCGCGACCAGGCCGTCGTGGCTGCCGCCGCAGACGTCGGGGTGCAGGACCGAGACCGGCTCCTCGCCCTCCCAGCCCAGCTCGATGTAGCACTCGTCGGACACCACGAGGATGCGGTGCTCGCGCGCCCAGCCGACGATCCGCCGCAGCTCAGGCGCGCCCAGCACCCGCCCGGTGGGGTTCGAGGGGCTGTTGAGCCACAGCAGCTTCACGCGTGCCGGGTCGAGGTCGGCGACCGGGTCGTCGTAGGTGACCGGCTCGGCGCGGGCCATCAGCGCGCCGATCTCGTACGTCGGGTAGGCCAGCTGGGGGTAGCCGACCTGGTCGCCCTCGCGCAGGTCGAGCAGCGTCGGCAGCCAGCCGACCAGTTCCTTGGAGCCGATCAGCGGCAGTATGTGGCGCGGGTCCGCGCCCGCGACCCCGTGCCAGGTGCGCAGGTAGTCGGCCGCGGCGGCACGCAGCGCGGCGGTGCCGTACGTCAGCGGGTAGCCGGGGCTGTCCGCCGCGGCGGTCAGGGCCTGCCTGATCACCTCGGGCACCGGGTCCACCGGGGTGCCCACCGAGAGGTCGACGACGCCGTCGGGATGGGCGGCGGCCGCCGCCTTGTACGGTTCGAGCCGGTCCCACGGGAAGACCGGCAGGCGGGCGGAAATACTCACGTGCTCACACTTTCACTCTGCCGGTACACCACGGCCCCGTACGGCGCTGCGGCGCGTACGGGGCCGTGGCGGAAGACGCCCTGGGGCGCGGCGTGCTGGCTGTCGTACCTGGTGCTGTGTGGTGCGTAGTACCTGGTGCGCTTACTGGTTCTGCGGGGACAGCTCGGCGATGAAGGGGTGGTCGCGCTCGATCAGTCCGAGCTTGGACGCGCCGCCGGGCGAACCCAGCTCGTCGAAGAACTCGACGTTCGCCTTGTAGTAGTCCTTCCACTCCTCAGGAGTGTCGTCCTCGTAGAAGATGGCCTCAACCGGGCAGACCGGTTCGCACGCGCCGCAGTCGACACATTCGTCCGGGTGAATGTACAAGGACCGAGCGCCCTCGTAGATGCAGTCGACCGGGCACTCTTCGATGCACGCCTTGTCCTTGACGTCGACACAAGGCTGCGCGATGACGTAGGTCACGCTGTCGTTCCTCCTCGATAGGGCTCATCTCGCGCGGGAGCGCGGCGTCGTCGATGCCCACACCTAGTATCTCCGTTCCGGGGCACGAACCGAACAGGAGGGGCACGCATGCCAGCGGATTTCTCGGCCGGGGCACGACTGGAAGTCCGGATTACCCCGGCTGACGTGGGCAAACGCGTATCGGTGCGGCAGTTGTCCGAAGTCGTTGACGGCCGTCCGACGTTCACCGATACGGTCGGTGTTCTCGCATCCTGGGACAAGGGAGTGGTGCAGATCACGCGCAGGACCGGCGAATCCGTCCGTATCGCGGAATCCGCCCTCGTGGCCGGCAAGGTTGTCCCGCCCGCGCCGGTACGGCGCGGTGCGGCTGTTCCGGTGGTGACGGACGAGGCAATGGACGCGGTCGCCGCCCGGGCGTGGCCCGCCACAGAGACCGCCCCGCTCGGCGACTGGACGCTGCGGTACGCCGGCGGCTTCACCCGCCGGGCCAACTCGGTACTGGTCGGCGGCGACCCCGGGATGCCCGTGGACGAGGCGCTCGCCGAGGTCGTGCGGTGGTACCGCGTGCGCGGCGCGACCCCGTACCTGCAGCTGTCCGACTCCTCGCCGTACGCCGCCCAGGCGGCCGCCCGCGGGTGGCCGCGCGAGGCCGACACGCTGATCAGGACGGCGCCGCTGGCGCCGCTGACCCTGCTGCCGGGCGACCCCGTGACGCTGTCCCGTACGCCGGACGCCGACTGGCTGGCCGCCTACCACCGCACGGGGGATCTCGCCGACGCGGCGCTGAAGGTCGTCACCGGCGGGCCGTCCGTCTGGTTCGCGACGATGCCGGGCGCGATCGGGCGGGCCGTGGTCGACGGGCGGTGGGCGCTCTTCGGGGCCGTCGAGGTCATACCGTCGCACCGCAGGCGGGGCCTGGCCAGTGCGGTGATGGGCGCGCTCGCCCGGCGGGCCGCGGAAGAGGGCGCCACCGCGGCGTACCTCCAGGTCGAGGCGGACAACGAGGGCGCCCGCGCCCTCTACGACCGGCTCGGCTTCAGCGACCACCACGGCTACCACTACCGGCGACCGCCGGCATGACCGTACCCGAACGCTTCGCCGCCGCGGCCCGGGACGAACGCCCCGACCTGGCCGAGCTGTGCCTGCTCATCGGCGCCCGCGCCGACCCCGCGCTGGACGGCGACGCCACCGACGCCGCGCAGATCGAGCTGGACCGGCTCGCCGGGCTGCTCCCGCACGGCCTGTGCACGCCGTTGGAGTGGGCGGCCGCCCTGCACCGCGTCCTGGGCGTCGGCCACGGCTTCCACGGCACGCCAGGCGACTACCAGCGGCTGTCCTCCTCGCTGCTCCAGGACGTGCTGCGGCGGCGGCGCGGCCTGCCGATCCTGCTGTCGGTGGTCTGGATCGAGGTGGCCCGCCGCGCCGGCGCCCCCGTCTACGGGGTCGCGCTCCCCGGCCACTTCGCGGTCGGGCTCGGCGATCCCGACGGCGAGCACGTGCTCGTCGACCCCTTCGACGGGGGCCGGCTCATGTCCCGCGCCGACGCGCAGCTCCTCGCGGAGGGTGCGGAGTCCTTCAGCCCGGCCGACCCGCTGGACGTCGTCCAGCGCATCCTGAACAACATCCGCGCGTGGGCCGCGCCGCGCCCCGAGCACCGCCCGGTCCAGCTCTGGACGCTCGACCTGACGCTGCTCCTCCCCCGGCATCCCGCGAAGCTGCGCTACGAGCGGGCGAAGCTCCTGGTCTCCATGGGGGATTTCCTCGGCGGGGCCGCGGAGATGGATTCCTACGCGGATGTCATCGGTACGTTCGACCCGGAGTCGGCCGCAGCGATCCGGCTCGGCGCGCGAGCCGCCCGCGCCCACCTCAACTAGCCCCTGCGGGGGGACTTTTCGGGGGGCCAGCCTCGCCCGGGGGTACCCCCAGCGCCCCTGGGGTGCCGCTCCTTGGCGGTGGCCGATGGCGCGGGCTGGGCGCGCCCGCGCGGCGCCGGCCGCAGATCAGATGCAGCCCCGCGCCCCTGAAAAACGCTCTCCCTCTGCGGAATAGGGCAGCGGGCGGGGCGGGTGGGTCAGAGCCAGCCTTTTTCGCGGGCGATGCGGGCCGCTTCCGCGCGGTTGCGCGCGCCGGTTTTCTGGATCGCCGTGGAGAGGTAGTTGCGCACCGTGCCCTCGGACAGGCCGAGCAGCCGGGCGACGTCGGCGTTGACGCTGCCGTCGGCCGCCGCGGTCAGGACGTCGCGCTCCCGGGCGGTCAGCGGGTCGGCACCGTCGGCGAGTGCCGCCGCGGCCAGCGTCGGGTCGATCACCCGCTCGCCCCGCAGCACGCGGCGCACCGCCTCCGCGAGTTGGGCCGCGGGGGCGTCCTTGACCAGGAACGCATCCGCCCCGGACTCCATCGCGCGCCGCAGGTAGCCGGGCCGCCCGAAGGTCGTCACGATGACGACCTTCACCCGCGGGCACTCCGTACGAAGCAGCGCCGCCGCCTCGATGCCGGTCATGCCGGGCATCTCGATGTCCAGCAGCGCCACGTCGGGCGCGTACGCCTTGGCCGCGGCGACCACCGCGTCGCCGCGGCCGACCTGCGCCACGACCTCCATGTCGTCCTCCAGCCCGAGCAGCGTCGCCAGCGCCTCCCTGACCATGGACTGGTCGTCGGCAAGCAGCACTCTCACGGGTTCCGGGTCGCTCATGGCCCTCAGCCTAATGAGGAGCCTTCACCCGGTGATACGCATCAGCGCGACCCGGTCGCCGCGCACGGTGAAGGCGAAGTCGGACGGGCCGTTGTAGCCGTGGCCGCCGACCTGGGCGCTCACGGTGGTCGTGTCGCCCTCGGTGCGGCAGCCGGTCACCTCCAGGCGGACCTGCTTGCCGATGAACTCGGCGTCGCTCCAGCCGCGGATCGCCTCGTGGCCGCGGAACTCGCGGCCCCAGTCGTCGACGACGCCGTCGGCGGCGAAGGCGTGCAGGAAGTCCTCGATGGCCCCGGCGTTGGCGGCTTCCAGCGCCGCGGCGACGGGGATGGGCAGGGGTGCGTGCGTCATGCCGGGACCAACGAACGCCGCCTGCCGTGCGGCACCCGCCGAACAGGTTCACCTCCCGGGGACGCGGCACCGTACGCGGTCACAGCGCGACCCGCGCCGCGTACGGCGCCGGTCACAGCGCGACCCGCGCCCAGATGCACTTGCCGCCCTCGGTGTACCGCGTGCCCCACCGCTTGGCCGTCACGGCGACGAGTTGCAGGCCGCGGCCGAACTCGTCGTCCAGCAGCGGGTGGCGCACCCGCGGGGTCGCCTGGGAGCCGTCGTAGACCTCGCAGGTGACGGAGTCGTCGGTGAGGCGCAGCAGGCGCAGCCGCAGCAGGCCCTCGACGCCGTCCGCGACGTCCCTGCCGATGCCCACCGCGTGCCGTACCGCGTTGCCGATGAGCTCGCTCACCACCAGCGTCGCGGTGTCCTTGAGGTCGCCGAGATCCCAGGCGGTGAGGCGTTCGGCGGCCAGGACGCGGCCGCGCCGGGCGGATTCGGGGGCGCACGGCAGGTCCCAGGACGCGATGCGGTCGTCCGGCACCCGCCCGAGGGCCAGCGCGAGCAGCACCGCGTCGTCCTTGCGGTGCGGGTCGGGCGGCAGCTGTCCGGTGATCGTGTCGCACAGCGTGTCGAGCCAGGCCTCCCGCCGGCCGACGTCGGAGGGCAGCGGGGCGGTGGCGGAGTAGCGGGTGAGCAGGTCGGCCAGCGGTGCCGGGTCGCGGTCCCGCTCGGCGCCTTCGAGCAGGCCGTCGCTGTAGAGGACCAGGACGCTGCCCTCGGGCAGGACGTGCTCGGTGACCGGCGCCGGGACCTGCGCCTGCCCGAGCGGCTGCCCGACGGGCAGGTCGACCTCCTGGGCCTTGCCGCCGGGCCGGACCACGATGGGCGGCGGGTGGCCCGCGCCGGCGATCCGGCAGCAGCCGGTGGTGGGGTCGTAGAGCAGCAGCAGGCTGGTGGCGGTGAGCGGTTCCAGCCGCCCCGCCACGTCGTTGAGGTGCGCCATGATCTCGTCGACGGGCAGGTCGAGCGCGGCGACGGTGAGCACGGCGTGCCGGATGATGCCCATGGCGATGGCCTGTTCGAGGCCGTGGCCCTTCACGTCGCCGATGACGGCGAGCGTACGGCCGCCGGGCATCGGGATCGTGTCGTACCAGTCGCCGCCGACCTCCTCGCCCGCGGCGAGCCGGTAGCGGGAGGCGCTGTCGACGGCGACGGTGTCCGGGAGCTCGCCGGGCAGCAGCTCGTTCTGCAGGCGTTCCGCCCGGCGCCTGGCCTCCTCGTAGAGCTTGGCCTTGCCCAGTGCCTGGGCGATGATCACCCCGACGGTGCCGAGCAGCGTCTTCTCCTGCTCGGTGAAATCGCGCGGCCCCGGCCAGCTGATGATGCACGAGCCGACCCGGTGGTCGCCGACGATCAGCGGCAGGACCGCCCATGCGCCTTTCCCGCCGTACCGTGCCAGCGGGGTCAGCCGCGGCCACAGCGCGTCGAGTTCGGCGATCGAGGAGAAGAACCGCGGGGTGGCGGTGTCGGCGGCGGTGGCCAGCCGCTGCGGCCAGCCGGGCGCCTCCAGCTCCGCGCGGAACTCCGCCGCGTACCCGGTGGCCGCGACCAGCCGGGGCGCGGGTCCCGTGACGTCCTGCACGATCAGGCCCTCCGCGGACACCAGCGGCAGGACGTGCTCGATGATCGCGGCGACCACGTCGGGGGTGCCGACCGCGCGGATCAGCGCCTGGTTCAGCTCGGTCATCCGGCGGCTGCGTTCCGCCTCGGCCCGCTCGGCGGCCTTCTGCTCGGAGATGTCGGCCATCTGGGTCGCGACGAAGCCGCCGACCTCCACGGCACGCACCGTCCAGGAGGCGAGCCGCCCGCCGGGTTCCTCGTAGTACGTCAGCTCGCTGGTCACCGCGGCGCCCGGTGCGGCCCGTGCCCTGGTCAGCATCTCGGGCATGCCCTGTCCTGCGAGTTTCGGCTGCTTGACCCAGGGGACCTCGCCGATCATCTCGGCTCCCGCGCCCCCGCCGAGCGCGCGGGCCGCGTGGTTGGCCCACTCGACGCGGTCGTCCGCGGACAGCACGTGGATGGGGTCGGGGTGCATTTCGAGCAGGCCGACGAGCCAGGCGAGCTTGCTGCGGCGGGCGGTGACGTTCCAGGTGGTCCCCACCATGCGCACCGGCCGCCCGGTGTCGTCGCGCTCGGGGGCGGCCCGCAGCTCCAGCCAGCTGATCCGGCCGTCGCCGTCCAGGACGCGGTGTTCGACGGCGTACGGCTGCCCGGTCGACAGCGACGCCTCGATGGACTCCTGCACGCCGGGCCGGTCGTCGGGGTGGATGCGCTCCATCCAGGTCTCGATCCGGTGGTCCCAGGTGGCGGGGTCGAGCCCGGCCGCGGTGGCGAGCCCTTCCGTGACCTCGTCGACGTCCAGCCGCCCGCTGTCCAGGTCCCAGGTCCAGGTCCCGACGCTGACCTGCTGCATCGCCTGCTCCTTGGTGCCCATCGGCTCCTGCCACCAGGGGCTGGTGCCGCTGCGCCAGGCCCGGGAGCGCGGCAGCTGCGAGCTCACGGCCCCGGCGAGGCGGGCCAGGAA
The DNA here is from genome assembly GCF_907177275.1 of Actinacidiphila cocklensis. Lineage (GTDB taxonomy): Bacteria > Actinomycetota > Actinomycetes > Streptomycetales > Streptomycetaceae > Actinacidiphila > Actinacidiphila cocklensis. The sequence continues at coordinate 38,639 of NZ_CAJSLV010000069.1, forward strand.
GCGCTGCCGGCCGGAGTCGGGGGCGGCGCCGGTCAGGACGGAGAGGGCGCCGACGGGTTCGCCGTTGAGCAGCAGCGGCGCGGCCACCACGCCCCCGGGCAGCCTGCCGTCCGTGTCGGTTACCGCCCACGCCGAGGGCTGCACGGGCGGCGGCGGGCCGGCGATCCAGCCGGCGCCCGGCACAGCGGCGTCGGCCGCGGACGCCTGGTCCCCGCCGGCCCCGGCGCCGTCCCGGCCCGCCGCCGTGCCGTCGGCGCCCGCGGCCGCGGCCGCGGGCCACCGCAGGTCCCAGGTCACGCGCAGGTCCTTCACGGCGCCGCACGGTGCCGTGAACCCGGTGGTCGGCAGGTTGTCCCAGCGGCGGGCCAGCGGAGCGGGCAGGCCGTTGACGGCGGCGAGGCGCATCGTGCCGTCCTCGGGGCCGCGCAGGTGGGCGAGCCCGCCGTAGCCGCCGAGCGCGGACACCGCCTGCTGGAGCGCGAGCCGCAGCAGGTCGGCCTCGTTGAGCCCGTCCGCCGCTTCGAGCAGGCGCAGCCGTACGGCGTCCGCGGGGCCGTCGTCCGGTGCGCCGTGTACGGCAGCCATCTGCGCATCACCCGCCTGGGTCGGCACTTTCGCCCTGTTCATCCCCATTCTTGCGCCAATCGCCGCGCGCGGCCGCTTGTCGCCCCCGCATCCACCCGCTCACCGTGCGCGACAGCGGCCGGGATCAGCCGGCGGCAGCGGCGTACTCCTCCGCGGTGATCGCGTAGACCCGCACCGGGCGGCCGCTGGAGGAGGAGACCAGCTCGCGGTCCAGGCGCATCCCGAGCTTGTGCATGACCCGCTCGGAGGCGGTGTTGCCGGTCTGGGCGACGCTGATGACGCGGTCCAGGCCGCGGGTGCGTATGCCGTAGCGCAGGCTCGCGACAGCGGCCTCGGTGGCGTAGCCGCGGCCCCAGTGGCGGCGGCCGAGGCGCCAGCCGATCTCGACGGCGGGCAGCACCTCGGGCAGGAAGAGCGGCACGGACAGGCCGGTGAAGCCGGCGAGTTCACCGGTGGCGCGGATCTCGACGGCGTACAGGCCGAAGCTCTCCGCCTCCCACAGCGCCTCCATCCTGCGGATGCCGTCCCGCGTCCTGTCCTCGTCCCAGGTCGAGCCGTCGCCGATCCAGCGCATGACGTCGGGGTCGGCGTTGACGGCGGCGAGGTGCGGCAGATCGCTGTCACGCCAGCGCCGCAGGATCAGTCGTTCGGTCTCCAGTTCACCCATCCCCCGATCATCTCCCACCGCCTCGTGCCGCCGTATGACATCTGTCATGCGGAACTCACGACCTCCGGCACTGCCGCGCGGCCGACCCGCCAGGGGAGGCTGGGAGCATGACAGTGACAGCGACGAATGGCGCGACGGGGCCGACCGTGCAGACGGGGGCGCCTGTCGTGGGGTTCAGCGGGGTGAGCAAGAGCTACGGTGCCGTGCGGGCGGTGGCCGACGTCAGCCTTGAGCTGCACCCGGGGGAGACGGTGGCCCTGCTCGGGCCGAACGGGGCCGGCAAGTCGACGGCACTCGACCTGCTGCTCGGGCTGAAGAACGCCGACGGCGGCTCGGTGCGGGTGTTCGGGAGGACGCCCGCGCAGGCGATCGCCGAGGGGCGGGTCGGGGCCATGCTGCAGAGCGGCGGCCTCATGGAGGAGGTGACCGTACGGGAGCTGGTCGGGCTCGCGTGCGAGCTGCACCCCAGGGCGTACCCGGTCGACCAGGTGCTGGCCGCGGCCGGCATCGCGGACATCGGCTCGCGGATGGTCAACAAGCTCTCCGGCGGCCAGGAGCAGCGGGTGCGGTTCGCGCTCGCCACCGCGGGCGCCAACGACCTGATCGTGCTGGACGAGCCGACCGTCGGGATGGACGTCAGCGCCCGGCAGGCGTTCTGGGCGACGATGCGCGGCCAGGTCGAGGAGGGGCGGACCGTGCTGTTCGCCACGCACTACCTGGAGGAGGCCGACGCCATCGCGGACCGCGTCCTGGTGCTGCACCAGGGCCGGCTGATCGCCGACGGCACGGCCGCGGAGATCAAGGCGCGGGCGGGCGCCCGGCGGATCACCTTCGACCTCGAAGGGGCCATCGACGAGGCCGCGCTGCGGGCGCTGCCGCACCTGGTGGGCCTGGAGATCACCGGGCCGACGGTCCGCATCCGCTCCGACGACGCCGACGCGACGACGCACGCGGTCTACGGCCTCGGCCTGTACCCGCGCAACCTGGAGGTCGCCGGGCTCGGCCTGGAGCAGGCCTTCCTGGCCATCACCGACGCGGCCACCGCCGCGAACGCGTACCCCGCAGGCGCGGGCGGCGACGAGGCGGGCAAGCGATGAAGACCCTGGTCCGGCTGGAGATCCTGCGCACCCTGCGGAACCGCAAGTTCATGTTCTTCTCGATGATGTATCCGGCGCTGCTCTTCGTGATCAGCACGCTCGGCACCGGAAAGGACAAGGAGGTCGGCGACCTCGGCCTGACCTATGTCGCGTACTACATGGTGGCGATGGCGGCGTTCGGCGCGATGACCGCGGTCCTGATGGGCAACGCGGAGCGGATCGCGCGCGAGCGGGAGAAGGGCTGGGTGCGGCAGCTGCGGCTGACCGCACTGCCCGGGAGGGGCTACGTCACAGCGAAGATCGCGGCAGCCGCCACCGTCAGCCTGCCGTCGATCCTGATCGTGCTGATCCTCGGCGCCACGGTGAAGAGCGTGCACATGGCCGCCTGGCAGTGGATCGCCATCGCGGTCAGCACCTGGGCCGGCAGTCTGGTCTTCGCTGCGCTCGGCGTCGCCATCGGCTACCTCGCCACGGCGGACGCCGCCCGGCCGATCTCGATGGTCTTCTACTTCGGTCTCGCCGGGCTCGGCGGCCTGTGGGTCCCTGTGACAGGCTGGCCGGACTGGCTGCAGACCGTGATCGGCTACCTGCCGGGCCGCCCCTACGCGGCCCTCGGCCAGTCGATCGAGCTGGGCGACGCGCCGCACGCCAAGGACATCGCCGTACTCGCCTGCTACCTGGCGCTCTTCGCCGGTACGGCCGCGTGGCTGTACCGCAAGGACACCAGGAAGGCGTAGGGCCGCAGGGCAGGGAAGGAGCGGGGCTGATGAGCGTCGACGCGATGACGCCGCGGTACGAGGCCGCGGCCCCGGCGGCCGCCGGGGCCGCCGGGCCGGCGCCCGAGGGCCGCAAGCAGGTGCTGGTCAGGCTGCTGTGGATCGGCGTGTGGCTGCTGTACCTGGCCTCACCGGTCAGCGACCTCTTCGGCGGCCGGTACTCGGTGGCCGTCTCGATCCTGGCGGGCGCCGGCCTGACCGCCTTCGTCCTGGTCTACCTGGCCGTGGTCTTCACGCCGACCCCGGGCGGCGAGCGGGCGCAGCGGTGGGTCTACGCGGCCATCGGCGTACAGCTCGCACTGTCCTTCGGCCTGACGGCGGGGCTCGGCAGGGACTGGCTGGTGCTCTTCGTGTACGTGGCGGTCTCCTGCGGGGCCGCGCTGCCGCCCGCCCAGGCCCGCTGGGCGGTGCCCGGGGTGACCGCGGCGCTGGCCGGCCTCGGGGGGTGCGTGGACCGGCAGGCCGAGCTGTACCCGTCGCTGGTGGTGCCCGCGCTGCTGGGCGGCTTCTCGATGCTCGGCGTCACGCAACTCGTCCGGACCATGCGGGAGTTGCGGGAGGCCCGGCGTACGGTCGCGCAGCTGGCCGCGACCGAGGAGCGGCTGCGGCTGGCCAGGGACCTGCACGACCTGCTCGGGCACTCGCTGTCCCTGATCACGCTCAAGAGCGAGCTGGCCGGGCGGATGCTGCCGGCCCGCCCCGAGGACGCGGCGCGGCAGGTCGCGGACATCGAGCAGGTCAGCAGGCAGGCGCTGGTCGACGTGCGCAAGGCGGTCAGCGGCTACCGCAGGCCCACGCTGGCCGGCGAGGCCGCGGCCGCCCGCGGGGCGCTGGCCAGCGCGGGGGTGGCGGTACGGGTCCACGTCCCGGACCTGCTGCCCGGCCTGGACCGCGACGCGGAGGGCGCGCTGGCCTGGGCGCTGCGGGAGGCCGCGACCAACGTCGTACGCCACAGCGGCGCCGCCCTGTGCGTGTGCGCGGTGACGCTGGACCCGGCGGCCGGCCAGGCCGTGCTGACCGTCTCGGACGACGGCCGGGGGCCGGCCGGCGCGGCCCCCGCCCGGGGCAACGGCCTCACGGGCCTGGCCGAACGCCTCGCCCTGGCCGGCGGCACCCTCACCACCGACCGCGCGGGCGACGGCGGCTTCACCCTCCGCGCGACGGTCCCGCTGTCCACGGCCGTCGTGGGGGCTACACCACGTTCGGGAGGGTGACCGTGCGGTCCGCGGCGTCGGGGGCGCCGAGGGCCTTGATCAGGGCCGTGGCGACGTCCTGCGGGGTGACCGGTGTCTTGGAGCCGTCGGAGCGCTTGAGCAGCACGCCGTCGAACTTGCTGCCGTACAGGCCCTTGAGGACCTTCAGGTCGATGTGCGGGGTGAGCTTGCCGTCGGGGGTGGACACCATCGTCAGGAACTGCGGCACCGTCGTCTTGAAGGGGATGCTGTGGGCCGCGTCCGACCGCACCGTGACCTTGCCCGACATCGCCGTCTTGCCGAAGCCGTTGACGGCCTTGTCCAGCTCGGCCTGCGAGACCTTCGGCGGGACGGTGGTGGCGTTGAGCGCCACCGGCGCGTCGGTGCCGGTCTCCACCCGCGTGCGGTAGGCCGCCTCGACCTGCGCGGTCGCGGCGACCACGTCCAGCGTCCTGCGCGGCGTTCCGGGCACGCCGACCGCCTTGCCGTCCTCGAAGCGGACCATCGCGTCGGTGCCGCTGCTGCCCGAGCCGGCCAGCGTCTGGAGCGCGGCCTTGAGCTTGTCCTCGTCGACGACGAAGACCGGGTCGGAGGTGCGGCTGCCGCCGAACAGCGAGCCGATCACCGAGACCGGGTTGTAGTCGGCGTGCGCGACTTCCCGCACGGTCGCGTCCGTGTCGATGGACAGGCCCGCGACCGACGGCTTGAGGACCTGCTTCTTGCCGCCGACGGTGAGCTCGATCGGGGCGGTGGCGCGGTTGCCGAGCGCGGTGTCGAGCATCTTGACGGCCGCGTCGCGGTTCTGGTTGCCGATGTCCACGCCGAGCACGGTGGTGCCCTTGGGGACGTCGGCGTGGTTCATCAGCAGGCCGGCCCCGTAGGCCACGACCAGGACGCCGCCGACGGCGACGCCGAGCAGCACCGGCTTGGAGCGGCCCTTCTTCTTCGCCGGTTTGGCGGCGGCCGGCGCGGCCGGCTTGGCCGCGGGCGCGGTACGGGCCGGGGCGGGCGCGGGCGGCGGCACCGGCGCGGTGCCGGGGACGGGCGCGTTGGCCCGCGGCGGCGCCTGCCGGGGCGGGCGGGACTCGCCGGACGGCACCGTGGGGATACCGCTGACCAGGGTGTCGCCGGAGACGGGGGCGCTCCCGCCGCGGGGCGCGGGCGGGCGGAAACCGTTCGGCCCGGTCGGCGGCTGGACCGCCTCCGGAGTGAGCGGCGGGACGTTCATGGAGCCGGTCGCGGGACCCGCGGTCGGGCCGTACGGCGCGGCAGGGGCGCCCTCGCCGCCCGGGAAGGGCTGCTCGCTGGGCCGCGGCACCCCCGGCGGGAAGTCGGCGGTCCCGAACGGCTGCGACCCGGTGTCGTACGGCGAGCGGCCGCCGTCCACGGCGGGCGTCGCGCCGGTGTCGAAGGGCGAACCCGCGCCGAAGGGCGGCGCCTCGGCCGAGGCCTGGGGCGTGGCTCCGGTGTCGAAGGGCGAGCCGGCGCCGAAGGGCGGCGCCTCGTTCGCGAAGGGGGTGGCGAAGCCGCCCGCCGGGGTGTCGTGCGGGCCGCGCGCGGCCTCGCCCTCACCGGGCGCGGAGCCGACCGGCGGCGGCAGGTACGGCGTTTCGGCCGTCGACTCCCCCGGCGCGACTCCGAACAGCGACCCGGGGGTCGAGCTGCCGCTCGTGGGCGCCGCTCTGCCGGCGCCGGGATTCCGTACGGGCAGCGGCGCGTTGCCCGTCGCCTCGTCCTGCCCCAAGGGCGCACCGTTCTCACCGAACGGCAGCGGCATGCCACCGGTCGACTCGTCCTGCCCGTAAGGCGACGCGGGCGCACCGCTGGGGACACCGCCCTCACCGAAGGGCAGCGGCATCCCGCCCGTGGAGTCGTCCTGCCCGTAAGGCGAGGCGGGCGCACCGCTGGGCGCACCGCCCTCGCCGAAGGGCAGCGGCATCCCGCCGGTCGACTCGTCGCGCCCGTAGGGCGACGCGGCCGGCAGCGGGGAGGAGGGGGGCGGCGCGGCCGACGGCTTGCGCGGGGCGAACCAGTCGCTGGTCTTCTCCGGCTCCGGCTCGGCCGGAGCCTCCGGCTCGGGTGCGGCCGGGGCCGGCGCGGGGGACTCCGCCGCGGCGGCGGCAGCCCCGGCGTCGTCGACCGTGGTGCGGACGACGACCGGCGGGATCGGGCGCGAGCCCGGGATGTTGATGCGGATCCGGGTCGTCAGCGTCGTCTCGGTCCTGGGCTCGTCCGCCGCGGGAGCGGCGGCCGCGGCCGCCTCCTCGGCGCCGTCGTCCGGCGCGCCCGCCCGCTCCTGCGGGTGCAGTGAGGGGAAGGGTCGGCTGCCGTACGGCGGGGTCCCCGAGGGGTACGCGGCACCGCCGCGGCCCTGGGGACCGGAGGACGAACTGTCTGTTTCACGACTCAAAGCAGGATCTCCCGGTTAGCTTCGCCGCCCGACACTGTTCTCCGCTTGCGGCTCGCCGGCGGCCCCACCATACCGAGCTGCCGGTGGCCGCGACCCTGGTCGGTCGGAACGCTCGCGCTCAGCCAACCATGTGCTCGCCCCTGCCCGCCAAGTCAGGCGCTATTCGCCCCGGAAGAGGTCAGTTGGGGCAGAGTGGCGCAGATCACCGCGGACATGGCGCCGCCGAGGAGATAGACGTAGGCTCCCGCGCCCGCCGCGAAGAGGAAGTCGCCCTCGGGACGGGTGGAGCTGAGCAGCAGCACGGAGATCAGCCAGAAGGCCGCGGGCACCGCCACGCCGACCCGGCTCCCGGTGGCCTTGAGGCCGCCGTAGAAGAGGGCCGCGCAGCCCGCGAGGGCCAGCAGCAGCCCGCCGGGGAACAGTCCGGCCTGGACGAGCGCCCCGGCCAGCGCGACGAGGGCGCCGAGCACGGCGAGGCCCAGGTAGCCCAGGATGCGGCCGAGGGTGATCGGGGTGGTCACGACGCGCTCCCGTCGGTGGGGAAGAGGTCGTCGGCGCGGCCGTCGCCGCCGAGTGCGTCGCCGCGCACCTGCCGGTAGCACTCGGTCGCGAGGAACGGCTGCCCGAGGTCGTTGGACAGCGCGAAGAAGGGGCCGTCCACGGCGATCTGGCTGGCGTGCGCGCGCATCGCCGCGGTCTTCCTGTCGGCGTACGCGCTGCCGTCGATCGCCACGCTGACCAACTCGTCGTCGATCACGCCCGGCACGTCGTCCGGGCTGGCGACGCCCTCGAAGGGGAAGTCCTTGCCGGCCGCCGCGAGCCGCGCGAAGCCCTCCTCGACCACGGAGCGCGGGGTGCAGATCTCGAAGACCCGGTCCACCCGGTGCCCCTGGCCGGCGGCCAGTTCGTAGCCGCGCAGGGCGACCCGGTGGGCCTGGATGTGGTCGGGGTGGCCGTAGCCGCCGTTGTCGTCGTAGGTGACGAGCGCCTGCGGGCGTACGTCCATGATGACCTCGGCCAGGTGGCCCGCCGCCTCGTCGAGGTCGGCCTGCCAGAAGCAGTCCGGCACCTCGTTCTGCGCGACGCCCATCATGCCGGAGTCGCGGTAGCGGCCCGCGCCGCCGAGGAAGCGGTGGTCGGCGACCCCCAGCTCCGCCATGGCCGCCGCCAGCTCCCCGATCCGGTGCTCGCCCAGGGTGTCGTCCCGGTCGGATGCCAGGTGCGCCAGCTCCGCCGGGATGACCTCGCCCTCCTCGCCGAGCGTGCAGGTGACGAGGGTGACGAGGGCACCTTCCGCCGCGTACTTCGCCATGGTGGCGCCGTTGTTGATCGTCTCGTCGTCCGGGTGGGCGTGGACGAGCAGCAGCCGGCGCGCGGGTCGTTCGGGCGGGGTGGGTCGGTCGGTCATGGCGAAAGCCTACGGCCCCCGCCTGCGGCGCTCAGAACTTGATGTCGGAGATCATTCCGGCGACGTTGTTGGTCAGGTCGGTGATCTGTGGCGCCCATGAGGAACTCGCCAGGTAGAAGCCCAGGAGAGTACAGGCGATGGCATGGCCGGTCTTCAAGCCGGACCTGCGGATCAGCAGGACCACGATGATCAGCAGCAGCAGCACCGCCGAAATCGAGAGTGCCACAGCGGCTCACCTCCAGGTACGCAGGGTTCATGTCAGTTGCCACATGCTTATTACCCACCCACGGCAACGGATCATAACTTTCCGTGCCACCGCATATGTCGGAGCACGGAAGCACGCGGGGGCGCATGACCAGATCCGGCCACCGCGGGACGTGGGCGTGAATTCGACCCGGGGTGCTGCTGCGCTGGTCGGGGGGCTCTCGGGGCCGTCCGGCGGTTATTCGGAGGCGGTTGTCAGTGGCACCCCCTACTGTGCCGGGTATGACGTACCTCTCATTCCCGCGGCAGCACGCACGGACGCAGCGGTTCACCCTCGGGGCGCCGCGGTCCTTCGCCGTCGCGCCCGGGGGCGGGCGAGTGGCGTTCCTGCGGTCGCGGTCCGGTACGGACACCGCCCAACTGCTGTGGGTGCTGGACCTGCCGGCGGAGGGCGCGGGGGACGAGGGGGACGAGGGGGAGGCGCACGAACGCGTCGCGGCCGACCCGGTGGCGCTGCTCGGCGGCTCGCAGGAGGACCTGCCGGCGGCCGAGAAGGCCCGCAGGGAGCGCAGCCGGGAGGGCTCGGCGGGCGTGGTGGCCTACGCGGTGGACAGCGCGGTGGCGGTCGCCGCCTTCGCGCTGTCCGGGCGGCTGTTCACGGCCTCGCTGCTGCCGGACGGCGGCGGTGCCCGCGAGTTGGCGGTGCCGGGTCCCGTGGTGGACCCGCGGCCCTCGCCGGACGGCCGCTGGGTGGCGTACACGGCGGGCGGCGCGCTGCGGGTGGTCGCGGCGGACGGCAGCGACGAGCGGGCGCTGGCCGAGACGGACGGCGAGCAGGTGACGTGGGGGCTGGCGGAGTTCATCGCGGCCGAGGAGATGGGCCGCTCCCGCGGCTTCTGGTGGGCGCCGGACGGCTCGGCGCTGCTGGCCGCCAGGGTCGACGAGTCGGGGGTGCGGCGGCGCTGGATCTCCGAGCCCGCGCGGCCCGAGCAGGCCCCGGTCGAGGTCGCCTATCCGGCGGCGGGCACGCCCAACGCGGAGGTCTCGCTCGCCCTGCTGGGCCTCGACGGCAGCCGGCGGGACGTGACGTGGGACCGGGAGCGCTTCCCGTACCTGGCGGCGGTGCACTGGACGGCGGCGGGACCGCCGGTGCTGCTGGTCCAGGCGCGCGACCAGCGCACCCAGCACTACCTGACGGTGGACCCGGCGACCGGTGCGACGAGCACCGCGGTCGTCGAGGAAGATCGAATTTGGCTTGATCTTTTCCCCGGCGTGCCGGCCCTGCGGCCCGACGGAACGCTGCTGCGGATCGCCGAGGTGGACGGCGCGCGGGTGCTGATGGCCGGTCAGGAAGCGCTCACCGGACGCGAGTTGCACGTGCGCGCGTTGCTGGACGCGGGCGGCGACGACATCCTGGTCAGCGCCTCGGCGGGACCGGACGCGGCCGACCCGGAGACGGGGCAGATCCACGTCCACCGGGTGACCGCCGACGGCCCGGTCCGGGTCACGCAGGAGCCCGGCGTGCACTCCGCGGTGCGGGCGGGCGAGGTCACGGTCCTGGTCTCCGCGGTGCCCGACAGGCCCGGCGCGAGAGTCCGGGTGCTGCGCTCGGGGCGCCTCGTCGCGGAGGTGGCGTCGCACGCGGAGACCCCCTCGCTCACCGCCCGGGTGCGGCTGACCGAGGCGGGCAAGCGCGGCATCCCCTGCGCGGTGCTGCTGCCCACCGGTTACACCGAAGGCGACGACCCGCTCCCGGTGCTGATGGACCCTTACGGGGGTCCGCACGGCCAGCGTGTGGTGGCCGCGCACAACCCGCACCTGGTCTCGCAGTGGTTCGCCGACCAGGGCTTCGCGGTGGTCGTCGCGGACGGCCGCGGGACACCGGGCCGCTCCCCCGAGTGGGAGAAGGGCATCGCCGGCGGACGGCTCGCCGAGGTGGTGCTCGACGACCAGATCGACGCGCTGCACGCGCTGGCGGAGACCTTCCCGCTCGACCTCGGCCGGGTCGCGATCCGCGGCTGGTCCTTCGGCGGCACCCTGGCCGCACTGGCGGTGCTGCGGCGGCCCGACGTCTTCCACGCGGGTGTCGCCGGCGCTCCGCTGACCGACCAGCGGCTGTACGACACGCACTACACCGAGCGGTATCTCGGGCACCCGGACGAGCAGGCCGCGGCCTACGACCGCAACTCGGTGGTCACCGCCGACGGGATTCCCGAACTCGCCGAGCCGGCCCGGCCGCTGATGATCGTTCACGGCTTCGCCGATGACAACGTCCTGGTGGCGAACGCGCTGCGGCTGTCCACGGCTCTGCTCGCGGCCGGCCGCCCGCACGAGGTGCTCCCCCTCTCGGGCGGCATCACCCACATGACCCCCCAGGAGCAGGTCGCAGAGAACCTGCTCCTCCTCCAGGTCGACTTCCTCCACCGCTCGCTCGCCACGAGGGCCTGACCCTCCGCCTCGGGGGGCGCCACTTGCGGTGACCTCGCACCCCCAGTGCGTTGTGGGTGGTCGCGCGGTTCCTCCCCCAGAGCTCCACCTGGGGGTACCCCCGCCGGAGCTTCACCTGGGGTAACCCCAGCCCCCTGAAAAACGCCCGCCCTCGTCGGAAGAGGGCACGCCCGGGTGCCCGGGAGAACTGCGCACGCAACCAGCCACCCGGGGAAGGTCCGGCGACGAGGCACGCCGACCCGGGCGTACGGACTGCAAGACCCGCGGTCCGTATATCGGGCATACGACGGCCAAGTTGCCCCCGTGTTAACGCAGTTGGTCCGGATAAGTCCGACATGCCCACCCGAGCCGGAGGCTGTCAAGCACATCCGGAGGACGATCTGCTCAATCTTCGCTCAAGATGCAGTCGATCACGCTTTCTTCCCTCCGCGCCCTCTTGACTGGAACTTGCTTTCATTGCGACAGTCCGGGCAACTCGCGACGCGTCCAGCCCGTCGCGCCGTCCCAATCCAGCTGCGGGGGCTATCGCGATGACGAGTTCCACCGAGACCACGGTCTCCGGTCCGCCCGGCGAGCCGGGCGAGATCAGTTCCGCCGACCCCGAGGTCGCGGCCGAGCTCGTCGGCCGTTCACCGGGGCAGTTGATGTGGCTGCGGTTCAAGCGGGACCGCACCGGGGTCATTTCGGCCTACGTGGTCGGTTTCTTCTTCGTGGTCGCGATCCTCGCGCCGGTCATAGCGAAGCTGTACGGCAAGAGCCCGTACACGCTCTACGGCCAGAACGAGCCGGGCCTGCTCAACGAATTCGGCTATCCGATCGCGCCCAACGGCGGGGTGAGCGGCCGGTTCTGGTTCGGCATCGAGCCGAACCTCGGGCGGGACGTGTTCACCCAGCTGATCTACGGCATCCGCACCTCGCTGGGCATCGCGCTCGCGGTGACGATCGCCGTGACGATCACCGCGATCCTGCTGGGCATCTCGGCCGGCTATCTCGGCGGCAAGGTGGACTACTTCGTCGGCCGGATCACCGACCTGCTGATGGCCTTCCCCGCGCAGCTGTTCTTCGTCGCCGTCATGCCGGTGGTCACCGCGGTCTTCGTGAGCCCGGTCGACGAGACGCCGACGTATCTGCGGGTGGTGGCGCTGATCACGGTGCAGTGGTTCCTCGGCTGGATGGGTCTGTCCCGACTGCTGCGCGGCCAGGTACTGAGCCTGCGTGAGCGGGAGTTCATCGAGGCCGCCCGGGTGACCGGCGCGTCGTCATGGCGGATCGTCCGCCGTGAGCTGCTGCCGAACCTGGTGACGCCGATCCTCGTGCAGAGCACGCTGATGCTGCCGACCTTCGTGACCGCGGAAGCAGGACTGTCCTTCCTCGGCGTCGGGCTCGTGGAGCCGACGCCCGACTGGGGACGGATGTTCGCGATCGGCGGCGAGATCTACCAGAACGACCTCACCTACATGTTCTTCCCGGGTATCGCGATGGTGATCTTCATCGTCGCGTTCAACCTCCTCGGGGATTCGGTCCGGGACGCATTCGACCCGAAGGCCGCACGTTAGCGACACCGTTGTGGGGGCGGCGTCGCCCCGCACCGGGCCGATTCAGGCAGCTCACAGCATCAACGGACAGGGGTGCAAGAACCGATATGAGACTCTACGTGCGTAGAACCCGGGCCGCATTGGTGGCGGTCGCCGCCGGCGCGCTGGTCCTGACCGCATGCAGCAGTGGCGGGGGCGGGGGCGGCAAGGACGTCGAGAACAAGGACGCCAGGGCGAAGCAGAGCAAGAGCGCCCAGCAGCTGGCCGCGCAGATCACCTTCGGTGACGACGCCGCATCGAAGGGTCCGGCCGAGCCCGTCCCGGGCGCGGTGAGCGGCGGCACGATGAACGTGCTGGAGCGCGACAGCTACACCCACCTGGACCCGGCACAGATCTACGTGTCGAACGAGGGCCAGCTGGCGACCCTGATCCACCGCGGCCTGACGACGTACAAGCTGGACAACAAGGGCACCTACACCGTGGTCGGCGACCTCGCCACCAACAGCGGCGAGGAGTCCGACGGCGGCAAGACGTGGACGTACCACCTCAAGGACGGCATCAAGTTCCAGGACGGTACGCCGATCACGTCCAAGGACATCCGCTGGTCAGTGGAGCGCACGTTCGCCCCGTTCGCGACCAACGGCCCGGTGTACCTCCAGCAGTGGCTGGCCAACGTCACCGGCACCGACTACCGCAAGCTGCTGCCCGAAGGCCCGTACAAGGGCAAGCACCTGCCGGACACCCTGCTGTCCACGCCGGACGCGAAGACCATCGTCTTCCACTTCCCGAAGGCGCAGAGCGACACCCCCTACCTGTTCGCGATGCCCGGCTACTCGGTGGTCGACTCCGCGAAGGACACTCAGGCCAAGTACGACAAGGCACCGGTCGCCTCCGGTCCTTACATGATCAAGAACTTCGACCAGGGCAAGTCGATGACCCTGGTGAAGAACCCCAACTGGGACCCGAACACCGACTCGGCCCGGCACCAGTACGTGGACTCCTTCGCGATCACGTTCAACCACCAGAACGAGGACTCCACCAAGCGGCTGATGTCCGACTCGGGTGAGAACCAGACCTCGGTGAGCTTCGACAACACCGTCGACACCAACAACACCCCGACCGTGGTGGGCACTCCGGCGATCTACAAGCGGACGGTGGCCGGCTACCAGCCCTTCGTCGGCCAGATCGACTTCAACATGAAGAAGCTCACCGACATCAACGTCCGCAAGGCGCTGGCGCTGGCGATCCCGACCAAGTCCGTCTTCCAGGCGCTCGGTGCGTCCTACGGCGCCGAGTACGCGGGCGGCTTCATCAGCCCCGCGCTGGCCGGCTACCAGAAGGCCGACCCGCTGGGCAAGGTCGCCAACCCCAACGGCGACCAGGTCGCGGCCAAGAAGATCCTCACCGACGCCGGCAAGCTCAACACCAAGATCACCTACGCGTACGCCAACAGCACGGCGGGCCAGCAGTACTCGGTGTCCATCGCCGCCGCCCTGAAGGCCGCCGGCTTCGACGTGCAGCGCAAGGAACTGCCCGCCGACACCTACTACGACCTGGTCGGCAAGGTCGACAACCCGTACGACATGTACGCGCAGGCGTGGGGCTCGGACTGGCCCAGCGCGCTGACGGTGATCCCGCCGGTCTTCGACGGCCGCACGATCGCCGACCAGGCGCCGAACTACTCGCACGTCAACGACCCGCACATCAACAGCGAGATCGACCGGATCTCGGCGCTGACCGACCCGAAGCAGGCGCAGGCGGCGTGGTTCGCGCTGAACACCTACATCGAGACCCAGGTCATCCCCGCCGTCCCGACCGTCTACTACAAGGAGCTGCAGCTGTTCGGCTCCAAGGTCGGCGGTGCCGTGTACAACAACATGTCCGCCGGCATCGACGCCACCAAGCTCTACCTCAAGCCGTAACCGTCGGCGCGCAGTCCCGGTGGGGCCGGACACCGTCCGGCCCCACCGGGGCGCCCGCCGGTCCACCACCGCCGCCGTCCCCAGAGAGCTGCGACCGCCATGCTTCGATTCCTCGTCCGCCGGACGCTCGGCGCTGTGGTCATCCTGTTGTTCATCAGCGCCTTCACGTTCTTCCTCTTCTTCGCCATCCCCCATGACCCGGCGCTGCTGTCCTGCGGCAAGAACTGCACACCGGACAACCTCAAGATCATCCACCACAACCTGGGCCTCGACCACCCGGTGCCGGTGCAGTACTACCACTACATGGTGCGGATCTTCACCGGCCACCGCTTCACCGCCGGCAACTGCCCCGCGCCCTGCTTCGGCTACTCCTTCGCCAACAGCGAGCCGGTCTGGCCGACCCTGATGGACCGGCTGCCCACGACGCTGTCGCTCGCAGTCGGCGGCATGGCGGTCTTCCTGCTGATCGGCCTCGGCACCGGCATGATCGCCGCCTGGAAGCGCGGCACCATGATCGACAAGATCTTCAGCTCCGCTTCGCTGGTGCTCAGCTCGCTGCAGATCTACTTCGTCGGTCCGATCGTGCTGGCCCTGCTGGTCTACAACAACCACATCCTCGACCAGCCCAAGTACGTGCCGTTCACGGACAATCCGGTGGCCTGGTTCAACGGGCTGCTCATCCCCTGGTGTGTGCTGTCGATCATCTTCACCGCGAACTACACCCGTATGGCGCGCTCCACGATGATCGAGCAGCTCCAGGAGGAGCATGTGCGCACCGCGGCGGCGAAGGGCATGTCCAGCCGCTACGTCTTCTTCCGCTACGCCTGGCGCGGCTCGCTGATCCCGATCGTCACCATCCTCGGCATCGACCTCGGGTCGCTGCTGGGCGGCGCGATGATCACCGAGTGGACCTTCCAGCTCGCCGGGCTCGGACGGCTCGCGCTGGACTCGGTGACCAAGACGGATCTGCCCATGCTGATGGGCGTGATGCTGTTCAGCGCCGCTCTGATCGTCCTGTTCAACATCATCGTGGACGCCGCCTACGCGTTCATCGACCCGCGCGTGCGCCTGTCCTAGGAGACCGTCAGTGACCACCATGACCAAACCGGAGGAAGACGCCGTCCCGGCCGCGCCCGAAGCGTTCTTGTCGGTACGCGACCTGTATGTGCGCTTCTCCACCGAGGACGGCATCGTCAAGGCCGTCGACGGGCTGTCGTTCGACCTGGAGCGCGGCAAGACGCTGGGCATCGTCGGCGAGTCGGGCTCCGGCAAGTCGGTGACCAACCTGACCGTGCTCGGCCTGCACAACCCGCGGACGACCGAGGTCGCCGGCGAGATCGTGCTGGACGGCCAGGAGCTGACCGGGGCGAGCAACCGCACCCTGGAGCGACTGCGCGGCGACAAGATGGCGATGATCTTCCAGGACTCGCTCACGGCGCTGTCGCCGTACTACACGGTGGGCCGGCAGATCGCCGAGCCGTATGTGAAGCACCGCGGCGTCAGCAAGCGGGAGGGCCGGGCGCGGGCCATCGAGATGCTGGAGAAGGTCGGCATCCCGCAGCCCAAGCTGCGGGTGGACGACTACCCGCACCAGTTCTCCGGCGGCATGCGGCAGCGCGCGATGATCGCGATGGCGCTGGTGTGCAACCCCGACCTGCTGATCGCCGACGAGCCGACGACCGCGCTCGACGTGACCGTGCAGGCGCAGATCCTGGACCTGCTCAAGGACCTGCAGCAGGAGTTCGGCTCCGCGATCATCCTGATCACCCACGACCTGGGCGTGGTGTCCAACGTCGCCGACGACCTGCTGGTGATGTACGCGGGCAAGGCGGTCGAGCGCGGTTCGGTGCGCGAGCTGATCCACGAGCCCCAGCACCCTTACACCTGGGGCCTGCTGGGGTCGATGCCCCGGCTGATGTCGGACGTCACCGAGCCGCTGACCCCGATCCCGGGGGCACCGCCGAGCCTGCTGTCACCACCGCCGGGCTGCGCCTTCCATCCGCGCTGCGGTTTCACCGACCTGGTCGGCGGCGGGCGGTGCTCGGCCGAGCGGCCGGTGCTGCCGGACGGACGCGGCTCCGCGTGCCATCTGACGGACGAGCAGAAGCGGTCCGTGTTCATCGAGACGATTCAGCCGCGGCTCGGCTGACGGTCACTGGGGCAGGCATCAACATGAGCAACGACATCTCACTGTCCAAGGCGCCGGCCGAGGCCGCCGCCGGGGAGCCGGCCGGCGAGACCCTGCTGGAGGTCAGCGGGCTCACCAAGTACTTCCCGGTGATGGGCGGCTTCCCGATCAAGCGGCAGGTCGGCTCGGTGCAGGCGGTGGACGGCATCGACCTGGCGGTACACGCCGGCGAGAGCTTCGGCCTGGTCGGCGAGTCCGGCTGCGGCAAGTCCACCACCGGGCGGCTGATCACCCGGCTGCTCGAACCCACCTCGGGCTCCATCAGCTACCGCGGCCAGGACATCTCGCACGCCAACCGCAAGCAGCTGGCACCGGTCAGGTCCGAGATCCAGATGATCTTCCAGGACCCCTACTCGTCGCTGAACCCGCGGCAGACGGTGGGCACGATCATCGGCGGCCCGATGGAGATCAACGGGATCAACCCGCCGGGCGGCCGGGACAAGCGGGTCCGCGAGCTGCTGGAGACCGTGGGCCTGAACCCCGAGCACTTCAACCGCTTCCCGCACGAGTTCTCCGGCGGCCAGCGGCAGCGCATCGGGGTGGCCAGGGCGCTGGCGCTGGAACCCAAGCTGATCGTGGCCGACGAGCCGGTCTCCGCGCTGGACGTGTCGATCCAGGCGCAGGTCGTCAACCTGCTCCAGAAGGTGCAGCGCGAGCTGGGCATCGCGTTCCTGTTCATCGCCCACGACCTGGCGATCGTCCGGCACTTCTCCGAGCGCGTCGCGGTGATGTACCTGGGCAAGATCGTCGAGGTCGGCGACCGCGACTCGATCTACCAGCGGCCGCGCCACCCGTACACCCACGCGCTGCTGTCGGCGGTGCCCGAGGTGGAGCTGGAGGGCGAGGAGCGCGAGCGGGAGCGTATCCGGCTGGCCGGTGACGTGCCCTCCCCGATCAACCCGCCGTCCGGGTGCCGCTTCCGCACCCGCTGCTGGAAGGCGCAGGACAAGTGCGCGGCGGAGGAGCCGCCGCTGATCCAGCTGGGCGGTTCCGAGGACGGGCATCTGACCGCATGCCACTTCCCCGAGGAGCCGACCATCGCCGCGCGCGGCGAGGACATCGTGATGGACCCGGCGCTCGCCGCGTTGGAGGACATCGCGGACCGTCCGGTGTGAGCCGCCGTACGGACCGCGCCGAACGGCCCCGGCGCGGTCCGTACGGCCCGGGGTCCGTACGGCCGCGCGTGCCGTACGGACCCGGACCTACTCCTCGGGCGGTACGACCTGCTTCTCCTCTGCGAAGTGGCACGCCGAGTCGTGCTCGGCGGGACCCGCGGTGCCGCGGAAGACCTCGGGCACCGCGAGCAGCGGCTCCTCGACGACGCAGCGCTCCTGCGCCTTCCAGCAGCGGGTGCGGAAGCGGCAGCCGGAGGGCGGGTCGGCCGGCGAGGGCACGTCGCCCTGCAGGATGATCCGCTCGCGGTACTCGCGCGCCTGCGGGTCGGGCACCGGCACCGCGGACAGCAGCGCCTGGGTGTACGGGTGGGTGGGGTGCGAGTAGATCTCCTCGTCGGCGCCGATCTCCACGATCTTGCCCAGGTACATCACGCCGACCCGGTCGGAGATGTGCCGGACGATCGACAGGTCGTGCGCGATGAACATGTACGACAGCGTGAACTCGTCCTGCAGCCGCTCCATCAGGTTGACCACCTGCGCCTGCACCGACACGTCCAGCGCCGAGACCGGCTCGTCGGCCACGATGATCTCCGGCCGCAGCGCGAGCCCGCGGGCGATGCCGATGCGCTGCCGCTGGCCGCCGGAGAACTGGTGCGGGTACCGGTTGATGTACTCCGGGTTGAGCCCCACCACGTCCAGCAGGTCCTGCACCCGCTTGCGCCGCTCGCCCTTGGGCGCGACGTCGGGGTGGATGTCGAAGGGCTCGCCGATGATGTCGCCGACGGTCATCCGCGGGTTGAGCGAGGTGTAGGGGTCCTGGAAGACCATCTGGATGTTGCGCCGGACGGTCTTGAGCGCGCGCCCGGACAGCTTGGTGATGTCCTCGCCGCGGTAGATGATCTCGCCCGACGTGGGCTCTTCGAGGTTCATCAGCAGCTTCGCGACGGTGGACTTGCCGCAGCCCGACTCGCCGACGATGCCCAGCGTCTCGCCGGGGAAGAGGTCGAAGGACACCCCGTCGACCGCCTGGACGGCGCCGACCTGGCGCTTGAAGACGATGCCCTGGGTCAGCGGGAAGTGCTTGACCAGTTTCCGCACCTGCAGGATCGGCTCGCGGGCCGCGGGCTTGGGGTCTGACGGCTCAGGCGTCGTCGGCCGGGGCGCTGTCGTCACCGAGGACCTCCTTCCAGAAGTGGCAGGCGCTGGCCCGCTCCTGGCTGACCCGGTAGAGCGGGGGGACGTCGGTGCGGCAGACGTCCCGCGCCAGCGGGCAGCGCGGGTTGAAGGCGCAGCCGGGCGGGATGTGCAGCAGGTTCGGCGGCAGGCCCTTGATGGCGTACAGCTCCTGGCCCTTCTGGTCCAGGCGCGGGATCGAGTCGAGCAGGCCCTTGGTGTACGGGTGCGCCGGCTTGGCGTAGATGTCGTGGACCGGTGAGGTCTCCACGATCCGGCCCGCGTACATCACCGCGATCTTGTCGGCGACGTCGGCGACCACGCCGAGGTCGTGGGTGATCAGGATCAGGCCCATGTTGTACTCGCGCTGCAGGTCCGCGAGCAGGTCCATGACCTGGGCCTGCACGGTGACGTCGAGTGCGGTGGTGGGCTCGTCCGCGATGATCAGCTCGGGTTCGAGCGCCATCGCCATGGCGATCATCACCCGCTGCCGCATACCGCCGGAGAACTGGTGCGGATAGCTCTTGATCCGCTCCTTGGCGGCCGGGATGCGCACCCGCTCCATCAGCTCGATCGCCTTGGCCCTGGCCTGCTTGCGGGACATGCCGCGGTGCACGGTGAACATCTCGCCGAGCTGCTCGCCGACGTTCAGCACCGGGTTGAGCGAGGACAGCGCGTCCTGGAAGATCATCGCCATCCGGGCGCCGCGCACCTTGCGGCGCTCCTCCGTGCTCAGCTTCAGCTGGTCCCGGCCCTGGAAGATGATCTTCCCCTGGGTCACGAAACCCGGCGGCGAGTCCAGGATGCCCATGATCGCCTGGGCGGTGACCGACTTGCCGGACCCGGACTCGCCGAGCACCGCGAGGGTCTCCCCCGCGTCGACCGAGTACTCGACGCCGTTGACGGCCCGGGCGACACCCTCCCGGGTGCGGAACTCGACGTGCAGGTTGCGCACGTCGAGCAGCGGGCCGCCGTCCGTACCGCCTTCTTCCGTGCTCAGCTCGACACTTGTGGCCATATCGGCGGGCTCCTCAGCGCAGCTTGGGGTCGAGGGCGTCGCGCACCGCGTCGCCGAGCATGATGAACGCCAGGACTGTCAGGCTCAGCGCACCGGCGGGCCACAGCAGCATGTGCGGGGCGTTGCGGATCTGGCTGGACGCGTCGGAGATGTCGATCCCCCAGGAGACGGTGGGCGGTTTGAGGCCGACGCCCAGGTAGGACAGCGTGGCCTCCAGGGCGATGTAGGTGCCCAGCGCGATGGTGCCGACGACGATGACCGGGGCGACCGCGTTGGGCGCGATGTGCCGCAGCAGCATCCGGGAGTTGCCCGCGCCCAGGGCGCGGGCGGCCTGGACGTAGTCGTTCTGCCGGGCGGTGATGACCGAGCCGCGGGCGATACGGGCGATCTGCGGCCAGCCGAGCAGCACCATGAAGCCGACCACCGGCCAGACCGTGCTGTTGGTGACCACCGACAGGAAGACCAGGCCGCCGAGCACCACCGGGATGCCGAAGAAGACGTCGCTGATCCGGGACAGGATCGCGTCCCACCAGCCGCCGAAGAAGCCGGCGAGACCGCCCAGCACGCTGCCGAGCAGCACCACCCCCGCGGTCGCGCACACGCCGACGGTCACCGAGGCGCGGGCACCGTAGACCACCCGGGTGTAGACGTCGCGGCCCTGCTGGTCGAAGCCGAACGGGTGGCCCGGCTCGGAGCCGGCCTGCGCCTTCAGCAGGTTGGCCTGCAGCGGGTCCTGGGTGGCGATGGTGCCGGGCCACAGCGAGATGAAGACCAGGAAGAGGATGATCAGCACCGAGACGATGAAGATCGGGTTCCGCCGCAGGTCCCGCCAGGCGTCCGACCACAGGCTGCGCGGCTTGCCGGCCGGCCCGCCCGGTTCCTGGCCGTGGCCCGGCGGGCGCTCCAGGGTGTCGGCGTCGGAGGCCGCCAGGTCCATGCCGGCCCCGTAGCCGCCGCCGGGGGCGATGGGACCCTGCTCGGGGTCCAGCGGATTGCTGTCAGGCATAACGGATCCTCGGGTCCAGGACCGCGTAGAGCAGGTCGACCAGCAGGTTCGCGAGCAGGAAGACCAGCACCAGGATGGTGACGAAGCCGACCACGGTCGGCGCGTTGTTGCGCAGGATGCCCTGGTAGAGCTGGTAGCCGACACCGTGGATGTTGAAGATCCGCTCGGTGACGATGGCACCGCCCATCAGGAAGCCGACGTCGGTGCCGATGAAGGTGACCACCGGGATCAGCGAGTTGCGCAGCAGGTGCCTGATGATGATCCGGTGCCGCGGCAGGCCCTTGGCGACCGCGGTGCGCAGGTAGTCGGCGCGGGTGTTCTCGGCGATCGAGGTACGGGTCAGCCGGGTGACGTAGGCCAGCGACACCAGGGCGAGCACCAGGCCGGGCAGGATCAGCTCGTTGAAGGGCGCCTCGGGCGACACCGAGGGGCTGACCCACCCCCACTGCACGCCGAAGAGGTACTGCAGCACGTAACCGGTGACGAAGGTCGGCACCGAGATGACGACCAGCGTCAGCAGCAGCACCCCGGTGTCGTCCGGCTTGCCGCGCCGCATGCCGGTGAGCACGCCCAGCGAGATGCCGATGATGATCTCGAACAGGATCGCGACGATGGTCAGCCGGATGGTGACGGGGAAGGCGCTGCGCATCAGGCTGACGACGGACTCCCCGTTGAAGGCGGTACCGAAGTCACCGGTGAAGATGTTCTTCATGTAGATCAGGTACTGCTTCCACAACGGGTCGTTGAGGTGCAGTTCGGCCCGGATCTGCGCGGCGGTGGCCGGGTCGGGCGCACGGTCGCCGAAGAGCGCCGCGACCGGGTCGCCGAGCGCGTAGACCATGAAGAAGATCAGGAACGTGCTGCCGATGAACACCGGGATCATCTGGAGCAGCCGCCGGATCACATAGCGTCCCATGCGGAGCCTTCCGGGGAGTTCCGGGGAGGGTGGGGGCCGGGGGCCGCCGCTGCCGGTGCTTCCTCCGGTGCGGCGGCTCCCGGCCGCGGTGTCACTTGACCTTGATCTCGTTGTAGACGGGCACGCTGAACGGGTTCAGCGCGACGTTCGAGAGGTTGGACGAGTAGCCGGCGCTGCCGTTCTGATACCACAGCGGGATCGCCGGCATGTCGATGACCAGCTGCTTCTCCGCGTCCTGGAACTTGCTCACCGAGTCGGAGGTGGAGGAGGCGGCGTTGGCCTCGTTGACCAGCTTGTCGAAGTTGGCGTTGCTGTAGTGCGAGTCGTTCGACGAGGCGCCGGTGAAGTACTGCGGCTGCAGGAAGTCCTGGATCAGCGGGTAGTCCATCTGCCAGCCGGCCCGGAAGGGGTTGTCCAGCTGCTTGCTGGTGATGCGGTTGCGGAAGTCGGCGAAGGTGCCGACGGGGGCGCCGACGCACGCCGTGTTGTTGCCCAGCGCGTTGTTGATGCTGTTGCAGACCGCGTCGACCCATTCCTTGTGCGAGCCGGTGTCCGCGTTGTACGAGATGGTGATCTTGCCGCCGGGCAGGCCGCCGCCCTCGGCGATCAGCTGCTTGGCCTTGTCCGCGTTGAAGGTGCACTCCTCACCGCACAGCCCCTCCTTGAAGCCGCCCGCGCTGCCGAGCACCGGGGAGGTCCAGTCGCTGGCGGGGGTGCGGGTCTGCTGGAAGATCTGGTCGGTGATCTCCTTGCGGTTGATCGCCATCGACAGGCCCTGCCGGACCTTCGCGGAGTTCGCCGAGGACCAGCGCGAGCTGTACAGCGGGAAGGAGATGGTCTGGATGATGCCGGCCGGCACGTTGATGTAGCGGTTGCCCAGGTCGCTCTTGACGTTGCGCAGCTGGGTGACCGGGATGTCGTCGACCAGGTCGATGTTGCCGGCCTGCAGGTCGGTGTACGCGGTGTTGTTGTCGGTGTAGACCCGCAGCTCGACCCCGCCGTTCTGCGCCGGGTCGGGACCCTTGTAGCCGTCCCACTTCTGCAGATCCATCTTGGAGCCCTTGGTGTACGACGAGATCTCGTACGGACCGTTGCCGATCGGCTTGGCCAGCCACGCCTGACGGTTGGTGAAGAACGCCTGCGGAAGCGGGTAGAAGGCCGCGTAGCCCAGGGTGTCGGGGAAGAGCGCGAACTTCTGGTTGAGCTTGACCTTGAACTCGGTGTCGGAGACCTTCGTCAGGCCGGACAGCGTGGTGGCGCTGGCCTTGGCTCCCGGGGTGTCGGGGTGCACCTTGTCGTAGCCGTCGATGTAGCTGAAGAAGCTGGCGTTGAGCTGGGCGTTCTTCAGCTGCGTGTCATAGTTCCAGGCGTTGATGAAGGAGTCGGCGTTGACCGGCTCGCCGTTGCTGAAGGTCCACCCGGTCTTGAGCTTGATGTCGAAGTTCTGCGAGTCCGACGACGTGATCGACTGGGCGATCATGTTCTGGGCCTGAGCGGTCTTCGGGTTGTACTGCTTCAGGCCGCGGAAGATCATGTCCAGCACCTTGCCGCCCTGCACCTCGTTGGTGTTGGCCGGCTCCAGCGGGTTCTGCGGGTCGCCCCAGGAGGCCCGAACGATGCCGCCGCCGCTGCCGCCCGTCGAGCTGCTGCTCCCGCCGCTGTCACTGCTGCTGCCGCAGGCGGCGGCCGTCAGGGCGACGGCTGTCACGCCGACGGCCAACTTCACGCGCGTGGCTCCGCGCATCGCGTGCCTCCTCATGGGTCACAAATGACACTTCGTTACCCATGACACAGCAATTGCGGCAAAGCCGCACTTCTACTCCTGCGTGTCGCGTAGCCAATGCGTTGGCCAGAGGGCGACGCACCGCGCCGCGCACCCTGCGGCAGGACGCCGGAAGGGGCGCCCCCCTGCGGGGACGCCCCTTCTCGTACTGCTGCGGTGGAGGACCGGTCAGGCCGCGCCCACCACGTCCTTCTCCTCGGCGAAGTGGCACGCGGACTCGTGCTTGGCCGGGGTGTCGACCTCGGCGAACCGGGTCGGGATCGCGAGCAGCGGCTCCTCCTCCGCGCACCGCGCCTCCGCCTTCCAGCAGCGGGTGCGGAAGCGGCACCCGGACGGCGGGTTCGCCGGCGAGGGCACGTCGCCCGACAGGATGATGCGCTCCCGGTGCTCACGCGCCTCGGGGTCCGGCACCGGCACCGCGGACAGCAGCGCCTGGGTGTACGGGTGGGTGGGGTGCTCGTAGATCTCGGCGTCCGAGCCGATCTCCGCGATCTTGCCCAGGTACATCACGCCGACGCGGTCGGAGATGTGCCGGACGATGGACAGGTCGTGCGCGATGAAGATGTAGGACAGGTTGAACTCGTCCTGCAGCTTCTCCATCAGGTTGATGACCTGCGCCTGCACCGAGACGTCCAGCGCCGAGACCGGCTCGTCGCAGATGATGATCTCCGGGTTGAGCGCGAGGCCGCGGGCGATGCCGATGCGCTGGCGCTGGCCGCCGGAGAACTGGTGCGGGTACCGGTTGATGTACTCCGGGTTCAGGCCGACGACGTCGAGCAGCTCCTCGACCCGCTTGCGGCGGTCGCCCTTGGGCGCCACCTCGGGGTGGATGTCGAAGGGCTCGCCGATGATGTCGCCGACCGTCATCCGCGGGTTGAGCGAGGTGTACGGGTCCTGGAACACCATCTGGATGTTGCGCCGGACCGCCTTGAGCGCGCGCCCGGACAGCTTGGTGATGTCCTGGCCCTTGTAGAAGACCTCGCCCGCGGTGGCCTGCTCCAGGCTCATGAGCAGCTTGGCCACGGTGGACTTGCCGCAGCCGGACTCGCCCACGATGCCCAGCGTCTCGCCGGCGTACAGGTCGAAGGAGACGCCGTCGACGGCCTTGACCGCACCGATCTGCCGCTTGACGACGATGCCCTGGGTCAGCGGGAAGTGCTTGACCAGGTTCCGCACCTGCAGGATCGGCTCGCGGTCGGCGAGCTGGGCGGCAGCCGCCTCGGCCGCCTCGACGACGGGTGCGCCGGCCTCGGCGGCGGTCGCCGCCGAGGACTCGGGGTCCTTGGAGAGAGTGGGCTCACTCACCGAGGGTCTCCTTCCAGAAGTGGCAGGCGCTGCCGCGCGCCGTGCCGACCGGGTGCAGCTGGGGCACGTCGGTACGGCAGATGTCCTGCGCCATCGGGCAGCGCGGGTTGAAGGCGCAGCCCGACGGGATACGCGTCAGGTTCGGCGGCAGGCCCTTGATCGCGTACAGCTCCTGGCCCTTCTGGTCCAGCCGCGGGATCGACTGGAGCAGGCCCTTGGTGTACGGGTGCGCCGGCTTGGAGTAGATGTCGTGGACGGGGGCGTCCTCGACGATCCGGCCGGCGTACATCACCGCGATCTTGTCGGCGACGTCGGCGACCACGCCGAGGTCGTGGGTGATCAGGATCAGACCCATGTTGTACTCGGCCTGCAGCTCCGCGAGGAGCTCCATGACCTGGGCCTGGACCGTCACGTCGAGGGCCGTGGTCGGCTCGTCGGCGATGATCAGGTCGGGTTCGAGGGCCAGCGCCATGGCGATCATGATGCGCTGGCGCATACCGCCGGAGAACTGGTGCGGGTAGTCGCCCACCCGCTCCCTGGCGGCCGGGATGCGCACCCGGTCCATCAGCTCGATGGCCTTGGCCTTGGCGTCCTTGCGGGACAGGCCCTGGTGCACCCGGTACATCTCGCCGAGCTGGTAGCCCACGCTCAGCACCGGGTTGAGGGAGGACAGCGCGTCCTGGAAGATCATGGCGATCTTCCGGCCGCGGATCTTCCGCCGCTCCTCGCCGGACATCTTGAGCATGTCGCGGCCCTGGAAGAGGATCTCGCCCTTGGGGATACGGGCCGGCGGCATGTCCAGGATGCCCATGACGGCCTGCGCGGAGACCGACTTGCCGGAGCCCGACTCGCCGAGCACGGCGAGGGTCTCGCCGGCGTTCACCGAGTAGTTGACACCGTTCACGGCCTTGGCGACGCCGTCACGGGTGTGGAACTCCACGTGCAGGTCGCGTACTTCCAGCAGCGGCGCCAGCTTCGCGTCAGGCGTGGGAACGTCCGATATATCGTCGATGACAGTCAACGTACGCCCTCCTAGCGCAGCTTGGGGTCGAGGGCGTCGCGGACCGCGTCGCCGAGCAGGATGAAGGCCAGCACCGTCACGCTGAGCGCGCCCGCGGGCCACAGCAGCATGTGCGGCGCGTTGCGGATCTGCTCGGCGGCCGCGGAGATGTCGATGCCCCACGAGACGGCCGGCGGCTTGAGGCCCACGCCGAGGAACGACAGTGTCGCTTCCAGCGAAATGAAGGTGCCGAGCGCGATCGTGGACCATACGATGACCGGAGCCAGCGCGTTCGGGGCGATGTGCCGCAGCAGGATCCTGCCGTGGCCCGCACCGAGCGCCTTGGCGGCCAGTACGTAGTCCTGCTCCTTCGCGGTGATCACGGCGCCGCGGGCGATACGGGCCAGCTGCGGCCAGCCCAGCAGGATGATGAAGGTCGACACGGTCAGCACCGAACCGCCCTTGACGGCGGACAGGAAGACCACGCCGCCGAGCAGGATCGGGATACCGAAGAAGATGTCGCTGACCCGGGAGATGATCGAGTCCAGCCAGCCACCGAAGTAGCCGGACAGGCCGCCGAGCACCGCACCGAGCACCGCCACGCCGAGCGTCGAGAAGATGCCGACCTCGACCGAGGCGCGGGCACCGTAGACGGTACGGGTGTAGACGTCGCAGCCCTGCTGGTCGAAGCCGAACCAGTGCCCGGAGCTGGGACCGTTCTGCGAGTCGATCAGGTTGCACTGCAGCGGGTCCTGGCTGGCGATCAGCCCCGGCCAGATCGAGATGACGATCAGGAACAGGATGACCAGCGCCGATATGTAGAAGATCGGCTTGCGGCTCAGGTCGTACCAGGCGTCGTTCCACAGGCTGCGCGGCTTGTCGCGCTTGTCGACGGGGACGGGCGCTCCGTCCGGGGCGACGGCGGGGACACCGTCGAGAATCACGGCGTCGGTGTTCTCAGGCATACCGGATCCTCGGGTCCAGGACCGCGTAGAGCAGGTCGACGAGCAGGTTCGCGAGCAGGAAGACGATCACCAGGACCGTCACGAAGCCCACGACGGTCGCAGGGCTGTTGTGCACGATGCCCTGGTAGATCTGGTAACCCACACCGTGGATGTTGAAGATCCGCTCGGTGACGAGGGCGCCGGCCATCAGGTTGCCGATGTCGGTACCGAGGAAGGTCACCACGGGTATGAGCGAGTTGCGCAGCATGTGGTTGGTGATCACCCGGCGGCGCGGCAGGCCCTTGGCCACCGCGGTACGCAGGTAGTCCGCCCGGGTGTTCTCCGCGACCGAGGTGCGGGTCAGCCGGGCCACATACGCCAGGGAGACGCCGGCCAGCACCAGGCCCGGCATGAGCAGGTCCTTGAAGGGCGCGCCCTCACCGACCGAGGGATGCACGATCGACCACTTGACGCCGAAGAAGTACTGCAGCACGTAGCCGGTGACGAAGGTGGGGATGGACACCACGATCAGCGTCATCGCCAGCACACCGGTGTCGAAGAACCGTCCGCGGCGCAGGCCGGCGAACACGCCGAGCGCCACACCGACGATCGCCTCGATGAGGAACGCGACGATGGTCAGCCGCAGCGTCACCGGGTAGGCGGTCTTCAGCAGGTCGGTGACCGGCTGCTGGTTCCAGGCGTTGCCGAAGTCGCCCTTGAAGACGTTCGACATGTAGATCCAGTACTGCTGGATCAGCGGGTCGTTCAGATGCAGGTCGTGTCTGATCTGAGCTGCCGTCGCGGGGTCCGGCGTACGGTCTCCGAACATGGCAGCCACGGGGTCACCGAGACCCCAAACCATCACGAAGATCAACAATGTGGTTCCGATGAAGACCGGAACCATCTGGAGCAGTCGCCTGATGACGTAGCGCCCCATCTGCCCTCCAGGGATCGGGGCAGACGACGGCCGGGGCTTGTGGCCCCGGCCGACATCCACACCGCGAGCGGTTGTTTGTCAGTTCCCCCGCAAGCGTGCCCGAACGTCTCCCCTGTACGGACCCGCCTACTGCAGGTAGTGCGTGATCGGGGTCAGTTGACCGTGATCTCGGTGAAGATGGGGTAGCTGAACGCGTTCTCCTTGACGTTGGAGACCTTGGACGACCAACCCGCCTGACCGTTCTGGTACCACAGCGGAACGATCGGCATGTCGGTGAGGACCTGCTTCTCGGCCTGCTGGTACAGGGCGATCGACTTGGCCGGGTCAGCCTCGGCGTTCGCCTGGTTGATCAGGGTGTCGACCGTCTTGTTGCTGTACTTCGAGTCGTTCGAGCTGCCGCTGGTCGCGTACAGCGGCGTGATGAAGTCGTCGATCAGCGGGTAGTCCATCTGCCAGCCGGAACGGAACGGCTGGGTCATCTGGCCCTTGGTGATCTGGTCGCGGAAGTCCGCGAAGGTGCCCGTGGGGGCGCCGACGCAGGCCTTGTTGTTGCCCAGCACGTTGTTGATGCTGTTGCAGACCGCGTCGACCCATTCCTTGTGCGAGCCGGAGTCGGCGTTGTAGCCGAGCTTCATCTGGCCGCCGGGGATGCCGCCGCCTTCGGTGATCAGCTGCTTGGCCTTGACCGGGTCGTACTTGACCGAGTCGCCGGCGAGCGTGTCGCTGTAACCGCCGGCCGCGCCCAGCACCGGGGAGGTGAGGTCGTTGGCCGGGGTGCGGGTGCCACCGAAGATCTTGTCGGTGATCGTCTTGCGGTCGATCGCCATGGAGATGCCCTGGCGGACCTTCTCCATGCCGGACTTGCTCCACTCCGGCTTGTACATCGGGAAGGAGAACGTCTGGATGATGCCGGCCGGCTGGTTCAGGTAGCGGCCGCCCAGGTCGTCCTTCACGTGCGGCAGGTCGGCGGCCGGGATGTCGTCGAGGACGTCCAGCTGGCCGGACTGCAGGTCCGCGTAGGCGGTGTCGCTGCTGGTGTAGACCTTCAGCAGGACGCCCTTGTTCTTCGGCTTGCTCGGACCCGTGTAGTTCGGGTTCGGGACCAGCTTCATGCTCGTGCCCTTGGTGTAGGACTCGATCATGTACGGGCCGTCACCGATGGGCTTGGCCAGGTACGCGGCGTGGTTGTCGAAGAACTCCTTGGGCAGCGGCGCGAAGGCCTTGTAGCCCAGGCGGTCCGGCCACGTGGAGAACTTCTGGCTCAGCTTGACCGTGAAGGTGTGGTCGTCCACGACCTTCAGACCGGACATGGTCTTGGCGGTCGGCGCGGCCTTCTCGTCGTCCGGGTGGACGGCCTTGTAGCCGTCGATGTCCGCGAAGAAGTACGAGTTCAGCTGCTTGTTGGTGACCAGGGCACCGTAGTTCCAGGCGTCCACGAAGGAGCCGGAGGTGACCGGGGTACCGTCCGAGAACTTCAGGTCCGGCTTGATCTTGATGGTGAAGTTCTGCTGGTCGGTCGTGGTGATCGAGTCAGCGGCCTCAAGGTTGGCCTTGCCTGTGGCGTCGTACTCCTTGAGGTTCATGAAGATCATGTCCAGGACCTTGCCGCCCTGCACCTCATTGGTGTTGGCGGGCTCGAGCGGGTTCTGGGGGTCGCCCCACCACGCTCGGACGATCCCGTCACTGGACGATCCACTGGACTTGGCCTTGTCCTTGCTGCCCGAGTCATCGCTCGAACTGCAGGCGGTCGCTGCGAGGGCGATCACGGCCGCACCTACGACCCACTTGGCGCTCTTGGCACCGCGCATGGGTTTGCCTCCTCAGGAGTCACTATCGATACGTGAAAGGAAGGCCGGACGCCCACTGACACCCCTGACAGCGACTACGGCCTTCCTGTGCTCGTGAGTCGGCGCTCCCCATCAGCGCGTGACCCATTGACCCGAGCTCAACTTCGTCCCACTATCGGGCACGTTTGAAGTCGGATCGACACAGGGTTGGTCTCGCTTTGGTCACATCGACGTCGATCTTGTTCCAGAATCCGGACATTATGGAACGTAGACAGACACCGGCGAAATGGGCAGTGTGACCTATCTAACGGTGATTGCTGTCCGGAAAGCGGACAGCGTGAGACCACGCAAAGAGGGGTCCAGGGAAGCCTGGACCCCTCACCGTTTCCTTGGCGGTCAGTGAGCGTCAGCGCTTGGCGCGGGACGCGGCGCGACCCCGCTCCTTCTGGTCGAGGACCACCTTACGGATTCGTACGGTCTCCGGAGTGACTTCGATGCATTCATCGTCCCTGCAGAACTCCAAGGACTGTTCAAGGGAGAGCTTGCGCGGCGGCACCACGTTCTCGGTGTTGTCCGCGGACGCGGCGCGCATGTTGGTGAGCTTCTTCTCCTTGGTGATGTTCACGTCCATGTCGTCCGAGCGCGAGTTCTCACCGATGATCATGCCCTCGTACACCTCGGTGGTGGGCTCGACGAAGATCACGCCGCGCTCCTGGAGGTTGATCATCGCGAACGGCGTGACCACGCCGGACCGGTCGGCCACCAGCGAACCGTTGTTGCGGGTGCGCAGCTCGCCGAACCACGGCTCGTGGCCCTCGAACAGGGAGTGCGCGATGCCGGTGCCGCGGGTCTGGGTCAGGAACTCGGTACGGAAGCCGATCAGGCCGCGGGACGGCACGATCCACTCCATCCGGATCCAGCCGGACCCGTGGTTGGTCATCGTCTCCATCCGGGCCTTGCGGGTCGCCATCAGCTGGGTGATGGCACCCAGGTGCTCCTCGGGGGAGTCGATGGTCAGCCGCTCGATCGGCTCGTGGACCTTGCCGTTGATCTCCTTGGTGACCACCTCGGGCTTGCCGACGGTCAGTTCGAAGCCCTCCCGGCGCATCGTCTCCACCAGGATGGCCAGCGCCAGCTCACCGCGGCCCTGCACCTCCCAGGCGTCGGGACGCTCGGTCGGCAGCACCCGGAGGCTGACGTTGCCGATCAGCTCCCGGTCGAGGCGGTCCTTGACCTGGCGGGCGGTGACCTTGTGGCCCTTGCCGCCCTTGCCGACCAGCGGCGAGGTGTTCGTGCCGATGGTCATCGAGATGGCCGGCTCGTCCACCGTGATCAGCGGCAGCGCGATCGGGTTCTCCGGGTCGGCGAGCGTCTCGCCGATCATGATGTCCGGGATGCCGGCCACCGCGCAGATGTCACCGGGACCCGCGCTCTCGGCGGGCTTGCGGGTCAGCGCCTCGGTCATCATCAACTCGGTGATGCGGACGTTGGAGATGCTGCCGTCGCGCTTGATCCAGGCGACGGTCTGCCCCTTCTTCAGGTGGCCTTCCTCGACCCGCAGCAGTGCGATACGGCCGAGGAAGTTGTCCGCGTCCAGGTTGGTGACGTGCGCCTGCAGCGGCGCTTCCTCGTCGTAGACCGGCGCGGGGACGGTGTCCAGGATCGTGGAGAAGAACGGCTCCAGGCTGTCGCTGTCGGCCGGCACCGTGCCGTTCTCCGGCTTGGTCAGCGACGCGACACCGTCACGGGCGCACGCGTAGACGATCGGGAACTCGATCTGGTCCTCGTCGGCGTCCAGGTCGAGGAAGAGGTCGTAGGTCTCGTTGACCACCTCGTCGATCCTGGAGTCCGGGCGGTCGGTCTTGTTGATGCACAGGATCACCGGCAGCCGGGCGGACAGCGCCTTGCGCAGCACGAACCGGGTCTGCGGCAGCGGGCCCTCGGAGGCGTCCACCAGCAGCACCACGGCGTCCACCATGGACAGGCCGCGCTCGACCTCACCGCCGAAGTCGGCGTGGCCGGGGGTGTCGATGATGTTGATCGTGACCGGGTCCCCGCCGTCCTTGGGGTGGTACTTCACCGCGGTGTTCTTCGCGAGAATGGTGATGCCCTTCTCGCGCTCCAGGTCGTTGGAGTCCATCATCCGGTCGTCCAGATGCTGGTGTGCGGCGAAGGCCCCGGCCTGCTTGAGCATGGCGTCGACGAGGGTCGTCTTGCCGTGGTCGACATGGGCGACGATGGCGACGTTACGGATATCGTGGCGCGTGGACATGCGGCGGCGCTTCTCCCGGAATCGTGGATGGCGTCGCGTTCCTCTTCGACGCGCTCGCCCGTGCCGGGCAGAAGTCACGCCGCGGCCGTTTCCCATGGTACGTGCCAGCACCCCCGGCTGCGCCCGGGCAAGCCCTTCGGGGCACCGCCGTCGCCCCGCGGACCCTGGCGGAGGCGGCGTCCGAGGAGGTGGGACGATCTTCCGCGTGTCCACGTCATCGTTCGTCCCGCAGGGCGAATCCGTGCCGCCGCTGCCGGCCGGCATCCCGCTGAACCCCGCCGACCACCCCCGCGCCCCCCGGCGGCAGGCGCTGCCGAACCTGCTGGTGGTCGTCGCCGCCGGGGCCGCCGCGCTGCTCGGCGCCACCCATACGCTGCCGATCTCGCCCGCGGGGTTCCTCCGCTTCGCGCTCGGCATGATCGCCGGCATGAACCTCCACGTCCTGGCCTACCGGCTGCTCGGCCGGTTCACCGGCTCCGCGACGGTCTGGACGTCCCTCTTCGTCGGCCGCTGGCTCGGCAGCACCGTGCGCCGCGGGCGGCTGCTCACCTTCCGGATGCTGCCGCTGGTCCTCCTCAACACCTGCCAGGTCGTCGTCGACCGGCCCGGGCTGCGCCGCCGCATGTGGTGGGGCGCCGCGCTCACGCTGCTCGCGGAGGTACTGGCCGCCGCCGTCCTGATCGCCGCGGGCGGTACGGCGGCGCCGATCGGCTGGGGCGTCGCCGCCGCCACCGTCCTGCTGGCGACCGTCCAGCCCGGCCGGGTCACCACACCGGCCTGGCGGCTGCTCCGGCTGCCCTTCGGGCAGGAGGACCAGCGGCTCGGCGAATGGCTGCACGACCCGGCGAGCCTGGCGGCGGCCCGGGCGACGGCCGCCGGCCGGATCGACCTGGCGCGGGCCGCCCTCGACGCGGGCGGGCCGTCCGGCTCGGCCCGGCGGCAGGGGATGGACGTGATCGTCACCCTCGCGGAGGGCCGCTGCGGTGAGGCCGCGCGTACGGCCGCGGACCTGCGGGAGCGGTCCGTCGCGCCGGAGCTGCGCCGAGGGGCGCTCCAGCTCTACGCCTGCGCGCTCGCGGACGGGATCGCGGCGGGGCACTGGCCCGCGGCCGACGCGATGCCGTCGTTCGACGCGGCGCTGGCCGCACTGCGCGCGGACTCGGCGGCGGCCGCCCTGCGCGGCACCGACCTCGCCGCGATGGAGGCGCTCTTCCGTTCCCGGCCGCAGCGGGCGGAGCGGCTCGCCGCGCTTGCGGTGACCGTGGCCCCGGACGCGCTTGCCCGTGCCCGTGCGCTCCTCACCCAGGCGGCGGCCCACACCGCCGCGGGCCACCCCGCTCTGGCGGCCCCCCTCCGCACCAGGGCTGCCGCCCTGGCCCCTACCTTGCGCACGATTCGCTGACGCGGGTCTTGGGGGTCCCGCCCCTTGCGGTTCGCTCCCACCTGCGCCCCGGTGCGTGGCTTGGCTCGCAGTTCCCCGAGCCCCTTCGTGATTGCCCCTTACTGTGGGCTCGCATCCTTCGGTGCGTCGTGGCTGAGCGCGCAGTTCCCCGCGCCCCTGATGGCTTGCCCTCTGCCGAGAGGGTGACCGTTTTCAAGGGGCGCGGGGAACTGCGCGACAAGCCACGACGCACCGTCGTGTGGAGACGGCAGCCACCACCCCGGGGGCTCGGGGAACTGCGAGCCGAGCCACCCACCGGGGGGAAGGTCCCGGGACTGCGCCGAGGGGCAGGGGGTGGGGCTACTTGCGGAAGCCCATGTCCGCGTAGGCCGGGGTCTGGAAGCCGAAAGCGCCCGCGTTCGCGACGCTCGTGCGGAGGGCGACGACAGCGGGACGCTGGTAGAGAGGGATCGAGCCGGCGGCAGCCCAGATGCGGGAGTCGGCCTGGGCCGTGAGCGAGCGGGCCGTGGACGCGTTCAGCTCGCTGCCCGCGCGGTCGAGCAGCTGGTCGATCTGGTCGGTGCCGACCCGCGTGTAGTTCTGCGCGACGGTCAGCGAACCGTCCGGCGCCGGCACGGGCTTGGCGTAGATCGGCGTCTCGTCCGTCGCCGGGTAGGCGCTGCCGGGCCAGGAGTAGAGCGCCAGGTCGAAGTCGCCCGCGGCGATGTGGTCCTGGAAGTAGCTCGCCCCGTCCACCTTCGTGATCTCCGTGCGGATGCCGATCGCGGAGAGCATCTTGGCGATCCGCCCGCCGACGTCGTCCAGCGTCGGCGAGTCCGCGGGCAGCACGAACCGCAGGCTGAGCTGCTTGTTGCTCTTGGTCACCGCCCGGTTGGGCTCGACGACGGTGAGCGCACCGGACGCGGCGCTGCGCCCGGGCCCCGCCGCCTGGTCGCCGGTCTTGGCGGTGGACTGCTTCCAGCCGGCGTCGGCGAGCAGCGCCTGCGCCTGCTGGAGGTCGGTGGCGCCGAGCGCGGAGCTGTGGTCTGCGTAGCCGTCCTGCGAGGGCAGCACCAGGTGGTTGCCGAGCGGTACGGCCGGCAGGCCGAGCGGCTTGAGCACGGCCGTCGCGATGGCCTTGCGGTCGATGGCGCGGGCCACCGCGTGCCGTACCCGCTCGTCGGCGAGCGGCCCCGCGCTGCCGTTGAGCGCGAGCTGCGCGTAGGCGGCGTCGGGCGCCTTGCGCACCGCCATGCCCCTGGTCTTCTTGACCGCGGCCAGCGCGCCCGGGTCGATGTCGGCCAGGTCGAGCGTGCCGGCGGCCAGCGCGGCGGCCCGCTTGGACCGCGGCACCGCGGTCAGCACCAGCTGGTCGAGCTTGGCGGGCTGCCCCCACCAGGAGGGGTTGCGGGCCAGGGTGACCGTACCGGCCTTGGCGTCGACGTCCTTGACGGCGAAGGGTCCCGCGGCGACGGGCAGCGAGGTGCGGGCGCCGTCGTTGAAGGCGTCGGGACTGCCGGTGACGGACTTGGGGTAGAGCGGGCTGAACAGCGAGCGCCAGTCGGCGTAAGGCGTGCTGAAGGTGACCTCGACGTGCTGCGCGTCGGCGCCTTCCTTGATCGAGGCGATCCGGTCGTACCCGGCGTTGCGCGAGGTCCAGAAGGCGGAGTTCTTGCCGCTGAGCGCGTTCCACTGGGCGGTGAAGTCGGCGGCGCCGACCGCCCGCCCGTCGCTCCACTTCGCCTTCGGGTTCAGCTGGTAGGTGACGATCTGCCGCGGCTCGGTCTCGGTGACGTCGGCCTTCTTCAGGAAGTCGGCGTCGGCGTGCGGCTTGCCGTGGGCGTCGAGCCGGAACATCACGGGCAGCGTGGCGCCGGCGATGGTGGCGGTGTCGGCGTCCGCGTCGGCCTGGAAGGCGTTGAGGGTGCGCGGCACGTCGTCGGTGGCCCAGCGCAGCGTGCCGCCGTCGCGTACCCCGCTCCTGGCGACGGTCGCCACGTCGGTCCCCGCGGTGCCTGCGGCGTGGTTGCCGCCGCCGCCGGACGAGCAGCCGGTGAGGGTGAGCGTGGCGCCGGCGGTGAGCGCCACGGCGATACGCACCGCGCGCGCCCGCGGCGCCGGGGTGACAGCGGTCGGGTCCGCACTGCGGTTCATGAGGTCGCTCCTCCGCGGCCCAGGCGGCCGGCCGGAGGCTCGGCGTGCGCCGGGGACATACTCATCTGGTCGGATGGGCCGTTTTACCGGTGTTCCGGTAATCGCACCCCCACTCCAGACGACGCCACCAGCGCCGCGGCCCCGACCCGCCGACGTGCCCGGCGCACTCCACCCGTCCGGCCCACAGCCGCAGCGCGCCCCTGCCGCGCCCGCGGTATTCCGTGCAGCCGTCTTCACAAGGCGCGGTGTGACGCGCAACACTCGCATCCGCAGCACCGCCCCGTACTGCGTTCACACGGCGGCAGATGGTGAGGACTTCCCATGTCCCTGCACGACGACCTGACGGCGGTTCAGCGCCGGCTCGACGATCTGATGCGCTGCGTCGCGCGCCTCGACGAGCACAGCGGCGACACCCTCGACATGCGCCGCGTGCGCAGCGCCGCGGCCCACCTGCGCGACAGCCTCGGGCTGCTGCAGGACTCGGCGCCGGCGGCCGCGGACCAGCGGAAGGTCGAGATGGTCACCATCCCGGACGCGCCTTACGACCGCGGGCTGTGGGCGGACGCCGAGGACGAGGGGCTCGGCTCGCCGCACCGGCACGCGCCGTAACCGCGCGCCGCCCCGCCGTACGCCTCAGGCGTGCGCCGGTCCGTCGCGCGCCCCCCGGTCCTTCCCTACGGAGTCCTCCTTGGCCACCGGAACCACTCCCACCACCCCTGCCGCCCGCGGTGTACTCGCACCCGGGCGGGCCGCGATCTCCGCCCGGCACCTGCGGACAGACCGGTGGTGGCTCTCACCGCTGGTCACCGCCGTCGCCCTGACGATCTTCATCATCTACGCGACATGGCGGGCCTTCGCCAACGGCGACTACTACTCCACGCCGTACGTGTCGCCGCTGTACTCGCCCTGCCTCGCCTCGAACTGCACGCCCATGAACGGCGGCGCCGACTGGCACCTGTTCGGCTCCTGGTGGGGCCTGTCCCCCGCGCTGCTCGTGCTGGTCTTCCCGCTGGGCTTCCGGCTGACCTGCTACTACTACCGCAAGGCCTACTACCGCGGCTTCTGGGCGTCGCCGCCGGCCTGCGCGGTCGCCGAGCCGCACGCGAAGTACACCGGCGAGACCCGGCTGCCGCTGATCATGCAGAACGTCCACCGGTACTTCTTCTACCTGGCGCTCCCGGTGGCCGGCATCCTCACCTACGACGTGGTGCTCGCCTTCCGCGACGAGAGCGGCGCCTGGGGCCACGCGGGGCTCGGCACCCTGGTGCTGCTGCTGAACATCGCGCTGATCTGGGCGTACACCCTGTCCTGCCACTCCTGCCGGCACATCATCGGCGGCAAGCTCCGGCACTTCTCCGCCCACCCGGTGCGCTACCGGCTGTGGGGCTGGGTGGGCGCGCTCAACGGGCGCCACATGCTGCTGGCCTGGTCCTCGCTGATCAGCGTCGGGGTCGCCGACCTCTATGTGTACCTGGTGGCCAGCGGCGTATTCGACGATCCGAGGTTCTTCTGAGATGACACAAGTCGAACGGCACGCGTACGACGTGGTCGTGGTCGGCGCGGGCGGCGCGGGGCTGCGGGCTGCGATCGAGGCCCGGGAGCGCGGTATGCGCACCGCCGTGATCTGCAAGTCGCTCTTCGGCAAGGCCCACACGGTGATGGCCGAGGGCGGCATCGCGGCCAGCATGGGCAACGTCAACTCCCACGACAGCTGGCAGGTGCACTTCCGCGACACCATGCGCGGCGGGAAGTTCCTCAACCAGTGGCGGATGGCCGAACTGCACGCCAAGGAGGCCCCCGACCGGGTGTGGGAGCTGGAGACCTGGGGCGCGCTCTTCGACCGCACCGAGGACGGCCGCATATCGCAGCGCAACTTCGGCGGCCACGAGTACCCGCGGCTCGCACACGTCGGCGACCGTACCGGCCTGGAGCTGATCCGCACCCTCCAGCAGAAGATCGTCTCCCTCCAGCAGGAGGACTTCGCCGAGACCGGCGACTACGAGGCGAAGCTGAAGGTCTTCCAGGAGTGCACGGTCACCCGGGTGCTCAAGGATGACGAGCGAAGCGAGACGGGGGCACCCCCCGACCGAAGGTCCGGGGGGAAGGTGGCCGGGGTCTTCGGGTACGTCCGCGAGTCGGGCCGGCTCTTCGTGATCGACGCGCCCGCGGTCGTCCTGGCCACCGGCGGCATCGGCAAGTCGTTCAAGGTGACGTCGAACTCCTGGGAGTACACCGGCGACGGGCACGCGCTGGCGCTGCTGGCGGGGGCGCCGCTGATCAACATGGAGTTCATCCAGTTCCACCCCACGGGGATGGTCTGGCCGCCGTCGGTCAAGGGCATCCTCGTCACCGAGTCGGTGCGCGGCGACGGCGGCGTGCTGCGCAACAGCGACGGCGAGCGGTTCATGTTCGGGTACGTCCCCGACGTCTTCAAGGAGAAGTACGCGCAGAGCGAGGAGGAGGCCGACGGCTGGTACACCGACCCCGACAACCACCGCCGCCCGCCCGAGCTGCTGCCCCGCGACGAGGTGGCGCGGGCGATCAACTCCGAGGTCAAGGCGGGCCGCGGCACCCCGCACGGCGGTGTGTTCCTGGACGTGTCGACCCGGCTGCCCGCCGAGGAGATCAGGCGCCGGCTGCCGTCGATGCACCACCAGTTCAAGGAGCTGGCCGACGTCGACATCACCGCGGAGGCGATGGAGGTCGGCCCGACCTGCCACTACATGATGGGCGGCGTCGACGTGGAGCCGGACACCGCGGCGGCCCGCGGGGTGCCGGGGCTGTTCGCGGCGGGCGAGGTGGCCGGCGGCATGCACGGCTCCAACCGGCTCGGCGGCAACTCGCTGTCCGACCTGCTGGTCTTCGGCCGCAGGGCGGGGCTCTCCGCGGCCGAGTACGCGTCCGGGCTCGGCGGGACGCGGCCGGCGGCGCCCGAGGAGCAGATCGACGCGGCGGCGGCGGAGGCGCTGCGGCCGTTCGCCGCCGGGGACTCCGCCGACGAGGGTCCCGCGGAGAACCCGTACACCCTGCACCAGGAGCTGCAGCAGGTGATGAACGACCTGGTCGGCATCATCAGGCGCGGCCCGGAGATGGAGCAGGCGCTGGAGCGGCTGGCCGTGCTGCGGGAGCGGGCGCAGCGGGTGGGCGTGGAGGGGCACCGGCAGTTCAACCCCGGCTGGCACCTGGCCGTCGACCTGCGGAACATGCTGCTGGTCAGCGAGTGCGTGGCCCGTGCGGCGCTGGAGCGCACCGAGAGCCGCGGCGGCCACACCCGCGACGACCACCCGGGCATGGACCGCGGCTGGCGCAAGGTCAACCTGGTGTGCGAGCTGACCGACCAGGCGCAGGGCGCGGACGCGCGGAAGGAGGCGCTGATCGGGCTGCGGCAGCGTCCGACGGACCCGATCCGGGCCGACCTGCTGGCCCTCTTCGATCGGGAAGAGCTGCTGAAATACCTGACGGACGAGGAGCTTGACCGGTGACCCACACAGCGCACTTCAAGGTCTGGCGGGGCGACACCGACGGCGGTGACCTGCGGGACTACGAGGTCGAGGTGAACGACGGCGAGGTCGTCCTCGACATCATCCACCGGCTGCAGGCCACCCAGGCCGCGGACCTGGCGGTCCGCTGGAACTGCAAGGCCGGCAAGTGCGGGTCGTGCAGCGCCGAGGTCAACGGGCGGCCGCGGCTGATGTGCATGACCCGGATGTCGGTCTTCGAGCCGGACGAGACGGTCACCGTCACGCCGCTGCGGGCCTTCCCGGTGATCCGCGACCTGGTCACGGACGTGTCCTTCAACTACGACAAGGCCCGGCAGGTGCCGGCCTTCGTCCCGCCGAAGGGCGTGCCGGCCGGCGAGTACCGCATGCAGCAGGTCGACGTGGAGCGCTCGCAGGAGTTCCGCAAGTGCATCGAGTGCTTCCTGTGCCAGGACACCTGCCACGTGGTCCGCGACCACGAGGAGAACAAGGCGGCCTTCGCCGGGCCGCGCTTCCTGATGCGGATCGCCGAGCTGGACATGCACCCGCTGGACGCCGCCGCCGACCAGGGCCTGGTGCGGGCCGCCTCCGCGCAGGAGGACCACGGGCTCGGCTACTGCAACATCACCAAGTGCTGCACCGAGGTGTGCCCCGAGCACATCCAGATCACCGACAACGCGCTGATCCCGCTCAAGGAGCGGGCCATCGACCGCAAGTACGACCCGCTGGTCTGGCTGGGCAGCAGGATCAGGCGCCGCAAGGAGTAGCCGGCGGTGCCGTCCAGCTCCGCGTCCCGGGGGCCGCCACCCCCGGGACGCGGGGTCGTGCGCGTACGACCGGGCGCCGCACATAAGTCGCGTACGGCACATCCCGCACATAGCCTCCCATCACAGCCACGCGGTGGAGACGTGGCGCGGGCGAAGGGCGCGGGCGCATGAGGCGGCGAGTCCCACGGTGGTGCGCGGCGCTGGGTGCGCTCGGCATCGCCGTGCTGATCCCGCAGACGGGCCAGGCGCTGGCCGACGACCCGATCAGGCTGTCCCGCAGCGGCCAGATCACCGACCGGGTCGGTGCGCTCCAGGGCCGCACCGCCCAGGTCACGGCCGCGCTCGACCGCCTCCACGACGCCCGCCACCTGCAGCTCTTCGTCGCCTACGTCAACGGCTTCTCCGGCCGCAGCCCGCAGGACTGGGCCAACGCCACGGCGACCAGGAGCGGGCTGGGCCGGCAGGACATCCTGCTGGCCGTCGCCACCCGCGACCGGCAGTACGCGGTCTCCGCCGACCAGGACTCCGGGCTCACCCAGACCCAGCTCGACGAGGTCAGCTCCACCGCGATCGAGCCCGCGCTGCGGCAGAACGACTGGGCGGGCGCGGCCGTGGGCGCCGCGAACGGCTATGACGCGGTGCTGGCCGGACGCCCGGTCACCGCGCCGCCCATCACCCCGGGCGCCGCTGACCCCGGAGGGACCGCGGCCGGGAACGGCGCCGCCGACCTGTGGATCCCGGTGGGCGCGGTGGCCGCGGCGGGCCTCGTCGCCCTCTACGCCGTCCGGCGCCGCCGCGCCGCCACCGCGGGCG
>NZ_CAJSLV010000070.1:0-46537 GCF_907177275.1 Actinacidiphila cocklensis
CCGCGGCACCGGTCACGCCCGCCGGGCCGTGCAGCAGCCGCGGCCTGGCCCGCGACCCGTGCCGCGCACCGCTCCGCCGTGGGGGGCGTGGGTGCGCAGCGGTGCGCGGGCTTTGGGTGGGGGGTCCGGGGGCGGCGGGTGCGGCATGGGCGAACGCGGCCGGGGCCTGCGCGGCGAACGGGCCGCCGAGGCCGACCGGCACCGGCAGCAGCGGCAGCCCGCTGAGCAGCCGGTCCATCGGCAGCAGCGCACCGCCGCGCCGGGTGCAGTCGGCGCAGCCGCGGATGTGCCGGGCGAAGCGCTTGCGCCACAGCGGGCTCGGCACCCCGTCCCAGCCGCCGGTCAGATGGCGCAGCCCGTCGCACCCGGCGCCGCCGCCGAGCGCGCGGACCACCGCCCGCGAGGTCTCCAGCTGCTCCTTCATCCGCTGCACCTTGACCGCCGCGTGCTGCCGGGTCAGGCCCAGCGCGTCGGCCAGCTCCGAGCGGCCGAGGTCGCCGGTCTCCTCCAGCCACCACAGCGCCAGCAGCGTACGGTCGTCGCCGTCCAGCCAGCGGGTGGCCTCGGCGATGTCGCGGCGCTGGTCGGTCAGGCCGAGCCGCAGGATGGTGACGGCGGCGAAGTCGGAGGCGGGGTCGGGTATCAGCTCGGCCGCGTCCAGGGCGGTCTGGTGGTGCCAGGACGCCTTGCGGGCCTGCTCGCGGTCGCGGACCTGGCGTACCGCGATGGCGACCAGCCAGGACCTGAACGCCGCCGGGTCGCGCAGGTCGGCCAGCCCCCGCACCACCCGCAGCAGGGTCTCCTGCACCACGTCGTCCACGTCGTCGTGGCCGTCCAGCGCCCGGCCCACGATGTTGTAGACCAGCGGCAGGCACTGCGCGACCAGCTGGTCGAGCGCCCGCTGATCGCCCGCACGCGCGGCGGTCACCAGCGCGGGGTCGGGTCCGACACGGTCGCCTGCGCGCATGCTGCTCCACTCTCCGTCCGTCACTGCTCCTCGGACAGGAGACGGTGCCACGCCCGGCGGATAACGGAAACCCGCCGGACGTGGCATCCCGGTCCGCGGACGGGGCGCGGTGCCGGGACTACGGGTTGGGCACGGTGTCGGTGAAGGCGGTGCCCGCCGCCCGGTAGCCGGCGACCTTCGCGCTCACCTGTGCCGGGGTGAGGACCTGGTCCTTGACGAAGACGACGTAGTCGACCTGCTCGTCGTACGACCGCGTGGTGTTGCTGGTCTGGCCCGCGAGGTCGATCAGCCAGTGGTTGAAGTCGATCCACTGCGGCGTCTCGGGCAGGTACGGCTCACCGTGGGTCGCCACGACCTGGCCGTCGATGTAGTACGTGATGCTGCTGTTGTCGATGGTGATCTGCAGGTCGTGCCAGCCGTCCAGGCTGCCGTACTGCTGGCCGTGGGTGTTGACGGCGTTCCACGGGTCGGGGTTGTAGGTCTCCCACGACGTCTCGTACATGATGTTCTGGGTCTCGCCCCAGCCGCCGTTGGGCAGGTACTCGAAGTCCTGCTCGCTGTAGTTCGGGTCCATCGGCGCGTTGAGCGGGGTGAAGGTGAAGAAGGTCTGGTTGACGTGGTCGCCGTCGGGGCCGCCGGTCGGTGTGTCGTCGAAGCGGACCCGGGCGGCGTAGGTGCCGTTCTTGAACTTGCGTGCGCTGGTCTGGAGTTCGGTCTCCTTGGTGCCGGACGCGGTGCCGTCGGTGGTGAGCCGCAGGTTCATCACCTTGTTGGAGCCGTCGGCGACGAAGGTGACGTCGCCCGGCGACCAGGTCGCACCGGCCACACCGGGGCCGCCCTGCCCGGACTTCACCGTCCAGCCGTGCTGCTGGACGGCCGGGTCGGAGCTGGTGGTGTAGGAGAAGTCGTCGAAGAGCGAGGGGGCGCTCGGGTCGCCGCTGCCGCCGGGCGAGGTCGGCGGGGTGGTCGGCGGAGTGGTGGGCGGCGTCGGGTCGTTGCCCGCGGGCGCGGTGCCGTAGACGACCGAGCCGGCGTCCTGCACGGTGAGCTTCGGCCAGTTCGCGTACGCGGTCTGGGCGCCGTTGAAGGAGTAGTCGTCGGACTGGGTGAGGGTCTGCCAGTCCGCCCGGTAGAAGCGCAGCTGCAGGTCGCCGGTGTTCTGCCCGGGTGCGAGCGAGCCGGCGCCCGCGGTGAAGCCGACCTCCAGGTAGCGGTCGGCGGTCGCGGTGGGGTTGGCCAGGGTGCCGAAGGTGCCGGTGACGTTGGCGCAGCCCTTGACCGCCCAGGAGCAGGCGAAGCGGTAGCTGACGCCGGCGCCGTCGGAGTGGAAGTAGTAGCGGACCGTGACCCGGCTGAGCGGCACGGTGGTCGACCCGGTGTTGGTGACTTCGAGCCAGGGCTCGACCTGGTCGGCGGTGGCACCGCTCGCGCTGGTGCGGTACTGCGCGGTCAGCGAGTCCTGCGCCGCCGCCGCGGGCAGCGCGGTGAGTGCGGCGCAGCCGAGGCCGGCCACTGCGCACACCGCCATCGCGGTGCGCATCCGGGCGGTGATCCGCGGCTTTCGGTCGCGCGAACTGCTTGGTGCTGTGTTTCCTGACACGGGTGATCCCTTTCCAGTGGGGTGGTGGCTGGGTCAGTGCAGGGTGGGCGTGGGAGCGGCGGGACCGCGGCGCGGGATGCGCAGCGCGTCGAGGCGGGCCTCGTGCAGCCGCAGGGCGGGGCGGAAGTCGGTGGCCCAGTCGCTCGCCGGGTTCCAGGCCCGGTCGGCGAGCGCGGCCAGCCGCGGGAAGGTGAGGTATTCGGCGTGCGCGGCGGTGCTGACGTACTCCGTCCACAGCTGCGCCTGGGTGCCGAGCACCCGGGCGGCGGCGGCCGGTTCCCAGTCGGCGGGCGCCGGTTCGTTGTCGTGGACCGCGCGCAGGTCCACCACTCCGCCGGACTGGCCGGGCGGCTCCGCCGGGTCGTCGGACTGCGGGTAGTCCAGGTACGTGGAGCGGTAGGGGGCCATCACCACGTCGTGGCCGCGCCGGGCGGCGGCGAGGCCGTGGGCGGCGTCGCGCCAGGGCATCACGGTGAAGTCGGCGGGCAGCGCCCCCGAGTCCTCCGCCCAGCACACCGGGCGCCGCCCCTGCGCCAGCAGGAAGTCGCCGATCTGCCCGAGGAACCAGCCGTGCAGCTCCTTGGGCGACCCCAGGCCCACCGACGCGGCCCGCTGCTGCGCGGCCGCACTGGTCTCCCACTCGGTGACCGGGCACTCGTCGCCGCCGACGTGCACGTACGGAGAGGGGAAGACGTCCAGCACCTCGCCGAGCACGGTCCTGCAGAAGTCCAGCACCTCGTCGTGGACGCCGAGCACGGTGTCGCACACACCCCACTCGGTCCACACCTCCAGGGCACGCGCCGGGTTGTTGCCGAGGTGCGGGTACGCCGCCAGGGCCGCGCGCGCATGTCCCGGCATCTCGATCTCGGGGACGACGGTGACCCCGCGCTCGGCGGCGTAGGCGACCAGGCCGCGCAGTTCCGCGGCGGTGTACGCGCCCGAGTGCGGCAGCGCGCCGCCGCGCACCCCGCCGATCTCGGTCAGCCGGGGGTAGGCGTCGACCGGCATCCGCCAGCCCTGGTCGTCGGTCAGGTGCAGGTGCAGCACGTTGAGCTTGTGGAAGGCCAGCAGGTCGGTGAACCGCTTGAGGAAGGACACCGGCTGGAAGTGCCGGGCCACATCCAGCATCGCGCCCCGCCAGCCGAACCGCGGCACGTCGGTGATCTGCACCCCCGGTATCTGCCACGGCA
This sequence comes from Actinacidiphila cocklensis, assembly GCF_907177275.1. Classification (GTDB taxonomy): domain Bacteria; phylum Actinomycetota; class Actinomycetes; order Streptomycetales; family Streptomycetaceae; genus Actinacidiphila; species Actinacidiphila cocklensis. The sequence continues at coordinate 3,758 of NZ_CAJSLV010000070.1, forward strand.
CATCGGCCACCGGATGCGCCGACAGGGCCTGCGGGGGCAGCAGTTGGCGGATGGTCTGCACGCCCCGCAGCAGCCCCGCCGGGCGGGCCGCGCGCAGCAGCACCGCGTCGGGGCCGACGGTCAGGCCGTATCCCTCCTCGCCGAGCCCGCCGAGCATCGGGTCGACCATCATCACGACCGTGCCGGTGGAGGACGGCCGCAGCGGCAGCCCGGTGGCGGGGGCGAGCAGCGTGCGCAGCAGCCGGGCCGCGCCGAGCGCGTCGCCCGACGCCCGGACGGTGGTGGACTCGTCGAAGGTGAAGTGGCCGGGGATACGGGCGATATGGGTGGGGTGCGGAATGATCACAGCGGTGGCTCTCCAGGTCTCCCTGGCCCCCGGCGGGGGGCGGGAATGGGGCGGCGCGGGGCAGCACGGGGCGCGCGCTCGGCAGGAGCGCGGATCGGCGGTGGGTGTTCTGTGCGGTCAGCCCTTGACGGCGCCCGCGGTCATTCCGGACGTGACACGGTTCTGCAGCACCAGGAAGACCACCAGCACCGGCAGCATGAACAGCGACGAGGCGGCCATCGTGGCGCCCCAGTCGGTGCCGAAGACGTTGCTGAAGGACGACAGCCAGACCGGCAGGGTGCGGGCGTCCTGGTTCTTGATGATCAGCGTGTTGGCGAAGGCGAACTCGTTCCACGCGGTGATGAACCCGAACAGCGAGGTGGACAGCAGCCCCGGTGCCAGCAGCGGGAAGGTGACCCGGCGGAAGGCCTGCGCCCGGGTGCAGCCGTCGACCTGCGCCGCCTCCTCAAGCTCCACCGGGATCGCGGCCAGGAAGCCGCGCAGCGTCACGATGGTGAAGGGCAGGGTGGTCATGAAGTAGACCAGCGTCAGCATCGACAGCTTGTCCAGCATGTCGGTGTCGCGCGCGATGACGTACATCGGGATCAGCAGCGCCTCCCAGGGCGCCATCTGCGCGATGAAGACCATCAGGATGAACGCGCGCCGGCCGTGCCATCGCATCCGTCCGACGGCGAACGCCGCGAGCAGCGCCACCACCAGCGACATCAGGACCGCGCTCAGCGTCACCGTCAGGCTGTTGCGCCAGAAGGTGCCGAAGCCGGGGGAGTGCACGGCGGTGCCGAAATGCGCCATGGTCGGGTGCAGCGGAAGGAACGACGGGGTGTCCGACTGGATGTCCGCGGCCGGCTTGAAGGCCGTCACCACCATCCAGTAGACGGGGAAGACCGACACCGCCAGGGTGAACAGCGCGGCCAGGTTCAGCGGCAGCCGGCCCCACCGCAGCCGGCGCCGCGGCACCGCGTATGGCGCCTTACCAGTGGTCAGAGCGGTCACAGCGTGCCCTCCTGGCGGAACATCCGCCGCAGGTTGAACACCAGCGCGGCGAGCAGGATCAGTACGGTCAGGGTGGAGACGGCCGCGCCGAGGTCGTACTTGTGCAGCGACTGGGCGATCTGGAAGGCGTAGATCGGCAGCGTCGTCGTGGCGCCGTTCGGGCCGCCCTCGCTGATCACCCAGATCTGGGTGAACGCCTTGAAGCACCAGATCACTTCGAGCGAGGTGATCAGCGCGAACAGCGGGCGCAGCATCGGGAAGGTGACCAGCCGGAAGGACTGCCAGGCGCCGGCGCCGTCGATCCTGGCCGCCTCGTACAGCTCGACCGGGATGGTGGTGAGGCCGCCGTAGAGGGTCAGCGCGGCGAACGGCACCGACTGCCACACCACCAGCAGGACCAGGATGGCGAAGGTGGAGCCGCCGTGAGCGAACCACGAGAAGTCGCGGTAGGAGTCGAAGCCCAGCTTGACCAGTAGCCAGTTGACCACCCCGAAACGGGACTGGAACAGCCACTGGAAGATCGTGGTGGCGGCGATGACCGGGGTCGCCCAGGTCAGCACCAGCCCGCTCATCACCGCCAACCGCATCCGCCGGCCGAGTTTCACCAGCATCAGCGCGACCAGGGTGCCGAGCACCATGATCAGCACGACGTTGATCCCGGTCCACCACAGGGTGCGCCGCACCACCGTCCAGAACTCCGGATCGTCCAGCACCGTGCGGTAGTTGGCGAACCCCACCCACGTCGCCCCGCCCCGGATCAGCTCACCGAGCCCGAAGTGCTGGAAGGACATCACGGTGTTTCTGACCAGTGGATAGACCAGCAGGAACGCGGCACCGAGCACGGTGGGCGCGACCAGCAGGTACGGCCAGACCGCGCCGAGGCGGCGCCGTCGCGGCCGTGACACGGCCGGCGGCGGCTCCACGACGGCCGGCCGCGGGGCGGCGGAACGGGCGGTGAGCACGGATTCCCTCCGGGGTGGGGTGGTGGTGGGTGACGGGACCGGGCGGGTCAGGAAGCGGTGTTGAGGGCCTTGGTGATCGCCTCGGAGGCGGTCTTGCCCGCCGCGTCGGGGTCGGCGCCGGTCAGCACCTGCGTCATGTACTGCTTGATCGGGTTGTTCGCCTCGACCGCAGCCCAGTTCGGGGAGTTGGGGGTCGCGTGGCCGTTCGCCGCGCCCGCCGCCATCACCGAGGCACCCGGGTTGCCGTCGAGCACCGAGGCGAGCGAGGTGCGGTTGGGCACGTAGCTCATCTCCTTGGCCATGTCGGTCTGGAAGGCCGTGCCGGCCAGCGCCTTGACCACCTCGTAGGCGAGCGCCTGGTGCTGCGAGGCCTCGGGGATCACCAGGTCGGAGCCGCCGGTGAAGACCGCGCCCGGCTTGTCGGCGGTCTTGCCGGGGATCGGGAAGAAGCCGATCTTGTCCTTCATCGCCGGGTTGGACTTGGTGATGATCGAGGCGCCGCCCGGCACCGAGATGATCTGCGCGGTCTTGCCCTTGGCGAAGACGTCCGCCTGCAGCGGCTTGGCCTCGTCGGAGTCCTTAGGCCCCTTCCCGAGGGCCTGCAGTTGCCGGTAGAAGGCCATCCCCGCCTTGGCCTGCGGGGTGTCCAGGGTGCCCTTCCACTGGTCGCCGTCCTTGACCGCGAGGTCGCCGCCCTCGTCCCAGACGAAGCCGGCCAGCGCGTACCAGGTCTGGCCCGGCAGGTAGATCCCCTCGTTGCCACCGGAGTTGAGCTTGGTGGTGTCCTGGATCCACTCGTCGCGGGTCTTGGGCGGCGTGGTGATGCCCGCCTTCGCGAAGAGGTCCTTGTTGTAGATCACCACGCGGTTGGCGGCGTACCACGGGACGCCGTACTGCTTGCCGTCGATCTTCCCCGGGTCGGCGAGACCGGGGATCCAGTCGGAGCCCTGCAGGTCGGAGACCTTGTCCGTGAGGTCCTTCACGCCGCCGCTGGCCGCGTACTGCGCGACCTGGGTGTTGCCGACCTCCATCACGTCCGGCGCGTCCTTGCTGGCCAGCGCGCTGGTGATCTTCTGGCCTATGCCGTCCCACGGCTGGATCTGGATGTCCAGGGTGGTTCCCTTGTGCGCGGCCTCGAAGCCGGTCTTGAAGCGGCTCAGCACTCCGTCGGACATGCTGTCCTGCATGATCCACACGGTCAGCTTCGCCGGGGCCGGGGTGCTGCCCGCGGAGTCCGAGGAGGAGTCGGAGGAGTCGGACGAGCCGCAGGCGGTGAGGCCGGCGACGGCCGCCAGGGCGAGCGCGGCGGCGGCGGGGAGGAGTCTGGATCTCACGGTGATGTCACCTCGGGAAGTGCGGGCGGAATTTACCACTTGCCAACTGGTCTGGTGCTGCTCGCAGAAGGTGGCATAGACCACTGGTGACGTCAAGGCCCTACGCAATCATGGGATTCAGGTCGTATACCGTGGTGGACTGCGACGCCGTCGCCCGCAGTGGCTGGCGTGCTGGTCAACATCTGGATAACCTCAGCTGGACAACCCGCCGCAGGAAAGGACCCCCGCCATGGTCAGCGAGCCGTCGCGCTCCGCGGTGAAACGCGAACGGGTCCGCGACTACCTCATGGAACTGGTCGAGTCCTGCGCCCCCGGCGACCCGATCCCCTCCGAGCGCACCCTCTGCGAGCAACTCGGCGTTTCCCGGCCCACGCTGCGCTCCGCGGTGGACGAACTGGTCACCACCGGGCTGCTGGTGCGCGAGCACGGGCGCGGCATGTTCGTCGCCCGCGCCAAGATCACCCAGGAACTCGCCCCGGGCCCCGACGCGTACCGGCTGCCGCAGGCGTCGGGCAGCTGGGCCAGCAAGGTGCTGGAGTTCACCACGGTCCAGGCCGGCGCCAGGGTCGGCCGCCGGCTGCACATCTCGCCGGCCGCGGAGATCACGTACATCGCGCGGCTGCGGCTCGTCGACGACGAGCCGATGGCCATCGAGTACCTCCACGTGCCCGCGGCGCTCGTGCCGGGGCTGCGGCCCGAGGACATGGAGTCGGGCGACTTCTACGACTTCCTGCGGGAGCGGCACGGGGTCCGCGTGCGGGAGGCCGTGCAGTCCATCGAGCCGACCGTCACCAACGAGGAGGAGGCCCGGCTGATCGGGGTGCCCGTCCTGTCACCCGCGCTGCTCTTCGAGCGCCTGACGAAGGACTCCACCGGGCGGCCGGTGGAGTACGTCCACTCCGTCTACCGCGGTGACCGCTACCGCATCGTCTCCCGGCTGGCCCTGGGCGACACCGTCCCGGCCACCCCCCTCTCCGCGGCCCAGCACCACCCGGGCATCCCCCCGGGCGACCTGGCGTCCCGCCGCGAGGTTCTCACCACGGGGGACGTCCAGCCAGGATCTTGACCCGGGCTGGGTCCTGCCCGGGATCTTGACCCGGGCGGGGTCCTGCCCGCACCACGGTGCCGGTGAGCGGGGGCGGAACTGCTCGCCCAGCCACTGTGCAGCGGAAGGTGCGAGCCCGCGGCAAGGGGCAATCACCCAGGTGTGCGGGGAAGGTCCCGGCTGAACAGGAGGGGGTCCACCGTGACGGCGGTGGTACCGAGGGGCTCCGCGAGACGGCGGAGGGCGGATTCGGACAACCGAATCCACCCGTGGCAGGGCCCCAGCGCGGCCCGCAGCCGCTGGTCGGTGGTGAAGGCCACCGCTGTCCGCGTGCCCACGGGAGTGCGCCACAGGCGGACGACGAGCCCCGCCGGGCCGTTGCGTACCGGCACGTAGAGCGGCCGGAGCCCGGCCGCGGGCTGGGCGTTGGCGTCCATGGCAACCACCGTAACCCGCCGCGCCACGAGCGCCTTCTCGTCGGCAGCCGGATTCGGCCGGTTCGCACACCAGCCGGGAGCACGGCGGCGCAACGCGGGAGTGCGCCGGGAGCGCGGCGGCGCGTGCAGGGCCGCCATCGGGGTGAACGGGTCCGGGGCCGGCAGCCTGCCGCAACCGGGCCGGCCGCCGTCCTGGCCGGCGTCCGGACGCGGCGCCCGGGGATCCCCTTACGATCACCGGGTTGAGCTGCGCCAGCTGAGGTATTTCGTCACCGTCGCCGAGGAGTTGCACTTCGGCAGGGCGGCCGAGCGGCTGCACATCGTGCAGTCGGCGGTGAGCCAGCAGGTGCGCCGGCTGGAGCGCGACCTCGGCGCCGACCTCCTCGACCGGTCGCCGCGGCACGTGCGGCTGACGCCGGCCGGCGCGGCGTTCCTGCCGGCCGCGCGGGCCGTGCTCGCCGCCGAGGAGCAGGCCAGGGCCGCCGTCGCGGACTTCACCGCGGCCCGCGCCGCCACCCTGCGGCTGGGCACCAGCAGCGGCCTGGGAAGCCACCTGGACCGGGTGCTCGGCGCCCTCGCGGAGCTTGCCCCCGACCTCGCCGTGGACCTGGTGTCGGCTCCGGCGGGCGACCGGCTCGGCCGGGTCGCGGCCGGGGACCTGGACGCCGCCTTCCTGCGCGGCCGGCCGCCGGAGGCCGTACCTGAGGGCGTGGAGGTCGTACCGCTGTGGCCCGACCCGCTGGTGGCCGTACTGCCCGCGCGGCACCGGCTCGCCGCCGGAGCGGACGTTGTGCTGGGTGAGCTGGCGGACCTGCCGCTGCGGCTGGTGCCGCGGCGGGAGAACCCGGCGCTGGTGGACCTGGTGCTCACCGCGTGCGGGGACGCCGGGTTCGAGCCGGTGCCGGGCGGCGGGTCGGGTGGTTCGCTGCAGGACACGCTCGCCGCGATCGGGGCCGGGGGCGACCGCTGGACGGTCGTCTACGCCTCGCAGGCGGCCCGGCTGCATGCGCCCCGGGTGGCCTTCCTGCCCTTCCGCGGTACCGGCCTCGCGCTGACCACCGCCCTTGCCGTCCCCGCGGGGCGGCCGTCCGCGGCGGTGCGTCTGCTGCTGCGGGCCTGCGCGCCGGAGGAGGCGCCGGGCGGCGATCTCGATACGTGATCGCTGTGCTCGCCGACTGCTCCTTGGTCCTGCCGCCGCCCCGCGGTGCACTGGAAGCACGCAGAAAGGGCGCCGGGGAAAGCCCCGAAGACCGCCCCTCACCAGGGAGTTCAGCCATGCCGATCGTCACCGTGCAGCAGGGTCCGCGTACCGTCGAGCTCAAGCGGGACCTCGTACGCAAGATCACCGACGCCTTCGTGGACGCCTACCAGATCCCCGCCGAGACCGTGCAGGTGTGGATCCACGAGGTGCCCACCGACAGCTGGGGCGCGGCGGGCACGCTCACCGCGGACAAGTAGCGCGCAGCAGGCCGCCCCGCCGGAAGTCGCGTACGGGGGTCGCGATTTCCGGCGGGGCGGCGGTGTGCGGGGGGCCGGCGGTACCGGGTGTCCCGTCCCCACGATGACCCGGTGACCGGCCCCCGGACCCGGCGCCGTCCGCTCAGTCGGCGACGGGTGCTGAGGGGGCGTTGCGCTTACATGTGCACGGCGGCCGGGGCGCCCTGCTCGCTCGGCGCGGGGCGGCCGCTGCGGTACATGAACAGCGACAGCACACCGCCGAAGGCGAGCAGCGCGGCCGACCACCAGTACGCGGTCGAGTAGCTGTGCAGTGCCGCGTTCGGCAGCGCCGCCTTGCCCGTGTGGTGGGCCAGGTAGGACGTCGCGGCGCTCGCCGCCAGCGTGTTCAGCAGCGCGGTGCCGATCGAACCGCCCACCTGCTGCATCGTGTTGACCGCGGCCGAGGCCACGCCCGCGTCCTGCTCGCCGACCCGCTCGGTCGCCACGCTCATCGCGGCCGGTATCACCAGGCCGAGGCCGAAGCCGATCACCAGCAGCGGGGGCAGGATGTTCGCCGCGTAGGTGCTGCTGAGGTCGAGGGTGGTCAGCCAGGCCATGCCCGCCGCACCCATCACCATGCCCAGCGGCACGATCGCCCGCGGGCCGAGCTTCGGCAGCAGCGTGTTGGTGGCCAGCTGGGCCGCCACCATCAGGGCGCCGATCATCGGCAGGAAGCCGAGGCCGGTGCTGACCGGGGAGTAGTTCAGCGACTGCTGGAGGTAGTACGTCAGGAAGAGGAAGACACCGAACATTCCGGCGCCGGAGACCGCGAGGACCGTGAAGGACGCGCCGCGGTTGCGGTCCAGCAGCACGCGCATCGGCAGCAGCGGGTGCTCCGCGCGGGTCTGCCACCAGCTGAAGGCTCCCACCAGCACGGCGCCCACCACCAGGAAGCCCCAGGTCATCGGGGAGCCCCAGTGGTGCTTCTCGGCGTTCGAGAAGCCGAAGACGACGAGGAACAGGCCGACGGTGACCAGCAGGGTGCCCGGCAGGTCGAGCTTGGGCCGGTTGGCGGGGGCGCCCTTGCGCAGGAAGGCCATGCCGCCGAGGAAGGCGACGACGGCGAAGATCAGGTTCACGTACAGCGTCCAGCGCCAGCTCAGGTGCTCGGTGAGCACGCCGCCGAGCAGCAGGCCCACGCCGCCGCCCGCACCGGCGATGGCGCCGTAGATGCCGAAGGCCTTCGCGCGCTCCTTGGCGTCGGTGAAGGTCGTGTTGAGCAGCGACAGCGCCGCGGGGGCGAGCAGGGCGCCGAACAGGCCCTGGAGGGCGCGGCCGGTGACCAGGATCTCGAAGTTCTGCGCGGCGCCGGCCAGTGCGGAGGCGGCGGCGAATCCGACGACGCCGACCTGGAAGACGATCTTCCGGCCGACCAGGTCGGCCAGCCGGCCGCCGAGCAGCAGCAACGAGCCGAAGGAGAGGGAGTATGCGGTGACGATCCACTGCCGGTTGCCGTCGGAGAAGTCGAGCGCCTTCTGCGCGGAGGGCAGCGCGATGTTCACGACGGTGGCGTCGAGGACCACCATCAGCTGGGCGACGGCGATGACGGCCAGCACCCACCAGCGGTGGTTGGCCTTCTCGGTGGGCGGGCCAGGAGGGCTGTCCTGTGCGGAGGACTTGGTGAGCCGGTCGACGGGGACGTCGGCGGCGGAAGGGGAGGACATCAGGCAACGCTCCTGAGGTGGGACGAGGAGTAGGCTGTTACCGCAGGAAAGAACGAAACGGTTTCGTACTCCACTGACCGTACGTCCGCCACTATCGAAACGCAAACGTTTCGCTCCTGCCCCGCGTGTGCGCCTGATCACACGGCCCGCGGCCCGCTGTCCTACGTGTCGGCGCGGCCCGTCACCGCGACCGCCACACCCAGTCCGATCATCGCGAGCCCGCCGGTCCCGCCGACCGCCGCCATCCGCCGCGGCGAGCTGGCGAACCAGTTGCGGGCGGCCGAAGCGGTCAGCGCCCAGAGGCTGTCGCAGAGCAGCGCGATGGCGGTGAACACCAGGCCGAGCAGCAGCATCTGCTCGTGTACGCGGCCGGCGTCGCGGTTCACGAACTGCGGCAGGACGGCCGCGAAGAACACCATCGTCTTGGGGTTGGTGACCCCGACGACGAAGCCCTCCCAGAGGGTGCGCAGGTCGCCCCTGCGGGGCGGCGCCGCGCCCTTCTCGTCCTCGTCCCGCAGCGCCGCGGACAGTGCGCCGCGGTGGTGGAACGCCTTCACGCCCAGGAAGACCAGGTAGGCCGCGCCGGCCAGCTTGAGCGCCACGAAGAGCGCGACCGAGCGCGACACGATCTCGCCGAGGCCCAGCGAGACCAGGGCGATCAGGGCGTAGGCCCCGATCGCGTTGCCGACCACGCTGCCGAGGGCCGTACGCCGGCCGTGCGCGAGGGCGCGGCCCAGTACGAACAGCACGCTGGGGCCGGGGATCAGCACCAGCACCAATGACATCGCGGCGAAGCCGCCCACCCGATCGATCGTCACCCTCGGCACGCTACTCCGCCCCCTGCGCCGCCGCGCCCGGTTTTCCCGGGGCGGGACCTTGCGGACCCGCCCTACGGGAGCAGGCCCGCGCGGCGGGCGGTGGTGACGGCTTCGAGGCGGGTATGGGCGCCCAGCTTGCGCATGGCCGAGCGCAGGTAGGACTTGACGGTCTCCGGGCGGAGGCGGAGGCGGACCGCCGCGGCGGAGTTGGTCGCGCCCGAGGCGACGCTCGCGAGCACGTCCAGCTCGCGCGGGGTCAGCTGGACGACGGGCCCGGCGGGGGAGGAAGCCGGCGCCGCGGCCGAGGCCAGGCGCGCGCACGCGGTCAGCAGCTCCTGGCGGAGCCGCTGGTCGGGGATGCGCACCGCCAGCGCCCGCAGTTCGGCGTGCGCCTCGCGCACCTCCTCCCAGGCCCGCGGGTCCGCCGCGACCGGCCCCTGGCAGGACGCCAGCAGCCGCCGGGCCTCGTCCCGTACCGCGAGTGCCTGCTCCAGGTCGCGCGCCGCGTCGATCGCGGCGGCCAGCGGCCGGTCACCGAGGGCGTACGGCTGGCGCAGCGCCCCGTAGAGCACCCCGCGCACCTGCCGGTGCACCACGACCGGCACGGCGAGCACCGACCGCAGCCCCTCCCCGGCGACGGCGGCGTCGTACTCGTGGCTGATCGCGCGCGAGGAGCCGTAGTCGGTCACCGCGTAGGGCCGCCCCAGGGCGAGGGTCTTGCCGCCGAGCCCGTTCCCGGTGCGCACCGCCAGGCCGCGCAGCGAGTCCGTGTCGGCCCCCGCGAGCTCGCTGATCCGGAACTGCTGCGCGCCGGCGCTCGACACCAGCCCGCCGAAGGCCACCGGAAGCAGCCCTGACCTGCGCATCCGCAGCAGGGCAGCCCGCATGTCCATGGCCTCGCCACGACTGCCGTCCACCGCGCCACCTCCTCACCCCCGTCCGGGGGTAGTGAGACCCACGTCACTACCGCACGATGCTACCGAGGGGACATCCACGAGGAGGACACATGGCGGCATCGGACGCGACCGGGGCATTCCGGGCCGCCCGGGACTTCCTGCTGCGGCACCGCGAGGACTATACGGCGGCCCGCGACGGCTTCCGCTGGCCGACCCCGGAGCACTTCAACTGGGCACTGGACTGGTTCGACGTGATCGCCGCGGGCAACGAACGCCCGGCCCTGTGGATCGTCGAGGAGGACGGCACCGAGTCGCTGATCTCCTTCCGCGAGATGTCCGACCGCTCCGACCGGGTCGCGTCCTGGCTGCGGGCGCGCGGGGTGCGCGCCGGCGACCGGGTGCTGCTGATGCTGGGCAACCAGATCGAGCAGTGGGAGTCCGCGCTGGCGCTGATGAAGCTGCGGGCGGTGGTCATCCCGGCGACCCCGCTGCTCGGCCCCGCCGACCTGCGGGACCGTATCGGCCGCGGGCAGGCGCGGCACGCGATCGTGCGGGCCGCGGACACCGCGAAGTTCGACGAGGTCCCCGGCGACTACACCCGGATCGCGGTCGGCGGCGACGCACCGGTGCCCTGGGCGGCGTACGAGGAGGCGTACGCGACCCCGCCGGGCTTCAGCCCCGACGGGCCGACCGCCGGGTCCGACCCCCTGATGCTCTACTTCACCTCCGGTACCACCGCGCAGCCCAAGCTGGTCGAGCACACCCACATCTCGTATCCGATCGGGCACCTGGCCACGATGTACTGGATCGGGCTGCGCCCGGGCGACGTGCATCTGAACATCTCGTCACCCGGCTGGGCCAAGCACGCCTGGTCGAGTCTGTTCGCGCCGTGGAACGCCGAGGCGACGGTCTTCGTGCACAACTACACGCGGTTCGACCCGGTACGCCTGATGGCCGAGATGGACCGCTGCGGGGTGACCAGCTTCTGCGCGCCGCCCACGGTGTGGCGGATGCTGATCCAGGCCGACCTGAGCGCGCTGTCCAGCCCGCCGCGGGAGGCGGTCGCGGCCGGCGAGCCGCTCAACCCCGAGGTGATCGAGCACGTACGGCGGCTGTGGGGCGTCCTGATCAGGGACGGCTTCGGGCAGACCGAGACCGCGGTGCAGGTCGCCAACACCCCGGGGCAGCTGGTCAAGGCCGGCTCGATGGGGCGCCCGACGCCCGGCTACACGGTGACCCTGCTCGACCCGGTGACCGGCGTGCCGGCGAACGAGGGCGAGATCTGCCTCGACCTGAGCAGCCGCCCGGTCGGCCTGATGACCGGCTACGCGGGCGACCCGGAGCGCACCGAGGAGGCGATGGGCGGCGGCTACTACCGCACCGGCGACATCGGCAGCCGGGACGCCGACGGCTACATCACCTACGTCGGCCGCGCGGACGACGTCTTCAAGTCCAGCGACTACAAGATCAGCCCGTTCGAGCTGGAGAGCGCGCTGCTGGAGCACGAGGCGGTCGCCGAGGCCGCCGTGGTGCCCGCGCCCGACGACCTGCGGCTGGCGGTCCCGAAGGCGTACGTGGTGCTCGCCGAGGGCTGGGCGCCGGACGGCGGGACCGCCAAGGCGATCTTCGCGCACTCGCGCTCCGTGCTCGCGCCGTACAAGCGCATCAGGCGGCTGGAGTTCGCACCGCTGCCCAAGACCGTCTCGGGCAAGATCCGCCGGATCGAGCTGCGCGAGGCGACGATGCACGACGGCAGTGCCGAATTCCACGAGGAGGACCACCGGTGACCGCCGAGCCCTCGTACTCACACGGAACCGGGAGTACTCCATTGCTCGGCGACACGATCGGCCGCAATCTCGACCGGGCCATCACCGCCCACCCCGACCGCGAGGTGCTGGTCGACGTGCCCAGCGGCCGCCGCTGGACGTACGCCGAGTTCGGCCGCGCGGTCGACGACGTGGCCCGCGGACTGGCCGCGGGCGGAGTGCTCAAGGGCGACCGGGTCGGCATCTGGGCGGTCAACTGCCCGGAGTGGGTGCTGGTGCAGTACGCCACCGCCCGGCTCGGCGCGATCATGGTGAACATCAACCCGGCCTACCGCCTGCACGAACTGGCCTACGCCCTGCGGCAGTCCGGCGTCTCGGTGCTGATCGCCTCCACCGAGCACCGGGGCAGCGACTACCGCGTGATGTCCGCCGAGGTCCGCGTCAACTGCCCGGACCTGCGCGAGGTCGTGCACATCGGCGACCCGTCGTGGGACGCCATGGCGGCCGCGGGCGAGAGTCTCGACCAGGGCTATCTGGCCGACGTCGAGGCGACGTTGAGCTGCGACGACCCGGTCAACATCCAGTACACCTCGGGCACCACCGGCTTCCCCAAGGGCGCCACCCTCTCGCACCACAACATCCTCAACAACGGCTACTTCGTGGGCGACACGGTCGGCTACTGCGAGCAGGACCGGATCTGCCTGCCGGTGCCCTTCTACCACTGCTTCGGCATGGTGATGGGCAACCTCGGCGCCACCTCGCACGCCGCCTGCATCGTCATCCCCGCCCCGTCCTTCGACGCGGCCGCCACCCTGCGCGCGGTCCAGCAGGAGCGCTGCACCTCGCTCTACGGCGTCCCCACGATGTTCATCGCCGAGCTGGCCCTGCCGGCCTTCGCCGAATACGACCTCAGCTCGCTGCGCACCGGCATCATGGCCGGGTCGCCGTGCCCGGTCGAGGTGATGAAGCGGGTGATGGCCGAGATGCACATGGCCGAGGTGTCCATCTGCTACGGGATGACCGAGACCTCCCCGGTGTCCACCCAGACCCGGCGCGACGACACGCTGGAGCACCGCACCGCCACCGTCGGCAGGGCGCTGCCGCACATCGAGGTCAAGGTGGTGGACCCCTCGTCGGGGGTCACACTGCCGCGCGGCACTGCCGGTGAGCTGTGCACGCGCGGCTATTCGGTGATGCTGGGCTACTGGGACGAGCCGGACCGTACGGCCGAGGCGGTGGACGGCGGGCGGTGGATGCACACCGGCGACCTCGCGGTGATGCGCGACGACGGCTACGTGGCGATCGTCGGCCGTATCAAGGACATGATCATCAGGGGCGGCGAGAACGTCTATCCGCGGGAGGTCGAGGAGTTCCTCTACGGCCATCCCAAGGTCGCCGACGTGCAGGTGGTCGGGGTGCCCGACGACACCTTCGGCGAGGAGATCCTTGCCTGCGTCATCCCCCGGGACCCTGCCGACCCGCCGAGCCTCGGCGAGATCACCGCCTACTGCGAGGGCCGGCTCGCCCACTTCAAGGTCCCCCGCCACCTGCGGGTGCTGGACGCCTTCCCGATGACGGTCAGCGGCAAGGTCAGGAAGGTGGAGCTGCGGGCGGACTTCACGCACGGGGACGGCGGCGACCTGGGGGACGCCGGGGTCACACCAGGGGCATGACGGCGGTCGGGGCGTGCCCCGGCTCGGTCGCGGAAGTCGATGCCCAGGCCGAGCTGCGCCTGCCGGAGCAGGCCCAGGTAGGCGTTGTTGACCAGCACGTGCATGTACGGGATGCGGTGCTGTGCGCCGACGGCCAGCTCCTCGATCATGAACGGGAAGTCGTAGTCGCCCGACAACGCGACCACCTGCGCGTCCGGTTCGGCCGTCGCGCAGCCAAGCGCGGCCGGCACCCGGCGAGCCGAGCGGCCCCGCCTGCCCGCAGTTGATCCAGTGCCGCGGCCGGTAGACGTGCAGCAGCTGGGCGCCGGCGATCTGCGACAGGCCGATCGTGGAGACGTAGCGGGTCCCGGGTCCGAGGGCCCGGTTCATCTCCGGGGTGCCCTCCGCGCGGAGGGTGGGCGTTTTTCAGGGGCGCTGGGGGTACCCCGAGGCGAAGCTCTGGAGGCGGAACTGCGCGCTCAGCCCCTGCCGGGGCGCGGGTCGTCTCCGTCCGAAGGGGGCTGTCCGTTCCGTGCCGGGCCACCGGCTGGTGGGTGGCTGGTCGCGCAGTTCCCCGCGCCCCGACGGGGCGCTCCGCTCAGGAGGCGCGCGGGCCGGAGCGGATGAGGGCGTCGGCCGGGTCGTTGACCGGCTGCGGCGTACCCGTGAGGTCCATGACGAAGAGCGGCACACCCAACTGGTCCGCGCGCCCGCGCGCATCGTGGGCGTACCCCGCGAGCGAGAAGAACGCCCCCACGGCGTCCTCGTTGACGCAGTTGAGCCACAGGCACTCGACGTCCCGTACGGGAGTCGGCTGGGTGCTCGGGTCGACCTGGGCGACCATGCCCTGGCCGCGCAGGTCGATGCCGTTGGCCGTACGGTCGCCGGCCAGGCGCACATCGGCGAAGCCGAGCCACTTCAGGTACTGGGCCGCCGCGGTCAGGGCGTCCCGCCCGGTGCGGATGGTGACCGGGCGGAACGGCGGCCGGTCCGTCGGCGGCGGCGGCACGTCCCCGCTCGGCGCGGGCGCGGTACCGCCCGCGTGCGGTACGGGCATCAGCCCCGGCTCGCCCGCCGCCTCGTCGTCGACCGGCAGCCGGATCAGCGCGCCGCAGGTGCAGCCGAACTCCGGCCGCGGCCAGTGGTCGGTGCGCCCGCAGTCGGGGCAGCGCAGCCGTACCCAGGAGTCGTCCCACGAGCGGTGCCTGATCTCGACCGGCAGCCCGCCGCGCAGCACCGGCAGGCAGAGCGGCGCCCCGCACGCGCAGGGGTACGTCGGCGCGGTGTACCTGTGGTCACGGCGGCAGGCCGGACAGCGCACCAGCACGCTCTCTGCCATGGGTCACAACTCCCGGTCGGTCTCGTGCCCCCATAGTGCAGGAAGTTGCGGCCGGCTGTAACCGGCGGCCGACAGCCCGTCACGTGCGCCCGCCCGGCGGTGCGTTCGGCGCGACAGGACAGTCACGCACCGCCGGACGGGGTCCTGGAGGGCGGTCAGCCGCCGGCCGGCAGCCCCGGCGGCTCCGGCAGCCGTTCGACGCCGCGCAGCAGCGCCGAGTGGTCGAGCCCGCCGTCGCCCTGCGCCCGCAGCGAGGCGACCAGGCCGGCCACCACGCAGCCCACCGGCAGCGCCGCCCCGACGGCGCGGGCCGCGTCGGTGACGATGCCCATGTCCTTGTGGTGCAGGTCGACACGGAAGCCGGGGGCGAAGGCGCGGTCAAGGAAGTTGGCCTTCTTGCGGGCCAGCACGGTGGAGCCGGCGAGCCCGCCGCCGAGCACGTCGAGGGCTGCGGACAGGTCCACGCCGGACTTCCGGAGGAAGACGACGGCCTCTGCGCATGCCTGGATGTTCACCGCGACGATCAGCTGGTTCGCCGCCTTGACCGTCTGGCCCGCGCCGTGCGGGCCGCAGCGCACGACGGCCGTGCCGAGCACGTCCAGCAGGGGGCGGGCGTCCTCGAAGTCCTCGGGGTCGCCGCCGACCATGATCGAGAGCACCGCCTCGACGGCTCCTTCCTCGCCGCCGGACACCGGTGCGTCCAGGACCGGATGCCCTTGGCCGCGGCGGCCCGGGCCGGGTCGATGGAGGTCTGCGGGGTGATCGAGGAGGTGTCGATGAGCAGCGCGCCGGCCCGCGCGTGCGCCAGGACCCCGTCCTCGCCGTATACGACCGCCTCCACCTGCGGTGAGGCCGGCACCATCGTGCAGATGACGTCGGCGTCCTCGACCGCCTCGGCGACCGAGGACGCCGCGGTGCCGCCCCTCGCCGCCAACCGGGCGAGTCCCGCCGCCTCCAGCGTGTACCCGGTGACGTCGTAACCTGCGGCGATCAGGTTCTCCGCCATCGGCGACCCCATGATCCCCAGCCCTATCCAGGCCACTTTCTGCTTCTGCCTCTGCATGTGCATCTCCTTGGACGTCGTCGGCGGCGGCACGGCGGGGTGCCTGAGGGCTACCTCGACCAGCCGAGGCCGGCCGCGCTCCCGTCAGGGGACGGCTTGTGTTCGAGTCCCACGAACCCCTCGTAACCGGCGGCGTCGAGCAGGTCGGTCAGCCGCAGCGCTCCGGTTCCCCGCGCGCCCCGGCCGGGGAAGTCGGCGATCTGCACGTGGCCGACGCGGCCGATGTGGCGGTCGATCACCGCCGCGAGGTCCGCCCCGCCCGCGGCCAGGTGGTAGAGGTCGAGCAGGAACCGGGCGTTCCCGATCCCGCTCGCCTCGTTGACCCGCCGCACCGCGGCGACGGCGGCCTCCGCGTCGACGAGCGGATACCGCGGTGACTCGGCGGCGTTGAGCGCCTCGATCAGCAGCGTCGCCCCGGCGCGGTGCGCGGCGGCCGCGGCCCGTACCAGGTTGTCGAGCGCGAGGGCGTCCTGGTCGGCGGGGTCCACCCCGTCGATGCGGTTGCCGTAGAGGGCGTTGAGCGCCGTGCAGCCCACGGATGCCGCGAAGTCCGCGGCGACCTCGATGTTGGCGCGGAAGCGCTCGGACTCGGCGCCCGGTACGGACGCCGCGCCGCGGTCGGGTCCCGGCAGTTGCCCGGCGTAGAAGTTCAGGCCGACCAGCCGGGTGCCTGCGCTCTCCAGAGCGGTCCGCAGGTCGTCGAGCGCGGTCGCGGCGGGGGTGGGGTCGTCGGGCCAGGGCCACCACAGCTCGACCGCCTCGAAACCCGCCGCGGCGGCGGCCGCCGGGCGCTCCAGCAACGGGAGTTCGGTGAAGAGCATGGAGAGGTTCACGTCGAAGCGCGCGGCGGTGAAGCTCACGAGCATCCTTTCCGCATGATGGAAATCATCTTCTGTCTTGTGGAAGCGTGAATCCGCTCCGGCATGGCTGTCAAGGGATCCCGGGTGCCGCCGTCCACCCGCTCCTGCCGCCCCGCGGAACGGACCGTCCGGTTCCGCCGCAGCTCAGCGGCCCGCCGTCGCCACCGGTGAATGCCGGCCGCCTATTCGCTCCGATCTGCACGCCGCCTAAAGCGCGGTCGACGTGCGGATGGCCCGCGTAAGGCCATCGGGTAATGGGTAGAGTTAACGTCGCTTTACATGCCGGCAATTTCTGCGGGATATGTCCGTTTACCCGCTTCCGTGGCGCTGGTGCCCTCGGTCCGGTGTGTCCAGGTTGTGCGGATCAATTCGGCTTTGCGGTGACGTTTGACATCCGGACGAAATAACTGTCTGCGGCGGCAGGATTCTCTGGACAAGGTAAAGAGGCCTGCCGTACTGTCCTCGGTGACCGCAACCAGCCAGACCGACTGGGATTTCGGCCGGGACCCGGCGTACTCCTGCCGGGTGGCGGCGGCGGTCGTGGCAGGCTTACGGGGATGGTGGGTTGGTGGTCTTGTCCAACGCGCTCGAAAACAGCTCCGGCTTATCGCCGGGAAATACCGCACCGCATCTGCACACGACGGACCATACGCGCTTCACGGTACTGGGAATGCTGGCCGTCACCGACGGCAGCGAATCAGTGGTGCTTCAGCCCTCGCGACCTGCGGCGTTGCTCGCGGCATTGCTGCTGAATGCCAACTCGGTCGTTTCCGTGGATTTCCTGCAGCGCGTCATCTGGGGTGAGGAAACCCCCGCTCAGGGCAAGTCCGCACTGCACAGCTGCGTTCTGCGGCTGCGTCGGCTGTTCGGCAAGTACGGCATCGCCGGCAATATGATCGAGGCGGTGCCCGGCGGATACCGGCTGACCGCGGACGCCGCCAGCCTCGACCTGGTCCGCTTCCGCGAACTGCTCGGCGCCGGCTATGCCACCGGGGAGCCGGAGGCCGAACTGCGGCTGCTGCGCGAGGCGCTCGCGCTGTGGCGGCCGCCGCTGCTGGCGAACGTGCCCTCCGACCTGCTGCACCGCGACGAGCTGCCGAAACTCCAGGAGGAGTGGCTGCGCGCCATCGAGCGGGTATTCGATCTCGAACTGGAGTGCGGCAGGCATCGCGAGGCGCTGGCCGACATCTGGTCCACCGCCCGTGCCTACCCGCTGCACGAGCGTTTCACCGAACAGTTGATGGAGGCGCTGGAGCGGGCAGGCCGTCGGGCGGAGGCACTTGCCGAGTACCGGCGGCTCAAGTCGTATCTCGCGCAGGCGCTCGGCGTCGACCCCGGGTCCGCGCTGCAACGGCTCGAACTCGCCATCCTGCGCGGCGAGTCGTCCGGCGGCCAGGAGGCGCCGCCGCCGCGCCGCCCGCCCCCGCCGCCGCCCGCCGCGGATCCGGCGGCCACGGATCCGGCGGGTGCCGATCCGGCGCACGGCGAACCCGTGGACGGCGGCCGCGTCCTGGACAGCCTGGTCGGCGCGGGCCTGCTCGAAGAGGGGCCGCGCGGGCTGTACCGGGTGCACGAGCTGCTGCGGGTGTTCACCCGTGCCGCGGCCGCCCGCGGCGACGGCGGCTCCGCCCCCGAGCCGTCGGCTCCCCCCATACCCCCGTCCGCGTCGGCCCGTACCGGACACCCCACCACAGAACCGCAGCGGCCCGGTGCCGCAGGACTGCACCCCACGGAGGCGTGACTGACATGGTGTCCACCTACGACGAACTCGCCGGCACCCGGCCGCGTATCCGCCGGGACGTGCTCTACACCCAGACGCCCACCGGCGTGCACTTCCACAACGCACGCGGCGGATTCAGCGTCGTCATGCCGTCCGCCTACCGCTTCGCGACGCTCATGGTCCCGCACCTGACCGGCGACCACACGGTGGCCGCGCTCTGCGAGGGCCTCGGCGACAAGCAGCGCGAGATGGTGGTCCGACTGGTCGGTACGCTCTACGCGCGTGGTTTCGCCCGGGACGCCGTCCCCGCGGACGCCGGCGCGGAGCCGCTCGACCCGGCCGTCGCCGAGCGCTTCGCCGCGCAGGTCGACTACATCGACCACTACACCGACGGGTCCCTGGCCCGCTTCCGGCGCTTCCGGCAGACCCGGGTCGCCGTCGTCGGCGACGACGCGGTCGCCCGCTGGGCCGCACTGAGCCTGATCCGCAACGGCTGCGCCGCCGTCGCCGTACCGCGCTCCATCGACCGCCCGGGCAACGGCTTCGCCGACGTCACCGCCGAGGCGGCGGCGCTGCGGGACGCCGGCTGCGCCGCCGAGGTCGCCCTGCTGGACGCCACGGCCGGCGCTGACCCCGCCGCCTACGGCTGGCCGGACCTCGACGGCTACGACATGGTGCTGGTCACCGGCGCCGACGCGCCCCGGCGGCTCGCCGCCCTCCTCGACGCCGGCATACCGGCCGGCCGGCTGCTGCTGCCCGCCTGGCCCTTCGGCGACTCCGTGGTGATCGGCCCGCTCATGTCCCGCGGCGCCGCGGGCTGCTGGACGTGCGCGGCGCTCCGCCTCGGCACGAACGGCGAGCAGGGCGCCGCCGCGGACCTGTGGAGCGCGATGGCCCCCGGCGGCCCGCGCGACGCGGCCGCCCCCGCGGTCGGCGGCCCGCTCGCCGCGATGATCGGCAACCTCCTCGGCTACGAGGTCTTCCGCCGCACGACGGGCGTCCTGCCCGCCGAGACCGAGAACCAGCTGCTCGTCCAGCACACCGACTCCCTCGACACGACCGCGCAGCCCCTGCTGCCGCACCCCCGCTGCCCGTACTGCTCCGCCGCCCCCGAGAGCCCGCAGGAGCCGGCCCTGCTGGCCGAACTGCTCCCGGCGGAACCGGCGGAAGGGGAGGTGCCGGCGCAGGACGCCGGGGCGGTGTCGCCGCTCGGCGGACCCGTCGGGGACGGGGCCGCCGAGGAGGACGCCGCGCAGGCGGCGCTCGCGGAGATCTCCGGGCGGGCGGTCCTGGTGCAGTCCATGACCGGGGTCTTCGCCGCGTACGCCGACGAGGACTGGGCGCAGACGCCGCTGAAGGTCAGCACGGTGGTGCTCGGCGTCGGGCACCGGGTGCGGCGCGAGGTGACCGCCTTCGACATCCACCACGTGGCCGGCGCGCGGCTTCGCGCGCTGCAACGCGCCGCCGAGGTCTACGCCGAGCACGTGGTGCCGGACCAGCAGGCGCTGTCCGGCGCGGAGTTGGAGGCCGCACGCGGCAAGTGGCGGGCGGTCGAGCCGTCCCGGCTGAGCATCGCGTCGGGCCTGGGCACCCCCGCGGAGCTGATCGCCCGCTGGTCTCCCGCGACCTCGCTGCTGAGCGGCGAGACGCTGCTGGTGCCCGCCGCCGCACTGCGGCCGTTCGGCGCCGACAACCAGGCCAGGGTCGTCGAGCCGACCTCCGCGGGGACCGGCGCGGGCGTGAGCCCCGCCGCCGCGGTGGCCCGCGGCCTGCGGACCGCGCTCGCCCACGACGCGCTGCGCCGGGCGCTGGGCGGCACGCTCGGCGTCGGCCTGGTCGCCCCGGACGCGCTGGACCCCGACGACGCCGAGATCACCTTCCTGCTCAGGTCCGCCGAGGGCCTCGACGCGGACCTGGAGATCCTGGAGCTGGGCGGCGGCCCGGGGGAGTGCGCCCTGCCGGTCGTGCTGGCCAGGGCCGCGGACCCCGCAACGGGCGCCCCGCACTGGGCGGTTGCCGCGGGCCTGCGCCGCCGCGACGCCGTCCTGGCCGCGGTGCGCGACCTGCTCGGCGCGGTGCAGACCGGTGCCACGCCCGACCTCGGCGACCCGCTGCTCGCCGACCTGGACCCGGCCGCCCTCGTCCCGAACGGCGAGCCGCCCGCCCCCGCCGCGGCCACCGACTGGCCGGCGGTCGCGACCGCCCTGCGTGCCGCCGGCCGCGACGTCCTGGCCGTCCCGGCGCACACGCCCGACCTGGCCGCAGGCCGCCTCCACGCCGCCCGCATCCTGCTGACCACCCCCGAGGCCCACCGGTGACCCCACCCACCCCCGGCGCCACGGTCGTGGCCGGCCCCACCGCCCGCGCCGGGTACGGCGGGCCGCTCGCCGAGGACTGCGGGCGGCTCGCGCACGACCTCGCCGCGGGGCTGCGGCAGTGGGGCGGCGGCGACGTCGTCGTCACGGCGCTCGGGGTGCGGGACGAGTTGGGGGTGGCGGGCGGCGAGGACCCCGCGGGCGCGGAGGTCGGGGTGCACCGCTACGGGCACCACCTCCTCGTCGGGCCTTTCGCGCCCGACGGCACCGCGGGCTGCCCGCGATGTCTGGCCCGGCGCTGGCAGGGCGTGCGCTCGCGGGCGTTGCGCGAGGCGCTGGAGACCGGCGCGGGGACCCGGCCCGCGGGGCAGCGCGCGGGCGACCCGGCCTTCGGCGTGGACGCCGTCGCCGCACTGATCGCAGCTCACCGGGAGCGGCCCGGCGGCGACGGCCGGCTGCCGTACGCCTTCCTCGTGGACGCCGAGACGCTCCGCGTCACCCGCTTCGGCTTCGTGCCCGACGCGGAGTGCCCGCGCTGCGGCGTACGTCCCGCGGACACGGCGGAGGCCGCGCGGATCACCTTCGCGGCGGCGCCCAAACCCGCGCCCGACGTCTTCCGGGCGCGGCCCGCGGACGACTACGACATCCCCTTCGAGGCGTTCGTCAACCCGGCGGCCGGCATGCTCGGGCCTTCCGTGGTGCCGGACCTGATCTCCGCGTCCACCTCCTCGACCGTCGGGTCGTTCCTGCTGCGCTCGGGCGACTACCTGCGCGAGTGCTTCTGGGGCGGCCACACCCCCCGCTACCGGTCCAGCGAACGGGTGGGCCTGCTCGAAGGACTTGAGCGCTTCGCCGGTATGCGGGCGCGCGGCAAGCGCACCTCGGTGTTCGCCTCGTACGACGAACTCGTGGCCGTGGAGGCCGTCTTGGACCCGCGCGCCTGCGGGCTGTACTCCGACGACTTCCACCGCGCGGAACCAGGCGTCCGCCCCTTCGACCCCGGCCTGCCGATCCCCTGGGTGTGGGGGTGGTCGCTGCGCGACCAGCAGCCGCTGCTCGTTCCGGAGATCCTGGCCTATTACCACGCACCCGGCGGCCTGGAGCACCGGTTCGTCCAGGAGAGCTCCAACGGCTGTGCGTCCGGCGGCAGTCTGGCCGAGGCCGTCTACTACGGCCTGATGGAGGTCGTCGAGCGCGACGCGTTCCTGCTGGCCTGGTACGGCAGGGCGCCGCTGCCGGAGATCGACATCGCCGGGACCAGCAGCGCGCACACCCGCGCGATGATCGACCGGCTCGCGATGTACGGCTACCGCGCCCGCTTCTTCGACACCCGCGTCAGCTTCCCGATCCCGGTGGTCACCGCCGTGGCCGAGCGGGTCGACGGCGGCCTCGGCCGGCTGTGCTTCGGTGCCGGCGCCGGACTCGACCCGGAGGCGGCGCTCGCGGCCGGGCTGTGCGAGATCGCCACCGACGCGGTCAACCTGCGCCGCAGGACCGCCCGCGACGAGGCCCGGCTGCGCTCCCTGGCCGCCGACTTCGACCAGGTGCTGGTGCTGCACGACCACCCGCTGCTGTACGGCCTGCCCGAGATGGCCGGCTACGCCGACTTCCTGCTGCGCGCCGATCGCCCGCGGGTCGCCCTCGCCGACCTCCCCGCGACGGGACCCGGCACCCTGCCGCCCGGCGACGACCTCGGCGACGACGTCGGAAGTTGCGTCGCGGCGGTAGCGAAGGCCGGCTTCGACGTCGTCGTGGTCGACCAGACCATGCCCGAGCAGCGCGAACTCGGCTTCCACACCGCCGGGGTGATCGTGCCGGGCCTGCTGCCCATCGACTTCGGCTGGCGCCGGCAGCGCGCCCGCCACCTGCCGAGAACCCGCACCGCGCTGCGCGAAGCGGGCCTGCACGACCGCGACCTGACAGCGGACGATCTCAACCAGGCCCCGCACCCATTCCCCTGAGCCGAGCCCCGGCGAGACCGCACAGAAAGGACGCACCCGTGGGATTCGCCCATGAGTACGCGACCGCCATCGTCCGGCGCGGCAGGTACCCCATGGAGCCGGCCGACTTCGTGCCCGACTGGGCCGACCGGCCGCGCAAGGGCAAGCACTTCCCCGGCGCCGGCGCCTTCCCGCTGCCGCAGGCGGCCGACCTGCCGGGCACCGGGCAGGCGACCGTGCAGCGCGGCCTGTTCGGGCCGCGCGGCACCGGCGCCTTCACGCTGCCGCTGCTCGCCGGGATGCTCCAGGAGTCCTACGGCCTGGTCGGCCGCAGGCTCGCCGTGCAGGCCAACTCCGACCTGGGCACCCTGCCGATGTACACCCAGGCCAACTGGTCGCGCGGCAGCGCGTCGGGCGGCGGCCTCTACCCGGTCGGCGTGCACTGGGTGGCGGGTCCCTCCGGCCCCCTGACGCCCGGCGTGTACTACTACTCCACGCCCCACCACGACCTGCGGCGGCTGCTGGCGGGCGACGCCACGGCCGAGGTCCGCGCGGCGGGCGGCGAGGCCCTGGCGGCGTACGACCAGTTCCTGGTCCTGGGGGTGCGCTTCTGGCAGAACGCCTTCAAGTACAACAGCTTCAGCTACCACGTCGTCACGATGGACACCGGCGCCCTGCTGCAGACCTGGCGGATCTGGGCCAGGGCGCGCGGCCTGCACATCGGCCCCGCCCTGTGGTTCGACGAGGCCAGGCTCGGCCGGCTGCTCGGCCTCGACGAGGACGAGGAGGGCGTCTTCGCGGTGGTGCCGCTCCGCTGGGAGCGCGACTCGGTGACCTCGGCTCCCGCGGCCGAGGCGCCCCGCGTGCGGTACGCCGACCAGGAGCGGTCCCGGACGACCATGACCTTCGAGACGGTGCGCCGCATGCACGCCGCGACCCTGGACGGCGCCGCCGAGCGGCCGCCCGCGGGGGTGCTGGACGGGGCGCTGGCCCTGCCGGTGCCCGCCGGCGGTGAGCGGACCGCGCTGCCCGCGCCGCGGGAGCTGGACACCCCCGTCGGCACCGCGCTGCGGGCCAGGCGCAGCAGCTTCGGCCGCTTCCAGGCGACGGCGCCGCTGCCGGCCGACGCGCTGTCGACCGTGCTGGCCGCGGTCGACGCGGCGGGCACCCTCGACAGCGACGCGGAGACCCCGGGCGGCGGACCGCTCAGCCGGGCCTACGTCTTCGTCAACCACGTGGCGGGCGTCGACCCCGGCAGCTACCTCTACGACCGCGCCGACGGCTCGCTGCGGCTGGTCGCGGCAGGGGCGCCGGGGGAGTTCCTGCAGCGCAACTACTTCCTGGCCAACTACAACCTGGAGCAGGCGGCCGCCGTCATCGTGCCCACCGCCAGGACCACCGCCGTCCTCGACGCCGTGGGCGACCGCGGGTACCGCCTGGTCAACGCGGTGATCGGCGGGATCTCGCAGGCCGTCTACACCGCCTCGGCCGCCGCCGGCCTGTCCTGCGGGGTGGCCCTGGGCTTCGACGCGATCTCCTTCACCGAGGAGCTGGCGCTCGACGCGACCGGCGAGGTGCCGCTGCTGATCATGATGATCGGCCACGAGCGCCCCCGCCCCGCCGACTTCCGCTACGACCTCGCCTGAGGGCTCAGCCCCACGGCACGGACCCAAGGACAGAAAGGAGCGGCATGAGCGTCGACGCCGCCGCGCAGGACACGGGGGACGCCCCGCACAGCTGGCTGCTGCACCGCCGCTTCATGCTGCGGGTGGCGGGTCTGCCGGTGGCGGCCGTGCACCGGCTGCGCAGCCCGGGCGCCCGGGCCTGGGCCGACCAGGTGCTGGCCGCCGAGCAGCAACTCGCCTCGATCGCAGTGGAGTTGAACGACCCGCTGACCGTGCTGGTCAAGGAGACGGAGGACGGCGCGGAGCGCAGGGCCGTCCTCGCCCTGCGCCGCCAGGTCTTCAACGACCGGCTGCCCCGCGACCCCGGAGCCGTACGCCGGCTGGCCGCCGGGCTCGGCGGCGGCACCGGGGACCTGCTCGCCGGCTGGCTCGACGCCCGGCTGCGGCTGGAGGAACTGCGGGGCGCCGGCGGTCCGTTGCTGGCCGGCGAACTCGCCGCGAGCCGGGCGGAACTGCGCGGGCTCGCGGCCGAGGACCGGCTGCGGCTGGCCCTCGCGCTGGCCTCGCCGACCCTCGACGGGCAGCTCGACGCCTTCATCGCCGACAGCGCGCCCGTACCGGACAAGCGGACCAGGAAGAAGGAGCGCTCGCTGCTGGCGTACCTCTACAGGACCGCCTGCAAGACCAGCCCGTTCAGCACCTTCACCGCGGTCGCCGAGGGCACCTTCGGCGACCCGGGCACCGAGGTCCGCACCGGCGGCGCCTGGACCAGCCACCCCCGGCTCAACGTGGTGGTGCTGGCCAGGCTCGCGGAACTGATCGCGGCCGACAGCGCCCGGCGCGACGACCTGCCGGTCACCCTGTCGGCGGGCTGGGAGCTGGACGACGACCGCATCCGCTACGTCCGCCGCTCGGTGACCGCCGGCGACGACAGCGCCGCCGTCAGCTTCGACGCCGCCCACGACCGGCTGTTCTTCCTGCGCAACAGCGGCACCCTGGAACGGCTGACCGCGCTCTTCCGCGACCGGCCGCAGCTGCGCTACGCGGAGCTGACGAGCTGGCTGACCGCCGAGACCGGGGCGACCGGCGACCAGGCCGCGCACTACGCCGCGACCCTGCTCGACCTGGAGATCCTGCAGATGACGGGGCTCGCGACCGACGTGCACACCGCGGACCCGCTGCACTCCTTCCGCGGCGCCCTGCGCGCGCTGGACCGCGGCTGGGCCGACGGCATCGCCGACCGCCTCGACGGCCCCGCCGGCTGCGTCGACGGGTTCAGGTACGCCGACGTCGCCACCCGCCGCGCGCTGCTGGACCGGTTGCGGCGCGAACTGCTCGCGCTGCAGGCCGACCTGGGCGCCGCGTCGCCGTCGCTGCCGCAGACGCTGCTCTACGAGGACGTACGCGAGGAGCAGGTCGCAGCCGACCTGGCCGAGTGGACGGAGCTGGCCGCGGCCCCGCTGCACGCGCTCACCGGGATGATGCCCGCCTTCGACGTGGCGCTGCCCCAACGGCTCACCCTCAAGGGCTTCTTCCTGGCCCGCTACGGCCGCGGCGGTCGCTGCGACGACCTGCTGCGGCTCGTGCACGACTTCCACGAGGACATCTTCACGCAGTACCTGCAGTTCACCTCGCTCAAGTCGCCCTGGGCGGCGGACGGCGGCCACGCCCCCGAGGAGAACTGGCTCGGCATGCCGGAGGTCGCCGCGCTGGACAAGGCCCGCACGGAGTTCACCGGCCGGATGCGCGACCTGTGGGCCGCCCACCCGGAGGGCGCCGCGGAACTGCGGCTCGGCGAGGACCTGGTGGCCGCGGTGAGCGGTGAACTGGCGCCGCTGGGCGACTCGTTCGCCCCGCACAGCCACTTCCTGCAGCTCGCCCGCCGCCCCGGCGACCCGCTGGTGGTGCTCAACAACTCTTACGGCGGCCTGTCCTTCCCCTTCACCCGCTTCACCCACTGCTTCGACGACATCGCCACGGCCGCAGGCCCGGACGGCGACGGCGGCCTGACCGGGCGGCTGCGCGAGACGCTGCGCGAGTGGCAGCCGCCCGGCGCGGTCTTCGCCGAGATCACCGCGGGCTCCGCCACCACCAACCTCAACCTGCACGGTCGGCTCACCGACTACGAGATCGTCTGCCCGGGGGAGAGCAGCACCGCACCCGCCGAGTCCAGGATCGACCTGGACGACCTCTACGCCGAGCACGACCAGGACGCCGACCGGCTGGTGCTGCGCTCCCGCCGGCTCGGCAGCGAGGTGATACCGCTCTACCTCGGCTACCTGGTGCCGATGGTGCTGCCCGAGGTGCCGCGCACCCTGCTGCTGCTCTCGCCGACCTCCCGCGCGTCCTTCGACGTGTGGCGCGGGGTGCCCGAGCCGCCCGGGCGCGACGGGGTCACCGCACGGCCCCGGGTCCGCTACCGCAGCGTGGTGCTGCACCGCAGGTCCTGGACGGCCGCGCCCGGCGCCCTGCCGGAACGCGAACCGGGCATGGACGACGCCGCGTTCTACCTGCGCTGGCAGCGCTGGCGTCGCGACCACGGGCTGCCGGACCGGGTGTTCGCCACCCTGCACGAGCAACGCGAGGGTGACGCGGGCGGTTTCGGTGCCGCCTTCGGCGGATCCAAGCCGCAGTACGTCGACTTCGACAGCCCGCTGTCGCTGATCGCCCTGGACGCGCTGACCGGCGGCGGCCGGACCAGGGCGGTCTTCGAGGAGATGCTGCCGGGCGAGGACGAGCTGCACGTCCGCTCCCCGCGCGGCCACCACGTCGCCGAACTGGCCGTGGAAATCGTCCCCCGCGCGGCGGCCACCGCCGCAGCGGCCCGGCCAGGAAGGCAGGACAGCGCCGTATGACCACACCAGAGGCAGCCACCGCCCCGGCCCAGGCAGCCGCCGCTCCCGCCGCCCCCGACACCGGGGGGACCCGCGGCGACTGGCAGGCCTTCCACGTCTTCTACGCCGCCAGCCCCCGCCCCTTCCTGCTGCGCTGCGTCCGCCCGCTCGTCGCGGAACTGACCGGCGAGGGCCTGCTGAGCGGCTGGTTCTTCATCAACTACTGGCTGGAGGGACCGCACATCAGGCTGCGGCTGCGCCCCTCGTCGCCGGCCGCCGCCCCCGAGGTCGCCGCCCGCGCGAGCAGCGCGATCGCGGCCTTCCTCAGGGAGCGCCCCGCGCTCTACGAGGTCAAGGGCGGCTTCCTCGCCGACCTCTACAACACCCTCTTCGAGCTGGAGTTCCCCGGCGGCGAGCGGGGCGGCCTGGTCGACGAGGACGGCCACATGAAGCTGCGGCCCAACAACACCTTCAGCCCCGAGCCCTACGAGCCCGAGTACGGCAAGTACGGCGGCCCGGCCGGGATCGAGCTGGCCGAATGGCACTTCCAGCGGTCGAGCGAGCTGGTCTCCGGGGCGCAGGGCACGATGAACCTGCACCTGCGGACCGTCCTGCTGGGCGTGGCCGCGCAGTTGATGATGACCATGTCGGGCTGCCTGTTGCGGGACGATGCGGCACTGCTGGAATTCCTGGACCGCTACCACGAGTTCTGGAACTCCGCCTTCGCCACCACCAACTACACCGCCCAGGACGGCTACGACCGCGCCTACGGCACCATGGAGGCGCTGCCCGCCCGCTTCCAGCAGATCCGCGCCGCCGTCGCCGAGCCCGCCCCCGAGCGGCTGCCCAGCTTCCTCGGCGGCTGGGCCGAGCACTGCCTCGACCTGCGCGAACGGGTCGTGGCGCTGGCCCGCGGCGGCGACCTGGTCTTCCGGTCCTGGGACGGCACGCGCGACCTGCCGGTCACCGACCCCGACCAGGCGCTGCCGATGCTGCTGTCGCCGTACATGCACATGACCAACAACCGGCTGTCAGTCACCGTCCGCGACGAGGCGTTCCTGTCGTACGTGCTGGCCCGCGCGCTGCGCGAGCCCCGGCCCACGGCGGCGCCATGACCACCGGCGGCCTGCTCGACCTGCGGCCCGCACTGCGGCCCGGCATCCTCGTCGGCCCCGCACTGACCCGCGGCCCGGCCGTGGTCCACCTGCTCAAGGACCCGGTCACCGGGGTGCGGATGGAGGTCGGCGCCAAGGAGCACTTCATCATCACCCGGCTGGACGGCAGCCGTTCGCTCGCCGAGATCGGCACCGAGTACGCCGCCAGCTTCGGCGCCCGGCTCGGCGACGCGCAGTGGCAGCAGATGCTGCGGCTGCTGTCCACCCGCCAACTCCTCGACGGCGGCCGCCCGGTGGCCGTCCCGCCTGCCGCCCCCGCCGACGTGCGGCGCAGGCCCGCCGGCTCGGGGCTGCTGAGCGGCAGCACCCGGATGGTCGCCGACGCGCCCGCCCTGATGGACCGGCTGCACGGCGCCACCGCCTTCGCCCGCAGGCCCGCCGTCCTGGTCCCGCTGCTGGTGCTGGCCGCCGCGGTGCCGGTCGCCGTCGCCGTCCGGTTCGGGGAACTGGCCGACCAGACCGGGCGGTTGTACCACCAGCCGGTCACCCTGGCCGCCGTCGGCTGCGTGCTGTGGGTCAGCCTCGGCCTGCACGAGCTGGCCCACGGCCTGGTCGCCAGGGCGTACGGGCTGCGGGTCGGCGAGATCGGCCTGCGCCGGGTGTGGGGCGTGATGACGTACCTCTACTGCGAGGTCGAGGACGTGCAGTTCCTCGACCGGCGCGGCCGGCAGGTGGCGGTCGCCGTCGCGGGCGCGGTGATGAACCTGCTCTTCCTGCTGCCCTTCTGGCCGGTGTGGGCACTGCTCCCGGACTCGGCGCAGGCGCTGCCCGCACTCGGCGGCCTGCTGCTGCTCGGCACCGCGATGGCCCTGCTCAACCTGGTGCCGCTGCCGCCGCTCGACGGCTACAAGATCCTCGGCTACGCGCTCGGCACCCTGCGGCTGGCCACCGAGAGCCGCACCTTCCTGGCCGTTGCGGCCGGTTCGCTGCGCCCGGCAAAGGGCAGCGCCCCCACCCGCGGACAGGGCGACGCTCGCGCGCGGCTGCGCCGCTACCCCGGCCGACTCCGGCTCGTCTACGGCGTCTTCGCGCTCTGCTGCGCCCTGCTGGCGCTCGCGGTGCTGGCCGGGGCGTGCCTGCTGTGCCGGGCCGCGCTGCCCGGCCGCTGGGACGCGTGGACCTGCTACCTCCCCCTCGCCCTGATCGCCGCGGCGCTGCCGCTGCGGCTGCTCGGCCTGCGCTTCGCGGCCCGCAGGGCGGCGTCGAAGCCTGCCCAGGACCCGCCGGCGCCCGAGCAGCAGGCACCACAGACCACCCCGCCCGCGCCGCAGCCGGGCACCCCACCACAGCAGCGGGAGAAAGGCGACATGAAACCACAGCCCCGTCCGGCGGGGACCGCCATCGTGCTCGACGGCGTCAGCAAGCACTACGGCGAGGTGCACGCGCTCGACGATGTGTCGCTGACCGTCGGGCAGGGCGAGTTCTTCGGTGTGCTCGGCCCCAACGGGGCAGGGAAGACCACCCTCGTGGAGATCGTCGAGGGCATGCGCAGGGCCGACTCCGGCACGGTCAGCGTGTTCGGACTGAGCCCGTGGCCGCGCAACACCGCGCTGCTGCGCAGGATCGGCGTGCAGACCCAGACCTCGGCCTTCTTCACCCGGCTCACCGCGTGGGAGCACCTGGAGACCGTCGCCGCGCTGCAGGGCGCGGACCGCACCGCGGCCCGCCACGCGCTGGACCTGGTCGGCCTCGCGGGCAAGGAGCGCAGCCGGGTGGACGACCTGTCCGGCGGCCAGCGGCAGCGGCTCGCGCTGGCGACCGCGCTGGTCCACCAGCCCGACCTGATCTTCCTCGACGAGCCGACCGCCGCACTCGACCCGGAGGCCCGCAGGTCGCTGTGGACGGTGCTGCGCGACCTGCGCGGCGAGGGCCGCACCATCGTCTACACCACCCACTACCTCGACGAGGCCGAGGCGCTGTGCGACCGGGTCGCCATCATCGCGGGCGGCCGGGTGGTGGCCCTGGACAGCCCCGGCGCGCTGATCAGGTCGATGGCCGCGCCCGCCAGGCTGCTGGTGCCCGCCGACCGGATCACCGTCGAGCAGGCCCGCGCCGTCGAGGGCGCGGAAAGGGTCCTGCTGGAGGGCGGCGAGGTCGTCATCGAGACCCGGCACGCCAACAGGGTGCTCATCGAACTGGGTGCGCTGGTCGACATGGACGCGATCCAGACCAGGACCGCGACCCTGGAGGACGCCTACCTGCGGCTCACCGCGTCCCCACCGCCCCGAGCGGCAGGCGCCGTAGCCCCCGCGGTCGGAACGGAGCGCAGCCGATGACCACGACGACCCCGCGGCCGACCGCTGTCCCCAGCGCGTACGCCACCCTTACCAGGGCCACCTTCCTGGCGTCGGTGCGCGACCGCACCACCGTCTTCTTCACGTTCGCCTTCCCGCTGGTCTTCCTGGTGGTCTTCGGGCTGCTCTTCCGCGGCCAGTCCGTCGACGGCGGCCTGCCGTACATCAACTACGTGGCGCCCGGCGTGCTGTCGTGGGGCGTCGGCAACGCGGCGCTCTTCGGCCCGGCCTTCGCGCTGATGCACTGGCGCCGCGACGACATCCTGCGGTTGATCTGGCGCACCCCCACCCCCCTTCCCACCGTGCTCGGTTCTCGTTTCCTGGTGGCCGTCGTGGTGGGCCTGTCGCAGGCGGTGCTCTTCACCGCGGTCGCGCTGCTGCCCTTCTTCGGCCTGCACCTGGACGGCAGTTGGCCGCTGGCGCTGCCGCTGCTGGTCTTCGGGGTGGCCGCCTTCCTGTCGATGGGCCTGGTCGTCGGCAGCCTCGCCGACACCCCGGAGGCGGTCGCCGCCATCGCCAACTGCGTAATGGTGCCGATGGCGTTCCTGTCCGGCTCCTTCTACCCGGCCGACCTGCTGCCGGGCTGGATACGGACCGCGTCGTGGGTGCTGCCGCTGCGCTATCTCGACGACGGCCTGACCGACGTGCTGGCCGGGCGGGCGTCGTTCGGCTCGCTGGCCCTGGACTGCGGCGGCCTGGCCGCCTTCACCGTCGTCTTCGGGCTGATCGCCGCCCGCATCTTCCGCTGGAGCAACCGGACATGACGACCGAGACCGCCGTACGCCCCGGGTCCGCACCCGGCCCGGGCGCCGCCGCACCGCTGCCGCTGGAGGCCGCGGGCCTCGACCTCGAACGCCGGCTCGCCGCGCGGGCCGCACGCGAGCGCGCTGCCGTACCCCGGGTCGCCGTCATCGGCGCGGCCGACGTGCTGCGCCGGGAGGAGCCGCAGACCGCGGCCGCCCGTGCCGCGGCCACCGTCCACCTCACCGCGGACGCCGTGCTGGTCGGCCCCTGGGGCGGCTCCGCAGACACCGCGGCCTGCGGCTGCTGCCTGGCCGTCCGCTGGCAGCGGCTGCGCACCCGTACCGAGCGCGACGCCCTGGAGACCGGCCTGTCCCGCTCCGCCGCGGGCGACTGGCCGGTGCTGCCCGAGTACACCGCGGACGCGGTGTGGTCGCTGTGCCGCCTGACGGCGGACGCCGCCGGGGGCGCGCTGCCGCAGGTCACCCGCCTCGACCTGGAGACCGGGCAGGTCAGCACGGTGCCGCTGCTCGCGGAACCGCTGTGCCCGCACGCGCCGCACACCCCGCAGGCGCAGGTCACGGTGGAGGCCGAGGGCTTCCCCGCCTCGCGGGAGAAGCCCGCCGCCGACCGCTACCGGCTGCGAACGGCCGGCGGCTACGACCTGCCGGCCGCCGCGCTGGCCAACCCGGTGTGCGGGGTCCTCGGCGCGGGCACCTGGAGCGACGTCACGTCACCGACCACCGCGCCGGTCGCGGGCAGCGTGTTCATGCGCGGCTACGCGGGCCTGACCGACGTCACCTGGAGCGGGCAGTCCCACTCCTTCGCCGCCAGCCGCGACCTGGCCTTCCTCGAAGGCCTCGAACGCTACGCGGGCACCCACCGCAGGGACCGCGGCGGCATCGTCACCGACTCCTACGACAACCTCGGCGACGCCGCCCTCGACCCGCGCGACTGCGGGCTCTACGCCCCCGAGACCTACCGCGACGACCCGATGATCGCGCCCTTCGACCCGTCGCGCCCGATCCCGTGGGTGCGGGGCTGGTCGCTGCGCGACGACCGCCCGGTGCTGGTGCCCGCCCGGCTCGTCTACTACAGCGCGGGCACGGCGGCCGACCACTTCGTCTTCGAGTGCTCCAACGGCTGCGCGACCGGCAGCTGCCTGGAGGAGGCGGTGCTCTTCGGCCTGCTGGAACTGATCGAGCGGGACGCGTTCCTGCTCGCCTGGTACGGCAACGCCCGGCTCACCGAGATCGACCTCGGCGCCTGCCGCAGCCCGGTGCTGCGCGCCATGACCGACAGGGCCGCGCTGTGCGGCTACGACGTGCACGCCTTCGACAACCGCGTCGACCTGGCCGTCCCCGTCGTCACCGGCCTCGCCGTCCGCAGGGACGGCGGCCCCGGCACGCTCGCCTTCGCCGCGGGCGCCGCCTTCGACCCGGAGACGGCGGTGGAGGCGGCGGTCTCGGAGATCCTGACCTACCTGCCGCACCTGCCGCGCCAGGTGACCGAGCGGCCCGCCGAACTCGACGCGATGGCCGAGGACTTCGGCCTGGTACGCAGGCTGCCCGACCACGCGGCGCTCTTCGGCCTGCCCAGGATGGCGCGGTACGTCGGCAGCTACCTGGAGCCGACGGCGGTCAGGCCGCCCGCGGAGGTCTACGCCGAGTGGGAGGACCGCCGCCCGCGCGGCCTCGACCTGCGCGACGACGTCCTGTGGTGCACGCAGGAGCTGGCGCGGGCGGGCTGCGACGTGATCGTGGTCGACCAGACCGCGCCCGAGCAGCGCAGGATGGGCCTGCGGACGGTGTGCACGATCGCGCCGGGACTGCTGCCGATCGACTTCGGGTGGGCGCGGCAGCGGGCGCTGACCATGCCGCGGCTGCGCACCGCGCAGCGCAGGGCCGGGATGCGCCCCGACGACCTGCGCGAGTCCGAGGTGCGCCGGGTGCCGCACCCCTTCCCGTGACCGGTGCGGGCAGGACGTCGGGCACCGCACCCGGCCCTCGGCACGACCGCTCCGCGGCCCGCACGCAGCGGGCCGCGGAGCGGCGGACGGCGGGGGAGCCGTCAGGCGGTGCAGCTGGTGGTGCTCGTCGTGCTGGAGCAGGTGCTGGTGCTGGAGCAGCTGGTCGAGGAGCCGAGCATGACCTCGCTGGCGTCCGAGTAGTCGGTGATCTCGAAGGTCTCGGACTCCAGCTCCAGGATCTCCTGGGCCAGCGACGCGAGCGGCGTGTCCTGCTTGGTGATCGCCATGGTGACTCCCTCTTGTCGGCAGGGGACGCGGCCCGGAACGGGCCGGCCGACTCTGTTCTACGCGCGTCCACTGACCGATCGCCCGTCCTCCCGCTGTCACTCCGCTGGCACGCCGACAGGAGCGCCCGATGACCCCGCAGGCCGTACCGGAAGCCGCGCCCGCACCCGTGCCCGTAACCCGCGGCGTCCTGGCCGGGGCCGCCGAGCTGTACGCAGCGGTGCACCGCGACCCCGAGCTGTCGGGCGCCGAGCAGCGCACCGCGGCCCGGCTCGCCGCCGCCCTGCGGGCCGCGGGACTGGACGTCACCACCGGCGTCGGCGGCCACGGCGTGGTCGGCGTCCTGCGCAACGGACCCGGACCGGTGGTGATGGTCCGCGCCGAACTCGACGCGCTCCCGGTGCGCGAGGACACCGGCCTGCCGTACGCCAGCACGGTCACCGCGCCGGGTCCCGACGGGACGCAGGTGCCCGTGATGCACGCCTGCGGCCATGACGCGCACCTGGCCGCGTTGTCCGGTGCCGCCGCCGCGCTCGCCGGTTCCGCGGACGGCTGGCGCGGCACCCTGGTGGCCGTCGGGCAGCCCGCGGAGGAGACGCTGAGCGGGGCCGCCGCGATGCTCGCCGACGGTCTCTACACCCGCTTCCCCGTGCCCTCGCACGTCCTGGCCCAGCACGTGGTGCCGCTGCCCGCGGGCATGGTCGCGCACGGCGAGGGGCCGCTGCTGGCGGGCAGCGCGACCCTCGAAGTGGTGCTGCACGGCCGCGGCGGGCACGCGGCGGCCCCGCACCTGGCCGCCGACCCGGTGATCACGGCGGCCGCGGTCGTCCTGCGGCTGCAGACCGTGGTGTCCCGCGAGACGGGACCGGGCGAGCCGCTGGTGGTCACGGTCGGCTCGGTCAGGGCGGGCACGCCCGGCGGCGGCAACGTCATCGCCGACCGGGCGACGCTCGAAGTGACGGTGCGCTCCTTCACCGACGCGGGCCTGGACCGCGCGGTCGCGGCCGTGCACCGCATCGTGCGCGCGGAAGCGGCCGCGGGACCCGAGCCCGCGCCGCCCGGGCCCGCCGTGCGGGTGCTGTCGCGGTCCCGGCCCACGGTGCCGGACCCGGCGGCGACCGCCGCCGTCCGCGGCGCCCACCTGGCCGCCTTCGGGCCGCACCGGGTGGCCCGCTGGCAGCCGTCGATGGCCACCGAGGACTTCGCGCTGTACGGCGACGCCGGCCGCGACCTGCACGGTGTGCCCGGCGTCCGGACCGCGTACTGGATGCTCGGCGGCACCGGGCCGCGGCAGTGGGCCGCCGCCGGCGGCCCCGCCGCGGACGCCGCGGCGCGGCTCGCGGCGCTCCCGGCGAACCACTCGCCGCTGTTCGCCCCGCACCCCAGGCTGACCCTGGAGACCGGCATCGCGGCGCTGGCGGCCGGGGTGCGGGCCGCCCTGACGATGCCGCCCGGGGTCGCATAAGGTCGGCGTCGACGCCGCGGGCAGCAGGCCGGGCACGTACCGCAGCCGCCGAAGGGTGACCTGGTGAGACTGAGGCTGGAATTCACGACCGAGCCGTTCGACCTGGACGTGCCGCCCCGCCACGCGGTGGTGGCCCGGGAGGTCGTCGAGGGCGGCACGCTCGACGCGGTCGACGTGGGGCCGTTCGGCAACACCGCCGAGGGCACCGCGGACGACGTCGTCGCGGCCGTCGCCGAGCTGCTGCGGCGCACCCTGGCCGCCGGTGCCACCCGGGTCTCGCTTCAGGTCAGCGCGCTGGGGGAGGACGGGGAGTGAGCGCAGCCGACGCGGTGCCGCACCCCTTCGCCGACGCCGTCAAGCCGCTGGTGGACGCGATGGGCGGCGAGATGGTCGCGCCCGCGCAGGCGCGCGGCGACGACGTGGTGCTCCGCTGGGAGGGCGAGCCCGTCGTCGCGGTACGGCTGCCGCACCTGGCCGACTCGCTCGACCACCTGCTGGCCGACCTGCAGCGCAGGCACGGGCCGCTGCCGGCGCTCGGCCGCAAGGAGAAGCAGCAGGTGGTGCGCATCCTGGAGGAGCGCGGCGCCTTCTCGGTGCGGCACGGCGTGGAGACCGTCGCCTCCGCGCTCGGGGTCAGCCGCTTCACCGTCTACAACTACCTGAACAGGGAGAACGCCGCCCGCGAAGGGCAGTGACCGCAACGCCCGGCGCGCCGGTTAACCAGAAGTTTTCAACAAACTGTTGACGTTGACGGGCGGCGGCTCCTAGCGTGCGACTGTGACTTCCAGCGCATCGCCGGGACTCTCCCGGCTCAACGCGGCCGCCCCGTCCGCCGCTGCCGCCCTGCTGCACGAGGTGTGCAGCAGCACGGCATGGGGTGCCGCGGTGGCCGCGCGGCGGCCCTACGGCCAGGTCGACGACCTGCTCGCGGCGAGCGACCGGGCCATGGCGGCGCTGACCCCCGCCGACCTGCGCGAGGCGATGGCCGGGCACCCGCCGATCGGCCGGCCGAAACCCGGCGACCCCGCCTCCGCCCGCGAGCAGGGCGGCGTCGAGGAGGCCG
Organism: Actinacidiphila cocklensis; assembly: GCF_907177275.1. Taxonomy (GTDB): domain Bacteria; phylum Actinomycetota; class Actinomycetes; order Streptomycetales; family Streptomycetaceae; genus Actinacidiphila; species Actinacidiphila cocklensis. Next base: position 39,856 of record NZ_CAJSLV010000070.1, read on the forward strand.
AACGCGCCGAACTGCTCACGCTGGGCCTCGCCTACCAGGACCGGCACGGCCACGTCTTCCTGATCTGCGCCACCGGCGCGACCGGCGCGCAGATCAAGGCCGCCCTCCAGGCCCGGCTCGGCAACGATGAGGACACCGAACGCGAGATCGTCCGCACCGAACTGGGAAAGATCAACCGCATCAGGCTCGGCAGGCTCGCGGCGACCGCGCAGGAGGACCCGTCATGACGTCCGTGTCCACCCACATCCTCGACACCAGCGCCGGCCGCCCGGCCGGGGGAGTCGCCGTGTCGCTGGAGGTCCGCGCGGGGACGGCCCAGCCCTGGACGCCGCACGGCGGCTCCACGACCGACACCGACGGCCGCTGCCGGGACCTGCCCGCGCTGCCGGCGGACACCACCCACGTGCGGCTGCGGTTCGACGTGGCGCCGTACCTCGCACCCCGCGCCCGCCATCCGGCCGAGGCCCAGCAGGACGCCCCCCGCACGGACCACGGTCCAAGGGACAGCGGAGCCTTCTTCCCCGAGGTCGCGGTGGTCTTCGCCGTCACCCCGGGCGAGCACTTCCACGTACCGCTGCTGCTCAACCCGTTCGGCTACTCCGTATACCGAGGGAGCTAGCGAGATGACCACGATGCTCGGCCAGAACCAGTACGGCAAGGCGGAGAACCGCGTCGTCCGGGTCACCCGCGACGGCGGCACCCACCACGTCAAGGACCTGAACGTCTCGGTCGCGCTGTCCGGCGACATGGACGACGTCCACCTGTCCGGGTCGAACGCCAACGTGCTGCCCACCGACACCACCAAGAACACCGTCTTCGCCTTCGCCAAGGAGTACGGCATCGACTCCGCCGAGGCCTTCGGCATCCACCTGGCCCGGCACTTCGTGACCAGCCAGCAGCCGATCCACCGGGCGCGGATACGGATCGAGGAGTACGCCTGGGAACGCATCCCGGTCACCGACCAGGACCGCGCCGGGCACTCCTTCGTCCGCAGGGGCCAGGAGACCCGCACCGCCGAGGTCTCCTACGACGGCGAGCACTGGCAGGTCGTCTCCGGGCTGGCCGGCCTCGTGGTGCTCAACTCCACCGACTCCGAGTTCCACGGCTTCGTCAAGGACGCCTACACCACCTTGCAGGAGACCCGCGACCGGATACTCGCCACCGAGGTCAACGCCCGCTGGCGGTTCGCCTGGACCGGCGGCGCCGGGCAGGAGCCACCGCGCTGGGAGGAGTCGTACACGGCCGTACGCGGCGACCTGCTGGGCGCGTTCGCCGAGACGTACTCGCTCTCGCTCCAGCAGAGCCTGTTCGCGATGGGTTCGCGGGTCATCGACGGCAGCGCGGCGGCCGGCGCCATAGACGAGGTGCGGCTCTCGCTGCCGAACAAGCACCACTTCCTCGCGGACCTGGCGCCCTTCGGCCTGAAGAACGACAACGAGGTCTACCTGGCCGCCGACCGCCCCTACGGGCTGATCGAGGGCACGGTGCTGCGCGACGGCGCCGAGGCCCTTATCCCGGTGACGGACTGAGAGGGAGGGGAACCGCCATGACCGAGCGCATCGTCATCGAGAACTGCGCCGTCGCCACCGTGGACGCGGCGGGCACCGAGTACGACTCGGGGCACGTCGTCGTCGCGGGCAACGTCATCGAGTCCGTCGGCGCGGGACCCGCCCCCGCCGAACTGGCGGACGTGGCCCGGCGGATCGACGGCACCGGGCACCTGGCCACCCCGGGACTGGTCAACACACACCACCACTTCTACCAGTGGCTCACCCGGGGACTGGCGCAGGACAGCAACCTCTTCGACTGGCTCGTCGAGCTGTACCCGGTGTGGGCGCGGATCGACGAGGACATCGTCCACGCGGCCGCCTCCGGGTCGCTGGCGATGATGGCCCGCGGCGGTGTCACCACCGCCATGGACCACCACTACGTCTTCCCGCGCGGCACCGGCGACCTGCTCGGCGCGGAGATCAGGGCCGCGTCCCGGGTCGGGGTGCGGTTCACCGCCGCCCGCGGCTCGATGGACCGCGGCAGGAGCGACGGCGGGCTGCCGCCGGACTTCGCCGTGGAGACCACCGAGGCCGCGCTGCTGGCGACCGAGGCCGCCATCGACGCCCACCACGACGCCTCGTTCGGCTCGATGCTGCACATCGCGGCCGCGCCCTGCTCGCCCTTCTCGGTGTCCACCGAACTGCTGCGCGAGGCCGCGGTGCTGGCCCGCGGCAAGGGCGTACGGCTGCACACCCACGGCAGCGAGACGGTGGAGGAGGAGAAGTTCTGCCACGAGCTGTTCGGCATGGGGCCCACCGACTACTTCGAGTCCACCGGCTGGCTCGGCGACGACGTGTGGATGGCGCACTGCGTCCACATGAACGACTCCGACATCGCCGCCTTCGCCCGCACCGGCACGGGCGTGGCCCACTGCCCGTCCTCCAACGCCCGGCTCGCCGCCGGAATCGCCCGGGTGCCCGACATGCTCGCCGCGGGGGTGCCGGTCGGCCTCGGCGTGGACGGCACCGCGTCCAACGAATCCGGTGAGCTGCACACCGAGTTGCGCAACGCCCTGCTCATCAACCGCCTCGGCGGCGGCGAGAAGGCGATGTCCGCCCGGCAGGCGCTGCGCCTGGGCACCTACGGCGGCGCTCAAGTCCTGGGCAGGGCCGACGAGATCGGCTCCCTGGAGCCGGGCAAGCTCGCCGACCTGGTGCTGTGGAAGCTGGACGGCCTCGGCCACGCCTCGATCGCCGACCCGGTCGCCGCTCTGGTGCTGGGCGCGGCAGCGCCGGTCACCCTGTCGCTGGTCAACGGCCGGCCGGTGGTCGAGCAGGGGCGGTTGACCGGTGTCGACGAGGACGAGATCGCCCGCCTCACCCGCACCGAGGCGCGCCGGCTGGCCGCGCTCGCGGGCCTGGCCTGACCGTTGCCCGCCGGACGGCCGGCCGGGGAGGGACGGCCCCCGGCCGGTGGCCGTACCAGGCCCCCGCACACCCCGGGACCCGGGCACGGCGCCACCGCCCCGGACCGTGCACCACGGTCCGGGGCGGTGTGGCGGCCGGCTCAGTCCGCCAGCTGCTCGTAGGCGGGCAGCGTCAGGAAGTCCACGTACTCGGCGTCCAGCGCGGTCCGCAGCAGCAGGTCGTACGCCTGACTCCACCGGCCGGCCGCGAAGGCCTCCTCGCCGACCTCGGCGCGGATCGCGGCGATCTCGTCGGCCGCGACCCGGCGCACCAGTTCCGGGGTGGCCTTCTCGCCGTTGTCGAAGACGACACCGGTGTTGGTCCACTGCCAGATCTGCGAGCGGGAGATCTCCGCGGTGGCCGCGTCCTCCATCAGGTTGAAGATCGCGACCGCGCCCGTGCCGCGCAGCCACGCCTCGATGTAGCGGACGCCGACCTGCACGGCGTTGCGCAGCCCCTCGTACGTCGGGCGGGCGTCCAGCGAGGCGATGTCGATCAGCTCCGCCGCGGTCACGTGGACGTCCTCGCGCAGCCGGTCCTTCTGGTGCGGGCGGTCGCCGAGCACCGCGTCGAAGGAGGCCCGGGCGATCGGCACCAGGTCGGGGTGCGCGACCCAGGAGCCGTCGAAGCCGTCGGACGCCTCGCGGTCCTTGTCCGCCTTGACCTTCTCGAAGGCGACCCGGTTGACCTCGGCGTCCCTGCGGGACGGGATGAAGGCCGCCATGCCGCCGATGGCGTGCGCACCGCGCTTGTGGCAGGTGCGGACCAGCAGTTCGGTGTACGCGCGCATGAACGGCGCGGTCATCGTGACCGCGTTGCGGTCCGGCAGCACGAAACGCGCCCCGCCGTCACGGAAGTTCTTCACGATCGAGAAGAGGTAGTCCCAGCGGCCCGCGTTGAGCCCCGAGGCGTGGTCGCGCAACTCGTAGAGGATCTCCTCCATCTCGTACGCGGCGGTGATCGTCTCGATCAGCACCGTCGCCCGCACCGTGCCCTGCGGGATGCGGAGCCGGTCCTGCGCGAAGACGAACACCTCGTTCCACAGTCGGGCTTCGAGGTGGGACTCGGTCTTGGGCAGGTAGAAGTACGGACCCTTGCCGAGGTCGATCAGCCGCTGCGCGTTGTGGAAGAAGTACAGCCCGAAGTCGACCAGGCCGCCGGGCACCTGCTCGCCGTCCACCGTCAGGTGCCGCTCGTTCAGGTGCCAGCCGCGCGGCCGCATCACCACGGTCGCCAGCTCGCCGGCCGGGCCGAGCGCGTAGCTCTTGCCCTCGGGGGAGGTGAAGTCGATCCGCCGCTCGTAGGCGTCGATCAGGTTCAACTGGCCGCCGATGACGTTCTCCCAGGTGGGGGCGGAGGCGTCCTCGAAGTCGGCGAGCCAGATCCGGGCGCCCGAATTCAGCGCGTTGATCGTCATCTTGCGGTCGGTGGGGCCGGTGATCTCCACCCGGCGGTCGTCCAACGCGGCCGGGGCCGGGGCCACCCGCCAGCTGTCGTCGGCGCGGATGTGCGCGGTCTCGGGGCGGAAGTCGAGGGTCGCGGTGCGGGCGATCTCCGCGCGGCGCTCGGTGCGCAGCGCCAGCAGTTCGGCGCGTCGGGGCGCGAAGCGGTGGTGCAGCTCGGCGAGGAAGTCCAGTGCCCCGGGGGTCAGCACCTCCTCCTCGCGCGGCACGTGGTGCCCGGCCGTCCCGGTGACGACTGCGGTGGACGAAGGGGTCGGTGCGGACATGCGGTCATTCCTCCAGAGCGGGTCGGCGTCCGTCGGTGCGTCGTGCGCGCCGGGCTCGCCGTCGAGCGTGCGGCCACCCGGGTCCACGGTGCGGCACGCGGTGCCCGGCCGTCGCGAGCTACGGGCGCTTCTGCAAGGTGGAGCATAGTTTTCGCAGTGCGGAAGTTCAACGTTTTGTGGCACGCGGTGCAGCCGGCGGCAGAAGCCGCAGGTCGGCCGGGGTGTCGATATCCGCCGGGTCGGCGACGTCCGAGCAGTCCACCAGGAGCGTCTGCTCCGCGTGCTCCCGCAGATACGTCCGCGCGCCCCGGTCCTCGCCCGCGCTGCCCGCGACCCCCGCCCAGCGGGCGGCGCCGATCACCACCGGGTGCCCGCGGCGCTCGCCGTACGCGGCCGACACCAGCGCCGACAGCAGGTCGTCCGAGGCCCTGGCCGCCGTCACCACCCGCGCGACCGCCGCCGCGCCCACGCCCGGCTGGTCGACCAGCGCGATCACCACCGCGGCCGGGCGCACCGCCGCGGCGGCCAGCGACGCCAGGCCCGCGCGCAGCGACGAGCCCATGCCGTCCGGCCAGTGCGGGTTGTCGACCAGGACGCAGCCGGGCAGCTCCGCGGTGGCCCGCACCTCGTCCGCCGCCGCGCCCAGCACCACGTGCACCGGGCCGCAGCCGCCCTCCCGCAGCGCGCGCGCCGCGTGCTCCACCAGCGGGCGGCCGCCGTACGGCAGCAGCGCCTTCGGCCGCCCGCCGAGCCGCCGCCCCCCGCCCGCCGCCAGCAGCAGCCCGGCCACCTCGCCCTTTGTGTCCATGCCTCCTGCTTACCGTGTGCGCGCCCGCAGCGGAACAGGCCGCGGACGGGTCGGCGTGTTCCGGTATCGTCTGGCCAGGGGGCGGGAACGGGGTGACGAGGGTGTGCCCGCGCATTCCTTCCTCCCCCGGCCGACCCGGGCAACGTGCCCGCACGGCGCGTCGGCGGGCTCGACCGCGTAGGCCCGAGGAACGGGGACTGATGGGCGCTCAGCACACCGGCGGCGAGGTCCACCCCGGGTACGCGGGGCAGGCCGGGCACCCCGGGCCGCTCTATCAGCCGCCCGCGCCCGACGACCCCGCGGTCGTCGGCGGGCACCGCATCGCGGCCAGGCTCGGCGTCGGCGCCCTCGGCCCGGTGTACCTCGCCTACGCGCCCGACGGCAGGCCCGTCGCCCTGACCGCGGTACGGCCGGAGCTGGCCGCCCGCTCGGGCTTCGCGGCCGCGTTCGAACACGACGTCCAGGCCGTACGCCGGGTGCACGGGCCGTACACCGTGCCCGTGCTCGGCAGCGGCCACGACGGCTCCCGCTACTGGCTCGCCGCGGGTTACGTACCCGCGCTCACGCTGCACGCGGCCGTCTCCGACACCGGGCGGCCGCTGCCCGTCCCCGTCGTGCTGCGCCTGGTCGCCGGCGTCGCGGAGGCGCTGCGCGCCGTGCACCACGCCGGGGTCGTCCACGCCGGGCTCGGCCCTGGCACGGTCCTGCTCGCCGCGGACGGGCCGCGCGTCACCGGTTACGGCGTCACCCGCGCCGCCGCCGACGCGCCCGGCATCCCGGCGTTCTCCTCGCCGGAGCAGGCCGCCGACCGGCCGCCGGTCCCCGCGACCGACGTCTTCGCCCTCGGGCAGCTCGCCGCCTACGCGGCCATCGGAGTGCCGCCCTTCGGCGTGCGCCCGCTGAACGAGGAGCCCGACCTTTCCGAACTGCCGGGTGAGCTGCGGGAGATCGTCACCCGCTGCCTGATCAAGGACCCGGCCCTGCGGCCGTCCCCCTCCCAGGTCATCGCGATGGTCACGCAGGCCACCCACCATCGCCCCCCCACTCCCTGGCTCCCCACCCCCCTCCAAACCCTCCTGACCCTCCCCCCACCCCTCCCCCCACTCCCCACCACCTGGCCCCAACCCACCCCGCTCATGCCTCCGGCGGTGGGCGGGGTACCGGCTGCGCCGGTGGTGGCTCCGGCAA